>NZ_JBIWNI010000001.1:0-24706 GCF_044767145.1 Streptomyces sp. NPDC101490
CCGACAGCACAACCCACTCTTCGTCCGAGAGCTCATGCCGCCGCACCATGCACCACATGATGCCCCATCAAGGAGTCTTTGAAGACACGCCCTAGGGATGTCCCCTACGAGATCCGCGTCGACACCCCTGAGAGATGACCCGCCCCGCGGGAACGGCCCCCACGGCAGCCTCCGCCTCAGGACAGGCCCCGGACCCGCCGGCCCCTCTCAGGGCAGGAGCCCCGCCCGCCGGGCCGCCGCCACCGCCTCCGTCCGGGTGTGCGCGCCCAGCTTCCGCATCGCCGAGCGCAGATAGCCCTTCACCGTCTCCGGGCGCAGCCCCAGCCGTGCCGCCGCCGTCGCGTTCGTCGCCCCCGACGCCACCGCAGCCAGGATGTCCTTCTCGCGCGGTGTCAGGGTCACCCCGGCTGCGGTGCCGGTCGTCCCCGAGGCCGTCTCCAGCCGTCCGCACACCGCGAGCAGCCGTTCCCGCAGGTCGGGGTCGGCGACCCGGGGCGCAAGCTCGCGCAGCTCCCCGTACGCCTGCCGGACCTCCTCCCAGGACGGCCCGGACGGCGGCCCCTGCGCCTCCGGCGGCGCCAGCAGGCTCCGCACCTCGTCGCCGACGGCGAGCGCCTGCTCCACGTCCCGGGCCGCCGCCACCGCCGCGTCGAAGACCCGCTCCCCGATCGGCAGCGACTCCCGCAGCGCCCCGTACAGCACCCCGCGCACCTTCCGGCGTACGACCACCGGGACCGCGATCACCGACCGCAGCCCCTCCGCCGTGACGGGACCGTCGTACTCGTGGGTGATGTGCCGCGCCGCCGGATAGTCCGTCACGGCGCACGGCCGGGACAGGGCCAGGCACTTCCCGCCCAGACCGGAGCCGGTGGAGATCGCGAGACCGCGCAGGGCCGGGGTCACCGCCCCGTTCAGCTCGGCGATCCGCAGCGCCCGCCCCTCGTGCAGCAGTCCGCCGAAGACGACCGGAAGGCCGGTGGCGCGGCGCAGCCGCAGCAGCGCGCCCCGCAGCTCCACCGATTCGACGTGCTCACGCACCGCGCTCTCCTTCGCCGCCCTCGCCGCAGATCCCGCCGGGTTCACCCCCGAACGGGGGTGGTGAGACCTGGGTCACTGATTACACGATGTCCTGGACCGGTCCCGCAACGAGGAGGACGCATGACCGATACGGGCGCGACCAGCGCGACGGAGGAGTTCCGGGCCGCCCGGGACTTCCTGCTCCAGCACCGCGAGGACTACGGGACGGCGTACGACGGCTTCGTCTGGCCCCGGCCCGAGCGGTTCAACTGGGCGCTCGAATGGTTCGACGTCATCGCGGCGGGCAACGACCGGACCGCCCTGCACATCGTCGAGGAGGACGGGACGGAGACCAGGGTCGGCTTCGCCGAGATGTCCGCCCGTTCCAACCGCGTCGCGAACTGGCTGCGTGCCCGGGGCGTCCGCGCGGGCGACCGGATCGTCGTGATGCTGGGCAACCAGGTGGAACTGTGGGAGACCGCGCTCGCCGCGATGAAGCTGCGCGCCGTCCTCATCCCCGCCACCCCGCTCCTCGGCCCCGCCGATCTGCGCGACCGCGTCGACCGGGGACAGGCCCGCCATGTCGTGGTCCGCGCCGAGGACACCGCCAAGTTCGACGAGGTGCCCGGCACGTACACCCGGATCGCCGTCGGCGGAGCCGGAGCCGGAGACAGAGTCGGAGTCGGAGTCGGAGTCGGACCCCGCGAGGGAGGCGCCGCCGGGGTCGGCGCCGACTGGCTGCGGTACGCCCACGCGTACGAGGCCTCCGACGTGTTCGAGCCCGACGGTGTCACCCGCGCCGACGACCCCCTGATGCTGTACTTCACCTCCGGCACGACCGCCCGGCCCAAGCTGGTCGAGCACACCCACACCTCGTACCCGGTCGGGCACCTCTCGACGATGTACTGGATCGGTCTCCGGCCCGGTGACGTCCATCTCAACATCTCCTCGCCCGGCTGGGCCAAGCACGCCTGGTCGAACCTGTTCGCGCCGTGGAACGCCGAGGCGACCGTCTTCATCCACAACTACACGCGCTTCGACCCGGCCCGCCTGATGGACGAGATGGACCGCAACGGCGTCACCAGCTTCTGCGCCCCGCCGACGGTGTGGCGGATGCTGGTCCAGGCCGACCTGGGCCGCCTGAAGACCCCGCCGCGCGAGGTCGTCGCCGCGGGCGAACCCCTCAACCCGGAGGTCATCGAGGCGGTGCGGCGAGCCTGGGACGTCACCGTCCGGGACGGCTTCGGCCAGACCGAGACCGCCGTCCAGGTCTCCAACAGCCCCGGTCAGCCGCTCAAGGAAGGCTCCATGGGCCGCCCCAGCCCCGGCTTCCGCGTCACCCTCCTCGACCCGGTGACCGGCCGCCCGGACGTGGACGAGGGCGAGATCTGTCTCGATCTCGCGGCCGCCCCGGTGGGTCTGATGACCGGGTACCACGGCGATCCGGAGCGTACGGCCGAGGCCATGGCGGGCGGCTACTACCGCACCGGTGACATCGGCGCGCGGGACGCGGACGGGTACATCACGTACATCGGGCGCTCCGACGACGTCTTCAAGGCCTCCGACTACAAGATCAGCCCCTTCGAGCTGGAGAGCGCCCTGCTCGAACACGAGGCGGTCGCCGAGGCGGCCGTCGTCCCGGCCCCCGACCCGCTGCGGCTGGCCGTCCCGAAGGCGTACGTCGTCCTGGCGGCGGGCTGGGAGCCGACGGCGGAGACCGCTAGGGTCCTGTTCGCGCACTCGCGCGCGGTCCTCGCCCCGTACAAGCGCGTCCGGCGCATCGAGTTCGCCGAGCTGCCCAAGACGGTCTCGGGCAAGATCCGGCGGGTGGAGCTGCGCCGTCTGACGGCGGAGGGCGGCGGCACGGAGTACGCCGAGGGGGACCTCGCGTGAACCTCTCGTCCGGGACCGGGACCTCCTCCACCCCGCTCCCCAGCCTCTCGTACGCGCACGGGACCTCCACGACCCCGCTCCTCGGTGACACCGTCGGGGCCGACCTCGACCGGGCCGTGGCCACCTGGCCGGAGCGGGAGGCGCTGGTCGACGTGCCGACCGGCCGCCGCTGGACGTACGCCCGGTTCGGCGCGGACGTCGACCGGCTGGCGGGCTCCCTCCTCGGCAGTGGCGTCCGCAAGGGCGACCGGGTCGGCATCTGGGCGGTCAACCGCGCCGAGTGGGTCCTCGTCCAGTACGCCACCGCCCGCATCGGCGCGATCATGGTCAACATCAACCCGGCTTATCGCGCACATGAGTTGGGGTACGTCCTGCGGCAGGCGGGCATCTCGCTGCTGTTCGCCTCCCTCGCCCACAAGGCGAGCGACTACCGGGCGATGGTCGAGGAAGTGCGGCACGAATGCCCGGAGTTGCGCGAGGCCGTCTACTTCGACGACCCGAGCTGGGACGCCCTTCTGGCCCGGACGCCGGGCGAGCTGCGCCCGGAACTGCTCTCCTGCGACGAGCCGGTCAACATCCAGTACACCTCGGGCACGACGGGCTTCCCCAAGGGGGCCACGCTCTCCCATCACAACATCCTCAACAACGGTTATTTCGTCGGGGAGATGATCGCCTACGACGAACGGGACCGGATCTGCGTGCCGGTGCCCTTCTACCACTGCTTCGGCATGGTCATGGGGAACCTGGCCGCCACTTCCCACGGTGCCTGCATCGTCATCCCGGCGGCGTCGTTCGACCCGGCGGCCACGCTCCGGGCCGTCCAGGAGGAGCGCTGCACCTCCTTGTACGGGGTGCCGACGATGTTCATCGCGGAGCTGAACCTCCCCGACTTCGCCTCGTACGACCTCTCCACGCTCCGCACTGGGATCATGGCGGGCTCGCCGTGCCCGGTGGAGGTGATGAAGCGGGTCGTCGCCGAGATGAACATGGCGGAGGTGTCGATCTGTTACGGCATGACCGAGACCTCGCCGGTCTCCACCCAGACCCGCCGCGACGACGACCTGGAGCGGCGGACCGGCACGGTCGGCCGGGTCATGCCGCACGTCGAGGTGAAGATCGCCGACCCGGTGACCGGGCTCACCGTGCCGCGCGGCACGGCGGGCGAGCTGCGCACCCGCGGCTACAGCGTGATGCTCGGCTACTGGGACGAGCCCGAGAAGACCGCCGAGGCGATCGACCCCGCTCGCTGGATGCACACCGGAGACCTGGCCGTGATGCGGGACGACGGCTACGTCCAGATCGTCGGCCGCATCAAGGACATGATCATCAGAGGTGGTGAGAACGTCTACCCGCGCGAGATCGAGGAGTTCCTGTACGGGCATCCCGCCATCGCGGACGTGCAGGTCGTGGGCGTCCCCGACGAGCGGTACGGCGAGGAGATCCTGGCCTGTGTGATCCCCCTCGACCCGGCCGCCCCGCCCACCCTCGACGACCTCACCGCCTTCTGCCGCGACCGCCTCGCGCACTACAAGATCCCGCGCCGGCTGGAGATCCTCACCGAGTTCCCCATGACGGTGAGCGGGAAGGTGCGGAAGGTGGAACTGCGGCAGAGGTACGGGGAGGCGGCCGGGGCGCGGTGAGCCGGGCGGCCCCGGACCGAGGGTGCGGAGACGGCACGGCCCTTCGCGGACCGGAGGGGGTCCGCCGAAGGGGCCCATCCAAGCTGAAGCACCGTCACCGGCCGTACCTCCGGGGCCGGAAGACAATTCTGATCTTGTCACGCGCATGGGGGACTGCGCTTTCCCCGTGCACGGGCCAAGATCACGTGCATGAGACCTTCCTTGATCCGCCGCGCGTCCGTCGCGGCCCTGGTGCTGGCGGCGACGGTGACCCCCGCGCTGGCGGCCGGGCCCGACACCGCCACCCGTACCGACACCGCGTCCCGCACCGAAATCCGTACCGGCACCGCGGTGAAGTTCGCCGTCGGTGCGAAGGCCCGGCTGCTGGGCGAGAAGATCGTTCCGCACAAGCTCGGCTTCCAGGACACGACCGTCGGCGGTCTTTCCGGCATCGACCGGAATCCCTGCACGGGCGAGTACGTCATGATCAGCGACGACCGCTCGAGTCTGCAGCCCGCCCGCTTCTACACCGCAAGGGTCCGGGTGGACGGTGCCGGTGTGCACTCCGTCGACTTCACCGGCACCCACCCGTTCCTCCAGCCGGACGGCTCGGTCCATCCGCCGGTGAGCGCGGGCGACGGCCGGGCCGTCGACCCGGAGGAGATCCGGGTGGACCCGTGGACCTGCCGGTACTGGTGGGCGCAGGAGGGCGAGCGGCCGAAGTCGCCGGACCAGCCGGTGATCCAGCCGTCGATCCGGTTCGCGGGACGCTCCGGCTCCTACCTCGGGCAGTTGCCGCTGCCCGCCGCCTACGAGGTCACCCTGGGCGACCGGGGCCCCCGGCGGAACAAGGCGATCGAGGCGATCACCTTCGGGGAGGGGGGCCGCGTGCTGACCAGCGCCGTCGAGGGCCCGCTCCTCCAGGACGGCCCGGAGCCCACCCTGGAGCAGGGGGCGATGGCCCGCGTCACCCGGCAGGACCGGGGCGGTGACGTACTCGGGCAGTACGCCTACCCCGTCGAAAGGATCTTCACCGCGTCCGACCCGTCCAGCCCCTGGCCCCCGGACACCGGAGTGCCCTCGATCCTCGCGTTCCCCGAGGACCCCAGCCGCTACCTCGTACTCGAACGGACCTGGGTGGCGGGCTCGGGCTACAAGATCCGCCTCTACGACGCCACCACCCGCGGCGCGACCGATGTGCGGACCTTCGACTCCCTGGCGGGCCGGGACGTCCGGCCGATGCGCAAGAGCCTCGTCGTCGACTTCCATGACCTGGGCCTGTCCACGGTCGACAACACCGAGGGCATGACCTGGGGCCCGACCCTGCCGGGCGGCGAACGAACCCTCGTCCTGGTCAGCGACGACAACTTCGCCGACGACGCGGTCACTCAGTTCGTCGCGCTCGGCATCCGGACCCGCTGAGGAACGGGCCACGGCCCGGGGCGGCGAAGCGCGTCCCGCACGGGACGGGCCCGCCGCCCGCCCGGAGTCCGAACGGCCTTCCCTGGCCGCGTGGTTACGGGAGCGAGCGCCTGTTCTCGACCGCTCCCCGGGAAGCCGCCGGAACCAGTCCCGCCCCCGGGAAGCCATCGGAACCAGCCCTGCCCCCGGGAAGCCGTCGGAACCGGCGCCAGTCCCGCCGCACGCGCGGTGACACGGGACACCGGGCTCCCCGCCCGGTGTCCGGGGGGCTCAGGGGCCCGCCACCTCCCGCCGCATGCAGACGCGGGGCCAGGCCGAGAGGCCGTGGGCCGCCTCGGCGGCGCTGATCGCGCGCAGCCCCTCCGTCAGGGCCGGGTCCGTCCCGGTCAGCGGACGGAAACCGAGCCGGGTGTAGTACGGGGCGTTCCACGGGACTTCGGTGAACGTCGTCAGCGTCAGCGCCGCGAGACCCCGTTCCCGCGCGGACGCCGCCAGATGCTCGATCAGCGCCCGGCCCACCCCCCGGCGGGCCGCGTCCGGATGCACCGACACCTGCTCGATGTGGGCGGCGCCGTCCACGGTGTCAGCCAGCAGGTACGCGACCGGACGGTCGGCGGCGTCCACCGCCACCCACGCCCGGCCGGCGCCCCGGTACGACTCCAGCACGTCCAGCGGCAGCGGATCGTCGTCCGCGACAGCCGCCATGCCGAGCCCGCGGAACGGTTCGCCCGCCGCTCGTTCGATGTCCTGGAGCAGCGGGAGTTCGGCCGGTGCGGCCGCTCTGATACGCATACGACAGTATGGCGCGGCCTCAGCACCGCCCGCCGACCGCACCCGGTCCCGCGTCCCCGCCCCCACCGTCCGGCGGCCGGAATCCGTCCACCTCGCGCGGCCGGTCGAGCAGCCCGCCGTCCCGTGAGAACCTCGGCAGGAACAGCCTGAGCGCCGGATCGCCGTACAGCGCCACGTACAACTGGACCAGCTTCCCGTCCGTCACCTCGCGCCGGTGCGCGGGCAGCGGATACCGCTCCCGCAGCGCCGACAGCAGCCGCCGCGCGGCCGGGGTCGCCGTCGGGAGCCGCAGCAGGACGACCGCCGCGAGCACCGGCAGCGTCCCCGCCGCGAGCGCCCCCACCGCCGTCGTGCCGGACCTTCCCGTCGCGTACGCCCCCGCGAGCACCGTCACCGGCACGCAGCCGAGGAGCACCCGCGCCGCCCACAGCCGCGTCCGGGGCCGCAGCAGCCCCGCTCCCCGCAGCTCCCCGCTCAGCGTGTCCACCGCCCGCCGCGCCTCGGGCCGCTGCGCCAGGTCCCGCAGCCGGAAGGCCCGGTCCAGCGCCCCGTGGACACCCAGCTGTACGGGGTCCCGGGTGCGGCCAGGGCCGCCGTTGGCCCGAATCGTATGTTTGCGGCCCGCGGCGACCGCGCCGCGCTGGTGGAGCGCCACCAGGGCCACGGTGACGGCCGCCCGCCGCCCGCCCCGCAGCAGGGCGAGCGCCTGGGGCTGCGGTGGTTCCTCCGTTCCTCTTTCCCTGCTGCGCGTTCGCAGCAGTACGGCGGCGAGCAGCAACTGCCCGCAGGCCGCTCCTATGAACCACCACATCGCCGTCGGCATCACGCCCACCCCCCGAGGGTGTTGTGCCCGGGGGAGCGTGATCGTCACGCGTGAATGGCCGGTTTCGGATGCTGAGGTGTTGTGGGCGGCCTCGGCGGCACGGGCGCCGGGGGCGGAGCGCCGGAGCCGTTCGGCTCAGGGGCCGCCCGCCGTCAGCTCGTCGGCGGCGCCGTTCACCGGCTGCGGGGTGCCGGTGAGGTCGAGCACGAACAGCGGCAGCCCGACCTCGGTGGCCCGCGAGCGGGCCTCGGGCGTGTAGCCCGCGAGCGAGAAGAAGACGCTCACCGCCGGGGCGCTCAGCCCGTTGAGCCAGAGGCACTCGACCGCCCGGAGCCCCGTCGGCCGGGTGCTCGGGTCGACCTGGGCGACGAGCCCCGGCCCCCGCAGGTCCACCCCGGAGACGGGCCGCTCCTCCGGCTGGACCACGTCCCGGAAGCCGAGCCAGCGCAGATACCCGGCCGCCGCGGCGACCGCGTCCCGTGAGGTCCGGATCGTCACGGGCCGGAACGCCCCGCGCACCGGAGCGGGCCGGGGCGCGGTCGGCGGCAGCGGGATGTGCGAGGGGTGCGCGGGATACCGCTCGGCGAAGGAACGGGGCCCGCCGCCGGGGGACACCCGTCCGGGACCGGCGGCCGGGGCGGGACCTGCCGGGCCGCTCGACGAGGCCGGACCGGTGCGCTCCACAGGGCCGGTGGAATCCCTGGGGTCCGTCCGGGCCGCCTGGCCGTCCGCGCCCTTGGGGCCGTCGGGACCCGCGAGGCAGTCGGGACCTGTGGGCTCGACGAGATCCGTGGGTCCGACGAGATCCGTGGGGCCGACGCGATCCGGAGTTTCGGCAGGGTCTACGGGTTCCGGTGGTGCCGCCCGCCCGGGGAGCCCTCCCGGGCCCTCGGGGCTCAGGGGACCCACCGGCCCCGACGGGGAGGCGTCCGAGGCCATCGGCCCCGGCCTCGCCCCGGCGGCCGTACCGGCGTCGGCGTCGTCGTGGTCCCCGTCGGCGGGCGCGGGTGCGGGTGTGAGACCGGCGCCGGGGCCCGGGACCAGGCCGTCGCCCGGTCCGCTGCCCGATCCGGCGGGGAGGGCGCCGTCGGTTCCGGACGCGGAGCCGGACCCCGGGGCCCCGCCCGGAACCGGGCCGGTACGGGGTCCCCGTTCCGGGTCCGCGCCGAGGTCGAGCCCCGGACCGGGGACATCGGGCGGGCCGCCCGGCGCCCTCCGGCCGGTGAGCGGCCAGCCGGGGAGCGCCCCGGGCCCCACAGGCCCCACCGGTCCCACAGGCCCCACAGGCCCCACCGGTCCGGCTGCGCCGGGTCCGCCGGGTGCCGAAGGCCCCCAGCGCCCGGGCGCGCCCGCACCCGTACCACCGGACCCCGTGCCCATACCCGTATCCGTACCCGTAAGGAATCCGCCCAGGGTCCCCGGACTCCGTCCTCTTCCTGTGGGGGAGGCGTCCGTGGCGTCCGGGGCCGTGCCCGTGGGGGTGTCGTCCGCCGTCCCCGGGCCGCCCTCCTCGCGCGGGCCCCGGACCGGTACGCGGAGCAGCGTTCCGCAGGGGCAGCCCAGGTCGGGGTGGGGGCAGTCGTTCTCGCGGCCGCAGGCGTCGCAGCGGACGGTGACCCACTCGTCGGTCCAGTTCCGGTGGGTGACCGGCTCCGCCGTCGCGCCCGCCACCACCGGCGGCGCGACCGGGCTTCCGCACGCGCAGGGCAGGACGGGCGGCGCGTACGCCTGCGTCCGCAGACACACCGGGCAGCGCACCGGTACCGGATCACCCACGGTCAACCCCCTGTCGTTCGGTCCCATCGTCCACCCAACGGGCCTCCGGGGGTGGGCGTTCGGCTACTTCCGCGCCCCCTTCGCGTCCCGCTGCGCGGACCTCCCTTGACGGTTCTCCGGAGCCCGACCTACATTGCTTCCGTATAGCAGAACAGTATTTCCGCATTACGGAAACAAGCTCCCCGGCTCCTCTTCGGGCCGACCGGTGGGCTTGGGTCCGCCCGGCCGAAGCAGGAGCACTCCCATGCCTCGTATGACCGCCGCCGCAGCGGCCGTTGAGATCCTCAAGCGCGAAGGCGTCACCCAGGCGTTCGGCGTCCCCGGCGCGGCGATCAACCCCTTCTACCGCGAGCTCAAGAACGTGGGCGGCGTCAACCACACGCTCGCCCGCCACGTCGAGGGCGCGTCCCACATGGCCGAGGGCTACACCCGCGCCAAGGCCGGCAACATCGGCGTCTGCGTCGGCACCTCGGGCCCCGCGGGCACCGACATGATCACCGGCCTCTACTCGGCCATCGCGGATTCCGTCCCGATCCTCTGCATCACCGGCCAGGCCCCGGTCTCGAAGCTCCACAAGGAGGACTTCCAGGCCGTCGACATCGCGAGCATCGCCAAGCCGGTCACCAAGGCGGCCACCACCGTCCTGGAGGCCGCGCAGGTCCCCGGCGTTTTCCAGCAGGCCTTCCACCTGATGCGCTCAGGCCGCCCCGGCCCGGTCCTCATCGACCTCCCGATCGACGTCCAGCTGACCGAGATCGAGTTCGACCCCGAGACCTACGAGCCGCTGCCCGTCTACAAGCCGCGCGCCAGCCGCGCGCAGGCCGAGAAGGCGCTGGGCCTCCTCCTGGAGTCCGAGCGGCCGCTGATCGTCGCGGGCGGCGGCATCATCAACGCCGACGCGACCGACCTGCTCGTCGAGTTCGCCGAACTGACCGGCGTCCCCGTCATCTCCACCCTGATGGGCTGGGGCACCATCCCCGACGACCACGAGCTGTCCGCGGGCATGGTCGGCGTCCAGACCGCGCACCGCTACGGCAACGCGACCTTCCTGGCGTCGGACTTCGTCCTCGGCATCGGCAACCGCTGGGCCAACCGCCACACCGGCTACAACCTCGACGCCTACACCGAGGGCCGGAAGTTCGTCCACGTCGACATCGAGCCCACCCAGCTCGGCAAGATCTTCGCCCCGGACTACGGCATCGCCTCCGACGCCAAGGCCGCCCTGGAACTCTTCGTCGAGATCGCCGGGGAGCTGAAGGCCGCCGGCAGGCTCCCCGACTTCACCGCCTGGGCCGCCTCGACGCAGGACCGCAAGGCCACGCTCCAGCGCCGTACGCACTTCGACGACATCCCGATCAAGCCGCAGCGCGTCTACGAGGAGATGAACAAGGCCTTCGGCCGGGACACCCGGTACGTCACCACCATCGGGCTCTCCCAGATCGCCGCCGCGCAGTTCCTGCACGTCTACCGGCCGCGCCACTGGATCAACTGCGGCCAGGCCGGTCCGCTCGGCTGGACGATCCCGGCGGCGATCGGCGTCGCCACCGCCGACCCGGAGACCCCGGTCGTCGCGCTCTCCGGCGACTACGACTTCCAGTTCATGATCGAGGAACTGGCGGTCGCCGCCCAGCACAAGGTCCCCTACGTCCACGTCCTCGTGAACAACGCCTACCTGGGTCTGATCCGCCAGGCGCAGGGCGGCCTCGGCATCAACTTCGAGGTCAACCTGGAGTTCGAGAACATCAACACCCCGGAGATCGGCGTCTACGGCGTGGACCACGTCAAGGTCGCCGAGGGCCTGGGCGTCAAGGCCATCCGCGTCACCGACCCGGACAAGCTGGGCGAGGCGCTGGAGCAGGCCAAGAAGCTGGCCGTCGAGCACCGGGTCCCGGTCGTCGTCGAAGCCATCCTGGAGCGCATCACCAACATCGCCATGAGCAAGACGGTGGACATGAGCGACGTCACCGAGTTCGAGGAGCTGGCGACCGAACCCGGCCACGCGCCGACCTCGATCAAGCCCCTCCGGGTCTGACCCCGAGCGCCCCCCGCCCGCGGCCCCCGCCCCGAAAGCGCCCCGACGCGCACCGGAGCGGGGGCCGCCCGTGTGCCCGACGGCCTTTCGTGCGGGGCTTGTTGCTCAACAGGCCTTCCTTGAAAGGTCGTTGTCCGGCGGATCTTCGTCCGGAAGTCGTCGTCCTGATGTCCGGCGCTCCCAGGCCCTCCGTCGCAAGGACATTCAGGGGCGGCGCGCGTCTCCCTGCGCCCGTACGAGCACCGCGCCCGCCGCCGTCCACACGTACAGGACCGACCGGCCCGCCCGGTCACGTCGTACGAGACCGGCGTCGAGCAGCACCTTCAGATGCCGTCCCACCGACCCGAGCCCCTGTCCGGTGAGCGCCACCAACTGACTGGTGGACGTGGGCGATCCGAGCCGTACGAGGACCCCGGCGCGGGCCCGGCCGAGGAGCGCGCCCAGCGCCTCGGGCACCACGGGGCCCGTCACGTCCGCGAGGGCGCCGGAGCACGGGTACACGAGCGCGAAACGCTCCGAGCCCTCCCAGGAGACCCAGCCCGTCCGAGGCGTCACGGGAACGAAGAGGAGCCGCCCTCCGTCCACCCGACGCGGCGGATACGCGCGGGCGTTGACCTGGAGCCGCCCCTCGCCCAGCCAGCGCGTCCTGCCCGGATCCAGCTCGCCGACGGCCGCCGCCCAGCCGTCCCGCGCCAGTCGCGCCGTGCGCGCCACCACATCGGCCTCCAGGACCCGGCGCCGCCGCGCCCAGTCCGGCAGCACCGTCTCCCGCCACACCCACTCCAGGACGCCCGCGAGCCGGTCCGGCAGGTCCTTCGCCGTCCGCAGCGGTTCCGGTACGGGGCCGCCGACCGCCACCTCCAACTGCGGTACGGCGTCGCCGGGTTCGCACTCCCGGACGGCCGCGACCTCTTCCTCGAAGGACCGGCCGGGCGCGCCCGTGGGCGTCGGCGTCAGGAAGTCCGCGTTCCAGGTGGGCCCGATCGCGGCCCGGACGAGCAGCGCGTCGAGCGGTGCGGCGGCGAGCCGTCGCCGGTACGCGGGCAGCCGGGCGGCCAGCCAGGCGCGCTCACCGGGATGGGAGCCCGTCCCCGTGTGCAGGGTCTTCAGGGCGGCGACCGTCTCGGCGAGCGGAGAGACGACGAACCGGCTCCCGGCCAGCGAATCCGTGCCGATCTGCCACCAGCCCACGCCGCCCACCGCCCCTTCCGACGCCCCGGCCCGTACGGCCTTTCGCCGGTGCGCGAAACAGTACCGGGCCGCCGGGCCCGGTCCGAGACTCCCGGCATGCCCCGCTACCGCGACCTCTTCCGGGTCCCCGAGTTCACCCCGCTGTTCCTCACCGGCGCGGCCCACAACGCCGCCCAGACCGTCGCCGGGCTCGGCCTCGCCACGCTCGTCTTCCGCGCGACCGGCTCCCCGCTCCTCGCCGCCCTCGCCCTCTTCGGGCCCTCGCTCGCCCAACTGGTCGGCGCCACCACCCTGCTCTCGGCGGCAGACCGGCTGCCGCCGCGCGCCGCGATCGGCGGCATCGCCCTCTGTTTCGCCGTGGGCACGGCGGTCCTCGCGGTCCCCGGCCTGCCGGTCTGGGCGCTCTTCGTGATCCTGTTCGCCGAGGGGCTCGCGGCCTCCCTCGGCGGCGGAGTGCGGTACGGACTCCTCAACGAGATCCTGCCCCGCGACGCGTATCTGCTGGGCCGTTCGGTCACGAACATGGCCACGGGCGTCTGCCAGATCGCGGGCTTCGCGACCGGTGGCCTCCTCGTCGCCCTGCTCTCGCCGCGCGGTGCGGTCCTGGCCGGTGCGGGCTGCTACCTGGCCGCCGCGCTCCTCGCCCGGTTCGGACTCGGCGCCCGCCCGCCGCGCGCGAAG
Organism: Streptomyces sp. NPDC101490; assembly: GCF_044767145.1. NCBI lineage: Bacteria > Bacillati > Actinomycetota > Actinomycetes > Kitasatosporales > Streptomycetaceae > Streptomyces > Streptomyces sp. NPDC101490. The sequence continues at coordinate 13,247 of NZ_JBIWNI010000001.1, forward strand.
GGCCGGGCGTCCGTCGCCGGGACCTGGCGGACCAACCGGCTGCTGCTCTCCTCGCCCGCCCGCCGCCGCTGCTACCTCGCGCTGTGGGTGCCCAACGGGCTGATCGTCGGCTGCGAGTCGCTGTTCGTGCCGTACGACCCCGGGCACGCCGGGCTCCTCTTCGCCTGCGGCGCGCTGGGGATGCTGGCCGGGGACACCGCGGTGGGCCGCTTCGTACCGGCGCGGCTGCGCGGACGCCTCCGCTTCCCGCTCCAGGCGCTGCTCGCGGCCCCGTTCCCGCTGTTCGTCCTGGACCCGCCGCTGCCGTTCGCGCTGCTCGCGGTGACGGTCTCGGCGGTCGGGTACGGGGCGAGCCTCCTGCACCAGGAGCGGCTGATGGCCCTGGTGCCGGAGGAGCTGGGCGGGCACGCCCTCGGGCTGCACTCCTCGGGGATGCTCGCCCTCCAGGGGCTGAGCGCGGCCCTCGCCGGGACGCTCGCCCAGTACACCTCGCCCCGTACGGGCATGGCGGTCCTCGCCGTCGCCTCGCTCGCGGTCACCTGCGTCCTGGCCCGGGCGGACCGGAGGGACCGGACCACCGGTCCCGGACCCTCCGGTCCTGATGGTGGCTGTGACGGCTGTGACGGCTGTGACGGGGGCCGGGCCGCCGGGGCGGCCGTGGTCGAGGGGCCGCTCAGCTCCGAGGCGTCGAGCGGAGCACGACGGTCTCCTCGCAGGGGCCGTCCGCGAACAGCTTGAGCGCCTCCATCTCGTCCTTGTCGACCGACAGGCCCCAGCGCAGCTTGGTGGAGATCCACTCGCCGACGTAGCGGCAGTACTGTCCGGCGTCCGACGGCACCCACTCGGCCGGGTCCCGGTCGCCCTTGGCGCGCTGGCTGCGGGCGGTGACGGCGACGAGCGTCGCGGTCGCCCCCTGGTCGTTCGCGAACCGCTCGCGCCGCTCCTGGGTCCACCCGGAGGCGCCGGACTCCCACGCCTCCGCCAGCGGGACGAGGTGGTCGACGCGGAGCGTCGTCGGGTCGGTGACGCTCTGGCCGTCGTAGTACGAGGTCCACCGGCCGCCGGTCAGCGCGCAGTCCGCGCCGGTGCCGGGGGCGTCGACGGCCTCGGCGAGCAGCACCTCGGAGCGGGTGTCGCAGCCGTCGGCCGCGTCGAGGCCCGTGTTCCAGTGGGGGAAGGCGGCCGGGCGGAAGCCGGTCGGGTCCTCGGTGGCCTCCGGCAGCTCGGCGAGCGCGTCGGGCAGCAGGACCACCCCGACCCCGGCGGAGAGGGCGGGGGAGGGCGCGGCCAGCGGCGACAGGATCAGGGCGAGCGGGACGAGCCCGCGCATCAGGTTCTTCAGCATGGAGAAGTGCATAACCCCGGGCGTGGGGCGAGGGTGTGCCGAATCGCGGTAAACCCCCCGAGCGGGTGCGCGTCTTCACCGCAGAAACGATGCGTCGGCGGAGTCGTACGAGAAGGATTCGTACGGGCGGCCTCGCGCGGGAGGAAGCCGGGCGAGGGGGCCCCGGGGGAGTGGGGGAAGGAGCGGTGGGGCGGTACGGAAGAAGAGCGCGGGACCAGGGACCGTATACCTGGTTCCGCGCTCTCCCGTCGGTGACCGCCCGGCGGCACGAGGCCGACGCGCAGGACGTTCCTGCCGCCGGGCGGAGTGGGGGGGCGTCGGGACCGCGGCGGCGGCGACGGGCGGCCGGCACTCCCCTTCCCTCAGGTCGGGAAGGGGGACCTCACGCCCTTACCACCGCACTGGCTCGTCGCCGCCGCGGTCCTCGCGCTGTCCGGATCACCGGCCACCCCTCATGCGGGCCGGTCGATCCGGACCGCGTACGACACTGACCTCCCGTCATGTGCCGTACGCAGTCTGGGTGGTGAGGGAGGCTCAGTCCTCGCGCAGGGCGCGGACCGCCTCGGCCACACGCTTGCCGTAGTCCGCGTCGGCGGCGGCGAAGTGCGCGAGGTTCTTCTCGATGACGTCCTCGCGGGACACCTGGGACAGGCCGCCCGCGATGTTGGCGACCAGACGGCCCTTCTCGTCCTCGGACATCAGCCGGTACAGCTCGCCCGCCTGGAAGAAGTCGTCGTCCTTGGTGTGCTGCGGGGCCGCGTGGGTGCCGGTCCAGCCGTGGACCGCCAGCGGGGCGGAGAGCGCCGCGCCGGTCTGGGCCGGGCCGGAGTACGAGTTGGGCTCGTAGTTCTTGTCGTGGCGCGAGCCCTGGCGGGTGGCCATCAGGCCGTCCCGGCCGTAGTTGTCGGCGACGGCCGCCTTCGGGGCGTTCACCGCGAGCTGGGTGTGGTTGACGCCGAGGCGGTAGCGGTGGGCGTCGGCGTAGGCGAAGAGGCGGCCCTGGAGCATCTTGTCCGGCGAGGGACCGATGCCCGGCACGAAGTTGTTCGGGGAGAACGCGGCCTGCTCCACCTCGGCGAAGACGTTGTCCGGGTTGCGGTCGAGGACCAGACGGCCCACGCGCTGGAGCGGGTGGTCGCTGTGCGGCCACACCTTGGTGAGGTCGAACGGGTTGAAGCGGTACTCCGCGGCCTCGGCGGCGGACATCACCTGGACGTACAGCGTCCAGGACGGGTTCACCCCGCGCTCGATCGCCTGGAGCAGGTCGGTCTGGTGCGAGTTGGCGTCCTTGCCGACCAGTTCGGCGGCCTGCTCGGCGGAGAGGCTGCGGACGCCCTGGTTCGTCTTGAAGTGGTACTTGACGAAGAAGGCCTCGCCCGACTCGTTGGTCCACTGGTAGGTGTGGGAGCCGTAGCCGTTCATGTGCCGGTACGAGGCCGGGATGCCGCGGTCGCCCATGAGCCAGGTGACCTGGTGGGTGGCCTCGGGGGCGTGCGCCCAGAAGTCCCAGACGTTGTCCGGCTCCTGCTTGCCCGTGAAGGGGTCGCGCTTCTGCGAGTGGATGAAGTCGGGGAACTTGATCGGGTCCTTGATGAAGAACACCGGGGTGTTGTTGCCGACAAGGTCGTAATTGCCCTCCTCGGTGTAGAACTTCAGCGCGAAGCCGCGCGGGTCGCGGACCGCGTCCGCGCCGCCGAGCGAGTCGGCCACGGTGGAGAAGCGGATGAAGGTCTCGGTCCGCCTGCCGACCTCACCGAGGAAGTGCGCGGCGGTGTACGCGGTGACGTCGTCGGTCACCTCGAAGAAGCCGTACGCGCCGGAGCCCCGGGCGTGGACCACGCGCTCCGGGATCCGCTCACGGTTGAAGCGCGCGAGCTTCTCCAGCAGGTGCTGGTCCTGGAGGAGGAGGGGGCCACCGACGCCGGCGGTGGCGGAGTTCTGGTTGTCGGCGACGGGGGCGCCGGACTCGGTCGTAAGCACGCGCTTCGACATCGTGACCTTCCGTACGGGGGCTCTGCTGACGGTCCGAGGAGCGTAGGTTCGGCCCGAAGAAGACGTCAACAGTTTGTTGAAAAGGAAGTGTGGTGTTCCGGCCGGTGGCGGCGCCTGGGCGCGACAGGACAGGTTGTCAGCGCCGCCACCGGCCGGAGATCAGGGGCCCCGGCGCGCCGGGGCGGGCAGTGGGGCGTGTTTCGAAAGTCCCGACTGCCTTCCGGGCAGACGGCGCTCCTTTCGAAACACGCCCTAGACCTGCTGGCCGGAGAGGCGCTCGACGGCGCGCAGCAGGGCCGAGTGGTCCAGGCCGCCGTCGCCCTGGGCGCGCAGCGAGGCGACGAGCTGGGCGACGACCGCGCCGACCGGGAGGGCCGCGCCGACGTTGCGGGCGGCGTCGGTCACGATGCCCATGTCCTTGTGGTGGAGGTCGATCCGGAAGCCGGGCTTGAAGTCCCGGTTCAGGAAGTTGTCCTTCTTGCGGGTCAGCACGGTCGAACCGGCCAGGCCGCCGTTGAGGACGTCGAGGGCGGCCGCGAGGTTCACCCCGGACTTCTCCAGGAAGACCACGGCCTCGGCGCAGGCCTGGATGTTGACCGCGACGATCAGCTGGTTGGCGGCCTTCACCGTCTGGCCGGAGCCGTGCGGGCCGCACAGGACGATGGTCCTGCCGAGGGCCTCCAGGACGGGCAGGGCCTCGTCGAAGTCGGCCTGCTCGCCGCCGACCATGATGGAGAGGACGGCCTCGACGGCACCGGCCTCGCCGCCGGACACCGGGGCATCGATGACACGGATGCCCTTCTCGGCGGCGTTCCTCGCCAGGTCCACCGAGGTCTGCGGGGTGATCGACGACATGTCCACGATCAGCGCGCCCCGCCGGGCGTTCTCCAGGATGCCCTCGGGGCCGTAGGCGATGGCCTCGACCTGGGGGGAGGCGGGCACCATCGTGATGACGACGTCGGCGTCCGCGACGGCCTCGGCGATCGACCCGGCGGCGGTGCCCCCGGCCTCGGTCAGGCGGTCCAGCTTGTCCTGCTCCAGGGTGTAGCCGGTGACGGGGTAGCCGGCCTTCAGGAGGTTCTCGGACATGGGGGAGCCCATGATGCCGAGGCCGATCCACGCGATCTTGGGAAGGGTGCTCATGAGGGTGCCTCTCGAAAACAGGTGGAACGGGGAGGAGTCGCGGGCCGACGGGCGGTCGGCGGGGGTGCGGCCGGGGAGGCGGGTCCCGCCGGTCGGCGGGAGCCCGCCGCTGGGGTCCTGCCGGGGTCGGCGGGGTGCCTGCCCGGAGTCCTGCCGGGGTAGGCGGTCCGCCTTTCGGGGTTCCGCCGGAGGCCCGCCGGGTCGGCGGTCCGCCTTTCGCGGTCGCGCCGGGGTCAGTGGGCGGCGCGGGCCTCGGCGGGGAGCCACCCGAAGGACGCGGCGGCGTCGGGGGCCTTGTACTCCAGGCCGACCCAGCCGTCGTACCCGGCCTTCGTCAGCTCGTCGAGGAGCCGCTCCAGCGGCAGCCCGCCGGTGCCCGGCGCACCGCGGCCCGGGTTGTCCGCGATCTGCACATGACCGGTCCTGTCGGCGTACTCCGCGATGACCCGGCTGACGTCCTCGCCGTTCATCGACAGGTGGTAGACGTCGAGGAGGAACTTGGCGTTGCCGAGGCCGGTGGCCGCGTTCACCTTGTCCACCACCGCGACGGCGGCGTCCGCGCTCACCAGCGGGTAGAGCGGCGACTCCGGCTCGTTGAGGGTCTCGATCAGCAGGATCGCGCCGATGCGGTGGGCGGCGCGGGCCGCCAGGACCAGGTTCTCCAGGGCGAGGGTGTCCTGGATCTGCGGGTCGACGCCCTCCACACGGTTGCCGTAGAGCGCGTTGAGCGCCCGGCAGCCGACCGAGGCCGCGAAGCCGGCGGCGACCTCGATGTTGGTCCGGAACCGGTCCGACTCCTCGCCGGGCACGGAGAGGGCGCCGCGGTCCGGGCCGGGGAGCCGTCCGGCGTAGAAGTTCAGGCCCACCAGCCGGGTGCCGGCGTCGTCGAGGGCCTTCTTGAGTGCGTCGAGCTCGCTCTGCTCGGGGGTGGCGGTGTCGATCCAGGGCCACCACAGCTCGACCGCCGTGAAGCCCGCCGCGGCGGCGGCCGCGGGGCGCTCCAGGAGCGGGAGTTCCGTGAAGAGGATCGACAGGTTCACATCGAAGCGCTGGTCCGTGAATCCCATGAGGGGCGGCGCTCCTTCCGTATCGCGGAAGTAAGTTTCTGTCTGACGGAATGCTGCAAGGCGGGCGGTGTACTTGTCAAGGGGTCCCCGCAGGTCCGGGGCTCCCGTGGGTCCCGGCAGGGCCGTAGCGTGGGGCCATGGTGCGTTTGAGAGTGGAGTTCACGACCGAGCCGTTCGACCTCGACGAGGCCCCGGCGCACGCGGTCGTGGCCCGTGAGGTCATCCAGTCCGCCGAACTGGACGCGGTCGACGTCGGCCCCTTCGGCAACACGGCGGAGGGTGGTGCCGACGAGGTCCTCGGCGCGGTCGACGAGCTGCTGCGCCGGTCCCTCGCGGCCGGTGCCACCCGTGTCTCCCTCCAGGTCAATGTGATCGGGGAGGGCGGGAAGTGAGCGAGCACCCGCTGGTGGCCGCCGTGAAGCCGCTGGCCGACGCGATGGGCGCCGAGCTGCTGGGCCCCGCGCAGGCGGAGGCCGACGACGTGGTCCTGTCCTGGGAGGGGGAGGAGGTCCTCGCCGTGCGGCTGCCGCAGCTGTCCGAATCGCTGGACCACATCCTGGCCGCGATGGAGCGGCGGCACGGGATGCCGTTGGCCGAGCTCGACCGCAAGGCCAAGCAGGAGGCCGTCCGGCTCCTGGAGGCGCGTGGCGCGTTCTCGGTGCGTCACGGGGTGGAGACGGTGGCCGGGGCCCTGGGGGTCAGCCGCTTCACGGTGTACAACTACCTCAACCGTGAGACCGCTCTGAGCAGGGAAAAGGCCGCCAAGGGCGAGTAGTTGAACAGGCATTGCCGCAAGCCGTCGTCCGGATGTCGGGACGGCGGCTTTTGCGTGACCGAGTTTTCAACAAAGTGTTGACGTCGTGTTGCCGAGGGCGTTAGCTATCCGCAGCCCGTCCGACGCACAGCGAAAAACAGCCACGGAGGCTTCCCGTGACTTCAGGTACGACACCGGGTCTCACCCGGTTCAACACCTCGGCGGAGAGCGAGGCCGTCGCCGCGCTCCACGAGGTGTGCTCCAGTTCGGCGTGGGGGAGCAGGATCCTCGCCCAGCGCCCGTACACCACCGCCGAAGCCCTCTTCCTCAGCAGTGACGCCGCCATGGCCGAGCTGACCGGCGAGGACCTGGCCGAGGCGATGTCGGGGCACCCGCCGATCGGTCGTCCGAAGGCAGGGGACCCGACCTCCTCCCGTGAACAGAGGGGAATGGACGGATCCTCCGAAGAACTCAAGGCGGAGATGCGCGAACTCAACCTGGACTACCAGGACAGGTTCGGCCATGTCTTCCTCATCTGCGCCACTGGCAGGACCGGAGAGCAGATGCGTGACGCGCTCCGGGAACGGATCGGGAACTCGCCCGAGGCGGAGCGGGAGACCGTCCGCACCGAACTGGGCAAGATCAACCGTATTCGGCTGACCCGACTCGTAGAGGAAGAGGACGCGCGATGAGCACCGACACCACGGCCTCGGTGTCCACACACATCCTGGACACCAGCATCGGCCGCCCCGCCGGGAGCGTGGCCGTCACGCTCGCGGCCCGCGGCGGCTCCGACGCGGAGTGGGTCGCGCTCGGCGGTTCGGCCACCGACGCGGACGGACGCTGCAAGGACCTGCCGGCCCTGCCGGAGGGCACCACCCATGTACGCCTCGACTTCGAGGTCGAGACGTACTTCTCCAAGAACCGAGCCGAGGCGCAGCAGGACGCCCCCCGCGTAAGGGACAGCGGTGCGTTCTTCCCGGAGGTGGCGATCACGTTCGCCGTCACCCCCGGCGAGCACTACCACGTACCGCTGCTGCTCAACCCGTTCGGCTACTCCGTATACCGAGGGAGCTAGCAGACATGCCCACGATTCTCGGCCAGAACCAGTACGGCAAAGCAGAGAACCGCGTCGTCAAGATCACGCGGGACGGCGACACCCACCACATCAAGGACCTCAACGTCTCCGTCGCCCTCTCCGGCGACCTCGAAGACCTCCACCTCTCCGGCTCCAACGCCCACTGCCTCCCCACCGACACGACGAAGAACACCGTCTTCGCGTTCGCCAAGGAGTACGGCATCGAGTCCGCCGAGCAGTTCGGCATCCACCTCGCCCGGCACTTCGTGACGAGCCAGGAGCCGATCCGGCGCGCCCGCATCCGGATAGAGGAGTACGCCTGGGACCGCATCGCCACCTCGGAGGCCAACTCCAGGTTCATCGGCGCCGACCAGGTCAACCACTCCTTCGTCCGCCAGGGCCAGGAGACCCGCGTCACCCAGATCACCTACGACGGCCAGAACTGGGAGGTCATCTCCGGCCTCAAGGACCTCGTCGTCATGAACTCCACCAACTCGGAGTTCTGGGGCTACATCAAGGACAAGTACACGACGCTCCAGGAGGCCTACGACCGCATCCTGGCCACCCAGGTGTCCGGCCGGTGGCGGTTCAACTGGACCGACGACGAGCAGCGGATGCCCCACTGGGAGCGGTCCTACGCCGAGACCCGGAAGCACATGCTCCAGGCCTTCGCCGAGACCTACTCGCTCTCCCTCCAGCAGACGCTCTACCAGATGGCCTCGCGGATCATCAACCACCGCTCGGAGATCGACGAAGTCCGCTTCTCGCTCCCCAACAAGCACCACTTCCTCGTCGACCTCGAACCCTTCGGCCTGAAGAACGACAACGAGGTCTACTACGCCGCCGACCGCATGTACGGCCTCATCGAGGCCACCGTCCTCCGCGACGGAGCCACGGCGCGGATCCCGGTCGACATGACCAACCTCTAAGCGGCATCTGAGTGAACGGCCCCCGCCCGCCCGCAGTCGGGCCGGGGCCGCGCCAGACCGGAGGGAATCTCATGGCACAGCCCGCAAAGGGGCCGGCACCCGCCGAAGGCCCGTGTTCCACCTCGCCGGACACCACCCGTCAGGTCCATCCGGTGGACGAAAAGCTCCCCGCCTCGCGGCTCGTCCCCGCGGCACTCCAGCACATCGCCGCCATGTACGCAGGCGTCGTCACCCCTCCGCTCATCATCGGTCAGGCCGTCGGCCTGGACGCGGCCGGGATGACCCGGCTCATCGCCGCGAGCCTGCTCATCGCCGGCTGCGCGACCCTCCTGCAGACCCTCGGCATCGGACGCTTCGCCGGGAACCGGCTCCCGTTCGTCAACGCCGCCTCCTCCGCGGGCATCGCCCCGATGCTCGCCATCGCCGAGACCAGCGCCCCCGGCCGCCAACTCCCCGCCATCTACGGCGCGGTCATGGTCGCCGGAGTCTTCTGCCTCGCCGTCGGACCCTTCTTCGGCAGGCTCCTGCGCTTCTTCCCGCCGCTCGTCACCGGCGTCGTCATCACCCTCATCGGGGTCACCCTGATGCCCGTGCCCGTCGGCTGGGCCCAGGGCGGCGACAGGACCGCCGCCGACTTCGGCGCCATGAAGTACCTGGCGCTCGCGGGCTTCACCCTCGTCGTCATCCTGCTCTTCCAGCGCTTCGGCAAGGGCTTCGTCAGACAGATCGCCCTGCTCCTCGGCCTCCTCATCGGCACCCTCGCCGCGATCCCCTTCGGCCTCGCCGACTTCGGCGCCCTGCGCGAGGCGCCCGTCGCCGCCCTGCCCACCCCCTTCGCCTTCGGCGCCCCCGAGTTCCAGCCCGCCGCGATCCTCTCCCTGTGCATCGTCATGCTGGTCCTCATGACCGAGTCCAGCGCCGGGATGCTCGCCCTCGGCGAGATCTGCGACCGGCGCAGCGACGGCCGCACCATCACCCGGGGACTGCGCACCGACGGCATCGCCACCCTGCTCGGACCCGTCTTCGGCGGCTTCCCGACCTCCGCCTTCGCCCAGAACGTCGGCGTCGTCTCGCTGACCCGAGTGCGGTCCCGGTACGTGGTCGCCGCCGCGGGCGGCGCCCTCCTGGTCCTCGGCGCCTTCCCCGTCCTCGGCGCGGTCGTCTCCACGGTCCCCATGCCGGTCCTCGGCGGCGCGGGCATCGTCCTCTTCGGCTCGATCGCCGTCAGCGGCATCCGCACCCTGTCGGAAGCCGGACTCGACGACAGCTCCAACATCATCCTGGTGGCCGTCGCGCTCGGAGCGGGCATCATCCCGCTCGCCGCCCCCACCTTCTACGCCGGTTTCCCCTCCTGGGCGCAGACGGTCCTCGGCTCCGGCATCAGCGCCGGCGCGCTCGTCGCCGTCCTGCTCAACCTGTTCTTCCACCATCTCGGCACCCGGAGCCGCCACCCGGCCCCGGCACTCAAATCCTCCTAGGGTCCTGCCGTGCCCACTCCACCCCAGCGGAATGAAGGAACCACCGCCATGGCAGCACCTTCGGCAGCCCAGCGCATCGTCATCGAGAACGCGGCGATCGCCACCGTCGACGCGCACGACACCGAACACGCCTCCGGCCACCTCGTCGTCGCGGGCAACAGGATCGAGTCCATCGGTGCCGGAAAGGCTCCCGAGGGCCTGGAGAACGTGGTCCGGCGCATCGACGCCACCGGCCACCTCGTCACACCCGGTCTGGTCAACACCCACCACCACTTCTACCAGTGGATCACCCGGGGTCTCGCGACCGACCACAACCTCTTCGACTGGCTCGTCGCCCTCTACCCCACCTGGGCCCGGATCGACGAGCCGATGGTGCGCGCCGCTGCCCGGGGCTCGCTCGCGATGATGGCCCGCGGCGGTGTCACCACCGCCATGGACCACCACTACGTGTACCCGGTGAACTCCGGTGACCTGTCGGGCGCCATCATCGGCGCCGCCTCCGAGATGGGCGTCCGCTTCACCCTCGCCCGGGGCTCCATGGACCGCAGCCAGAAGGACGGCGGCCTGCCGCCGGACTTCGCCGTCGAGACGACCGAGGGCGCGCTCGCCGCGACCGAGGAGACGGTGAAGAGGTACCACGACGCCTCCTTCGACGCGATGACCCAGGTCGCCGTCGCCCCCTGCTCGCCCTTCTCCATCTCCACCGAACTCCTCCGCGAGGGAGCCGCGCTCGGCCGCCGCCTCGGCGTACGGATGCACACCCACGGCTCGGAGACCGTGGAGGAGGAGAAGTTCTGCCACGAACTGTTCGGGATGGGCCCGACGGACTACTTCGAGTCCACCGGCTTCCTCGGCGAGGACGTGTGGATGGCGCACTGCGTCCACATGAACGACTCCGACATCGCCGCCTTCGCCCGCACCAGGACCGGTGTCGCCCACTGCCCCTCCTCCAACGCGCGGCTCGCCGCGGGCATCGCCCGCGTCCCCGACATGCTGAAGGCGGGCGTCCCCGTCGGCCTCGGCGTCGACGGCACCGCCTCCAACGAGTCCGGCGAACTCCACACCGAACTGCGCAACGCGCTCCTGATCAACCGGCTCGGCGCCCACCGCGAGGCCGCGCTCACCGCCCGCCAGGCCCTGCGCCTGGGCACCTACGGCGGCGCCCAGGTCCTCGGCCGGGCCGACAGCATCGGCTCCCTGGAACCGGGCAAGCTCGCCGACTTCGTCCTCTGGAAGACCGACGGCCTCGGCCACTCCACGATCGCCGACCCGGTCACCGCCATCGTCCTCGGCGCGGCGGCCCCGGTCACCGCCTCCTTCGTCAACGGCCGGCAGATCGTCGAGAACGACCGCCTGCTCACCGTCGACGAGGACACCATCGCGCGCGACGCGCGCACGGAGGCACAGCGCCTGGCCCGCATCGCGGCCCAGGGCTGACCCTCCCCACGGAGTCCGGCCGAGGGGGACGGCCCTCGGCCGGTCGCCGCGAACCCGAGAGGGTCCGCGGCAGCCGGGCCGGGGGGGGGGGGGGGGCGGGCGGGGCGGGGCCCCCCCCCCCCGCGGCGCGCCCCCCCCCCCCCCCCCCCCCCCCCCCCCCCCCCCCCCCCCCCCCCCGCCGCCCCCCCCCCCCCCCCCCCCCCCCCCCCCCCCCCCCCCCCCCCCCCCCCCCCCACG
>NZ_JBIWNI010000001.1:24712-145856 GCF_044767145.1 Streptomyces sp. NPDC101490
CGGGGGGGGGGGCCCCCCCCGGGGCCGGGCCCCCCCCCCCCGGGGGGGGGCCGCGGCGGGGGGCCGCCCGGGGCCGGCCCCCCCCCCCCCCCCCCCCCCCCCCGGGACGGTGACCCACGCCCGCACCCCCCGTCGGGCACCCGTACCCCGCGCCGCACCCCTCCGCGCGCGCACCGCGCCACCCCCGCACCGAGCCGCACCTCGTGCACCCCGCACCGCATCGCACCACCTCCCTGACACCCGCGTCACCGCCGACGCGTACCCGACCGGAGGAACCGCCGTGGCCGCAACGCCCCAGGTTCGCAATGCACAAGACGCAGGCTCCGCCCCCGACGACCACGAGACACATCCGGTCGACGAGAAGCTGCCCCCACTGAAGATGCTCACCAGCGGCCTCCAGCACGTGGCCGCCATGTACGCGGGCGTCGTCGCGCCGCCCCTGATCGTCGGAGCCGCCGTCGGCCTCTCCGGCACCGAACTCACCTTCCTGACCGGCGCCAGCCTGTTCACCGCGGGCCTCGCCACCTTCCTCCAGACCCTCGGCGTCTGGAACATCGGCGCCCGGCTGCCCTTCGTCAACGGCGTCACCTTCGCCGGAGTCGCGCCGATGCTCGCCATCGTCGACACCACCGGCGACAAGACCGACGCCCTCCCCGTGATCTTCGGCGCGGTCATCGTCGCCGGAGTCCTCGGCTTCATCGCCGCCCCCTGGTTCTCCCGGCTGGTGCGGTTCTTCCCGCCGGTCGTCACCGGCACCGTGATCACCCTCATCGGCGTCTCGCTCCTCCCCGTCGCGTTCGGCTGGGCCCAAGGGCCCAACCCCAAGGCCGCCGACTACGGTTCGACCACGTTCCTCTCGCTGGCCGGCATCACCCTGGTCGTCGTCCTGCTGCTGCGCCGCTTCACCCGGGGCTTTCTCAAGCAGATCGCCGTCCTCGTCGGCCTCGTCATCGGCACGCTGATCGCCATACCCTTCGGCGTCACCGACTTCTCCCCGGTGATCGAGGCGGACGTCGTCGGCTTCCCCACGCCGTTCCACTTCGGCGCCCCCCAGTTCGCCCTCGCCGCGATCATCTCCATGTGCGTGGTCATGCTGGTCTCCATGACCGAGTCGACCGCCGACATGCTGGCCCTCGGCGAGATCGTCGAGCGCCCGGCCGACGAGAAGACCATCGCGGCGGGACTGCGCGCCGACACCCTCGGCTCCGCGATCAGCCCCCTCTTCAACGGCTTCATGTGCAGCGCCTTCGCGCAGAACATCGGCCTGGTCGCCATGACCCGCGTCCGCAGCCGCTTCGTCGTCGCCTGCGGCGGCGGCTTCCTGGTCCTGATGGGCCTCTCCCCGGTCGCCGCCTCGCTGATATCGGTCGTCCCCCGGCCGGTCCTCGGCGGCGCGGGCGTCGTCCTCTTCGGCTCGGTCGCCGCCAGCGGCATCCAGACCCTGGTCAAGGCCGGTCTGGAGAAGGACAACAACGTCCTCATCGTCGCCGTGTCGCTGGCCATCGGCATCATCCCGATCACCAAGCCGGACTTCTACCACGCCTTCCCGGAGACCGCCAAGATCATCCTGGACTCCGGCATATCCACCGGCTGTGTCGCCGCCGTCCTGCTCAACGTGGTCTTCAACCACCTGGGCAGGGGCCGCGACGACGACGAGGTCACCGCCCCGATGGAACCGGGCGAGGAGATCTCCGGGGCCCGCACCTCGAAGGCGGCGCACGTCCACTGAACCCGCCCGCTCACCACCCGCCCCGGGTCCCGCGCACCCCGCCGGACCCGGGGCCGGGGTGCGTACGGCTCCGTACGGACCTCCGGTCCCGGAACCCACGCCCCTGGGACCGGCCCGCGCCGCGCACCGCCCCTCCCCGGCCCCGTGCCGCCGCCGCGCGCCGCCCGCCCGCCAGGCACCCGTCCCGCCGCTCACCCCTCCACCGCGATCCGCCGTCGGCACTCCCGGGCCAGCGCCGGATAGGCGGCGGCGATGGCCTCGTACAGCCGCCTCCGGAGCAGCCGTTCGGCCTCGCCGCGTCCCGTCTCCCCGTACAAGCCGTCGAGCAGGGCCTCGTACCGTGACAACGCCTGCCGCAGATAGCTCACCTGCCATCGGGTGAGTGACTCCCGGGACATCGGGGGCGGGGCGGACTCCCCGTCAGGTCCGGGGCTCCGGGCCGTCAGGAGCCGCCGGTGGCGCACCGCCCGCCGCTCCAGCTCGGGCCCCGGCAGCCGGGGCACCTCCACGGGCTCGGCGCGGACGGCGGCCAGGACGGCGGCCCGGCGCCGCTCGGCATGGGCGAGCGCGGCGGCGGACCGTCCGGGGGCGAGGGCCGCACTCCCGGCGAACTCGGGGGTCCGCTCCACTGTCTCGACCCGGGCGAGGAGATAGAGCCGGACCGGGGTGAGGGACCAGCGGCGCGGGTCGCGGCCCTGCACGTCGGGCGTGCCGAGCAGGTCCCGCACCATCGCGTCGCTCCAGCCCCGGCGCCGCACTCCGACATGCGTCACATAGATCGTACGGTCCGTCATGATTCCCCCTGGATCGACTACGGAGAGTGATATTCCCAGTGAAGCGCACCCCACTGACAACGCCCGCGCGCCCGACCCCGCCGACGCCCCCTTGTCGGAGTCGGCCCCCGTGTGCGATATAGGTCTGGACCATTCCGAAGGATGGAGGCCGGCCCGTGCAACGCCCGCTCGCCGCAAGCCTGTTGACGACCCTCGTGCTCAGCCTCGCCCTCGCGGGCTGCTCGGCCGCCGCCGCTCCCGAGGTCAAGGACACCGGACCGCCCACCGCCCCGACCGGCGTCACCGCCACGGCGGGCAGTTCGCGCACGGTCCACGTCATGTGGAGCGCCGCCACCGACGACCGGGCCGTCACCGGCTACACGGTCTACAGCGAGGGCCGCAAGGTCAAGGACCTGCCCGCCACCACCCTGATGACCGATGTCGTCGGGCTCGTCCCCGCCAGCACCCACCGCTTCGCGGTCCGCGCCCGCGACGCGGCGGGCAACGTCTCGCCGCCCAGCGCCACGGTCACCGCCACCACCCTCCCCGCCGCCGCCGAGGACCGCACGGCCCCGACCGCGCCGACCGGACTCCGGGTCGCCGCCGACGGCAGCCGCGCCGCCACCCTCCACTGGCGTCCGGCGAAGGACGACACCCGGGTCACCGCCTACGACGTCTACCAGGCCGACACCCGCATCCACACCGTGCCGGGCACCGCCACCACCGCCCATGTCACCGGGCTCCGGCCCGGCACCGCCTACGCGTTCACGGTCCGCGCCCGCGACGCGGCCGAGAACTCCTCCCCGGACAGCACCCCCGTGGACCTCACCACGGCCCCCTCGCCCGGCGCCCCCGCGAACACCGCCCCCGCCGACCTCGTCGTCACGGCGGCCCGGGGCGAGATCACCGTCACCTGGCTGCCGCCCGTCACCGGAGCCCCCGTCACCCACCACCAGCTGGACCTCGACGGCCGCTTCGCCACCACGATCGTCTGGGGCAACGCCCCGCCCTCCGGCCGGGCCACCTACACCTTCCCGGTCCAGGACCCCCCGGGCACCCGGTACACCCTCACCCTCCGCGCCCAGCTCCCCGACGGCACCTGGGGCGACTTCTCGGCGCCGAGGACGGTCGTCGTGCGCTGACACGGGAGGGCGCACCTGGCCGGAAATGCGCCCTTTCGCTCCGGACCGCCGCCGCGCACCCTGCGAACAGGGGATGCGACGGCCGCTGGGGGGCGCCGATGTCCGAGCCGATGTCCGGATCGCCGAGGAGACACCACGAGGGCCCGCCCTCGGGCACGCCGGACCACCCGTCGACGGAGGCGGACGGCGGCCGCCCGGCAGCGGGCCCCGCCGAGCCGCCGCTCTATGTGCCCGCGCTGCCCGCGCGACCGAGCGCGCTCGACGCGTACGACCTCCTGCCGACCCGGGCACGCGCGTGCGTGACGCCCCTCTGGACCGTGCCGCCCCCGGGCGGCGGGAGCCGCGCCCGCGGCGCCCGGCATCGCCACCCCCGCCCGGCCCCCCGGCCGCACCCCGACCTCAACCCCGACCCCGACCCTGATCTCAACCCCGACCTCAACCCCGACTCCGACCGCCACCCCGCCCCTCGTCCCGGCCGCGTCGACGACCACCTGAGGGCGACCCTGGAGCGCATCGAGGCCGTCCAGCGCGGGCGCCCCGCCTGGGTCGACGCCTTCCACACCGAGGGCGGGACGGGACTTCCGGCCGGAGACCTCCTCCGGTACGGCCGCCCCGGCAGCCCGCTCCGGCCGGTGACGGGTGTCGAGCGTCCCGCCCGGCAGCAGACGGCCACCGCCGAGACCGCTCTCGGGAACGGCGACGGCCTCGGCGTACGCGTCCCCCTGACGGCTCCGCCCGGCGAGGCCCTCCGGGACGCGGCCCGGCGCCTCCTGCGGCGCGTCGCCTTCGCGCACTGCCCGGTGGACCTGCTCCTGGACCTGCGTTCCGTCCTCGACGAGCACCATCCGGCGGAGAAGTGGGCGCTGCGGGCCCTGGACCTCCTCGTCCCGCTCCACCCCTGGCGGACCGTCGTCCTGCTCGCCGGGTCCTTCCCGCACGCGTACCCCGGGGCGTACGGGGCTCCGCTGGCGGAGGCCCACCGGTTCGACTGGGACCTCTGGCACATGGTCGTGGACGGGCCCGAACGCCCGGCCGTCCCCGTGGTGTACGGCGACTACGGCGCCGACCACGCGGGGAGCGCCGACCGGCCGCCGAGGGCCGACGGCGGCGCCCCGTGGGGGACCGTGCGCTACACGATGGAACGCACCTTCGTCCTGGCCCGGGTGCCGACCCGGGGACCGGACCACGCGGACGCGGTCCGCGCCTCGGCCCGGGAGATCGTCTGCGCGGAGGGCTTCCGGGGCGGCCAGTTCAGCCGGGGCGAACGCTGGCTCCTCGCCTGCGCGTCCGGAGCGCGGGGAGGGAACGGCGGGAGGGAGCCCGGTCCGTGCGATACGGGCGGCGCCGACCCCTGGGGCGAGCCGCTCGCCGGTGAGCGTCCCCCCGGAGCCGCCGGTGCGGGCTCCGGCCCGCCCTCCACACACACCCCCGCCCCACCCCCTACGGAATCCCCCGCCCCGCACCGTAGAGAATCCCCCGCCCGGCCCCCTACGGGACCCGGCGCCGCCTCCCGTACGGAATCCGATGGCGCCCGTACGGGACCCGGTATCGCATCCGGCGACGCCCCTACGGGCCGGGGCGCCGCGCCCCGTACGGGACCGGGGGCCCCACCCCCCACCGGACCCGCGGGGGCGTCCCGTACGGGACCCGTCGGCCCGCCCGGCGCGGAAGCCGTTGGCCTGCCCGCGGCCGAGCGCACGCGCGGGTCCTCCCGCGCCGCCGGCACCGGCGGTCCCGGGATCTGGCTCCGCGTCGGACACCTCCAGCACATGGCGCAGGTCGTCCGCGCCCTCCGCCGACGCCTCCCGGACGCCTGAGACGGGCGGCCCCGCCCCGCCGCCCAGGACCGCCCTGCGTCCGATCCGTCCCCCTTCGAACTACTCTGGGAAGCGTGGCCGAGACCGTTCTCACCAACATGGGGCTCGACAGTTTCCTCGACGGAACCGCCGAGCACCGCGATCCCGTCTTCACACGGGCCGCCGAGGCGGTCCTCGGACTGCTCGCCCTCCGGGGCGCCGACCGGGGGAGCGGGGTCCCCGAGCCGACGCCCGTCCTGGTGCGGCAGCTGCTCGTGGAGGACCTCCCGACGTTCGTGTACGCGGCGCCCGGCGACCTCGCCGTCTACCCCGCCGTCCTCACCCGGCTCGCCGCCCGGTTCGACGGCACGGGCGAGCCGGTCGCCGCCGTGCTCCGGGAGTCCGCCGCCGACTTCGAACGGGCCATGACCGACCCGGGCAACCTCACCTGGCACCGCTGGTACGCCTCCCTGCTCCGCACCTGCGGCGCGGACCTCCGCGACCCCGAGGACGTCCGGCGCAGACTCGCCGCGCTCGACGGCGCCCCGCTCCCCGACGGCGTGCACCGCGCCGACCTCATGGGGCGGACGGCCCTCGCGGACGTCCTCCTCTCGGAGGCGCTCACGCGCGCGTACGTCCGGGACGCCGAGACCCCGCCCACCGCCGGTCCGCTCCTCACCGACCACGCCGTCGCCACCGGCATCGGGCGGGTGGCGGGCGGGCTCCTGGACCGCTGGACCGCCGCCGGGCTCGCGGAGCAGCTCTCGGGGCCGTACGCGCGCTTCGCGCCGGGGCCTGACGACTTCCCGCACCTCGTCCTGGCCGATGTGCTGCTCGACGAGCACCTCGACGACCACGGTGATCCCGCCGTTCCCGCGCCCCCGCCGCCCGCGATCGAGCCCGGGCCGGTCGAGGCGGACGCCGACGCCCTCGTCGGCGCCGTCGAGGAGCTGTCCGAGGAGGAGTTCGAGCCCTACGGCGGTGAGGCGCCGCATCTGCTGTACGTGGTCTACCGGCGGGGCTGCGCGGCGGAGTCCGTGGCCCGCAAGGCCGCCGAGTACGAGGACTGGAGCGTCGATCCCGCTCTGGAGGACCTGCCCGTCCCGGTGCCGGACGGGGTGCCGGACGCGTACGAGGTCCCGCCGCTGCCGGAACTGGCGCGGCTCCTCGGCGCCGTCGGGCCGACCGAGGAGGACCGGGCCCGTCTGGAGCGGCCCGCCCGTGATCTCGCCCGGGTCCTCGACCGGCTCGCCGTCACCGGTCTCGCCTTCCGCGCCGGGGACGCCTTCGGGCTCACTCCGCGCGGCGCGGGCGCCGTGCGCTATCTGCTGAGGGTGCGGGGCGTGGCCGCCCCGGACGCCGCCGAGGTCAGGACGTGGCCCGCGCCCGCCGTGGTGGCCGCCGCCACGGGCTGGCCCGGCCGCGTCGCCGCCAGGGTGCTCGCGGACTGGCTGCACGCGCGCGGGGACACCGCCGACGCCTGGTCGGCGCTGCTCGGCGCCCTCGGCACGGTCCACGCCGGAACCTCCGGAGCCGCCGCGGTCCGTGGTCTGTTCGCCGTCCTGGACACCCGGAACGCCCCGCCGGACGCCCTGCGGGACGCCGTCTCCGACCCGGTGATCGGCGCGTACGCCCATCGGGCCCTGCGGGCCCGCGACGAGCCCGACGACCCGCTCCGGGTACGGACCTCGGCGCGGGCGCTGTTCGTCCTGGACGGGCTCCCGGCGAAGAAGGGGCCGCTGGAGTCCCGCCGTACGGCCTTCGACGCGGCGGCGGCCGACTGGCCGGGCGGTTCGGCGGCCCTGCTGCGGGCGATGACGGCGGCGGACCCGCACGAGACCGCGCGCGTCCTCGGCCCCCTCGGCCTGACCCCGCCGTGAACCGCCACCGGTCGGCTGGCGGTTCGGCGCGCCGGGCGCCGGTGGCCGGGCCCACCCCGAACCGCCGCCCTTCGCCCAGGGCGGGCGGCTCCGTCCCGCAGTGACTCCCCCCGCGCCGCCGGACGCGGGTGGCCCCGCCCCCGGCACGGTGTGCGCCGGGGGCGGGGCCGTCGTTCCGCGGGCCGTGACCGGCCGGTCGGCCGTACGGTCAGCCGACCAGCTGCTCGTACGCGGGCAGCGTCAGGAAGTCCGCGTAGTCCGCGTCGAGCGAGACGCGAAGCAGCAGGTCGTGGGCCTGCTGCCACCGGCCCGCCGCGAAGGCCTCCTCGCCGATCTCCGCGCGGATCGCGGCGAGTTCCTCGGCGGCGACCCGGCGGGCCAGCTCCGGGGTGGCGGGCTCGCCGTTCTCGAAGACGACACCCGCGTTGATCCACTGCCAGATCTGCGAGCGCGAGATCTCGGCGGTGGCCGCGTCCTCCATCAGGTTGAAGATGGCGACCGCGCCGAGACCGCGCAGCCACGCCTCGATGTAACGGACGCCGACCTGGACGGCGTTGCGCAGACCGTCGTAGGTGGGCCGGGCGTCGAGGGAGTCGATGGCGATGAGGTCGCCGGCGGCGACGGACACGTCCTCGCGGAGCCGGTCCTTCTGGTTCGGCTTCTCGCCGAGGACCGCGTCGAAGGAGGCCATGGCGATCGGGACCAGGTCGGGGTGGGCGACCCAGGAGCCGTCGAAGCCGTCGCCCGCCTCGCGGTCCTTGTCGGCCTTGACCTTCTCGAAGGCGACCTTGTTGACCTCGGCGTCCCGGCGGGACGGGATGAAGGCGGCCATGCCGCCGATCGCGTGCGCCCCGCGCTTGTGGCAGGTGCGGACGAGGAGTTCGGTGTACGCGCGCATGAACGGCGCGGTCATCGTGACCGCGTTGCGGTCCGGCAGGACGAACTTGGCGCCGCCGTCACGGAAGTTCTTGACGATGGAGAAGAGGTAGTCCCAGCGGCCCGCGTTCAGCCCCGCCGCGTGGTCGCGGAGCTCGTAGAGGATCTCCTCCATCTCGTACGCGGCCGTGATGGTCTCGATGAGGACCGTGGCGCGGACGGTGCCCTGCGGGAGGCCGACGTGGTCCTGGGCGAAGACGAAGATCTCGTTCCAGAGGCGCGCCTCCAGGTGCGACTCCGTCTTCGGCAGGTAGAAGTACGGGCCCTTGCCGAGGTCCACGAGCCGCCGGGCGTTGTGGAAGAAGTACAGGCCGAAGTCGACGAGCGCGCCCGGCACCGGGCTCCCGTCGAGGACGAGGTGACGCTCGTTCAGGTGCCAGCCGCGCGGCCGCATGACGACCGTGGCCAGCTCCTCGGCGGGCTTGAGCGCGTACGACCTGCCCGAGCGGGGGTCCGTGAAGTCGATCTTCCGGGCGTACGCGTCGATCAGGTTGAGCTGGCCCAGGATCACGTTCTCCCAGGTCGGCGCCGAGGCGTCCTCGAAGTCGGCGAGCCAGACGCGGGCGCCGGAGTTGAGCGCGTTGATCGTCATCTTGCGGTCGGTCGGACCGGTGATCTCGACCCGGCGGTCGTTCAGGGCCGCCGGGGCCGGTGCGACCTTCCAGGAGTCGTCGGCGCGGATCGCCGCGGTCTCCGGCAGGAAGTCCAGGGTGGACGTGCGGGCGATCTCGGCGCGCCGCTCGGCCCGGCGGGCGAGGAGCTCGTCCCGGCGCGGGGTGAACCGCCGGTGCAGTTCGGCGACGAAGGCCAGGGCGGCCTCGGTGAGCACCTCTTCCTGGCGCGGCAGGGGCTCGGCATCGACGACGGCCAGGGGGGACGGCGCTGGTGCGGACATGAACTGTCACTTCCTTCAGCGGACTTCACGGGCGGTGCCTGGCGGCCGCCGGGCGTCACGGTTCGGCACGGAGTGCCACGGGTGCCGGGATACGGCCGCGAGCGCCTCCTGAACCGGCAGGCGCTTCTGATCAGTGGATACTAGTTTCCTCATGGTGGAAGTTCAATGGTTTGTTGATGTCGAGATTCTCAGGATCGACACACCATGGCGCGCGGTGCCGGACCGCTCACTCCAGGTGCGCCAGGTCCGCCTCCGTGTCGATGTCGTACGGCTCGGCCACCTCCGAGCAGTCCACCGGAGCGATGGCGTCCCGGTGCGCCGCCAGATAGTCCCGCGCCCCCCGGTCGCCCACCGCGCGCTCGGCGATCCCGGCCCAGTGCTCCGCCCCGAACAGCACCGGATGCCCCCGGACCCCGTCGTACGAGGCCGCCGCGAGCGTCCCCCGTCCCGCGTACGCCCCGAGGACCCGGGCCACCGCCGCCGCCCCGATCCCCGGCTGGTCGACCAGGAGCACGAGCGCCGCGTCCACCCTGCGCGGATCGGCCGCCAGCGAGGCGAGCCCCGCCCGCAGCGAGGAACCCATGCCCTCGGCCCACTCCGGGTTGTCCACGAGCACGCACCCCGGCAGCTCCGCCCGCTCCCGTACGGTCCTGGCGGAGGCGCCCAGGACCACGTGGACCACCTCGCAGCCCGCCGCCCGCAACGCCCCCGCCGCGTGCTCCACCAGCGGTCGGCCCCGGTACGGAAGGAGCGCCTTCGGCCGCCCGCCGAGCCGCCGCCCGCCCCCGGCGGCCAGCAGCAGGCCCGCGACCACAGGGGCTCGTTCAGCCGTTCGGTCATGCGTGGTTGTCGTGGTTCTCATGGGAACTGCATACCTCATCAGGCAGAACGCGCCCCCCGCCCGAATCACCCCCGCGAAGGGTGGTGCGCCGGGCGCACGAAGGAGTTAACTGGCCCCCGCGCCCCCGGCGCCCGACCGTTGTCCGGGGGCTCCCGGGGTGCCCGGACAGTTCGGGCGGTGAGTTCCGCGCACGGAACGGCGCGAGGGGGAGAACCATGTTGCGAAGCGTGGGGCAGACGAGGCGAGTGACCGGCGAGGGCGTGGACCCCAGGGTGGCCGAACTGCGGTCCGCCGTGTCCCGGCTCCGCCGCGAACTCGCCGCCCACCGGCTGGAGTTCGCCGACCGGGGCATCGCCGAGGACGAACTCGCCGCACTCGACGCGATGGCGCTCAGCGGCGCCCCCGAGGTACGGCGGCTGCGCCGCTCCCTGCTGCTCGTCGCCGGTTCCGTCGGCTCCGTCAGCGCCCTCGCCGGGGGTCTCGCCGGGGTCCGCCGCGCGGTGGAGCTCTTCGGCCCGCCCCCCACCGGCCCGACGGGCCGAGCCGGGGTCTGAGGGCCGGTCCCGGCAGGGGGCCCGGAGCGGCGAGCGCCGGATTCCGTACGGGCCCGACGACCGATCCCGTAGGGGTGCCGGGAGGGGGCCCGCGCCGGAAGGTCCGCTGCGGAGACGGGCGCGGCCCGGCTCCGCGAGCGGCGCCGGGACCTGCCGACGACCAGCCGTCGGCCCGGAGCGGCCCCACGACCTGCCGCCGACCCAGAGTGGCGCCATGACCGGCCGTCGGCCCCACGATCGGCCGCCGGTCCGGTCCCACCCCCGTACCGCCCTACCGTCTGATCAGCCGCCGTGCCGTCGCCGTCGCCACCGCCGCCGTCCGGGAGTCCACGCCCAGCTTCGCGAACACGTGCACCAGGTGCGACTTCACCGTCGCCTGGCTCAGGAACAGCGCCTTGCTGATCTGCTGGTTCGACAGTCCCTCGCCGACCAGCTGGAGCACCTCCAGCTCCCGTTTGGTCAGCGCCTCCGCCGGGGTCCGCATCCGGTCCATCAGCCGGTGCGCCACCGCCGGGGCCAGCGCCGACTGCCCGGCCGCCGCCGTCCGCACCGCCGCCGCCAGCTCCTCCGGCGGCGCGTCCTTCAGGAGGTAGCCCGAGGCGCCCGCCTCCACCGCCGCCAGGATGTCCGCGTCCGTGTCGTACGTCGTGAGCACCAGCACCTTCGGCCCGCCCGGCGCCGAGGTGATCGCCGCCGTCGCCTCCGAACCGTGCATCCCCGCGCCGAACTGCAGGTCCATCAGGACCACGTCCACGCCCCCGGCGGCGGCCAGCTCCACCGCGCGCTCGGCGGTCGCCGCCTCCGCGACGACCGCGAAGTCGGGCTCCGTGTCGAGGACCGCGCGCAGGCCGGCCCGGACCACCGGATGGTCGTCGGCGAGGAGAAGACGGATGCTCATACGAGTGCTCCAGCGGGAAGGGGGAGGGAGACGGCGACCGCCGTGCCCTGGCCGGGCGCCGACTCGACGGTGAACGCGCCGCCGAGGGACTCCGCGCGCGAGCGCATCGCCGGGAGTCCGAAACCGCCGTCGGACGAGGGACGCACGGCCCCCGGGTCGAAGCCCGCGCCGTCGTCGACCACGTCCAGGGTCACGGACGAGTCCATGAACGACAGCGTGATCTCCGCCCGTGAGGCGGCGGCGTGCCGCACGGTGTTCCCGAGCGCCGACTGCGCGATCCGCAGCAGCGCCACCTCGTAGGGGGTGGGCAGCTCGACGGGCGTACCGCTCACCGAGAACCGCACCCGGGGCCCGGCGGCCGTCGCCCGCACTTCCGGGGCGGCCTCCGTCCCGTACGTCCCGGACATCGCGCTCACCCCGTACGCCCCTGGCCCCCCGTCCGTCCCGTCGCACAGCCGCTCCAGGGCGGCCGCCAGGGAGCCGTGCTCCAGGTCCGGCGGCGACAGCGCACGGACGAAGCGCCGGGCCTCCGCCAGATTGTCCTGCGCCGCCCGCCGCGCCCGGTCGATGTGTCCCGCCGCCGGGGAACCGGGCGGCAGCGTCCGCTCCGCCGCCCGCAGCAGCAGCTGGATCGAGGACAGGCCCTGCGCCAGCGTGTCGTGGATCTCCCGGGCCAGCCGCTCCCGCTCGGCGAGCGTCCCCGCGTGCCGCTCCGCCGAGGCCAGCTCCGCCCGGGTCGCCAGCAGCTCCTCGATGAGCCGCCGCCGCCGCTCGCTCTCCCGGTACAGCGCCTGGTAGCCGAGGACCGTCGCCACCGCGACCGCCCCGCCCAGCAGCGGCCCGATGAACACGCCCGGATTGAGCGGGGCCCCGTGCCCCACGTACGAGAGGATCGCCGCGCCCGCCGTCAGCGCCACCGAGGGCAGCGACCAGCGCACGGGCAGCAGGTGCAGCTGGAGGAAGTACAGCGGGAACGCCACCCAGAGCGCCTCCGGCGTCAGCCAGAGCATGACCAGCCAGGACGCGCCCAGGACCGCCAGCCAGCCGGCCGCCGCCCGCTGAGAGGTCCGCACCGGCCCGAGGTGTGAACCGGCCGCGTAGACCGCCCCCGTCACCGCCGCCGCCACGGTCCCGGCCGCCGAGTGGGCGCGGACCGCCGCCAGGACGAGGAGGCCCGCCATCAGCAGATGCAGACAGAGCCGCAGCACGAACGGGGCGGGGGTGAGGGAACGCGGACGCATGGTCCCCCAGCGTAGGCGGGGCCGGACAATACCGGCTCAACCGAAAGATTGACCGCGGGGCCATCCGGCGCGCGATGCCCCCGCCGCCCCGCCGGGACCACGCTGGTGAGCATGTTCGTGGCATGGAGAGACCTCAGGTTCGCCAAGGGGCGGTTCGCCCTCATGGGCACCGTGATCGTGCTGATCACCCTGCTCGTCGGATTGCTGTCGGGGCTGACCGCCGGGCTCGCGCGGGAGAACATCTCCGCGATCACCGGCCTGCCCGCCGACCGGCTGGCCTTCGCCGCGCCGCCGTCCGGGCAGTCCGCCTCGTTCACCAACTCGACGGTGACCGAGCGGCAGTGGCGGGCGTGGGCGGAGCGGCCGGGAGTGACCGCCGCCGAGCCCCTCGGCATCCGTACGCTCAACGCCGCCGCCGGGGACCGCACCGCCGCCGTCTCCGCCTTCGGCTCCGAGCCGGGAGCGGGACTCGCGCCCGGCACCGTGGGCCCCGGCAGGGCCGTCCTGTCCCTGTCGGCGGCCGGGGAACTGGGCGTCTCGGCGGGCGACGCCGTCCGGCTCGGCCCCCTGGAACTGACCGTCGCGGCCGTCGCGGGCGACGCCTCGTACAGCCACACCCCGGTCGTCTGGACGTCCCTCGACGACTGGCAGAAGTTCGGCCACAGCGGTACGGGCCCGGAGGAGCAGGCCACCGTCGTCGCGCTCAGCGGGAACGGCGGGACCGACTGGGCGGCCGGGGACAAGGCCCTCGGCACCGAGGCGCGGACCCTCGACGGAGCGCTCACCGCCATCGGCTCCTACCAGGCGGAGAACGGCTCGCTCCAGCTCATGCGCGGCTTCCTCTTCGCCATCTCCGCGCTGGTCATCGGGGCCTTCTTCACCGTCTGGACCATCCAGCGCAGCGGTGACGTCGCCGTCCTCAAGGCGCTCGGGGCCTCCACCCCGTACCTCCTCGGGGACGCCCTCGGGCAGGCCGTCCTCATGCTGACCGCCGGGACGCTCCTCGGCACCGCCCTCGCCGTCGGCATCGGCGCGCTGGTCAGCGGCGGGAACGTGCCGTTCGTCCTCGAACCGCTCACCGTCCTCGGGCCCGCCGCCGTGCTCGTGCTGCTCGGCGTCCTCGGCGCCGCCCTGTCCATCCGGCGGATCACCGCCGTCGATCCCCTCACCGCCCTCGGGAGCGCCCGATGAGCCTCGTCCTCGACGCCGTCACCCTCACCTACCCCGACGGCGACGGGCGGCTGACCGCCCTCGACGCCGTCTCCCTCGACGTCCCCGCCGGGACGCTCACGGCGGTCGTCGGACCCTCCGGTTCCGGCAAGTCCAGCCTGCTCGCCGTCGCCGCCACCCTGGTGACCCCGGACCGGGGCCGGGTCGGGATCGCCGGTACGGACACGGCGACGCTGGACGCCGCCGGGCGGGCCGCGCTGCGGCGGGAGCGGATCGGGATCGTCTTCCAGCAGCCCAATCTGCTGCCCTCCCTGACGGCGGCCGAACAGCTCCAGGTCATGGCCCATCTCTCCGGCCGCCCGCCGAAGGAGGCGCGGAGCCGGGCCCTCGCACTGCTGGACGCGGTGGGTCTCGCCGATCTCGCGGGGCGCCGCCCGCACCAGCTGTCCGGCGGCCAGCGCCAGCGCGTCAACATCGCGCGGGCCCTGATGAACGAGCCCTCGGTGCTCCTCGTCGACGAACCGACCAGCGCACTCGACCACGAGCGTGGCGGGGCGGTGGTGGAACTGCTCGCCGGTCTGACGGGGGAGCGCGGCACGGCGACCGTGCTCGTCACCCACGACCGTACGCACCTCGCCCGCGCGGACCGCGTGGTCACCGTCCAGGACGGCCGTCTGACCGAAGCCGTCACGGCCTGACACCGGTCACGGTCCGGTGCCGGTCACGGTCCGGTGCCGGTCGCTCGCCCCGCGCCGGTGGGGGCTCGCGTCGTTCACGCGCCGCGCCGGACGCGCCCCGCGCCGGACCCGGCCGGGTCCGGGCGTCCGGCCGGGGAGTCCCGGGCGGTTCGGGGCGGTACGGCTCCGTCTCGAACCGGGGCGGTGCGGTGCGGAGTCGTACCGGCGTCTCAGGCTCCCGTGCCGCCCGAGGTGTTCGCCAGGGCCGCCGAGAGCTCGCGGGCGACCTGCTGGAGGATCGGGACGATCTTCTCCGTGGCCGCCTCGGTCACCCGGCCGGCCGGGCCCGAGATCGAGATGGCCGCCGCGGTGGGGGAGTCCGGCACCGGCACCGCGAGGCAGCGGACCCCTATCTCCTGCTCGTTGTCGTCGACCGCGTAGCCGGTCTCGCGGACCGCGACGAGCGCGTCCAGGAAGCCGTCCGGCGTGGTGATGGTCTTCTCCGTCGCGGCGGGCATACCGGTACGGGCCAGCAGCGCGCGGACCTCCTCCGCCGGAGTGTGCGCGAGCAGCGCCTTCCCGACACCGGTCGAGTGCGGCAGCACCCGGCGGCCGACCTCGGTGAACATGCGCATGGAGTGCTTGGACGGCACCTGCGCCACGTACACGATCTCGTCCCCGTCGAGCAGCGCCATGTTGGCCGTCTCGCCGGTCTCCTCGACGAGCCGCGCCAGATAGGGGCGGGCCCAGGTCCCGAGGAGGCGGGAGGCGGACTCGCCGAGCCGGATGAGCCGGGGACCGAGCGCGTACCGCCGGTTGGGCTGCTGGCGCACATAGCCGCAGGCGACCAGGGTGCGCATCAGCCGGTGGATGGTGGGCAGCGGCAGTCCGCTGCTGACGGAGAGCTCGCTCAGCCCGACCTCGCCACCGGCGTCGGCCATCCGCTCCAGAAGGTCGAAGGCACGCTCAAGGGACTGGACGCCCCCGCTCGCGGCGGGCTTGGCGGCGTCGGTGGTGCTGGCGCTGGACGTCGGCACGTCAACGGTCCTTTCGGGGCAGGCGGGCAAGGCAGCAGCCTACCGGGCGCCCCCGGCCGGGGCACACGGTCCCGGGGTCGGCGTCCGAGCCGGTCAGGGGGTGTTTGTCCGGTGTGGCCGACGGTCCGGGGCGGTCCGGGGCGGTCCCGCATGTGCGGAGCTACGTTCTACTCTACGAAATTTACATTCCACTTCGTGGAAACCGCCAAGCGGGGTCCCGGCGGGCCCGGTGGTGGAGGCGTGCCCTTGACGGCATGTCTCCGGAAGTGAAGACTCCTTCAACAGTTCGTTGAATTCCTGACGGCGGATTCCGCCGAAGCACCGGAAGAAGGGGTACGGGTGGACGTCGACCTGGTCCTGCGCTCGACACGCGTCATCACCCCCGGGGGGACGCGCCCGGCGTCGATCGCCGTCTCCGGAGGGACGATCGCGGCCGTACTGCCGTACGACGCCGGGACGCCCCCCGGCGCCCGCCTCGAGGACGTCGGCGACGACGTGGTCCTGCCCGGACTCGTCGACACCCATGTGCATGTGAACGACCCCGGCCGCACCGAGTGGGAAGGCTTCTGGACCGCCACCCGCGCCGCCGCCGCGGGCGGGATCACCACCCTGCTCGACATGCCCCTCAACTCGCTGCCGCCCACGACCACCGTGGCCAACCTGCGCGTCAAGCGGGAGGTCGCCCGCGCCAAGGCCCACGTCGACGTCGGCTTCTGGGGCGGCGCCCTGCCCGACAACGTCAAGGACCTGCGCCCGCTGCACGACGCCGGGGTCTTCGGCTTCAAGTGCTTCCTCTCGCCGTCCGGCGTGGAGGAGTTCCCCGAACTCGACCAGGAGCGCCTCGCCACCTCGCTCGCCGAGGTCTCCGGCTTCGACGGTCTGATGATCGTGCACGCCGAGGACCCGCACCACCTCGCCGCCGCGCCCCAGAGGCCCGGTCCCGCCTACGCCGACTTCCTCGCCTCGCGGCCCCGGGACGCCGAGAACACCGCGATAGGGAACCTGGTCGACCAGGCCCGCAGACTGAACGCCCGCGTCCATGTCCTGCACCTGTCCTCCGCCGACGCGCTGCCGCTGATCGCCGCCGCCAAGGCCGAGGGCGTCAAGATCACCGTCGAGTCCTGCCCGCACTTCCTCACCCTCACCGCCGAGGAAGTACCGGACGGCGCCACCGAGTTCAAGTGCTGCCCGCCCATCCGCGAGGCAGCCAACCAGGACGCGCTCTGGCAGGGCCTCGCCGACGGCACGATCGACTGCGTCGTCTCCGACCACTCGCCCTCCACCACCGACCTGAAGACGCCCGACTTCGCGTCCGCCTGGGGCGGCATCTCCTCCCTCCAGCTCGGCCTGCCCGCCATCTGGACCGAGGCCCGCCGCCGGGGCCACACCCTGGAGGACGTCGCACGCTGGATGTCCGAGGGCCCCGCCCGGCTCGCCGGACTCCACCGCAAGGGCGCCATCACGGCCGGACGCGACGCCGACTTCGCCGTCCTCGACCCGGACGCCACCTTCACCGTCGACCCCGCCGAACTCCAGCACCGCAACCGCATCACCGCCTACGCGGGCAGGACCCTCAGCGGCGTCGTCACCTCCACCTGGCTGCGCGGCGAGCGGATCGCCGACCGGGGCACCCTCACCGGGCCCACCGGCCGCCTCCTCGAAAGGACCACCTGACGTGTCCGCGATACCCGCCTTCACCGGTGACGCGAGCCCCTACGGCGGCGGCGACCCCTACGCCGACTACCGCAGCGCCGACTTCCCCTTCACCCGGTACGCCGACCTCGCCGACCGCCGCCTCGGCGCGGGCGTCGTGGCCGCCAACGACGAGTTCTTCGCCGAGCGCGAGAACCTGCTGAAGCCCGGGGCCGCCGAGTTCGACCCCGAGCACTTCGGCCACAAGGGCAAGATCATGGACGGCTGGGAGACCCGCCGCCGCCGGGGCGTCTCCGCCGCGGAGCCGCACCCCACCGACGACGACCACGACTGGGCCCTCGTCCGGCTCGGCGCCCCCGGTGTCGTCCGGGGCGTCCTCGTCGACACCGCCCACTTCCGGGGCAACTACCCGCAGGCCGTCTCCGTCGAGGCCACCTCGCTGCCCGGCTCGCCGTCGCCCGAGGAACTCCTCGCCGACGACGTCACATGGACGACCCTCGTCCCCCGCACCGCCGTCGGCGGCCACGCGGCCAACGGCTTCGCCGTCGACGTCGCGCGGCGCTTCACCCACCTGCGCGTCAACCAGCACCCCGACGGCGGCATCGCCCGCCTCCGCGTGTACGGCGAGGTCGCCCCCGACCCGGCGTGGCTGGGCGTCCTCGGCACCTTCGACCTCGCGGCCCTGGAGAACGGCGGCCAGGTCGAGGACGCCTCCGACCGCTTCTACTCCCCGGCGACCAACACCATCCAGCCCGGCCGCTCCCGCAAGATGGACGACGGCTGGGAGACCCGCCGCCGCCGTGACAAGGGCAACGACTGGATCCGCTACCAGCTCGCCGCCGAGTCCGAGATCCGCGCCGTCGAGATCGACACCGCCTACCTCAAGGGCAACAGCGCGGGCTGGGCCGCGCTCTCGGCCGCCGCCCAGGACTCCGAGGAGTGGACGGAGGTCCTGCCCCGGACGCGCCTCCAGCCCGACACCAACCACCGCTTCGTCCTCGACGTCCCGGCGGTCGGCTCGCGCGTCCGCGTCGACATCTACCCGGACGGCGGCATCTCCCGCCTCCGTCTCTTCGGCTCCCTCACCGACGCCGGTACGGCCCGGCTCGTCGCCCGCCACCAGGAACTGGGCGGCTGACCTCCCTCCCGGCGAGTACGTCGGGCCCCGTTCCCAGCGGCGCCTCCCGGGCCCGGCTCCGACGCGGGTCCGGCCCGGGGAGGCCTGGCGGGCCCGGCTCCGGATTCCTCCCGAGGGCCCGGCCCGGCCGGACCCGGCCCCAGGCCGCGCGGGGGGCGCCCCGGCCTCAGGCCGCGTGCCCCCCGTCCACCGAGAACTCCGCGCCCGTCACGTACCGGCCCTCGGGGCCGGCCAGGAAGGCCACCATCGCGGCCACCTCCTCCGGGGTGCCGAAGCGGCCGAGGGCCGTCAGGGCCCGCTGGCCGTCCGCGTACGGTCCGTCCGCCGGGTTCATGTCGGTGTCCACCGGACCGGGGTGGACCAGGTTCGCGGTGATGCCGCGCCCGCCGAGGTCCCGCGCCAGCGCCTTCGTCAGACCGGTCAGCGCCGCCTTGCTCATCGCGTACAGCGTCCCGCCCGGCCCCGGCACCCGCAGGGCCATGCAACTGCCGACCGTGACGATCCGCCCGCCCTCGGGCAGATGCGCGGCCGCCGCCTGCGACGCGAGGAAGACCGCCCGGACGTTCACCGCGAGGACCCGGTCCACGTCCGCGAGCGACAGGGACTCCAGCGGGCCCAGGACCCCGACGCCCGCGTTGTTCACCAGGACGTCGAGACGGCCCAGCGCGTCCACCGCCCAGTGGACCGCGCCCGCCGCGTCCCCGGCGTCGGCCGCGTCCGCCCGCAGCGGCAGCGCCCTGCGGCCGGCCGCCTCGATCCGCGCGGCGACCTCCTTCGCGCCCGTCTCGTCCCGGACGTAGGTGAAGGCGACGTCGGCGCCCTCCCGGGCCAGCCGGACGGCGGTGGCCGCGCCGATGCCCCTGCTGCCGCCCGTCACCAGGACCGCCGTTCCGTTCATCGTGGACATCCCGAAACCTCCGTGGAAGAAAAAGCCAGTAGTGGTTGCGAGTTCAATGAAATGCCTCCGGGCCCCCCAGCGCTGGCGGGTATCGGACGCCGACCCGAAGACTGGAGGGGTGGATGTCGACGTCGACCCGAAGACCGGAGGGGCGGACACCGATCCGAAGACTGGAGGGGCGGACACCGATGACTTTCGCCGGGCCTGCCGGTCGTAAGAGATGAGAAGTACGGGACCGATACGAAAGGCGCCACCATGGCCACGCTCAGCCTCACCCAGTTCCTCACCCTCGACGGCGTGCACCAGGCCCCCGGCGGCCCGGAGGAGGACGCCAGCGGCGGCTTCGCGCACGGCGGCTGGTCCGTGCCCTACAGCGACGAGGACTTCGGCCGGTTCATCACCGGGATCTTCGCCCGGCCGACCGCCTTCCTCCTCGGACGGCACACCTACGAGATCTTCGCCGGGTACTGGCCGCAGCGCACCGACGCCGCCGACCCCGTCGCCACCAAGCTCAACGCCCTCCCCAAGTACGTCGCCACCACGACCCTCGACTCCGCCGACTGGTCCGGCACCACCCTGCTGCGCGGCGACGCCGTGGCCGAGGTCACCGCCCTCAAGGAGCGCACCGAGGGCGAGATCCAGATGCACGGCAGCGCCGGACTCGCCCGGACCCTCCTCGACCACGACCTCATCGACACCCTCCACCTGGCCGTCCTGCCGGTGGTCCTCGGCTCGGGCCGCCGCCTCTTCTCCGACGGAGTCCGCCCCACCGCCTTCCGGACCACGGAGACGAGCGTCACCAGCACGGGCGTCGTCCTCCTCACGTACGAACGCGAGGGCCGCCCCTCGTACG
Organism: Streptomyces sp. NPDC101490; assembly: GCF_044767145.1. Classification (NCBI taxonomy): domain Bacteria; kingdom Bacillati; phylum Actinomycetota; class Actinomycetes; order Kitasatosporales; family Streptomycetaceae; genus Streptomyces; species Streptomyces sp. NPDC101490. The sequence goes on from NZ_JBIWNI010000001.1 coordinate 44,824, forward strand.
GCAGCTTCTGAACCCGGTGCGGCGGCTTTCGAGCTGAGGCCCGGAGCCTGACGTGCGGCGCCCGAGGCCCGGCGCCTGAGGCCCGGCGTCTGACCCCGGCGCCCGAGTCCCGGTGGGCGGGGTCCGGCGGCCGGGGGCCGGGCCCCCGGCCGTCCGATCATCACGATCCGGCAGTCCCGGACCGGGGACGGCGGAAGGGTGTAGTCACCACGCGCCGACCCCGGTACCGTGATCGCTCCGAGTGCGAGCCGCAGAAGTCTCCACCCCTTCCGATGAGTTGGAGACCGGCCCGAGATGGCAGCTTCGTCCTCCTTCGCCGCCCCCATGCCGCTCGGCGCCCCCCGCCGGGCCTGGCTCACCGACCTGCCCGTCCTGATCGTCGCCGTCGTCTGGGGCGCCAGCTACCTCTCGGCCAAGGGCATCACCACCAGCCACACCGTCATCGCGGTGCTCGTGCTGCGGTTCGCGGTCGTGCTGCCCGTCCTCGTCGTCGCCGGATGGAGCAGGCTCCGGGCGCTCACCGCGCCCCAGTGGCGGGGCGCCGCCACCCTGGGCCTGATCCTCGGCGGGATCTTCCTCCTGGAGACCTACGGAGTCGTCCACACCTCCGCCACCAACGCGGGCCTGATCATCAGCCTCACCATGATCTTCACCCCGCTCGCCGAAGCCGCCGTGACCCGGGTCAGGCCGCCCCGCGCCTTCCTCGGCGCCGCCGCGCTCTCCGTCACCGGCGTCGTGCTCCTCACCCAGGGCGGCGGCTTCACCGCGCCCTCCACCGGCGACCTGCTCATGCTCCTCGCCGCGCTCGCCCGTACCGTCCACGTCCTCGCCATGTCCCGGATCAAGGCGGTCCGCTCGGCCGACTCGCTCTCCCTCACCACCGTGCAGCTCGGCTCCGCCGTCGCCGTCTTCGCCGTCATCGCGGCCTTCCCCGGCACCGGCGCCGCCCCCTGGACGGTCGCCCTCGACTTCGGCCCCCGCGAATGGGCCGGACTGCTCTTCCTCTCCGTCTTCTGCACCCTCTTCGCCTTCTTCGTGCAGATGTGGGCGGTCCGCCGCACCTCCCCGTCCCGGGTCAGCCTGCTCCTCGGCACCGAACCGCTGTGGGCCGCCGCCCTGGGCATCGCCGTCGCCGGTGACCGCCCCGGCGTCCTCGGCCTCGCGGGCGCGATCCTCGTGCTGGCGGGCACCACATGGGGCCGCCGGGCCGCGGACTCCACCCCCGGGTAGGTTCTACGGCCATGCGTTCACTCCCGTACGACAACGCCTTCCGCGCCCGCGCCCGACGCACCCAGGGCTGGGGCCTCGGGCTGCTCGCCGTCGCCGCCCTCGGCTGGGTCTGGCTCGCGGTGCTCCTCCTCACCCCGTACGGGCCCGAGGACGGCGGCAGCCCCTGCCCCGCGCTCCTCACCAGCTCCTTCGCCCACGACGAGAGCTGCGTCGAGGAACGTGACTGGCCGCTGCTCCTCGGCCTCGCGGGCGGCACCCTGCCCTTCGCGGTCGTCGGCGCGGTCCTCTGGACCACCGGCTCGGTCTCCCACCGCATGTCCGAGCACCTCGCCGAGGTGACCCGCCTCGACTCGGCCAGCACCTGACCCCCGGACCGGGTCCGGCGTGCTTCCGCCCGCGACCCGGTGGACCGGGACCGGCCGGGCTTCCGCACCCGGTCCGGCAGCCCCGGGACCGGGACCCGCGGGCTCTCGTACGTACGTGATCCGGCAGCCCCGGTCCGCGCCCGTCAGGACTTCCGCACCCGGTCCGACACGATCATCAGGACCACGCCGAGAACCATGATCACGATGTTGGCGAACAGCTCCCGGCCCTGGAGGAACTCCACGTTCTCGGTCAGGAACCGGGTCAGGCCCATGAACCGGAACCAGCCGTCCGTCAGCTCGCGCACCACTCCGGCAGCGCCGAAGGCCGCGAGCAGGAAACCGGTGACCTCAAGAAATCGCTTCATGGGGTGATCATGACCCGGTCGGGGGAACGCCCGCGTCCGCCTCCCGTCCACGCCACCGCTACCGAAGTACCGACTCCCGCGACTTCGGTACCGTCCCCGCCGCTCGTGCCCGGCGCCGGGCCCCCGGCCGCATACATTGCCGCTATGACACGTACGGACCGGCAGCGCTGGCTGTTCCCCTCCCACCTGGTCGAACCGGGCGGGAGCGGGGCGCCCCGGCCCCGCCGTACCGTCCGCGACTGGATCGTGGACACCACGCTCTTCCTCCTCGCCGCCTTCTTCGGTCTCCTCGTCGTCGACGGCAGCGCCCCTTACACCAGCGAGACCGTCGCCTTCGTCGACCAGCTCCTCGGCGCCGCCGCCTGCTGCGCCCTCTGGCTGCGCCGCCGCTGGCCCGTCGGACTCGCCGTCGGCCTCTCCCTGGTCAGCGTCGTCGAGCCGGTCGCCGCGGGCGCGCTGCTCGCCTCCCTGTTCAGCGTCGCCGTGCGGCGGCCCTTCCGCGAGGTCGCCTGGATCGGCGGCCTCGCCACCGCCGCCTCCGTCGCCCAGGTCTTCGTCCGGCCCGACCCCACCGTGAACGTCGGCCTCGGCCTCGCCATCGGCTTCGTCCTCATCCTCCTCGTCACCGCCTGGGGGATGCTCGTCCGCTCCCGCCGTCTGCTCGTCGAAGCACTCAGGGAACGCGCCCGCCGCGCCGAGGCCGAGGCCGGACTCCGCGCCGAACAGGCCCAGCGGCTCGCCCGCGAGGCCATCGCCCGCGAGATGCACGACGTCCTCGCCCACCGGCTGACCCTGCTCAGCGTGCACGCCGGAGCCCTGGAGTTCCGCCCCGACGCCCCGCCCGAACAGGTCGCCCGCGCCGCCGGAGTCATCCGCGACAGCGCCCACGAAGCCCTCCAGGACCTCCGCGAGATCATCGGCGTCCTGCGCGCCCCCGACGACGGCGACGGCGGCCACCGCCCCCAGCCCACCCTCGCCACCCTCGGCGCGCTGATCGACGAGTCCCGGGAAGCCGGGGCGGACGTCGTCCTCGACACCACCGTCGACGACCCCGCCGCCGTGCCCGCCGCCACCGGCCGCACCGTCTACCGCATCGCCCAGGAAGCCCTCACCAACGCCCGCAAGCATGCCCCCGGCACCACCGTCACCGTCACCGTGCGCGGACGCCCCGGCGAAGGGCTCACCGTGGACGTCCACAACCCGGCACCCGCCGGACCCGTCCCGCACGTCCCCGGCTCGGGCCAGGGACTCATCGGCCTCACCGAACGCGCCGCCCTCGCCGGCGGCCGACTGGAACACGGCTCCGCCCCCGGCGGCGGGTTCTCCCTCCACGCCTGGCTACCGTGGCCCCCATGACCATCAGGCTGCTCATCGTCGACGACGACCCCCTGGTCCGCGCGGGCCTCACCCTCATGCTCGGCGGCGCCGAGGACCTGGAGATCGTCGGCGAGGGCGCCGACGGCCACGAGGTCCCCGCGCTCGTCTCCCGGTACGCCCCCGACGTCGTCCTCATGGACATCCGGATGCCCCAGGTCGACGGACTCACCGCCACCGAGCTCCTGCGCGCCCGGCCCGGCGCCCCCGAGGTCGTCGTCCTCACCACCTTCCACGCGGACGAGCAGGTGCTCCGCGCGCTGCGCGCGGGCGCCGCCGGATTCGTCCTCAAGGACACCCCGCCCGCCGAGATCGTCGCCGCCGTCCGCCGGGTCGCCGCGGGCGACCCCGTGCTCTCCCCGGCGGTCACCCGTCAGCTCATGACCCATGTCTCGGGACGGCCGGGGCGGCCCCCGAAAGCCGCCGCGGCCGGGCGCCTCGCCGAACTCGCCGACCGGGAGCGGGAGGTGGCCGTCGCCGTCGGCCGGGGCCTGTCCAACGCCGAGATCGCCGCCGAGCTCTACATGAGCGTCCCCACCGTCAAGACCCATGTCTCCCGGGTGCTCGCCAAACTCGGCCTCAACAACCGCGTCCAGATCGCCCTGCTCGTCCACGACGCGGATCTCCTCGACGGGGAACGGGACGGCACCCCGTAGGGTGGAGCGATGTCCGTCATCGAACTGGGGGAGTACGGCGCGGACTTCACCGCGAACCCGTACCCCTTCTACGCGAAGCTCCGCGAAGCCGGACCCGTCCACGAAGTACGGGTCCCCGACGGCTTCCAGTTCTGGCTGGTCGTCGGCCACGAGGAGGGGCGGGCCGCGCTCGCCGATCCCCGGCTCGCCAAGTCCCCGTCCGTGATCGGCGTACGGCCACCGGAGGAGGACGTCATCGGCGTCCACCTCCTCGGCGCGGACGCCCCCGACCACACCCGGCTGCGCCGCCTCGTCACCGGCGAGTTCACCGCCCGCCGCGTGGAGGCCCTGCGCCCCCGCGTCGAACGCCTCGCCTCGGAACTCGCCGACGCGATGGAACCCTCGGGGAGCGCCGACCTCGTCGACGCCTTCGCCTACCCGCTGCCGATCATCGTCATCTGCGAACTCCTCGGCGTGCCCGCGGAGGACCGCGACACCTTCCGCCGCTGGTCCAACGAACTCGTCACCCCGGCCGACGAGCGCAGCATGGAAACCGCCATGAAGGAGTTCGCCGGATACCTCGACGAACTCATCGAGGACAAGCGCGCCGCCGGACCCGCCGACGACCTGCTCTCCGGGCTGATCGCCGCCCGCGCCGAGGACGGCGACCGGCTGTCCCTGCCCGAACTGCGGGCCATGGCCTATCTGCTGCTCATCGCCGGGCACGAGACCACCGTCAACCTGATCGCCAACACCGTCCGCAACCTGCTCACCCACCCCGAGCAGCTCGCCGCCCTGCGCGCCGACCCGACGCTCCTCGACGCCACGATCGAGGAGTCCCTGCGGTACGACGGGCCGGTGGAGACCAGCACCTTCCGCTTCACCCGCGAGCCCGTCGTCATCGGCGGCCGGGAGATCCCGGCCGGACAGTACGTCCTCGTCGGCATCGGCGCCCTCGACCGCGACCCCGCCCGCTTCCCCGACCCCGACCGCTTCGACGTCCGCCGGGAGACCAAGGGCCACCTCGCCTTCGGGCACGGCATCCACTACTGCCTGGGCGCCCCGCTGGCCCGCCTGGAGGGCCGTATCGCCCTCAGGACCCTCCTGGACCGCTTCCCCGGCCTGGAGCTCGACCCCGGGGCCGCCCCCTGGGAATGGATCCCCGGCCTCCTCCTCCGAGGCGTCCGCCACCTCCCGGTCCGCTGGTGACCCCTCCCCGGGGACGGTCCGCCAGGACCGGCGACCCCTCCCCGGGGACGTCCAGCGGCACCGTGGACCGCCCCTAGGGCCTGTCTGACAATTCCCGCCTGCCGCGCGACGCCATGCACGCACTCTCGCCGCACCGGCCCCAGACCCACGTACATCCAGTACGCGGGCCTGGGGCAGGCACGCCGAGAGCACGCACCTGACGCCGCGCGGCCGCCCTGCGGGCGACGCCGCGAATTGTCAGACAGGCCCTAAGGAGCGTCCACCGGGACCGGCCGCCGCTCCCGCCGGGAGCGTTCGCAGGCCTCCGCGATCCGGAGGGCGGCCAGGGCCTCCGTCCCGTCGCACGGATTGGGGACCTCCCCGCGTACGAGCCGGACGAACGCGTCCAGCTCCGCCTCGTACGCGGGGGCGAACCGCTCCAGGAACCCCGGCCACGGCTTCTCCGGCGCGGCCGGGGCGCCCGGCTCCACCGAGGTGAGCGGAGTGCGGTCGTCCAGGCCCACCACCAGCTGGTCGCGGTCGCCCGCCAGTTCCATCCGCACGTCGTACCCGGCGCCGTTGCACCGGGTCGCGGTCGCCGTGACCAGCGTGCCGTCGTCCAGGGTGAGCACCGCCGCCGCCGTGGACACGTCACCGGCCTCCCGGAAGGCGCCGGGACCCCCGTCCGAGCCCGTCGCGTACACCTCCACGACCTCCCGCCCGGTCACCCAGCGGACGATGTCGAAGTCGTGCACCAGACAGTCCCGGAAGAGCCCGCCGGAGAGCGGCAGGTACGCGGCGGGCGGCGGGCGCGGGTCGGACGTCACCGCCCGTACGGTGTGCAGCCGGCCGAGCCGCCCGGAGCGGACCGCCTCGCGCGCCGCCCGGTACCCCTCGTCGAAGCGGCGCATGAACCCCAGCTGGAGCCGGGTGCCCGCCCCGGCCACCGCCGCGAGCGCCGTCCGCGTGCCCGGCACGTCCAGGGCGATCGGCTTCTCGCAGAAGGCCGGGAGGCCCGCCTCCGCCGCGCGGACGATCAGCTCGGCGTGCGCGGCCGTCGCCGACGCGATCACCACCGCGTCCAGGCCCTCCGCGAACAGGGCCGTCACGTCCGGCGCGGTCCGCACCCCGAGCGCCGCCGCGACCCCGGCCGCGCGGGCGGCGTCCGCGTCCGTGACGACCAGCGTCCCGACCTCCGGGTGCCGGGCCAGCACCCCCGCGTGGAAGCTCCCGATCCGTCCCGTACCGATGAGTCCGATGCGCATGGCCCCACCGTGGAGCCGTGCCGTCCCCGATGTCAAGGATTTGTCAGGACAACCGGACGTCACGACTTCCCGTCATCAACCACCCGGGCTACGCTCCCCCCGTGTCCAAGCAGTCCGGCTCCGCCCTGCCCCCGCTCTCCGTGGACCGCACCAGCCCGGTCCCGCTCTACTACCAGCTGGCCCGGCAGCTGGAGAGCGCCGTGGAGGACGGGACGCTGCCCCCCGGCACCCTCCTCGGCAACGAGATCGACCTCGCCACCCGCCTCGGGCTCTCCCGCCCCACCGTCCGCCAGGCCATCCGCACCCTCGTCGACAAGGGCCTGCTGGTCCGCCGCCGGGGCGTCGGCACCCAGGTCGTCCCCGGCGGCGTCCGCCGGGGACTGGAGCTGACCAGCCTCTACGACGACCTCGACGCCGCCGGACAGCGCCCCGCCACCCGGGTCCTGGCCGACCGCCTCGAACCCGCCACCGGACCCGTCGCGGCGGCCCTCGGCGTACCGGAGGGCAGCGAGGTCCACTACCTGGAGCGGCTCCGCACCGCCCGGGGGGAACCCGTCGCGCATCTGCGCAACCACCTGCCGCCGGGACTCCTGGACCCCGGCGCCGACCTGGCGGGAACCGGCCTCTACCGGCTGCTCCGCGCCGCCGCCGTGACCCTGCACAGCGCCCGGCAGTCCGTCGGCGCCCGCGCCGCGACCGCCGCCGAGGCCGCGCCGCTCGACGAGCGGGCGGGCGCCCCGCTGCTCACCATGGAGCGCGTCAGCTACGACGACAAGGGCCGGGCCGTCGAGTACGGTTCCCATCTCTACCGGGCCGCCCGCTACTCCTTCGAGTTCCGGCTGATGGTCCGTCCGTAGGCCGGAGCGGTCGGCATGAGGGCCCCCCGGCGAGTGCCACGACCCTCATGACCGATACTGCAATGCACGCAGAAGGACACAAAGGAGGGCACCGCCTCGTGACCAGGCTTCGGACAGCAGGGGTACGCGCCGTCATCGGCGGCGTGCTCGCGCTCGCGCTCACAGGGGCGCTCGCCGGGTGCAGCAGCACCGGCGGAAAGCGGGCGGAGGACGCCCGCAGGGCCGCCGAGGCCCAGGGCAGGGCGGCCGTCGACACCCCCCGCTGGACCTTCGCCATGGTGACCCACTCGGGCGACGGCGACACCTTCTGGGACATCGTCCAGAAGGGCGCCAAGCAGGCCGCCGTCAAGGACAACATCAACTTCCTGTACGCCCACAGCGACGAGTCCCAGCAGCAGGCGCAGCTGATCGACTCGTACATCGCCAAGGGCGTCGACGGGCTGATCGTGACCCTCGCCAAGCCCGACGCGATGAAGGCGTCCGTCGAGAAGGCCGTCAAGGCGGGCATCCCGGTGATCACCGTGAACTCGGGCGCCGCGCAGTCCAAGGCGTACGGCGCGCTCACCCACATCGGCCAGGACGAGACCGTCGCGGGCGAGGCGGTCGGCGAGGAGCTGAACGCGCGCGGGAAGAAGAAGGCCCTCTGCGTCCTGCACGAGCAGGGCAACGTCGGCCACGAGCAGCGCTGCGCCGGGACGAAGAAGACCTTCGACGGCGAACTGGTCAACCTCTACGTCGACGGCACCAACATGCCCGACGTGAAGGCGTCCATCGAGGCCAAGCTCCAGTCCGACAAGGCCGTGGACGCCGTCGTCACCCTCGGCGCCCCCTTCGCGGACACCGCCGTGCAGGCCGCGAAGAGCGCCGGGAGCAAGGCCGAGATCGACACCTTCGACCTCAACGCCAAGGTCGCGGCCGCCCTGGAGGCGGGCACCCTCGGCTTCGCCGTCGACCAGCAGCCGTACCTCCAGGGGTACGAGGCCGTCGACCTGCTCTGGCTGTACCGCTACAACGCCAACGTCCTCGGCGGCGGCAAGCCGGTCCTCACCGGCCCGCAGATCATCACCCGGAAGGACGCGGGCAGGCTCCTGGAGTACGCGGATCGGGGCACCCGATGAGTTCCACCGCCCCACCGTCCGGGATCGACCACGTCGACGAGCGGCTGCTGCGCACCACCCCGCTGAAGAAGCTCCTGGCCCGCCCCGAGCTGGGCTCGGTCGTCGGCGCGATCGGCGTCTTCGTCTTCTTCGCGGTGGCCGCCGACAGCTTCCTGCGCCCCGCGAGCCTGGGGACCGTGCTCTACGCGGCCTCCACCATCGGCATCATGGCGGTCCCGGTCGCCCTGCTGATGATCGGCGGCGAGTTCGACCTGTCGGCGGGCGTGCTGGTCACCAGCTCGGCCCTGGTCTCGTCGATGTTCAGCTACCAGATGACGGCGAACGTCTGGGTCGGGGTCGGGGTCTCGCTGCTCGTCACCCTGGCCGTGGGCGTCTTCAACGGCTTCATGCTGACCCGGACGAAGCTGCCCAGCTTCATCATCACGCTCGGCACCTTCCTCATGCTGACCGGTCTGAACCTGGGCCTCACCAAGCTGATCAGCGGCACCGTCTCCACCAAGACCATCGCCGACATGGAGGGCTTCTCCTCCGCCCGCGCGCTCTTCGCCTCGCAGGTGACGATCGGCGGGGTCGAGTTCAAGGTCACCGTCCTGTGGTGGCTGGCCCTGGTCGCGCTCGCCACCTGGATCCTGCTCCGCACCCGCTTCGGCAACTGGATCTTCGCGGTCGGCGGCGGCGCCGACGCGGCCCGCGCGGTCGGCGTCCCGGTCTACCGGACGAAGATCGGCCTCTACATGGGGGTCGCGTTCTGCGCCTGGATCTCGGGGCAGCACCTGCTGTTCTCCTTCGACGTCGTCCAGTCGGGCGAGGGCGTCGGCAACGAACTGATCTACATCATCGCGGCGGTCATCGGCGGCTGTCTGATCACCGGCGGCTACGGCTCCGCCATCGGCTCGGCGGTCGGCGCCCTGATCTTCGGCATGACCAGCAAGGGCATCGTGTACGCCGAGTGGAACCCGGACTGGTTCAAGTTCTTCCTGGGCGCGATGCTCCTCCTGGCGACCCTGCTGAACGCCTGGATCCGCAAGCGCGTGGAGGCCACCAAGTGACGACCGGCACCCCTCCCCTCGTCGAGCTGGACGACGTCAGCAAGTACTACGGGAACATCCGCGCCCTCGAAGGGGTCTCCCTGGAGGTCCGCGCGGGCGAGATCTCCTGCGTCCTCGGTGACAACGGCGCGGGCAAGTCCACCCTCATCAAGATCATCGCGGGGCTGCACCGGCACGACGCCGGAACCTTCCGCATCGAGGGCGAGGAGGTCACCCTCGCCAACCCGCGCGACGCCCTGGACCGGGGCATCGCCACCGTCTACCAGGACCTCGCCGTCGTCCCCCTGATGCCGGTGTGGCGGAACTTCTTCCTCGGCTCCGAGCCGACCAGGGGCTCGGGCCCCTTCAGGCGCCTCGACGTCGGTCTGATGCGGGACACCACCCGTGAGGCGCTGCTGCGCATGGGCATCGACCTGCGGGACGTGGACCAGCCCATCGGCACCCTCTCCGGCGGCGAGCGGCAGTGCGTGGCCATCGCCCGCGCCGTCCACTTCGGCGCCAAGGTCCTGGTCCTGGACGAACCGACCGCCGCCCTCGGCGTCAAGCAGTCCGGGGTGGTCCTGAAATACGTGGCCGCCGCACGTGACCAGGGCCTCGGCGTGGTCCTCATCACGCACAACCCGCACCACGCCTACCTCGTCGGCGACCGCTTCGTCCTGCTGAAGCGGGGCGTGATGGCGGGCAGCCACACCAAGGGCTCCGTGACGCTGGACGAGTTGACCCGGCAGATGGCCGGCGGCAGCGAGCTGGAGGACCTGCGCCACGAACTGGAACGGCCCTCCGCGACGTAACGGCCCCCACACACCCCACCTGGCAGAATCGGAGCCGATGAGTACCTACCGTGACCTCGCCCACCGGGGCTCCGCCCGCGGCACCGTGCTGCGGACCGTCGGCACCCGGGAGCGGCGCTCCCACCTGACGGCCCCCCGGGTGCCGACCGTCGGCATCGACATCGGCGGTACGAAGGTGATGGCCGGTGTCGTCGACGCCGACGGCAACATCCTGGAGAAGCTCCGCACGGAGACCCCGGACAAGTCGAAGAGCCCCAAGGTCGTCGAGGACACCATCGTCGAACTGGTCCTCGACCTGTCCGACCGGCACGATGTGCACGCGGTGGGCATCGGCGCCGCCGGGTGGGTGGACGCCGAGCGGGCCACGGTCCTCTTCGCCCCGCACCTGGCCTGGCGGAACGAGCCGCTCCGCGACGCCCTCCAGGGCCGTCTCGCCGTCCCCGTGATGGTCGACAACGACGCCAACACCGCCGCCTGGGCCGAGTGGCGCTTCGGCGCCGGACGCGGCGAGGACCACCTCGTCATGATCACCCTCGGCACCGGCATCGGCGGCGCCATCCTGCAGGACGGCCAGGTCAAGCGCGGCAAGTACGGGGTCGCGGGGGAGTTCGGCCATATGCAGGTGGTGCCCGGCGGGCACCGCTGCCCCTGCGGCAACCGGGGCTGCTGGGAGCAGTACAGCTCGGGCAACGCCCTGGTCCGCGAGGCCCGTGAGCTGGCCGCCGCCGACTCCCCGGTCGCCTTCGGCCTCATCGAGCGCGTCAAGGGGAGCGTCCCCGAGATCACCGGCCCGCTCATCACCGAGCTGGCCCGCGACGGCGACGCCATGTGCATCGAGCTGCTCCAGGACATCGGCCAGTGGCTCGGGGTCGGCATCGCCAACCTCGCCGCCGCCCTCGACCCCTCCTGCTTCGTCATCGGCGGTGGCGTCTCGGCCGCCGACGACCTGCTCATCGGCCCCGCGCGGGACTCCTTCCGCCGTCATCTCACCGGCCGCGGCTACCGCCCCGAGGCCCGTATCGCCCGTGCCCAGCTCGGTCCCGAGGCGGGGATGGTCGGTGCCGCCGACCTGGCCCGGCTCGTCGCCCGCCGCTTCCGCCGGGCCAACCGGCGCCGGGTGGAGCGCTACGAGCGGTACGAGCGCTACGCCCAGGTCCTGCGCAACGGACCCGCGGGCCGCACCTCCCGTCCCCCCGAGGACCCCGCTTCATGACCGTGCCCCACCAGTCCACCCCGCCCCGCCCGCCGAGGGAGAGGATGCCCGAGGACCGTCGGCACATGATCCGCCGCCGCTGGCTGACGGCGGTCATCATCGTGCTGCTCGTCGGCATCCCCGCCGGGTACCTCGTCATCTCGGCAGGTCAGAGCCGGGACAGCGGCCGGGACAAGGAGCGGGAGTCCTCGGTGACCGGGCTCCAGGAGAACTGGCCCTCGCAGATGAAGCGCCGGGTCTTCGAGGTCCCGGTCCCGTCCGGGGCGTGGGGCGTCGCCTACTACGAGACCAGCAACTGGAAGACGAGCCGGCTGTACGTGGAGTTCAGGACGACCGCGTACGGGCTCGACGCCTTCCTCGCCGAGTCGGGCACCAGCCGCGCGGCGCTCACTCCCGGCCGGATCACGGTGGGGGAGCGGGAGGCGGAGATCGCCGGGTGGAGCTTCGCCGAGGGCATGGACTGGGCGGGGACCACGGTGACGCGCGAGGAGCCGCGTCCGACCACCCACATCACGGTGGATCTCACGGACCCGGCGTTCCCCCGGGTGTACGCGGTCTCGTCGACGAACCCCTGAGCCTGCGGTGACGCGGGGCGACCGAAGGGTCCCTGGGGGTTGTCTGTGCAATGTCACATTACTATGCTGCGTACATGGGTCCGGCGCGGCCGACGCACCCGCCGTGCGCACCACGACCGGACCGCCCCGGGCCGGCCCTCCACGGGGGAGGGCCGGCCCGTTTCCCTCCCCGTTCCCGCACCCCGGAGGCCGTCCTTCGTGAGCACCATCCCGTACACGGTCCGCACCACCGACTACCACACCGCGGGCGAGCCCTTCCGGATCGTCCACACGGACCTGCCCCCGGTCCCCGGCGACACCGTCGCCGAACGCCGCGCCACCGCGCTCGGCCCCGGCGGCACCGGCACCGACCCCCGCCCCGGACCCCTCGACGACCTGCGCCGCCTGCTCTCCCGGGAACCACGGGGCCACGCCGGGATGTACGGCGGCTTCGTCGTGCCGCCCGACGACGACGGCGCCCACTTCGGCGTCCTCTTCTGGCACAAGGACGGCTACTCCACCGCCTGCGGCCACGGCACGATGGCCCTCGGCGCCTGGGCCGTCGACACCGGACGCGTCCCCGCCCCCGACGACGGCACCGTCCCCGTCCGCGTCGACGTCCCCTCCGGCCGGGTCACCGCCACCGTCCACCGCGCCGGGGGACGCACCACCGCCGTCACCTTCCGCAACGTCCCCGGCCGCGTCCTGGCCCGCGAGGTCCCCGCCACCACCACCTTCGGCACCGTCCGCGCCGACCTCGTCGACTCCGGGGCCCTCTACGTCTCCGTCGCCGCCCGCGAGCTCGGCCTCGGCGTCTCCGTACCCGCCCTGCCCGACCTCGTCCGCGCCGGGCGGGAGATCCGCGCCGCCCTCCCCGGGCACGACGTCTACGGCGTCATCCTCCACGAGGACCTGCCCGACACCCCCGAAGGCCCCGCCCAGCGCAACGTCACCGTCTTCGCCGACGGCCAGATCGACCGCTCGCCCTGCGGCTCCGGCACCTCCGCCCGTCTCCTCCTGCTCGGCGACGACGGCCGGATCGCCCCCGGCGGCACCCTGCACCACGAGTCCGTCGTCGGCACCGCCTTCACCGGCCGCCTCCTCGCCCACGGCATCACCGAGGTCACCGGAACCACCCACCGCACCGGGGAACACACCTTCCTCCTCGACCCCGACGACACCCTGGGAGCAGGATTCCTGCTGTGACCACACCCCTCGTCCTCGACGCCGCCGCCACCGCCCGGCTGCTCGGACCCGCCGCCGCCACCGACGTCCTCGCCGACGTCCTGCGCGCCGGATTCGACCCCGACGCCGCACCGCACCGCACCTCCGTCCCCGTCCCGGCGGGCGAGCTCCTCATGATGCCCGCCGCCTTCGACTCCTACGCCGGAGTCAAGATCGTCGGAATCGCCCCCGGCAACACCGCCAGGGGACTGCCCCGCATCACCGGCTCCTACCTCCTCCTCGACGGCGCCGACCTGCGCCCGCTCGCCCTCCTCGACGGACCGGCGCTCACCGAACTGCGCACCCCGGCCGTCTCCGCCCTCGCCGTCCGCGCCCTCACCCCGGCCGACCGGCCCCTGCGCCTGCTCCTCTTCGGCTCGGGACCGCAGGCGTACGCGCACCTCGATGCCGTCCTGGCCGTACGCGAGGTCGCCGAGACCGTGGTCGTCGCCCGCAACGAGGCCGGGGGCCGCGCCCTCACCGGATACGCGCGGAACCTCGGCGTCCCCGCCCGCACCGGCACGCCCGCCGACGTCGCCGGGGCCGATCTGGTGGTCTGCTGCACCACGGCCCGCGAACCGCTCTTCGACGGGACCCTGGTGGCGCCCGGCGCCACCGTCGTCGCGGTCGGCTCGCACGAACCGGAGGCCCGGGAGACCGACACCGCGCTCGTGGTCCGCTCCGAGGTCTATGTGGAGGCCCGCTCCGCGGCGCTGCGGGAGGCGGGCGACCTCCTGGTGCCGATGGCCGAGGGCGCGATCGGCCCCGGCCACGTCACCGGCGACCTCGCGGAGCTGGTGACCGGCCGTCGGCCGCCCCGGGAGGACCGCCCCCGCTTCTTCAAGAGCGTGGGCATGGCCTGGGAGGACCTGGCCCTCGCCACCGCCCTGTACCTGGCCGCCCGCGAGGGCTGAACGCACCGGTGCCCCGGTCCCGCCGCACGGCGGGACCGGGGCACTTCGGCGCGGGCTCAGGGGCCCTCGGGGAAGTGGCAGGCGACCTCCCGCGCCTCGCCGGGCGCCGCGATCCGCAGCGGCGGCGCCTCCGTCCGGCAGATCTCCCGCGCCTTGGGACAGCGCGGATGGAAGGTGCAGCCCGGCGGGGGAGCGGCCGGGCTCGGCGGGTCGCCGAGCAGGGTGATCCGCTCCCGGCGCCGCTCGGCCGCCGGGTCCGGCAGCGGCACGGCGGACAGCAGCGCCCGGGTGTAGGGGTGCGCGGGGGCCCCGTACACCCGTTCCTTGGTGCCGATCTCGACGATCCGGCCGAGGTACATGACGGCCACCCGGTCGCAGACCCGTTTCACCACGGACAGGTCGTGGGCGATGAAGAGGTAGGCGAGGCCGAGTTCGCGCTGGAGCCGTTCCATGAGGTTGACGATCTGCGCCTGGACGGAGACGTCGAGGGCGGAGACCGGTTCGTCGGCGACCACGAGCCGGGGGCCGGTGGCCAGGGCGCGGGCGATGCCGATGCGCTGGGCCTGCCCGCCGGAGAACTCGTGGGGACGGCGGTCCACGTGCTCGGGGATGAGGCCCACCAGCTCCATCAGCTCCACGGCCCGTTTCCGCGCCGAGGCCGCCGACTCGCCCTGGACGAGCAGCGGGTCGGAGATGATCCTGGCCACCGTCTGGCGGGGGTTGAGGGAGGAGTGCGGGTCCTGGAAGACCATCTGGAGGTCGCGGCGGAGCGGCTTCAGCGCCCGCTGGGACAGCCGGCTGATGTCCCTGCCGTCGTACGTGACGCTCCCGGACGTCGGTTCCAGGAGCCGTACGATCGCCCGGCCGGTGGTCGACTTCCCGCAGCCGGACTCGCCGACCAGGCCGAGCGTCTCGCCCTCGGCCACGTCGAAGCCGACGCCGTCGACGGCGCGGACCGGGGCCGAGCCCCGGCGGCGGCCCGGGAACGTCATGACGAGGTCCCGCACGCTGAGGAGGGGCGGGGGGCTGGTGGTCATCGGGCGGCGCCTTCGTACGCGGGGAAGTGGCAGGCGGTCCGGTGGCCCTCCGGACCGCCGGGGAGGGGGCGTTCCTCCCCGCAGCGGGCGCGCTCCCCGGCGGTGCCGGCGGCGGCCCGGGGACAGCGGGGCGCGAACGCGCACCCGGGTGCCGGTTCGAGCAGGGACGGCGGGCTGCCCGGGATGGCCCGCAGCGGGACGTCGTCGGGGTCGTCGAGCCGGGGCAGCGAGTCGAGCAGACCCTGGGTGTAGGGGTGCGCGGGGGACGCGAACAGGGCGTCCACCGGGGCCTGTTCGGCGGCCCGCCCGCCGTACATCACGAGCACCTCGTGGGCGACCCGGGCGACCACCCCCAGATCATGGGTGATCATGACGACGGAGAGGCCCCGGTCCTGCTGGAGACGGGCGATCAGGTCCAGGATCTGGGCCTGCACGGTGACGTCGAGGGCGGTCGTGGGCTCGTCGGCGATGAGCAGGTCGGGCTCGCAGACGAGGGCCATCGCGATCATCACGCGCTGGCGCATCCCGCCGGAGAACTGGTGCGGGTACTCGCCCGCCCGGCGCCGGGGCTCGGGGATGCCGACCTCCGCGAGCGCCGCCACGGCCCGCTCGCGGGCGGCGGCGCGCCGGGAGCCGAAGTGGACCCGGTGGTGTTCGGCGACCTGCTCGCCGACGGTGTAGTAGGGGTGGAGGCTGGACAGCGGGTCCTGGAAGATCATGGCCATCCGGCGCCCGCGCAGGGTGTTCAGCTCGCGGTCGGGCAGCCCGACCAGTTCGCGCCCGGAGAGGGTGACGGAGCCGGTGACCTCGGCGCGGGTGTGCAGGCCCATGACGGCGAGGGAGGTGACCGACTTGCCGGAGCCGGACTCGCCGACGATGCCGAGGGTCCGGCCGGGCGGCACGTCGAAGGAGAGGGAGTCGACGGCCCGGACGGGGCCGCGCTCGGTCGGGAAGGTGACGCTGAGGTCCCGTACCGACAGGAGGGGGCCGGGGTCGGCCATCAGTACCTCACTCGCGGGTCGACGACGGCGTACAGCAGGTCGACGGCCAGGTTGGCGACGACGATGAAGGTGGCGGCGAGCAGGGTGACGCCGAGGACGACCGGCTGGTCTCCGGTGGACAGGGCGCCGTAGAAGAGGCGTCCGACGCCGGGGAGTCCGAAGATGGACTCGGTGATGACCGCCCCCGCGAGCAGCCCGCCGAGGTCCATGCCGAAGATGGTCAGGATCGGGGTCATTCCGGCGCGCAGGCCGTGCTTGACGACCACGGTCCGGCGCGGGAGGCCCTTGGCGCGGGCGGTGCGGATGTACGGCTCCGCCATGCTCTCGATCATCGAACTCCGGCTCTGCCGGGCGTACATGGCGGCGTAGAGGAGGGCCAGCGCCAGCCAGGGCAGCAGCAGGTTGGAGGCCCAGGAGAGCGGGTCGGTGCCGAACGGCACGTACTGCGGGTAGGGGAGCAGCCCGGTGGTCCTGATGAAGCCGTAGATCAGCATCACCGAGGTGAAGTAGACCGGCAGCGAGGCGGCGGCGACCGCGCCGACCATCAGGGCCCGGTCGGTGAGGGTGTCCTTGCGCAGGGCGGCGGTGACCCCGGCGGTGAGCCCCAGCAGCAGCCACAGGGCGGCGGCGCCGAGGGCGAGCGACGCGGAGACCGGGAGCCGGTCGACGAGGAGTCCCCAGACGTCCTGGCTGTTCTCGTACGAGTAGCCGAGGCAGGGGAAGTCGCAGCGCAGGGCGTACTGGCCGGTGCCCAGGGTGCGGCCGGTGAAGATGCCGGTGACGAAGTCGGCGAACTGGCGCCACAGGGGCGCGTCGAGGCCCATGTTGGCGCGGATGGCCTCCAGCCGTTCGGCGCTGCACGACTTGCCGCAGGCCGCGGCGGCGGGGTCGGAGGGCAGGACGTAGAAGATGGCGAAGGTGACGGCGGCGATGGCGACGAGCACGCCGAGCACACCGAGGAGACGACGGCCGAGGTAGGCGGTCACGCGCCGCCTCCCCGGGGGTCGAGGACGTCGCGGAGCGCGTCGCCGAGCAGGGTGAAGGCGAGCACGGTGAGGAAGAGGCAGAGGCTCGGGACGGCGAAGTACATGGGGTCCGTGTCGTAGTAGGCGACGCTCTCGGCGATCATCTGGCCCCAGGAGGGGGTGGGCGGGCGGACGCCGACGCCGAGGTAGCTGAGGGCGGCCTCGGTGGCGATCATCCCGGGGACGATGAGCGTGGTGTACGCGATGACCGGCCCCGCGACGCCCGGGAGGATCTCGCGGACGAGGATGCGCCAGGGGCCCGAGCCGCCGACGCGGGCGGCGTCGACGTACTCGCGGTGCTTGAGCGAGAGGGTCTGGCCGCGGACGACGCGGGCGATGCCGGGCCAGCCGAAGAGGCCGATGACGGCGGTCATGAGGACGATCCGGTTGACGTCCCGGGCCACCGACATCATCGCGATCATGAAGATGAGGGAGGGGAAGGACATGGTGAGGTCCATCAGGCGGGAGAGCACGGTGTCGGTCCGGCCGCCGAAGTAGCCCGCGGCGATGCCCGCCGCCGTCCCCGCGACGACCACGATGGCCGTCGCGGAGAAGGCGATGAGCAGGGACACCTGGGCGCCGTGCACGACCCGGGCGAACAGGTCGCGCCCGGTGACGGGTTCGACGCCGAGCCAGTGCTCGGCGGAGACCCCGCCGAGCGGCCCGAGGGGCAGGCCGCCGAGGTAGGGGTCGATGGCGCTCCTGTCGAACTCGTCCGGGCCCCAGCCGCCCAGCGGGGCGATCAGCGGGGCGGCCACGGTGAGGAGGGCGAGGAGCGCGACCACGCCGAGGGAGAGGCGGGCGGCGGGGCGGCGGCGCAGTTCGGCGCGGACGAGCCTGAGGGCGCCGTCACCGCGTGCGGGAGGTGCGGAGGTGGTGGTCATCGGGCCCGGTTCTCAGTTCGCGCTCTTCGAGGGGTCCTTGAGGCCGACCGTCGCGTAGTCGAGCTGGCCGCCGTAGGAGATGTGGCCGAAGGCTCCGGCGACGTTGGTGCCGATGAGCAGGGGCTTGCGCTCGACGACGGCGGGCGCGGTGGGCGCCTTCGCGAGGATCTGTCCGTCGAGCTCCCGCCAGGCCTTGCCCGCCAGGACGGCGTCGGGCATGGCCGCGATCTGGTCCATGCGCTTCATCGTGGCGTCGTCGCGGAAGAGCGAGTGGTTGCCGGAGTTGCCCTTCTCCTTGATGTACCGGCCGTCGAAGACGAAGGGCAGGAAGGTCGAGCCGGACGGGTAGTCGGGGCACCAGCCGGTGTAGACGAGGTCGGTGCGGCTCTTGGTGTCGCCGATGGTGTCGTAGAAGGCGGACGGGTCGACGGTCTCGATGGTGACCTTGATCCCGGCGCGGCCCAGGGACTGCTGGACGGCCTCGCCGACGGCCTTGTCGCCGTTGGAGACGGTGAGGGAGGTGCTGAAGCCGTCGGCCTTCCCGGCCTCCTTCAGGAGCTGCTTGGCCTTGTCGACGTCGCCGGTGAGCGGGATGCCGAGGGTGTCGGGCTGCTTGCCGCCGAAGAGGAAGCCGGGCATGAGGGCGGTGGCGGGGTCGTTGAGCGCGGGGCCGCCGGAGGCGGTGAGGACGGCCTCGCGGTCCAGGGCGTACTGGAGGGCCTTGCGCACCCGGACGTCGTCGAAGGGCGCGCGGCCGGTGTGCATCTGGACCATCTCGGTACAGCTGGTCGACTCGGCGAGCAGGCGCGCCCGGACGGCGGGCACGGTGAGGACCTTGGGGGTGGACTCGGGGCGGAGCTTGTCCCAGGGGACGGCGGAGGCGTCGGGTCCGGTGGAGGCGACGAGCCGGTCGTCGATCTGGTTGGCCTTGAGGCCCATGGTGACGACGATCCTGTCCGGGTACGCCTTGCGGACGGTGTCCGTGCCGGGGCTCCAGTGCGTGTTGCGGACGAGGACCAGCTGCTTGTCGCGGGCGTAGCTCTCGATCTTGTACGGGCCGGAGGAGAAGGGCCGGTTGTCGTACTGGGGGCCCTTGTCCTGGGCCGGGGGCACGGGCGCGAAGGTGGGCAGGGTGGCGGCGTAGGGGAACTCGGCGAAGGGGGTGCGGAGTTCGAAGACGACGGTCCGGTCGTCGGGGGTCTTCACGGAGGCGAGGTGCTTGCCGGTGGCGGGGCCCTGGTAGCCCTCGGCCCCGGCGAGGTAGCGGGCCGCGTAGTCGGGGCCGCCGGGCAGGTCGGGGGAGAAGGACCGTTCGACGTTGTGCTTGACGTCCCGCGAGGTGATCGGGGTGCCGTCCTCGTACTTCAGGCCGGGCTTGAGGGTGAAGGTCCAGGTCCTGGCGCCGTTGGAGGGGACGCCGAGGTTCTCGGCGAGGTCCGGGACGAGCTCGCTGCCCCGGGGGCCGGCCGCGGCGCGGTAGGTCACGAGGGTGCGGTAGAGCAGGCGGGTGCCGAAGTCCATGTCGCCCATGACCCAGTTGCGGGCGGGGTCGAGATGGGTGAAGTCCTGGTTGGACAGGACGGTGAGGGTGCCGCCCTTCTGCGGGGTGCCGCCGAGGACCGTGCCGAGGTTGGCGGTCGCGGGGTTCCTGCCGGGGCGCTCGCCGCCGGTCTTCGCGGCGCCGGAGCAGCCGGTCGCGCCGAGGGCCAGGGTCGTCACCAGGGCGGTGGCCAGGGTGCGGGTGCGCTTCTTCATGGGTGGTCACTCCGGGGAGCAGGGGGACAGCCGCGGGCCAGGGTGTGCGCCGAGGTGCGAGCTGGAATGTGACCGGTAACATAGTAATGTGAAATTGCACTGACAAGGCATCGGGAAGGACGTTACGGATCCGTGTCCGGGGGCCGTTCCCCGGCCGCCCCGTCATCGGAGATGCTCCGTTCCGGGGTCTTGGCAGGTCTAGTGCAATGTGAAATATTACTGCCGTGCCCACGAGAGAAACCTCGGACGTCATCGTCATCGGCGCCGGCATGGTCGGCGCAGCCTGCGCCCACTACGCGGCCCGCTCCGGCCTCACCGTCACCGTCGTCGACCGCGGTCCCGTCGCGGGCGGCACGACCGGTGCGGGCGAGGGCAACCTCCTGGTCTCCGACAAGGAGCCCGGCCCCGAACTCGACCTGGCCCTCCTGTCCACGGCGCTGTGGACCGAACTCGCCGACCGGCTCCCGCCGTCCGTCGAGTACGAGGCCAAGGGCGGGCTCGTGGTCGCCTCCGGGGAGACCGGGATGGACGCCCTCCGCGTCTTCGCGGCCCGGCAGCGGAAGGCCGGTGTCGTCGCCCACGAGGTGCCGGGGGACCGGCTCCACGATCTGGAGCCCCATCTCGCACCGGGCCTCACCGGCGGCTTCCACTACCCGCAGGACGCCCAGGTGATGCCCGCCCACGCCGCCGCGCGGCTGCTCGGCGGCGCGGGCGGCCGGGTCCGGCTCGCGCTCGGTGAGGAGGTCACCGCGCTCCTCACCGGCGCGGACGGAGCGGTCCGCGGGGTACGGACCGCCACCCGCGAACTCCACGCTCCCCACGTCGTCAACGCCGCCGGGACCTGGGGCGGCGCCGTCGCCGCGCTCGCCGGCGTCCACCTCCCCGTCCTGCCCCGCCGGGGCTTCGTCCTCGTCACCGAACCCCTGCCCCGCGTCGTCCGCCACAAGGTGTACGCCGCCGACTACGTGGCCGACGTCGCCAGCGGCTCCGCCGCCCTCCAGACCTCCGCCGTCGTCGAGGGCACCCCCGCCGGGCCCGTCCTCATCGGCGCCAGCAGGGAACGCGTCGGCTTCGACCGGAGCCTGTCCACCGAGGTGCTCCGCCGCCTCGCCGCCGGGGCCACCGCCCTCTTCCCCGTCCTCGGCACCGTACGGGCCATCCGCGCCTACCCCGGCTTCCGGCCCTACCTGCCCGACCACCTGCCCGCCGTCGGACCCGACCCGCGCGTCCCCGGCCTCCTGCACGCCTGCGGACACGAGGGCGCGGGCATCGGTCTCGCCCCCGCCACCGGGCAGATCGTCGCCGCCTGCCTCACCGGCACCGCGCCTCCCCTCGACATCCACCCGTTCCGCCCCGACCGCTTCCCCGCCCCCGGGGTCTGACCGCTTCCCCGCCCCCGGGGTCTGCCTCGCGCACCCGCCTCCGTGGCCCGACCCGCGCAGCCGACCCGCGCACCCTTCCCGTAGCCCGACTCACGCACCCGTCCGCGCGGCCCGTCCCGCGCACCCCGTCGCCCCGAGAGGAGGGCCCGTGTCCCGTACCCCCGCCGACCTGGTCGGAGCCCGCCCCGAGCCGCCGTTCGAGATCACCTTCGACGGCCGCCCGGTCACCGTCCTGCCCGGCCAGACCGTCGCCGCGGCCCTGTGGGGCGCGGGCATCCTGGCCTGGCGCACCACCCGCGACGGAGGACGGCCGCGCGGCGCGTTCTGCGGCATCGGCCAGTGCTACGACTGCCTCGCCACCGTCAACGGCACCCCCAACCGCCGCGCCTGCCTGGTCCCGGCCCGCCCCGGCGACACCGTCACGACCCAGGAGGGCCACGGCCATGACCACCTCGGCGTCTGAGAACGGGGGAGCGGGCACGACGGCGGACGCCTCGGCCCCCGACACCACGGATCCTGTCGCTCCGGCCCCCGACACCACGACTTCTGTCGCTCCGGCCCGTGCCACGGCACCCGTTGTCGCGGCCTCCGCCGCCACGGCACCTGTTGTCGTGGCCCCCGCCACCGCGGCCTCCGTCACGCCGCCGCCCGGCACCTCCGCCCCCCTCCGGGACCTCGTCGTCGTCGGGGCCGGGGTCGCCGGGCTCGCCGGGGCCGTCGCCGCCGCCGAACTCGGCCTCTCCGTAGCACTCCTGGACTCCTCCACCCAGCCCGGCGGCCAGTTCTACCGGCATCCCGCGCCCGCCCTCGGCGCCGTCCGGCCCGAAGCGCTGCACCACGACTGGTCCGCCTTCACCGACCTGCGCCGCCGCCTCGCGGGCAGCGGGGCCGAGCACCTGACCGGCCATCACGT
Source organism: Streptomyces sp. NPDC101490 (assembly GCF_044767145.1). Lineage (NCBI taxonomy): Bacteria > Bacillati > Actinomycetota > Actinomycetes > Kitasatosporales > Streptomycetaceae > Streptomyces > Streptomyces sp. NPDC101490. Next base: position 66,963 of record NZ_JBIWNI010000001.1, read on the forward strand.
GTGGTCCGTCGTACGGGAGCCCGACGGCACCTGGACCGCGCACGCCCTCACCGGCGCCGACGGGGCCGACGAGGCGCCCGTACGGATCAGGGCCCGCGCCCTGCTCCTCGCCACCGGGGCCTACGAACGCCAACTGCCCTTCCCCGGCTGGACCCTGCCCGGCGTCGTCGGCGCCGGAGGCGCCCAGGCCATGCTCAAGTCCGGGCTCGTCCTGCCCGGCCGCCGCGTCGTCGTGGCGGGCAGCGGACCCCTGCTGCTCGCCGTCGCCTCCTCCCTCGCCGCCGCGGGCGCCCGCGTCCCCGCCGTGGTCGAGGCGGCCGGGTACCTGCGGTACGCCCGGACGCCCCGCGCCCTCGTCACCAACCCGCACAAGGCCGTCGAGGCCCTGACGCACGGCGCGGCCCTGGTCCGCCACCGGGTGCCGGTACGGGCCCGCAGCGCGGTGACCGAGGTGCACGGCACCGACCGGGTGGAGGCCGTCACGGTCTCCCGGCTGGACCGCGACTGGCGGCCACTGCCGGGGACGGGCCGCCGGATCGTGTGCGACGCCCTCGCGGTCGGGCACGGGCTCGTGCCCCAGATCGAGCTGGCCACCGCCGTCGGCTGCGCCACCCGCGCCCTGCCCGACGGGACCCTCGGCCTCGCCCTGGACGAGTCCCAGGAGAGTTCGGTGCCGGGGCTGTGGGCGGCGGGGGAGACCGGCGGCGTGGGCGGCGCGGAACTCGCCCGCACCGAGGGGGAACTGGCGGGCCGGACGATCGCCGCCCGTCTCCTGGGGCGCCGCACCGGGGGTCCCGCCGTGGGCGCGCTGCGCCGCCGCCGGGACCGGATGCGCGCCTTCGCCGACGTGATGTCCGCCGCGCACGCCCCGGGGCCCGGCTGGACCGGCTGGCTGACCGACACGACGGACGTCTGCCGCTGCGAGGAGGTCCCGGCGGGCCGCGTCCGCGAGGCGGTCGACGAACTGGGCGCGCGGGACGCCCGTACCGTGAAGCTCCTCACCCGGGCCGGGATGGGCTGGTGCCAGGGCCGGATGTGCGGGACGGCCGTGGCCTGTCTGGCGGCCCAGGGAGGAGCCCCCGAACCGCCCGCCGAACGCCGTCCGCTCGCCGTGCCCGTACCGCTGTCGGCGCTCGCGGCGCTGGACGCCCCTGCCGAGCCACCGCCCGTGACCAGGTAGGACCCTCGCGGGGCGGCAGCTCCCGGGGGTTCCGCCGAGGCCTCAAGGAGCACCGGTCCGCTGGGATCGTGGAGCCCACCCACCCGGGAGTCCGCCGGGATCGCGCGGAGGGCACACGTACCCGAGGCCCTCACGGAGCCGTCTCCCGAGACCCGGGGAGACCTCCCGGCGGCGGTCCTCGGCGAAGCCCCGGCGGAGCGCAGACGCCCCCGCGAGGCCGGACGCCCCCGCGAGGCCGGACGGCAACCGTCCGGCCCCAAGGGTCGGGCCTACCCGTCCGACCCCTCAACGACCAGCCGATACCCGTCGAGACCGGCGAGTACCGGCCACAACCCCCCGTCCCGGTGCGTAACCGGGCAGGGGCGTACGAGTCCCACCGGACCCCCGTCCGGCCCCGCGGGGAAACCTCGAAAGTCCATGGAAACCCCTTGCGGGCTTCCCTACCTCCCCTAGTAAAATGTCACACCTTACAGAAAGGTCGTCGAGATGAACGCCACCACCGCCTGGACCACCGAACACCCCTGGCGCGGAATCATGGTCGCCACCACCCTGCCCTTCAGGGAAGACCTCTCCGTCGACTACGACGCCTACGCGGAGCACGTCGCCTGGCTCATCGCCAACGGCTGCGACGGCGTCGTCCCCAACGGCTCCCTCGGCGAGTACCAGACCCTCACCCCCGACGAGCGCTCCCGGGTCGTCCGCACCGCCGTCGAGGCCGCGGGCGACGGCGCCCGCGTCATGCCCGGCGTCGCCGCCTACGGCAGCGCCGAGTCCCGCCGCTGGGCCGAGCAGGCCGCCGAGGCGGGCTGCGGCTCGGTCCTCCTGCTGCCGCCCAACGCCTACCGCGCCGACGAGCGCGCCGTCGTCGCCCACTACGCCGACGTGGCCCGGACCGGCATCCCGGTCGTCGCCTACAACAACCCCATCGACACCAAGGTGGACCTCGTCCCCGCCCTCCTCGCCAGGATCCACGGCGAGGGCTCGATCGTGGCCGTCAAGGAGTTCAGCGGCGACGTCCGCCGGGCGTACGAGATCGCCGAACTCGCCCCGGAGCTCGACCTCCTGATCGGCGCCGACGACGTCCTCCTGGAACTGGCCCTGGCCGGTGCCGTCGGCTGGATCGCCGGCTACCCCAACGCCTTCCCCGCCAGCTGCGCCGAGCTGTACCACGCCGCCGTCACGGGCGACCTCGCCACCGCCCGCTCGCTCTACTCCTCGCTGCACTCCCTGCTGCGCTGGGACTCCAAGGTCGAGTTCGTCCAGTCCATCAAGCTCTCCATGGACATCGCCGGACGCAAGGGCGGCGGCTCCCGGCCCCCGAGGCTCCCGCTCGTCGGCGCCACCGAGGCCGCCGTGCGCACCGCCAGCGAGAAGGCCGTAGCCGACGGCCACCGCTGACGACCCCGGCCGCCGGGCCGGTCGCCGGGGACACCCCCGGCCACCGGCCGCCCGGCCGTCCCGCCCGCCCACCGAAAGGAACTCCGTGCGTACGCGTCACGTCTTCCACGCCGTCGACTCCCACACCGAGGGCATGCCCACCCGGGTCATCACCGGCGGCGTCGGTGTCGTACCCGGCGCCACCATGGCCGAGCGCAGGCTCCACTTCATCGAGCACCTGGACCACCTCAGGACGCTCCTGATGTTCGAGCCGCGCGGCCACGCGGCGATGAGCGGCGCGATCCTCCAGCCGCCCACCCGCCCCGACGCCGACTACGGGGTCCTCTACATCGAGGTGTCGGGCCTGCTGCCGATGTGCGGCCACGGCACCATCGGGGTCGCCACCGTCCTCGTCGAGACCGGCATGGTCCCGGTGACCGAACCCGTCACCACCGTGCGGCTCGACACCCCGGCCGGTCTCGTCTCCGTCGACGTCCTGGTGGAGGACGGCGCCGCGAAGTCCGCCACCTTCACCAACGTGCCCGCCTTCAGCGTCGCCCTGGACCGCGCCGTGGACGTCCCCGGCCTCGGGAAGGTCGGCTACGACCTCGCCTTCGGCGGCAACTTCTACGCCTTCGTCTCCCTCGACGAGCTCGGACTGCCCTTCGACCGCGACCGCAAGGACGACCTCCTCGCCGCCGGACTCGCCGTGATGGACGCGATCAACGCCTCCCCCGACCGGCCCGTGCACCCGACCCGGCCCGAGATCGCCGGACTCAAGCACGTCTACCTCACCGCCCCCGGCTCCGACGCCACCCACTCGCGGCACGCCATGGCCATCCACCCCGGCTGGTTCGACCGCTCCCCGTGCGGCACCGGCACCAGCGCCCGCATGGCCCAGCTGCACGCCAGGGGCGAACTCCCGCTCGACCGCGACTTCGTCAACGAATCCTTCATCGGCACCCGGTTCACCGGCCGCCTCGTCGCGGACACGGAGGTCGGCGGCCTGCCCGCCGTCGTCCCGACCGTCACCGGCCGCGCCTGGATCACCGGCACCGCCCAGTACTTCCTCGACCCGGACGACCCCTTCCCCGGAGGCTTCCTCCTGTGACCACCGACGCATCCACCCTCGTCTCCCGCAACCCGGCCGACCCCGACGACATCGTCGTGAGCCTGCGGGCCCCCGGCGCCTTCGCCGCCGCCGACGCCGTCGAACGGGCCCGCACCGCCCAGCCCGGCTGGCTGCGCGGCGGGGCCGCCGCCCGCGCCGCCGCCCTCGGTGCGGTCGCCACGGCGCTGGAGGCCGAGGCCGGGGAACTCGCCGCGCTCGCCGTCCGCGAGGTCGGCAAGCCCCTCACCGAGGCCAGGGCCGAGATCGCCCGCGCCGCCGCCATCTGGCGCTACTACGCCCAGGCCCCCTACCAGCCGACCGGCGCCGTCCACGAGACGGCGGCGGGCGCCGGGCTGCTCCTCAGCCGGCGCCGCCCGTACGGCGTCGCCGGACTCGTCACCCCCTGGAACTTCCCCTTCGCCATCCCGAGCTGGAAGGCCGCCCCGGCGCTCGCGGTCGGCAACGCGGTCGTCCTCAAGCCCGCCCCCGAGGCCACCGCCTGCGCACAGCGGCTCGCCGAGATCATCGGACGGGCCCTGCCCGAGCGGGTGTTCACCCTGCTGCCCGGCGGCGCCACCGAGGGCAACGCGCTCGTCTCCGCCGCCGACGTGGTCTCCTTCACCGGCTCCACCCCCGTCGGCCGGGCCGTGGCGCGCGCGGCGACGGCCCGGGGCATCCCCGCCCAGGCCGAGATGGGCGGACTGAACGCGGCGATCGTCCTGCCCGACGCCGACATCGGCAGGGCCGCCGCCCACATCGCCGCCGCCGTCGCCGGGTTCGCGGGCCAGAAGTGCACCGCCACCAGCCGGGTCGTCGCGGTCGGCGCCGCCCTCGAACCGCTCCGCGAAGCCCTCGCGGAGGCCTTCCGGGCGATCCGGGTCGGCGACCCCGCCGATCCGGCCACCGTCTGCGGTCCGCTCGTCCACGAGAGCGCCCGTCACCGGGTCGCCGACGCCTGGCAGGGCCTCTCCGCCCTCGCCGGCGCCACCGTCCCCGACGCCCCCGGCTGGTACGCGGCCCCGACCCTGGTCGAGAAGGTCCCGCCGGGCCACCGGCTGCTCAACGAGGAGGTGTTCGGGCCCGTCGCGGCCCTGCTGCCCGCCGACGACCTCGCCCACGCGGTACGGATCACCAACGCGGTGCCGTACGGCCTCGTCACCTCGGTCCACACCGGGAGCCTCGACGCGGCCCTGTACGGTCTTGACCTGCTCGACACCGGCATGATCCGGGTCAACGCCCCTTCCACCGGCGTCGACTTCCACCTGCCGTTCGGCGGCTCCAAGCAGTCCGGACACGGCCCCAAGGAGCAGGGCGGGGCGGCCCTGGAGTTCTACACCTCGTCCCGGACCTACACCCTGGCACCCGAGGGCGCCGCGACATGACATCGTACGGTGGTGAAGGAGACCGAACCGAAGGGACCACCACCGTCATGGGGCACCTGACCCACCGCGACCTGAACGCCTCCCGAGAGCGGCTGCGCGACCAGGTCGCCCATGCCCTGCGCGCCGCCCTGATCTCCGGCGAGCTGCGTCCGGGCGTGGTGTACTCGGCGCCCACCCTGGCCGAGGACTTCGGGATCTCCGCCACCCCCGTCCGCGAGGCGATGCTCGACCTGGCCCGTGAGGGCCTGGTCGAGCCCGTCCGCAACAAGGGCTTCCGGGTCACCGAGGTCGACGAGCGGGACCTCGACCAGTTCACCGAGATCCGCGCGCTCATCGAGATCCCGACGGTCGTCCTCGTCACCCGCACCGCGGCCCGCGAGGACCTGGAGGCCCTGCGGCCCGTCGCGGAGGAGATCGTGCGCGCCGCCCGCGACCACGACCTCATCGGCTATCTGGAGGCCGACCGGCTCTTCCACCTCACCCTGCTCGGCCTCGCGGGCAACGAACGCCTCGTCGAGACCGTCGGCGACCTCCGCAAGCGCTCCCGCCTGTACGGGCTCACCGCCCTCGACGAGCGCGGCGACCTCATCCCCTCGGCCGAGGAACACCTGGAACTCCTCGACCTGATGCTCGCCGGGGACGCCGAAGGCGCCGAAGCCTGCATCACCCGCCACCTGGGCCACGTCCGCTCCCTGTGGGCCGTGGGGGACGAGACGCCGGGCAGGTGAGCCGGGCCTTCGGGCCTGCTTCACCCGATCAGTGGGCACGCTGATCGGGTGACGGGGCGTGTGCGGTCGGGGCGTGCAACGGACAGGGCTCCCGTGCCGTTGAGAGGTGTTCGACGTCTCGACTCAGCAGTACAGGAGCCCTGTGGGTCCCGTGTCCTGCCGCACTCGACCTACCCCACGCCCTGATCGAGTGGGTCACACTGCTCGTCGTCACCTGTGAGGGTGACAGGCGGTGCAGACTCCCTCCGCACCGCCGTGCGCTGGCCGCACTCGTGTACCTGTGCCGCCACGACACCCCCGCCCGTCTCGCGGCGGCCTTCAGGACATCCGTCGGCACCGCCCACGCCTGCGTTACCTCCGTCACCAGCCTGCTCGCAGCAGCCTCCGGGCCCACTGAAGACGCTGCGCGAGCACGATCCGGACTTCGTCCTCCTGGACGGCACACTCGCAGAGTGCGACCGAGTTGGCGACGGCCGGGCCGACTACTCGGCAAAACACCAGCGGCACGGTGTGAACGTGCAGGTCGTCACCGACCCAGCCGACGAGATCCTGTGGCTGTCGCCGGCAATGACGGGCCGGACCCACGACCTGACGGCAGCCCGCATCCACAAGATCCTCCGGATCTGCGAACGCCAGGGCGTCCCGATCCTCGCCGACACGGCCCACATCGGTGCGGGCGGCTGGGTCACCACCGCTCAGCGCCGCTCGACAGGAGATGAACTCACTCTCACCGAGCGGACCAGGAACCGGGTCCTGTCCGGGGCCGGCCCGTGCACACGTCGAACGAGGCATGGAACGGCTCAAGTCCTGGCAAATCTCCCGCAGATCCCGCATCAGCCCCAGCCGCATGGGCGTCATCACCGAAGCCGTCCTCACCCTGGAGAGACATCGCTGAAAATGCTCGCTGTTCCACATCTGGGTCAGCGCAGCGGTCGCAGGCAAAGAGACTCCGACGGAGGCGAAGAAGCCGCCCACGGGCTGTGAGCGGCTCTTCAGAATTCTCTGCTGGTCAGGTAGTGGGCGAAGCTCCTACGCGCAGAAATTCACTGTAGATTCGATGCAGCAGGGCCGCGTATCGATAATGGGAGTCGGCGACTTCTCGCTCTTCGGCCGTCATGCCTTCGCTGAAACATCTCAAGCGAGACATGACCCCTTCGAGTAACCCCATGACGTCCGCGTGGCTCGGCCTGAATATCCCCTCGTCCACAAGCAGGATCACCTGGGTCACATGTCCGTCAGCGAGAGCCAGATCGCCATGGATGAGCGCGAGGTTCTCTCCCGCGTGCAAGAGATTCCCGCCGCGGCGCAGGCTGGGGAACGGCAGGCGTCGCCAGAGAGCGTAGTCCTCCATGAAATCCGACAACGGATCATCCTCTCACCGGTCCGCGCCGTATTAGAATGTCACAGCTCTTCCATCGGGACCCATGACCCCGCCCTCCCCTAGGTAGGGGTCCGAGTATTTTATCCGCGCGCACTTTCCGCCCGCGGTTCCGCTCCAAGGGTTGTCACGTCCAGCGAAAAAGCCTCCGATACGCATGGCTGCGCATCGACCGCATCACCACCTTCAGCGAGGATCTGCTGCTCCTTGTGGTCGTGATCGACGAGGTCGCCAACTATACCCGCCACTCCGACCGTAAAACTCGCGAACGCTTCGAGGGCCAACTGCTGGTCATCGTCGGGCAGGGCGCCAAGTTTGGCGTCCGGCTCTGGCTGATCACGCAAAAACCGTCGGCCGACATGCTGTCCACTGCGATGCGCATGAACCTCTCGGCGCGTATCTGCCACTGGGTCGACACCGTGGAGGACTTCCTCCACCTGTTCCCGGACGGCCGGGAGCTGGAGGTCAGTGCGGCGGACCGACACTCGGCAGCGACTCTGCTTTTGGAGCAGGGAGTCGAACTCGTCGTCATCAAGGAGCTCCTCGGCCACGCCCACATCGGCGCAACTGCCACGATGTACGCCCACGTCCGATTCCGCCTCCAGTGCCAAGCCATCGACGCTCTCAGCAACGCCCTCCGATCCCTTGGAGACGGCACCGCCGAACTCGACGACGGCAACGATCCGCCGCTTCGTGCAATACCCATCCGCTGGCGTTGCCGTCAACTGTTGCCGTCAAGACGCCACGAAGCCCCGCCAGAATTCGTTCTGGAGGGGCCTCTTGGTTAGCTACTTACGGAAGGGAAGGAAAGACTTCTTCCCACGCTTTCAACCGCCCGTCGACCTCTCCTTTGGACGCCAGTCTCGCGAGACTGAGAGCAGGCGAAACGAGATTTTTGACAGCCCGCAGAATTCGAATCTGCGCAATGTCGAGAGAGCGCCAATCGACCGACAGGTTGCGAGCCTCATCGGCCGACATCGGAAGCTCTTGAAATAGAAGATCGATCAGATGGCCCGGATTCAGAATGTCAACTTCGACATTCGGCGGAACCTGCTGAAGGAGTGCTACAGAGAGATTGAGGCGGCGAATCACGCTCTCGCGCTGATCGATAGAGCCCGAGGTCACCGCAGCTTCGAGAGCGTAGGCCAGCGCCGACGAAGAGGCGGCCCAGGACTCCGCCTTAAGGGAGCCACACTCGTCAGTGAGGCGCATCGTCATGAGTTCAACGACCCCGAGCCACTGTCCATGCCCCAGGTCAGAGATTGCCAGAGCGTGTGCAGCCAGGACCTCGGAGAGCGACCGCAGGTCGAGCGATGACAGATCATCAAGTCTGCTCATCAGAAGTGAACTCCCGCCGCAGCGAATGCATCCCTGCCGATTTGCAGACTCTCGCTAGATGGCAGGAAGTGACCGCTATGGTTGTTGATATCCAACCCGAAGAACCCGTCTCCCGATGAGCCAGCGATATCAGCCTCGCCGGCAGCACGGACCGGTGAACCTCGGCTGAGAACCGAGTGTGAAATCTCTTGGCCGTTGACGAACTTCGGAATGATCACGAGACTCCCGTCCTCCTTAACTGCCCACTTGATGGCCCCGGAACTCACTGCGGAGTCAAATCCGGCAGACCCAGGGCCGGACGGCGTTACGCCCAACCTTTCCCCTAGGGCCAGCTCCCTATCGAGAGTTCCTGGCATCGTATTGGGGAAAAGGTCGCACCCACTATTGTGTACCAGCACCGGGGTCTGGCCAGCGAGCACATAGTACGTGTGGATTCTGTCGACCGTCAGGTCGAATGTCCGCTGCTGCTTCGTGTAGTGGCGGACCGCGGTGACTTCGGCGGTGGTGCCGTCGGGGGTGCGGAGGGTGATGCCTGCCGTGGCCGTGCCCGCGTCGATCCACTTCTTCAGGTTCGTGGACCAGAAGGGGTGGGTGTCCGTCGCGGCGAGCTTCGTGCTTCCCGTCGCGGTCTTCACCGTGAGTTCGGTGAAGTCTTTGTCCTCTTCGGTGCGGATGACCTTGAGGACCTTCTGGCCGCGTGTCTCTCCGGTGTCCGGGTCGGTGGCCAGGACTGTGTCGCCTTCGGTGATGTCCTCGATGTTCTTGGACGATCCGTCGGCGAGCAGGACCTTGGTGCCGGGGAGGAAGCTGTGCTTCCCGACCGGGCATGTCTTGCCCGCGACCTCGGCCGCGTCCTCTATTTTTTCGCCGCCCTTGAGTCCCTTGAGGAGCTTGAGGCCCTTGAGTGGCTTGAGGAGGGGAACGTCGGTCGCTGCCCATGCGCATTGCGAGGCGGCTCCGTCGCCGAAGCAGTCGGACCACGCTTCAACGTCGGGAAGGACGACGGCACCGATGACCGGGCCGATGTACCGGCTGTAGAAGGTGACGGGCGGGGGCGGGTTGTCGACGAACTTCATCTGTGTCGACTTGCCGCGGCCCTTGGACGTGGCGCGGTCGGACCAGATGGTCTGCGACGCCTTGAACGTGCCGATGTTCTGTCGGTAGCGGTAGCTCCAGCCGCCACTGCGGTCGAGGAACCAAGTGCTGCCTTCGGAACCGTTGTAGTGGCCCGACCCGGTTGTCTCTCGCTTGTCGTTGTAGTCGGCTCCGCCGACGGGGCCGTCCGGGCGGAGGCCCGTCGGGTCGCTGAAGGAGACGGGGTTGTTGTTGCCGTAGCTGTAGCCCTGGGACTGCTGGGGGTCGTTCAGGTCGAGGATGGGGTCGACGCTGATGAATCGGCCGATGGCGGGGTCGTACTCCCGGGCGCCCAGGTGGGTGAGGGTGGTGTCGGGGTCCTTGGTGCCGCCGACGAAGCCCTTGTCGCCGATCCAGTCCGGGGACTGGGTGCCACGCGGTCCGCCGAAGATGGTGGTCCTGCGGTGGGTGACGGTCTGGGTGGCGTTGGCCGCCACCTGGGTGGTGCCGGTGCCGTGGTGGTCGTTGAGGAGGAAGGTGAGCTTGCCCCTCTTGTACATGGCCACCCCGCCGTAGTAGCGGGTGCCGGTGACCGTGCCGTTCTTGTCCCGGTGGAGTTCGTTGCCCCCGGGAAGGTAGAGGGTGGTGCCGGTGGAGTCCTTGCGCAGGAGGCGCTGTCCGGTGGTGTCGTACAGGTAGCTGGTGGTGTCGGTGACCTTGGTGGTGGACTTGAGGTGTCCCTCGTCGTCCCAGACCAGTGACTCCAGGTCGGTGGTGCCGATCTTGCGGGTCTCGGTGTTGCCTGCCGCGTCGTAGGTGTAGGTGTCGGTGCGCGGTTCGGGGCCGGTCTGGGTCACCGAGGGCAGGTTGTGCTTGCCGGCCTGGGGGTCGGTGTAGTTGCGGGTGATGTCCGCGGCCGGTCCCGAGGGGGTTTTGTGCTGGATCTCGGTGTCACGGTTGCCGACCGGGTCGTAGGTGTAGCTGGTCCAGTAGGCGTCCGGTCCGCCGACCACGCTCGCGGACGGGGCGGTGGCGCAGGTGGTGGCGGTGTTGGTCCAGGCTTCGGTGATCCTGCGCAGGGAGTCCAGGGTGAAGCACTGGGTGTCGGTGGTTCGTGCCGTGTCCTGGCCGTTTCCGGTGGTGACGCGGGTGATGTTGCCTGCGGGGTCGTAGGTGTAGGAGTTGTCCTCGACGCGCTGGGGTGCGGTGTCGCGGTCGGTGAACGCGTTGGTGACCTGGCCGGTGTGTTCGTCGTACTGCGTGGTGGTCCACAGGTGCCGGCCGAACTCGCCGTACTCCGTGCGGATCGGGCGGCCGTAGTGGTCGTAGGTCATGTCGGAGACGAGTGTGGCGCTGCTGGTCTCGGTCATGGTGCCGACGGTGTCCAGGAGGCCGGTGACCGCGGTGTAGCCGTTGCTGACCAGCTCATAGGGCAGGTCGGCCAGCTTCGGGTGTTCGACGTCCAGGACCTGGCCGGTGTTGTCGTTGTACGAGGTGTACCACTCGTAGGTGCCTTTCAGGCCGTCCTCGGAGTCCGGGACGGTGAACCTGGTGACCGTGGGCTGGTAGGCGTTGTTGTAGCCGGCGGTCTCGGTGACCCAGGACTTGCCCGCGTCGTCGTTGCGGGTGGCTTTCCAGGGCTGGCCCTTGGCGCCGGTCGGGTCGTAGCTCCAGGTGGCGAGGGTCTTGGTGCCCTTGCTCAGAGAGGTGCGGCGTCCGAGGGCGTCGTACTCGGTGTGGAGCGTGATCAGGCGCGCGTCGGTGACGTCCGTGGGGCGGTCGCCCTTGTCGTACGCCGTGACGGTCTTGCCCTTGTCGGGGTCGACGGCGGTGGTCTGGCGGCCGCGGATGTCGTACTGGTACGTCCACTTGGCGCCGGCCGGGTCCACGACCTTCGCCAGTCGGCCCTTGGTGTCGTAGGTGAAGTTGGTGCTCTGGGAGGTGGTGCGGGCCGCGTTCGTGTACTGCTTGAGTTCGACGGTGCGGTTGAGGGCGTCGACCACGGTCGTGGTGGCGATGCCGCCGGCCGGCGGGACGACGGTGGTCGCGTCACCTTCGTAGGTGGTGGTGGTCCGCTTCTCCTCGTCGGTGTAGCGCTTGGCGATCACCGCCGTGGGCCGTCCGAGGCCGTCGAACTCGGTCTGGGTGGAGGACGGGTACTGGGTCTCCTTGCCGGTCGCCGGGACCGGTTCGGCGGCGCCGGTGGCGAAGTATGTGCCGGAGTTGGTGACCGCCTCGCCGCGGGTGTTGTAGAAGACCTCGGTGATCAGGCGGCCGGCCCGGTCGGGGGACTCCTCCTGGCTCTGCAGCGCGCGCAGCAGGCCGTCCTGGAAGGTGTAGCTGGTGCGGTACTGGTTGTCGTGGCTGAGGGTCTTCACCGTGGTGATGACCGGCCCGTTGTTGCGGAGGAGGTACTCGTACTGGAAGTTGGGCGAGGTGGGGTAGGCGGCCTGGGGCCGGGACGGCAGCCATGCCTTGGTGACCCGGCCCAGCGGGTCGTAGACGGTCGTGGTGACCTTCCCGTTGGCGTCGGTGACCTTGGTGGGCAGGCCGCGCCGCGGCGAGAGGACGGTGGTGACCGTGTGGCTGAGCGGGTTGGTGAGGACGCTCCCGGTCGGGACCTCTCCGGTGGGCGGGGTGAAGCTGCTGCGGCTCACCTTGCCGTAGGTGTCGGCCGAGGCGAGCTGGCGGCCGTAGATGTCGTAGCAGAGCTGGGTGCCCCCGGTGCCGCAGGTGCTGGGTGTGGAGGAGGTCACCTCGTAGCCGTTGCCGTCGCCGTTGATCCGCTCGGACTTGGTGACGAGGCCCTTGGTGGGGGCCGTGTGCAGGGCCAGGCCGTCGTAGTAGGTGCGGACGTCGTCGATCACGTCCGCGGGACGCGAAACGGTCTCGTCGCAGGCCACGGCGACGGTCTCGCTCCGGGACACCTTGTCCAGGATCGTGGAGGTGCCGGTGCGGGCGTAGGTCGTGGTGGTGCACTTCTCGTCGCCGGGCTTGCTGATGTCACCCAGTTCGGAGAGCGTGCTCACCAGACCGTAGGAGTCGAAGCCCTTGACCGTCCGCGTGGTGCGTTCACCACCGGTGACCTTGACCCGGGTCTCCTCGGTCTGGGTGCCGGTCATGTACGCCTCGAGGGCGGTGAGTCCGGGGCGCGTGCGCGTGGCGGTGACGGCCGAGCGCCAGGGCGTGTACGAGGACGCGCTGACGAGGGGGCCGCCGTCGCCGTCGTACGCGGTGGTCTCGCGCAGCATGCCCGCGAACTGCTCGCGGTCGGTGACACCGACGCCGTCGGAGTTCTTGACCGGGACCCCGTCGATGCCGCGGAAGTACCGCGCCTCGGACAGGGTCTTCTTGTCGAAGCCCGCGCCGGTGCGGGTCTGGACGAGGTGGTAGCCGCGGGGAAGGGCGTAGGTGCGGTTGTCCGCCTTGGTGAACTCGTCCTCGCTCTTGGCCCACTCGGCGCCGCCGACGTAGGTGTACTCGGTGACGGTGTCGGGGGTGGCGGAGACGTTGTCGCTCTCCGTGACCCGCTTCACGGGGTAGGTGTTGAACCAGTCGTGCTCGGGCGTCGGGCCGTTGATGATCGTCTTCACCGTGTAGCAGCGGGTGCCGTTGGTGTCGTCGGTCGGCGGCAGCGAGGCCGCGGTGCAGTCCGGGGTGTGGTAGTCGACGCCGATGGCGCCGCCGGACTCCGTGACGATCTGCGACATCCGCATGCGGATGAACGGGGCCAGGTCGTTCCTCAGCTTGTCGACGCGGTTGGGCATCTGCACCGGGACGAAGGTGATCGCCGGGACGTCGGCGACTGCGGTGCCCTCCTTGGCGGTGCGCTTGATCGACTGCAGCCACATGGGGGTGGAGATGCCGTCGCCCGAGGGCGGGAAGGTCTGTGTCAGCTGCCAGGAGTCGACGTCCGCGTAGGCGCCGGAGGTGAGGACCTGCGTCGAGATCCCGGTGAGCCGCATGCTCGACCAGAAGCTCGGCGAGTACAGCCCCTTGCACTCCGTCGCTGTGTCCTTGCAGTGCAGGTCGAGCGGGGTGTCCGGCCAGTTGACGGCGTTGGACACGTCGAAGGTGCAGTTCTTGTCGCAGCGCTCCTTGGAGGTGAAGGTCACCTTGCCCATGGCCTTGGCCGCGTACGGCGCGCTGTCACGGAGGCCGTACTCGATGCGCTCCAGGTAGCTGCCCCGGTCGTACGGCGTCTTCGTCGCGGCCCCGGTGGTGGCGTTGACGTTGCGGCCGTAGTTGTTGGTCTCCTTCTTCCAGAAGTAGGCCATCGCGTTGCCGCTCGGGTCCACGACGTAGTCGAGGTTCCAGCGCCATGCCTGCTGGCACCAAGAGGTGGCGAAGGAGGAAGTGGCGCAGGGCTCACCGGTGTGGTTCCCGAAGGCGGGTGCGCTCAGCGTGGAGTTGGTCACGGTGTTGCCCGTGGCCCACCCGGGGAGCTTGTGCCTGCCGAAGAAGTACTGGGTGCCGTCGAGCGTGGTCACCTTCCAGTACTCACCCTCGCCCGCGATGTCACCCGTGCCCTTGTCGCCGTTGTCGGCGCCGCTGAGCTTCTCGATCTTCTCGCCGCCGTCGGACGTCGGACGCCAGCCCTTGGACGCGTCGAAGACGAGCTCGGTGGTCTTACCGCCGAGCGAGAGGGTGGCGTTGTTGCTGTACCAGCACTGGTCGCCCACCTTGGTGGTGTTGGTGCCACCGGCCTTGTCGTCCTCGCAGGACTTGTACCGGCGCTCGATGTAGCCGGGCTCGTAGCCCCAGCCGTCACCGATCCAGCCCGCCTGGTTGTTGGAGGCGGAGGTGCGGCCGTCGACGGCCTGCGAGCTGTAGCCGAGCGTCACACCGGGCTTGAGACCGCCTGGGACGGTGGGGGTGCTCACCGGGTAGCTCCAGGAGAAGCCGCCCGTGGAACCGCCCGCGCTCCAGGAGCCCGACGGCTCCAGCGAAGTTGCCGCGAAGGAACCACTCGTGCCCGAGGCGCCGGCCGTCGCGGCCAGCACCGTAACCCCCGCCGCTGCCCGAGATGCTCCGGAGACAGCAGGGGGAACCGGTGCGACGGCGCTGAGGGTGCGGCCCTTCGTGTCGTTGACCGTCTTGAGCGGTCTCGCCGTCCGGCATCCAGGCTTCTCGGGAGTCGTCAGCACACAGGACGGCAGCTGGACCAGGCGTAGCCGCGCAGCCCAGTCACCACCGTAGGTGTCCTTGAAGGCTGAATAGTCGAGACTGACGCCCGTCTGACCCGCGATGGAGACCGCATCGGCCCTGCCGACCGTGAACAGCGGACCGTCCACCCCGGCCTTCTGCGCCGTGGCACGGGACTTCACCGAGATCTGAGCCCTGCCCAGAGCTGATGACTTTCTGTCGCCCTGCGACCGGGATGCCTTCGAGACAGCCTCGGGAACCGCGTACACCGACACGGGGAGCTGGTCCACCACCCCCGGGGTGCCGCCCAGCGCGTGTCGCGCGGAGACGCCGACGGTCCTCGTACCGGGCGCCGGCCAGGTGGCGTGGGCCGTGGCCTTGACCCGTCCGATGTCCGGACGTTTGGGTCCCCCTGCCTCGACCAGCTTGACCGGTACGGGTTTCGGCTGCTTCAGGCCCGGCAGCGAAGCGTTGACAGCCGGGTCCTGTTCCGCCAGTGCTAATGAGGTGGACGGTAGCAGTCCCACTGCCATCACCGTGGACAAAGCCACAGCCCACCCTATGGTTCGAAATTTACTCACTTACTCCCACCCCTTTGAGTACAGGTAAAGCCGGTGGAATGTATCAGGGGTGCAGGGTGGTGTCCTCCTCATTTCTCGTCGAATGTGTCCTGTTCTCGAGGTCTGGCCTAATCAGCATATTACTGCCGGGTAGTCGGCTTGCGGGCCCCTGGGGCAGGGTGGGCCAGGTTGGGTTGATCGACTTTTCCCGAGGATTCCTTGTTGTCCGCTTTCATTGCATAAAATTCCTGGAGATGAGGGTTGGATCGACCTGTAGAGTCGCCTCAATTCGAAATCGTCATGCCGTTCGGATAGCGGCGGTGCGCACGAATCTGGACGCGTATTTGGGGAGGATGTCTAGTGGTGTCCATGAAAAGAAGGTCGTCTTTCGGGTGTCCCAGGAGGGGCCGTCTGATACCGGGCGTGGTGGCTGGCGCCATGATCACCTCGATCATGGCGGCCGTGCCCGCAACCGCCCTCACGTCGCAGGTGCCGCCCGGGGTGGCCGTGAGCCCGGCGTCCATTACCGATCCCGTCGCTGGCGGGTCGTTGAGCGATGAGGACTACGCGCTGCGGCGGGCCGCCGAGACGGGCCAGCCGTACGAGGTCGTCTCCCGGCGGTCGGAGAGCTCCGACACATGGGCCCAGCCCGACGGGTCGTTCAAGCTCGCCGAGCACGGGACGCCGGTGCGGCTGTGGCGTGAGGGGGGCTGGATCGCTGCGGACCCGACCCTGGAGTTTGCCGCGGACGGGTCGGTGGTCACCCGGGCGACCAGTGTCGCGGTGAGGTTCTCCGGCGGCGGGACCGCGCCGCTGATCCAGGGGGCGATGAACGGCCGGTCGCTGTCGCTGACCTGGCCGAACGCACTGCCCAGGCCCACCCTGGACGGCAACGTCGCCACTTACGCCGAGGTGCTGGCGGGCGTGGACCTCCAGCTGAAGGCGGAGGTGGAGGGTTTCTCGCAGGTCTTCGTGGTCAAGACGCCGCAGGCGGCGCAGAATCCTGAGCTGGCCCGTCTGCAGTTCGGTGTCAGCACCGACGGGCTCACGGTGGCGAAGGACCCGGAGACGGGGAGCCTGTCGGCCGTGGATCCCGGCGGGCAGGTCGTCTTCTCCAGCTCGGCGCCGATGATGTGGGACTCCACGAGGGTGTCCGCACCGGCTGCGAAGTCCGCCGCACCGGTTGCGGGGACCGTGGGAGCCGTAGACGACGGCAGTGCGTTCGACCCGGGTCTGGGCGCGCAGGACGCGGTGATGCCGACGGAGCTGACGGCGGACTCGCTGACGATCACTCCGGACCAGGGCCTGCTGACTGGTGCGGACACCACTTACCCGGTGTACATCGACCCGAGCTGGGGCTACGGGGACCGGCAGAAGTGGAACTGGACCCGGGTCTACAAGGCGTACCCGGGGCAGTCGTTCTGGAACTCCAAGGACCCCGTGCGGGTGGGCTACGAGTCCCAGACCGGCGGGTCGAATCGAGTCTCGCGGTCGTTCTTCCAGCTGGATGTGTCGCATCTGAAGGGCACGGAGGTGGAGTCGGCAAGGCTCCGGGTGAAGAACACCTGGTCGTGGTCGTGCCAGTCCCGTCCGGTACACCTCTACCCGACTGGCGACATCAGCTCCCGGACCAGCTGGAACAACCAGCCGGGCAAGCTCACGGGATCACCGCTGTCCACGGTCAACGATTCCAAGGGCTGGATTCCTCCGTCGGGGGACTCGGCGTGCCCGGCGGGCAACTTAGGGTTCGACGTCACCAGCTGGGTCAAGAGCAAGGCCCTGACGGGCTCCGAGAGCGTCACCTTCGGTCTGTACGCCGATGAGACCGACACCTTCGGCTGGAAGAAGTTCGACCCGAAGACCGTCGTCCTGGAGACCAAATACAATACGCCTCCGAACCTCCCGAGCAAGCTCGGCACCAGCCCGCTCACCCCGTGCGCGAGCGGCGGGGCTCTCGGCAACGTGACCGTCGGCCTGTACGCCACGATCACCGACGAGGACAAGGGGAACCTGACGGCCGAGTTCGAGGTGTACGAGAACAAGGCCGGTACCGCCACCCGCGTGCTGGCCAAGTCCGTGCCCGCGCTCAACGGCCGGGTGGCGACCCTGTCCGTCCCGGCGGCCCAGACCCCCGGCGGAGACGGCGTCAGTTACACCTGGCGGGTCCGTGCCCTCGACTCCGACAGGGCCGATTCCGGCTGGAAGACCGCCCCGTGCGCCTTCAAGGTGGATCGGCAGCGCCCGAAGAAGCCGCCGGTGATCGTCTCGCCCGTCCTTGGCGACGGCAAGCCGCTTTTCCCTCCGGGTGATGCGGGGTGGCCGGACCGCACGGGCGACGCCCGCCAGAAGGTGACGTTCACGTTTCTGCCGATCGAGCGAGACATCAAAAAGATCTTCTGGTGGACCGATACGGACCCGGACGTCAACGAGGTGGCGCCTGCCAACGGTGTCTACTCCGGTCTGGTGATGGTTCCGTCCTACGGCCCGCACATGGTCTACGCGTACAGCGTCGACGCGGCCGGCAACCGGTCCGATACCGCGACCTACCTCTACTACGCGAACAGGGACCAGGATCGGGACGAACCCAATGACATCAACGGCGACTGGTTCAAGGACATATGGAGCCCTGACAGCAACGGGACCCTGATCGGCTACACGGGCCACGGCGACCGGGTTTTCTCCGCCATGAACGCCGCGTCCGGCGGAGCCGTCTTTCCCGGCCAGCAGGTCGCCATGGTCGGGGACTGGCAGCAGGACGGCTACAACGACCTCTTGGCCCTCGTTCCCAATCCCAACCTCAACGGCGAGAAGGACCTCCAGGTCTACAGGAACAACGGCTCCGGACTCGTCAACACTGACGAAGGCCCCAAGACCCTGCGCCCGTCCGGGGGGAGCGGCAAGTACTGGAACCAGGCCGACCAGATCATCGGTGGGGACTTCGACGCCGACACCAAGCCCGACGTCCTGGTCAAGCAAGCGGACAAACTGTGGTTCTACCGCGGTGCCCGGACCGAGGTGCTAGGTGCATTCCGCGGCGGCCTCGTTCCGATCGGGGACGCGGCCTCGCGGTGGAACAAGTACACGATCGTCTCCACCGGCGACATCAACGGCGACAGACTCCCCGACCTGCTCCTGCGCGACGACGCCACCGGGGACGTCTTCCGCTCCCACGCCACCGCCGATCCCGGCAACCCGGCGAAGGCGAACTTCGCCACCTGGGGACGTAACCCGGTGAAGATCACCACGGGTCTGAAGATGTCTCTCTATCCGCAGATCGGCACGTCCGGCGACCTCGACGGCGACGGCTCCGGCGACGGCGTTACCGACGGTGACAGGATCATCGACCTGTGGGCCCGCAAGGCCGACAACACCATGGTGGGCATGCGCGGCAAGGGGACACCCACCAGCCTCACCGGCTTCGACGCCCCCTACGTCATCGATGGCATCACCGGCGGCATTCGCCTCGCGCCCAAGACCGTGATCGCCTCCGGCCACTCCATCACTGCCCAGGCATCCACCCTGACCATGGGCACCGAAGGCACCCTCTCCATCGCCAACAAGGCCGGTACCAAGGTCTGGAGCCGCACGGGTCCCTCGGGTTCCTTCGCGCGTGTCGAGGACAGCGGCAACATTGCCATCTGCATCACGGACAACGCCTGCACCAAGGTCACCGGCGCGACCAACCCCGGAGAAGGTTTCGCCGTCCTCAAGGACTCCGGCGACCTCACCGTCTACAACGACAAGAGCCACTCTCTCTGGTCCAGCGGCACGGCTGTCCGCCACGACTACAACCGCGACGGTCGCAGCGACATCGCGAACTGGTACGACTACGGCGACGGACACGACGAGATCCACAGCTTCGCCGCCAACTCGGACGGCTCGTTCAGGGCCCCCCAGCACGCCTGGACCACCCCGGCCGGCAACTACTGGGCCGAGAACATGAAGCACACCACCGGCGACTTCAACGGTGACGGCATCGGTGACATCGCAGCCTTCTACGGCTTCCAGGACGGCAGGATGAACCTGCGCACCTGGCTCGGTAAGGGGGACGGGAACTTCAACGCGCCCTTCGTCTCCTGGGAGGTCCCCTCCGGTCACTCGAGCTTCGACGCGATCCACGTGCAGTCGGGTGACTTCAACGGCGACGGTCGCGACGATGTCGCCACCTGGTACTCCTACGGCGATGGCAGCGACAAGCTGTTCACCTTCACCGCCAACGTCAAGGGGGGCTTCAACTACCCCCTCTCCTCCTTCTACCGGGCCGACGGCTGGTACGTGCCGAACATGAAATTCGCGACGGGTGACTACAACGGGGACGGCCGTGACGACCTCGGCGTGTTCTACGGCTACTCCAACGGTGACAGCAAGCTGTTCACCTTCACCGCCAAGCCCGATGGTGCCTTCGGGGAGCCCGTCGACAACTGGTCCAGCACCAGCTGGGGCAGCCTTGCGGCCACCTCCGTACACTCGGGCGACTTCAACGGTGACGGCCGGGACGACATCGTCACCTGGTACGACTACGCTGACGGACGCGACGCCATGATCACCTTCACGACGGGTACGGACGGGAAGTTCACCCGGAGCGAGAAGGAGGCGTGGACCGAATCGGCAGGTGTCTTCTGGCGCGGCAGCCTGAAGATCGTCACCGGTGACTTCAACGGTGACGGCCGGGACGACGTCGGTGGCCTGTACGGCTACGCGAACGGCGGTGTGAGGATGCTCACCTGGACCGCCAAGGCCGACGGAACGATCAACAACCACCTCGGCGGCTGGGAAGTCGGTCCCGGGAGCTGGAACTTCGACACCGTCCGTCTGATCGAGAGATACAGCCCGGCATAACGGTGCCCCGGGCGGTCACCCCGGAACCGTGACGACGGAACAGGCATGGGCCCCGGTGGCCACGGAGAGGGATCTCCGTGGCCACCGGAAGGCCAGTGCCTGTTCCGCGTCCGGGGGAGCACTCCGGCGGTACGGGCTCCACGAATGTCCGTGAGAGCTGACGAAACGGGGCGTTCACACCCCCCATCCCTGCGCGGGCAGCGGATGTGGGAGCGTAAAAGGGTGAGTGAGACACCGACGAACACCACCCTTCAATACCGCGTGGACGGACGCGACGACGCTCCCGTCCTGGTCCTCGGACCCTCGCTGGGCACCACGTTCCACATGTGGGACCGGCAGATCCCCGAACTCACCAAGGACTGGCGGGTCGTCCGGTTCGACCTTCCCGGGCACGGCGGCGCCCCCACCCAGCCCTTCAGCTCCGTCGCCGAACTGGGCGACCGGCTGCTCGCCACCCTCGACACCCTCGGCGTCCAGCGCTTCGGATACGCGGGCTGCTCCCTCGGCGGGGCCGTCGGCCTCGACCTCGCCCTGCGCGCACCCCACCGGATCGCCTCCCTCGCCCTGGTCGCCGCCTCGCCCCGGTTCGGCACCGCCGACGAGTTCCGCCAGCGCGGTGTCGTCGTCCGCGCCAACGGCCTGGAGCCGATGGCACGGACCGCCCCCGAACAGTGGTTCACCCCGGTCTTCGCCGGGGCGCAGCCCGCCATCGTCGACTGGGCCGTCCAGATGGTGCGCACCACCGACCCCACCTGTTACGTCGCCGCCTGCGAGGCCCTCGCCGTCTTCGACGTCCGGGCGGCCCTGGACCGGATCGGCGTGCCCGTCCTGGTCCTCGTCGGTTCCGAGGACCAGGTCACCGGGCCCGCCGAGGCCCGCACCCTGGTCGCGGGCATCCCCGACGCCCGGCTCGCCGTCGTCCCCGGCGCCTCGCACCTCGCCCCCGTCGAACAGCCCGCCGCCGTGACGGACCTGCTGCTGGAGCACCTGGCGGGCACCGCACCCGACACCAGCGGGCCGCTGACCCTGCCGCCGCTGCCCGCCGTCCCCGTGGCCGAGCCCGCCCCGCTCGCGGAGCCGGCGGACGAGGGGCGGCCCGACCCGTACGAGCGGGGGCTCGCCCTGCGCCGCGAGGTCCTCGGCGACGCCCATGTCGACCGCGCTTTGGCCGACGACCCCGACGGGGACTTCCAGGACCTCCTCACCCGGTACGCCTGGGGCGAGGTGTGGAGCCGCGAGGCCCTCGACCGGCGCACCCGCAGCGTCGTCACCCTGACCGCGCTCGTCGCGGGCGGCCACCGCGAGGCCCTCGCCGACCACACCCGCGCGGCCCTCCGCAACGGCCTGTCCGCCGCCGAACTGCGCGAGATCGTGCTCCACGCGGGCGTGTACTGCGGGTTCCCGGCCGCCGAGACCGCCCTGCGGGTCGTCGCCCGCGCCGTCGAGGAGGAGACCAGGCCCCCGGCGTAGTGTGGAGAGGGTGAAGCTGACGAAGAAGTCCCACGCCTGCGTCCGGCTGGAGAAGGACGGGCGGACGCTCGTCCTCGACCCGGGCGTCTTCACCGAGGAGGACGCCGTCCTCGGCGCCGACGCCCTGCTCGTCACCCACGAGCACCCCGACCACTTCGACGAGGGGCGGCTGCGGGCGGCCCTGGAGGCCGATCCGGCCGTCGAGCTGTGGACGCTGCGGAGCGTCGCGGAGCAGCTCACGGCCGCCTTCCCCGGCCGGGTGCACACGGTGGGGCACGGCGACGCGTTCACGGCGGCGGGGTTCGACGTGCGGGTGCACGGCGAACTGCACGCCGTGATCCACCCGGACATCCCCCGCGTCACCAACGTGGGCTTCCTCGTGGACGGCGCCGTCTTCCACCCGGGGGACGCGCTCACCGTTCCCGAGGAGCCCGTCGACACGCTGCTCCTGCCCGTCATGGCGCCGTGGAACAAGATCTCCGAGGTCATCGACTACGTCCGCGAGGTCCGTCCGCGCAGGGCGTACGACATCCACGACGCCCTGCTGACCGACCTCGCCCGCCCCCTCTACGACCGCCAGATCGGCGCCCTCGGCGGCACCGACCACCAGCGGCTCACCCCCGGGACCTCCGCCGAGGTCCTCGTCCCCGGGGCGCCCGCCGGGGGCTGAGCGGCCCCGCGCGGCCGCCGCCCCGAGCCCGGCGCGACGGCGATTGTCGGACCCCGCACGTAGGCTTGCGCCCATGCGCATCGCCACCTGGAACGTCAATTCCATCACCGCCCGGCTCCCCCGACTCCTCGCCTGGCTGGAGAGCACCGGCACCGACGTGCTGTGCATCCAGGAGACCAAGTGCACCGCCGAGCAGTTCCCCACCGAGGAGCTGCGCGCCCTCGGTTACGAGTCCGCGGTCAACGCCACGGGCCGGTGGAACGGCGTGGCGCTGGTCTCCCGCGTCGGCCTCGCCGATGTCGTCACCGGGCTGCCCGGCGGCCCGGAGTACGACGGCGCGGAGGAACCCCGGGCGATCTCCGCGACCTGCGGCCCGGTCCGCGTCTGGTCGGTGTACGTGCCGAACGGCCGGGAGGTCGGCCACGACCACTACGCGTACAAGCTGCGCTGGCTGGACGCGCTGCGCACGGCCGTCGGGCCCGACGCGGCGGGCGAGCGGCCCTTCGCGGTCCTCGGCGACTACAACATCGCGCCCACCGACGACGACGTCTGGGACGTCACCGTCTTCGAGGGCGCCACGCACATCACGGAGCCGGAGCGGGCGGCCCTCGCCGAGCTGCGTGCCGCGGGCCTCTCCGACGTGGTGCCGCGCCCCCTCAAGTACGACCACCCGTACACGTACTGGGACTACCGCCAGCTCTCGTTCCCGAAGAACAAGGGAATGCGCATCGACCTGGTCTACGGCAACAAGCCCTTCGCCGAGGCGGTCCGCGACAGCTATGTGGACCGCGAGGAGCGCAAGGGCAAGGGAGCGTCCGACCACGCTCCCGTCGTGGTCGATCTCGACGTGTAGGCCGCCCCGGGTCCGCCGCGTGCCCGCCCCGGTCCCGGCGCGCGGCGGGACACCCGGCCCGGCGGCCGTGACGTCCCCGCGTGCCGGGTGGTCGACCGGCGGGCGTCGGTGCGACGCTGGTGCGATGAACATCCCGTTCCTGGACAACTGGCTGAAGCGGCGCGAGCCCGGGCCGGTCACCTCCCCGCTGGCCGAGGCCCTCGACCGCGACCCCGTGGGCGTGGGCGAACTGCTCGCCGAGTGCGAGCTGCTGCGGGCCCGCGCGGACCGGTCCGGGGTCGCCCTCGACGACACCCCGCGCTCCCTCCAGGAGCTGGACCAGCTGCCGCCCCGCTGGCGCGACGACCCCGAGGAGCTGCCCTGGGTGGGGAACGACGCGGGGCTCTACCTCGGCACGGTGATCGTACGGAACGTGCCGGGGGCCCGCTGGCACGTGTGGCCGGACTCGGGACCGGTGGTGCGACTGGCCTCCGGGCGGGAGATCCAGGTCGTCGAGGCGGGACTCGACTGGGCGATGACGGGCTCGCCCGAACTCTCCCAGGTGTACGCGGAGGCCTCCGAGCACTGATCCCCTCGGCCCAGCCCGCGCCACCCTTCCGCAGTAAATACGGCTTATTGCGGTTTCATGCGTGTCGGGCGTGAAGTCCCTTTTCCGGTGGATAGTTTGCGCTGACTCGACACCGCTGAGAAATGGGGCAGGGCAGCGTATGGCCGTCGTCGATCCGCTGATCGAACTGCGTGACGTCAACAAACACTTCGGCACGTTGCACGTCCTCCAGTCCATCGATCTCACCATCGGCCGGGGGGAGGTGGTCGTCGTCATCGGCCCGTCCGGCTCCGGCAAGTCCACCCTCTGCCGGGCGATGAACCGTCTGGAGAGCGTCGAGTCCGGCGAGATCCTCATCGACGGTCAGCCACTGCCGGAGGAGGGCAAGGCGCTCGCCCGGCTGCGCGCGGAAGTCGGCATGGTCTTCCAGTCGTTCAACCTCTTCGCGCACAAGACCGTCCTCGCCAACGTCTCCCTCGCGCAGATCAAGGTCCGCAAGCGCGGGAAGGCGGAGGCCGACCGGCGCTCGCGCGAACTCCTCGACCGGGTGGGACTCGCCGCGCACGCCGACAAGTACCCGGCCCAGCTCTCCGGCGGCCAGCAGCAGCGCGTGGCCATCGCCCGCGCCCTCGCGATGGATCCCAAGGCGCTCCTCTTCGACGAACCGACCTCGGCCCTCGACCCGGAGATGATCAACGAGGTCCTGGAAGTCATGCAGCAACTCGCCCAGGAGGGCATGACGATGGTGGTCGTCACCCATGAGATGGGCTTCGCCCGCTCGGCGGCCAACCGGGTCGTCTTCATGGCCGACGGGAAGATCGTCGAGGACCGCGCGCCGGAGGACTTCTTCACCGCCCCGCGCAGCGAGCGCGCCAAGGACTTCCTCTCCAAGATCCTGAAGCACTGAGGGGCGGGCAACCATGCAGCGCACGCGCCGAACCCCGGCCCCGCTCGTCCTGCTGCTCGCCGTGGCGACGGCGCTCGGCGGCTGCGGAAGGGAGGGCAGCCCGCCCGTGAAGGGCCCGCAGCCCGACCAACTCCCCGTCTACCAGGTCCAGAAGTCCTTCACGCTGCCCGACTCCCCCACCTGGGAGCGGGCGAAGAAGCGCGGCCGGCTGGTCGTCGGAGCCAAGGAGGACCAGCCGTACATGGGGGAGAAGGACCCCGCGACCGGCCGCTACTCCGGCTTCGACATCGAGATCGCCAAGATGATGGCGGCCTCCCTCGGCTTCGACCCGGCCGGCGTCGACTTCCGGACGATCGCCTCCGCCAACCGCGAGACCGCCCTGCAGAACGGCCAGATCGACTACTACGTCGGCACCTACACCATCAACGCCAACCGCAAGAAGCTCGTCGGCTTCGCCGGGCCCTACTACCTGGCGGGCCAGTCCCTCCTGGTCCGCACCGACGAGAACGACATCCACGGCCCCCAGGACCTGGCGGGCAAGCGCGTCTGCTCGGCGACCGGCTCGACCCCGTACCAGCGGATCGAGAAGGACTACCCGAAGGCCCAGCTCGTCGCCTACGACACCTACTCGGCCTGTGTCGACAACCTGCTGACCTACCAGGTCGACGCGGTGACCACCGACGACACCATCCTCATGGGCTACGCCGCCAAGGTGCCGAACGAACTCAAGGTCGTCGGCAAGCCGTTCTCCGAGGAGCCCTACGGCATCGGCGTCCCGCGCGACGACAACGCGCTGCGCTTCGCCCTCGACGACGCCCTCGCCTTCCACGAGAAGAACGGCGACTGGAAGAAGGCGTATGACGCGACCCTCGGCCTCTCCGGGGTCCCCGCCCCTCAGCCGCCGCCCATCGACCGCTACCCGGCGAGCTGACCGGAGGAACTCCCATGGACGTCCTGACCGACAACTTCTCGCTCTACGGCAAGGGTTTCCTCGGCACCGTCGAACTCACCGTCTACTCCTCGGCCCTCGCCCTCGTGCTGGGCTTCCTGATGGCCTCCTTCCGGGTCGCGCCCGTCGGCTCCTTCCGGGTCTTCGGCACGGTCTGGGTGACCCTCCTGCGCAACACCCCGCTGACCCTGCTCTTCTTCGCCGTCATGCTGGGCCTGCCCCGCTTCGGACTCGTCCTGCCCTTCGAGCTGTTCGCGGTCCTCGCGCTCGGCTGCTACACCTCGGCCTTCATCTGCGAGGTGCTGCGCTCCGGCATCAACACGGTGCCGCGCGGCCAGGGCGAGGCGGCCCGCAGCCTCGGCATGACCTTCACCCAGACGCTCGGCACGGTCGTGCTGCCCCAGGCGTTCCGCACGGTCATCCCGCCGATCGGCTCCACCCTGATCGCGCTCGCCAAGAACTCCGCCATCGCGGGGGCGTTCAGCGTCACCGAACTCCTCGGCACCTACAAGACGCTCAGCGAACTCGGCTACGACATCGTCTGGACCTTCGTCTGGATCGCCGTCGGCTACCTGATCATCACCCTCACCATCAGCGCCCTCTTCCACGTCATGGAGAAGCGCTGGGGAGTCGCCCGATGACCGAGTCCACCGCCCTCTACGACGTCCCCGGCCCGCACGCCCGGCGACGCCATCTGATCTACGGCCTGGTGTCCACCGCGCTGATCCTCGCGCTGGCCGGCTGGATCCTCTACCTCCTCTTCGCCAACGACCAGTTCACCTCCACCAAGTGGTCGCCCTTCCTCTACAAGGGCATCCAGGAACTGCTGCTCCAGGGGCTCGGGAACACGCTCAAGGCCTTCGCCTACGCCTCGGTGCTCTCGCTCGTCCTCGGCGCCGTCCTCGCCGTCGGGCGCCTCTCCGAACACCGGCCGGTGCGCTGGGTGTCGACGCTGGTCGTCGAGTTCTTCCGCGCCATGCCCGTCCTCGTGATGATCTTCTTCATCTTCGTGGCGCTCAAGGTGCAGCCGCTGCCCGCGCTGGTCGCCGGACTGACCCTCTACAACGGCTCGGTCCTGGCCGAGGTCTTCCGTACCGGCATCCACGCCGTCGCACGGGGCCAGGGCGAGGCGGCGTACGCGCTCGGGATGCGCAAGACCCAGGTCATGACCTTCGTCCTGGCTCCGCAGGCCGTCCGGGCGATGCTGCCCGCGATCATCAGCCAGCTGGTGGTGGCCCTCAAGGACACCTCGCTGGGATACCTCATCACCTACGAGGAGTTCCTGCACGCGGGCAAGCTCATCGCATCGAACCTCGACTACGACCTGCCGTTCATCCCGGTGGTCATGGTGATCTCGCCGATCTACATCGGCATGTGCATGCTGCTCTCGTGGTTCGCCACCTGGGTGGCCAGGAGGGAGCGCCGCAGTCCGAAGACGGAGGCCGTGGGGGTCGCCCCGGCCGAACCGGAGACGCTGCTGCCGGGACGGTAGCGGCGGACCGCCACCCCGCCCGGCAGCAGCCGGTGATCACTCCTTCCGCAGCGGTACCGACACGTACGACGGGTCGGCCGGGGGAGAGGAGAAGGTCAGCTGCGCGCCGGTCGGGTTGTGCTCGATGTACAGCGGATCCACGGTGTCGACGACCAGCGCCAGCCGGTGCCCGGCCGGTACGTCGTACGCCGTGGAGAACAGCTCCAGATCGACACCGAAGGGCCTGCCCGGGGTCCGGTCGTGGAAGGTGTACGGGGCGTTGGTGACCAGCTTGCCGACGCCGAACGGGCCCACGTCGTAGAGGTACGCGACGAGGGTCCCGCTGCTCGCGGTGGAGGTGACGGTGGTGTGCACCCGCACGGTCCCGCGCACCCGCCGCGGTCCGTCCTGCCGGTCGGACTGCCAGACGCCCGCGAAGGCCCGGGGCAGCAGGGGGACGGAGACGACGGGCGGGGTGCGCAGGAACTGGTCGAGGGCGTTGGTGAGCAGGGTGGTGCCGCCGTTGGCCCCGGAGTCCACGTTCGCCAGGACCCGCTGGGTGCCGCCGAGGCCGAACCTCTCCTGGTCCGCCTGTACGGACTTCCAGTCGGGGTAGCCCTCGTAGCCGCCGGTGGAACGGGACTTGAGCTGGACCGGCTGTTCGCGGTCGACGCCGTTGTCGGCGCCCTTGAGGTGGTGGTCGAACCAGCGGCGGGCGCTCGTCCAGGTGTCGTTGGGCAGCCCGAAGAGGCCGGTGGCCTCCGCGGTGGCGTGGTCGCCGGGGCGGAACTCCAGCCGCTTGGGGCCGGTGAGCTTCTCGTAGAAGCTCGCGTACTGGTTGGGCGGGAAGATGGTGTCGCCCCAGGCGTTGCCGAGCATCACGGCGGTGCCGTGGGCGTTGATCCGGTCGAGCTGCTCGACGGCCGACCGCTTGCGGCCCCAGGCGATCATGGCGTCCTCCTTCTCCAGGTTCGAGGAGAGGAAGTCGCCCAGGATCTCCTTGAGTTCGGGTCCGGGGCGGCCGGTGAGGAAGCCCGCGCCGCCGAGCAGGGCGGCGGCCTGCACGTGCTGGGTGCGCCCGCTGTAGATGGACTCGATGAGGTCGGCCCAGCCGCTGAGCGCGGCGACCGCCTTGACGCGGGGGTCGGCCGCGGCGGCGAGCAGACTGATCCCGGCGCCGTAGGAGACCCCCGCCATGCCGATGTGGCCGGGGTCGGCGGTGGTGTGGGCGAGGGCCCAGTCGATGACCCTGGAGGCGTCGGCGACGTCCTTGGGCCCGGCCGTCTCGATCTCCCCGCCGGACTGCCAGAAGCCGCGCGAGTTGTAACTCACCACGACGTAGCCGGAGTCGGCGAGCACCTTGGCCTGGGCCAGGTACTCGATCTGGGGCATGGCCCAGCTGGTGGGCAGCACGACCAGCGGGTGCGGGCCGGGGCCGGAGGGGGCGACGACATTGGCCTTGAGGACGGTCCCGCCGTCCCCGGCGATGTCGACGAAGCGGATGCCGGTGTCGGCCCCGTCCGCCTGTGCGGCGGGTGCGAGGCCGAAGGCCGCGCCGGCCACGAGCACGGTGGAGACGGCGAGGGCGAGGGATGCGCGCACGGGTCACTCCTCATGGGGGGCACCGCCGGGGGGCGGTGGGGGAGAGGGGGTGCAAGGAGACAGGGGGTGCAGGGAGGCAGGGAATGGACAGGGACGCGGGGGTGGGTACGGGACCAGTACGGGGCCGGATGCGGGCGGTGAAAGTGACCCGACGGTAGCCGGGGCGTCGTACCTCAGGTAACCGCCCGGTAAGTTACGTGCGAGTAACGATTGGTCGGCCACGCCCGCCGGGAAGGAGACCGTCACGCCGCCCCCTGCCCGGCATCATGGACCCGTCCTCGTCCCTGCTCCGCCGCCCGGGGGAGGCGCGGTGGAGGGCCTGGCTCCGGAGAGTGCCGTGGAGGACGGGGCGGGGAGCGCCGCTCCGGAGCAGTGTCATGGAGGACAGAGCGAGGAGCGCGGCTCCGGAGAGCGTCATGGGAGGCACGGTGCGGAGCATGGCCCCGGAAGGCGGCACGGGAGACCCCGGCGGTCTCCCCGACGTCTTCGACCCCAGGATCTACGCCCAGGGCATCCCCCACGCACGCTTCCGCCTCCTGCGCGACCGGGCACCCGTCGCCCGCCAGGCGGAGCCGGGCGTCCTGGGCTGGCCCGAGGGGCCCGGCTTCTGGGCCGTCACCCGGCACGCCGACGTCGTCCGGGTGCTCAAGGACTCCACCACGTACTCCTCGTACCTCGGCGCCACCCAGATCCGCGACCCCGACCCGGCCGACCTGCCGTTCATCCGGCGCATGATGCTCAACCAGGACCCGCCGGGACACGGCAGGCTGCGGCGGCTCGTCAGCCGCGCCTTCACGCCCCGACGGATCGCGCGCTTCACCGCCACCGCCCGCGAACGGGCCCGGCGGCTCCTCACCGACGCGATCGACACGGCCGGTCCCGGCGGGACCGTGGACCTCGTCCGCACCGTCACCGACGACTACGCCCTGCTCAACCTCACCGATCTGCTCGGCGTCCCCGCGGCCGACCGGGGGCTGCTCCACACCTGGACCGAACGGGTCATCGCCTACCAGGACCCCGACCAGCCCCCCGTCCTCGACGAGCGGGGAGTCCCCGTGAACCCCCGCTCACCGGGGCGGCTGGCCGAGATGTTCGCCTACGCCCAGGAGTTGGCCGCCCACAAACGGGCCCGGCCCGCTGACGACGTCATGAGCGTCCTCGCCGCCTCCGAACTCGCCGACGCCGAACTGGAGATGTTCTTCTTCCTGCTGACCGTCGCCGGGAACGACACCGTCCGAAGCGCCGCCCCCGGCGGCCTCCTCGCCCTCGCCGAACACCCCGGCGAACAGGCGCGCTGGTGGCGCGGCGAGGTCGGCACCGGTACGGCCGTGGACGAACTCCTGCGCTTCCACCCGCCCGTGCTCTCCTTCCGCCGCACCGCCGCCCGCGACACCGAACTCGCCGGGCGGGCGATCCGGCGCGGCGACAAGGTCGTCGTCTTCCACGCCTCCGCCAACCACGACGAGCGCGTCTTCGCCGACCCGCACCGTCTCGATCTCGGCCGGAACCCGAACCCGCACGTCTCCTTCGGCGACGGACCCCACGTCTGCCTCGGCGCCCACTTCGCCCGCCTCCAACTCCAGCTCTTCTACGAGGAGATGCGCCTCGCCTGCGGCGGAGTCGAACTCGCCGGACCGCCCCGGCGGCTGGTCTCCCACTTCGTCAACGGCATCAAGTCGCTGCCGGTGCGGCTGCGGGAGCCGTCCGCGCCGGGGCGGTGACGTCCGCCACCAGCTCCACCACGTCGGGGCCGTACGCCCGCGAGTTCACCACTCTCAGGAGCAGCACGAACGAACCGGACCCGTACCGGCGCGCCAACCGCTCGTGGTGACGCGCCAGATAGCGGGTCGCCGCCTGATTGGTGATGGCCCGCTGACCGCAGAAGAGGAAGACCGGACGGCACTCCTCGCCCGCCATGAGCCGGGCGAGGATCACGTACTCCTCCGTGCCCGCGTCCATCCGGTACCGCTCCGCCCCGATCAGGAACGAAGCCTGGTCGGGGCCCCGTTCCGCGTCCGCGTTCACGGTCAGCCCCGGGAGCAGGGTCGCCAGATGGGCGGCGCTCCGCCGGTTCGACCCCGGTCCGCCGACGCAGAACTCCGTCCGGTCGCCGAAGCCCTGGTGCGCCTGGTCGTGCGACAGGATGCGGGCGTGCGCCCCGCACTCCTTGATGAGCGAGCAGAGTTCGAGGAGCGCGAAGACGTCGAAGCGGTGCACCGCGCCGCTGCCGCCCGCCTCCTTGTTGACCACGAGGAGGCACTCGGAACTCCCCGGCAGGCCGAAGAAGTCCCGTTTGCGCCGGAGCTTGCGCCGCCAGAAGTACGTACGGCCCAGCCAGCCGAACGAGGCGCTGACCCCCGTGGCGAGGACCCCGAGCACGATGTTGCGCAGGTCTTCGTTCATGGGCGCGCATGGTAGCGGGGAACACCCTTTCGTTCGAGGCGGTCCTGACGCGGGCGTCCCCGGGAAGTTACGCTGCGCGGACGGTTGTTGACTGTGGAGGTAGGGAATGCGTCGCTCCGTCGCTGGCAAGGTCTCCGTTCTCGCCGTCGCGGTGACGGTGCTTTCGATGGGGGCCGCCGTCCCGGCCCCGTCCCCGCCGGGCGCCCCGCCCGGCCCGCCCGCCAAGACGCCGGTGGCCGCCGGGTACGGCGGGGCCGTCGCCAGCGTGGACGCCGACGCCTCGGCCGCCGGGGTGGAGGTCCTCCGCAAGGGCGGCAACGCCGTCGACGCGGCCGTCGCCGTCGCGGCGGCCCTCGGCGTCACCGAGCCCTACTCGGCGGGCATCGGAGGCGGCGGCTACTTCGTCTACTACGATGCCCGCAGCCGTACGGTCCACACCGTGGACGGACGCGAGACCGCCCCCCGCACCGCCGGTCCCGGCCTGTTCCTGGAGAACAGCGCGCCCATCCCCTTCGAGGAGGGCCAGACCAGCGGTCTCGGCGTCGGCGCCCCCGGCACCCCGGCCACCTGGCGCACCGTCCTGGACGCCTGGGGCACCAAGCGGCTCGGCGCCCTGCTCGAACCGGCGGAGCGCCTGGCGCGCGACGGCTTCACCGTCGACGCCACCTTCCGCTCCCAGACCGCGGGCAACGAGGCCCGCTTCCGCGACTTCCCCGCGACCTCCGCGCTCTTCCTGCCCGGCGGCCTGCTGCCCGTGGTCGGCTCCACCTTCAAGAACCCGGACCTGGCCCGTACGTACGAGAAGCTCGGACGCGAAGGCGTCGGCGCGCTCTACCGGGGGCCGCTCGCCCGGGACATCGTCGACACCGTGCGCAAGCCCCCGGTGCGCGAGGGCGCCACCCGCAAGGTGCGCCCCGGCGATCTGACGGAGCGTGATCTCGCCGCGTACCGCACCGAGTTCCGCAAACCGACGAAGGTCGGCTACCGGGGGCTCGACGTGTACGGCATGGCGCCGTCCTCCTCCGGTGGCACGAGCGTCGGCGAGGCCCTCAACATCCTGGAGGGCACCGACCTCTCCGCCGCCTCCCAGGCCCGCTATCTCCACCGGTACATCGAGGCCAGCCGGATCGCCTTCGCCGACCGGGGCCGCTGGGTCGGCGACCCGGCCTTCGAGTCGGTGCCGGCCCGCGGTCTGCTCTCCCAGCGGTTCGCGGACTCCCGGGCCTGCCTGATCCGCGACGACGCCGTCCTCACCAGTCCGCTCGCGCCCGGCGACCCGAACAGCCCGGTGCCGTGCGCGCCCGGCGGTACGGCGGCCCCGACCACGTACGAGGGTGAGAACACCACCCACCTCACCGTGGCCGACAAGTGGGGCAACGTCGTCGCCTACACCCTCACCATCGAGTCCACCGGCGGCAGCGGCATCACCGTGCCCGGCCGGGGCTTCCTGCTCAACAACGAGCTGACGGACTTCTCCTTCGCCCCGGCGAACCCGGCCGTCCACGACCCGAACCTGCCCGGACCCGGCAAGCGCCCGCGCTCCTCGATCTCCCCGACGATCGTCCTCGACGGACACGACCGGCCCGTCCTGGCCCTCGGCTCCCCTGGCGGCGCGACCATCATCACTACCGTCCTGCAGACGCTCACCGGGGTCCTCGACCGGGGTCTGCCGCTCGTGGACGCCATCGCCGCGCCCCGCGCCAGCCAGCGCAACCAGACGACCACCGAACTCGAACCGGGCCTCTGGAACAGCCCGGTCAGGGCCCAGCTGGAGGCCATCGGGCACGGCTTCCGGCAGAACCCGGAGATCGGCGCGGCGACGGGCGTGCAGCGCCTGCCGGACGGCCGCTGGCTCGCGGCGGCGGAACCGGTCCGCAGGGGTGGCGGCTCGGCGATGGTGGTGAGGCCCGCGGGGAAGTAGGGCAGGAGCGGGACCCTCGGGGAGGTGTGCCCCCGAGGGAGCCGTGCCCTTGAGGGGGCTCCCCTACGGCCTGTGTTCCTGTGTTCCTGAGGGCGGGGGTACCCCTTGCGGGCCATGCCCCGCGCAGAGCCGTCACCTTCATGGCCGTCCCTGTGGGCCACCCCCTTCGGCCGCCCCCTCCGACCGCATCCCCGTGAGGCCGTTCCCTACAGGGCCGTCAGTACCCGGGGCCCCGCGTCCGTGACGGCCACCGTGTGTTCGGCGTGCGAGGCGCGCGAGCCGTCCAGGGTGCGGATGGTCCACCCGTCGCCCGCCGTGTAGTGGTCGTCCGTGCCGCCGCCGATCAGCATCGGCTCGATCGCCAGCACCATGCCGTGCCGCAGCTTCATCCCCCGGCCGGGCCGTCCCTCGTTGGGGACCCCCGGGTCCTCGTGCATCGCGCGGCCGATGCCGTGGCCCCCGAAGCCGTCCGGGATGCCGTACCCGGCGGCCCGGCAGACCCGGCCGATCGCGTACGCGATGTCGCCGATCCGGTTGCCGACGACGGCCGCCGCGATGCCCGCCGCCAGTGCCTTCTCCGCGGTGGCGATCAGCCGGGTGTCCTCCGGCGCGGCCGGTCCCACCGTGAAGCTGACCGCCGAGTCGCCAGCCCAGCCGCCCAGCGTCGCCCCGCAGTCCACCGAGACCAGGTCGCCGGGGGCCAGCCGGGTCCCGTCCGGGATGCCGTGGACGATCGCGTCGTTCACGGAGACGCACACGACCGCCGGGAACGGCACGGGGGCCCACTCCGGGTGGTAGTCGAGGAAGGGCGAGCCCGCGCCCGCCGCGTCCAGGACCTTCCGCGCGGCCCGGTCCAGTTCGGTCAGGGTGACGCCGGGCGCCGCCTTCTCCCGTACGGCCGCGAGGGCACGGGCCACGACCCGGCCCGACTCGCGCATCGACGCCAGGTTCTCGTTCGTCTTGATCTCCACCATGCCAATTACTATACCGGTATTAGAATGGGTCGCATGGTGCGCACACCCCTGACCCCAGAAGAGCGCGAGCGCGGCGAGCGGCTCGGCCGCCTCCTGCGTGAATCGCGCGGCGACCGGTCCATGGCCGAGATCGCCGCAGCCGCGGGACTGTCCGCCGAGACCCTCCGCAAGATCGAGACCGGCCGGGCCCCGACCCCGGCCTTCTTCACCGTCGCCGCCCTCGCCGGAGTCCTCGGCCTGTCGATGGACGAGCTGATCACCCGCTGCGCCTTCGTGCCCGTCTGACCCGCCGAGGAGCGGTGTCCGCCGGGAGATGTCCCACCGATCGTGCCGGGGGATCACGACCGAGGTCCTCACCGAGACCCCACGGGCCATGGAGCGCGACGGATTCCTCCGCCGTACCCCGTACGACGAGAACCCGCCACGCGTCGAGTACGCGCCGACCGCCCTCGGCCGCCCGCTGATCGGCCCGCCCGCCGACCGGCCCGCTCGACACCGCCTGCGCCTGCGCCTGGACCCGTGCCCGCCTCCCGGAGATCACGGAGGTCAGGAGCACGCACGAAGGGCGCCGACGGCGGACCCCGTCCTCCCGCGGCCTAGTCCCGGATGCGTCGGGCCGGGCCCTCGGACAGCGTGGAGCCGTGCACCGTCGACAGAAGACCCTCCTCGCCGCGCTCCTCGGCCCCCTGCTCCTCCTGGGGACCGCCTGCGGCGCGGGGGACACCGGCGCCCGGACCGATGCCGGGACCCTGCCCGCGGGCGTCGCCCCCGCGCGGTTCCGTCACCCCGGCGTCCTCGTCGGCGGCGCCCAGCTCGCGGCGGTGCGCCGCCACGTCGAGGCCGGAGAGGAGCCCTGGACCTCCGCCTACCGGGCGATGAGCGGCAGTCCGTACGCCTCCCTCGACTACGTGCCCCACCCCGCGAAGGTCGTCGCCTGCGCCTCCGGCGCCGGTACGGACGCCTGCGTCGCCGAGCGCGAGGACGCCATCGCCGCCTACACCCACGCCCTCATGTGGTCGGTGTCCGGCAGGGCCGCGCACGCCGCCAAGGCCGTGGAGATCATGGACGCCTGGTCGGCGACGGTGAAGGAGCACACCCGCGACGACGCCGACCTCCAGACCGCCTGGTCCGGCTCCTCCTGGGCGCGCGCCGCCGAGATCACGCACGCCGGCTATCCAGCCTGGGGCGGCCCCGCCGTCCAGCGGTTCAAGTGGATGCTGCGCAAGGCGTACCTGCCCGACGTCACGGCCAAGGTCCCCGACTACAACGGCAACTGGGAACTGGCGATGACCGACGCCGCCATCGGGATGGCGGTCTTCCTGGAGGACCGTACGGTCTTCGAGGACGCGGTACGGCGCTTCCGCGCGCGGGTCCCCGCCTACTTCTACCTCTCCTCCGACGGCGCCCTGCCCAAGCCGCCGCCCGGCGGCACCATCGACACCCCCGACGAACTGGCCACTTACTGGTTCGGCCAGCGCACCTACGCCGACGGGCTCGGCCAGGAGACCTGCCGCAACCTCATGCACATCGGATACTCGCTCGCCGCCACCGCCCACATCGCCGAGACCGCCTGGCACCAGGGCCTCGACCTCTACCGCGAGGAGGCCGAACGGATCGGCGCGGCCCTGGAGTTCCACGCCCGCTACCAGCTCGGCGCGACCCCGCCGAAGTGGCTGTGCGGCGGCAGGATCGAGCGGACCATGGGCCCGGACGTCGAGGTCGCCCTCAACCACCTCGAAGGACGGATGGGCATGAGGCTCCCGCAGACCGAGAAGCTCGCCGCCAGCCAGCGGCCGGGCGGCACGGACGACCTCTTCGTCGCCTGGGAGACCCTGACCCACGCCTCGAACCCGACCCCCGCATAGGCTCGCGGCCATGATGCCCGAAGAGCTGCGGCACGGCCGCTACGTCAGCCTGACCACCTACCGCAAGAACGGCACCGGGGTCGCCACGCCCCTCTGGTACGCGGTGGAGGGCGACGCGCTGTACATCTGGACCCGGGCCGACTCCTGGAAGGTCAAGCGGCTGCGCAACGACCCGAAGGTGGAGGCCGCTGTCTGCGACATGCGCGGGAACATCGCGGACACCGCCGGGCGCTTCACCGGCCGGGGCCGCCTCGTCGAGGGCGAGGAGATGCGCTCCATCAGGCGGATGCTGTCCCGGAAGTACAGCTGGCAGTTCTGGCTCCTGGACCTGCCCGCCACCCTCGCACGCTTCGGGAAGCGCCCGCACGCCGGGATCGTCGTGACCTTCGACTGAACGGCCACGTACGGGAAAACGGTCCGTAGCCGCCCCGTAACACACCTGTGGTCCGATACCCGCGGACTCGAAGGCTCCAGTCGACCGCGGGGCAGGTGCGTGACACATGACGAGGACTCGACCCTCCACGGAGACAGAGGCGGAGAGGGAGAGGGAGGCGGAGACGGAGGGGGAGACGGCCGCGTTCACCCGCTGGCTGACCGCCCTCGTGGAGCGCCTCCCCGCGAGCGGGGGCTGGTACGGGGTCTTCTCCACGCGCGACCCGGAGGGGATGCGCGCCTGCCTCGAAGGGGCGGAGATCCCGCCCTGGGACGTGATCGACTCCCTCCTCCGGGACACCGGCGAGGACGCCGGAGGACCGCTCGCCACCCGGGGCAGGAAGCTGTACGAGGAGGCCGTCACCGCCCATGACCGGAGGCCCGGCGGCGCGGACGCCCTGGCCGGGCTCCGGGACCTGATGGAGCGCGAACGCCGGTACGCCGAGTCCCGCGCCCGCGATCTCGACCGGTCCCTCCGCGCGGTTCCGCCACCGGACCCGGCGGCGACGGCCCGGCTGGAACACGACCTGGCCTGGGTCCGGGACGACCACGCCCGCGCCACCGCCAGGATCGCCGACCTGACGGCCCGCCTGGCGTCGCTCGCCCCGCCGCCCGCCGCCGGACCACCCCTCGTACGGCCCGCCCGGCGCCCCCGGGGCGCACGGTACGCCTGGCTGGACAGCGAAGAACACACGGACGCCGAGGGACGCCGGGACGCCGACGCACGCACGGACGCCGACCGCCACGGGGGCGGCGGCGCGGACGGCGGTGGCCACGGGGACGGCGTCGGACACGGGGCCGGTGGCGGTCGACGGGACAGGGGCGGGTCCAGGGGCGGCGACGGTTCCAGCGGCGGCGGGCGCAGTGGTGGCAGTCGCCCCGGCCACGCCCTGAAAGGACCGGAGCCCGCGCCCCTGCCCGTGCTCCCCGCCGGGGGAGCGGCGCCGCGCGGGGCCCGCTTCGGAGGCGCGCCCGTTCAGGAGAGAGCCCCCGCCGCCGCTCCGGCCGCCTTCACCGAGGTCGACACCCGCGCCGCCGCCAACGCCGTCTACGCGCTCCGGCGGCTCCGCGCCCAGGGCCGTACCGGCGAGGCGCACGCCCTGCTCTGCGAGGCGCTGAGCGGACCGCCCGCCCGGCTCCCCGCCCTCGCGGAGGAGTTGCGCCGTGCCGGACTCGCCGCCGACTGGGCCACCCTGCTCTGGGAGGCGGCCTCGCTGCCGCCCGCGCGGCTCGCCGCCGTCGCCGGAGCCCTCGCCGACGCCGGGCGCCCCGCCGACTGCGAGCGGCTGCTGAGCCAGGGTGTGGCGCGGCCCGTCGAGGAACTGGCCGGAGCGTGCGCCGCCCTGCGGGCCGAGGACCACCACCGGGAGGCCCACACGCTGCTCACCGCCTTCGTACGGGTCCGCGCGCCGGGGGACGCGGCCCGGCTCGCGGGCGCGGACCCGCGCGGACTCGTCCCGCAGTTGCTCGCGGCGGCCCGCGCGGTGTCCGTGGCCCGGGAGCGCGATCTGCTGCACGCCTTCCGGGTGGCGGGCCTCGCGGGGACGTGACCCGGCGCGGACGCGCGGAAGGGCAGCGGTGGCGCGGGGAGCCGGTCGCCCACGGGCGCCGGAGATGCCGTCGGGCGCAGGTCCCCGCAGGCGTCCGCCCGGGGGCGTCCTGCGGCCACGCGGTGTCGCTCCGTGTCGGTACGTGTCCGACGTGGACCACTCGGGTATGAAACATGATCGACCCGGCCGCTTCGCGGCGGCGGTCTTGCTCCGGGGTGTGACGGGGCTTACGTTCTCCTCCTACGTACCGCGTCTACGTGCGTAGAGGCTCTCTGACGCCGTGCCGAAGGAGCAGCTCATGACCGACGTCGTCCGCGCCGCGCTCGTCCAGGCCACCTGGACCGGCGACACCGAATCCATGATCGCCAAGCATGAGGAGCACGCCCGGGAGGCCGCCCGGCGGGGCGCCAAGGTGATCGGGTTCCAGGAGGTGTTCAACGCCCCCTACTTCTGCCAGGTCCAGGAGCCCGAGCACTACCGCTGGGCCGAGCCCGTCCCGGACGGCCCCACCGTCTCCCGGATGAGGGACCTCGCCCGCGAGACCGGCATGGTGATCGTGGTGCCGGTCTTCGAGGTCGAGCGCGAGGGCTTCTACTACAACACCGCCGCCGTGATCGACGCGGACGGCAGCTATCTCGGCAAGTACCGCAAGCACCACATCCCCCAGGTCAAGGGCTTCTGGGAGAAGTACTACTTCCGCCCCGGCAACGCGGGCTGGCCGGTCTTCGACACCGCCGTCGGCCGGATCGGCGTCTACATCTGCTACGACCGGCACTTCCCCGAAGGCTGGCGCCAACTCGGCCTCAACGGAGCCCAGTTGGTCTACAACCCGTCGGCCACCCACCGGGGACTCTCCGCCCACCTATGGCAGTTGGAGCAGCCCGCCGCCGCCGTCGCCAACGAGTACTTCGTCGCCGCCATCAACCGCGTCGGCGTCGAGGAGTACGGCGACAACGACTTCTACGGCACCAGCTACTTCGTGGACCCGCGCGGCCGGTTCGTCGGCGACGTCGCCTCCGACAAGGAGGAGGAACTCCTCGTCCGCGACCTCGACTTCGGCCTGATCGAGGAGGTCAGGCAGCAGTGGGCCTTCTACCGGGACCGCCGCCCCGACGCGTACGACGGGCTGGTGCGCCCGTGAGCGGCCTGTACGAACGGCACAAGGCCGTCATCCCCGACTGGGTCTCCCTCTACTACCGCGAGCCCATCGAGATCACCCACGGCGAGGGCAGGCACGTCTGGGACGCCGGGGGCCGGAAGTACCTCGACTTCTTCGGCGGCATCCTCACCACGATGACCGCGCACGCCCTGCCCGAGGTCACCAAGGCCGTCGCGGAGCAGGCCGGGCGCATCATCCACTCCTCCACCCTCTACCTCAACCGGCCGATGGTGGAACTGGCCGAGCGGATCGCCGGGCTCTCCGGCATCCCCGACGCCCGCGTCTTCTTCACCACCTCGGGAACCGAGGCCAACGACACGGCGCTGCTCCTCGCCACCGCCCACCGCCGCTCGAACCAGATCCTGGCGATGCGGAACAGCTACCACGGCCGTTCCTTCTCCACCGTCGGCATCACCGGCAACCGCGCCTGGTCGCCGACCGGACTCTCCCCGCTCCAGACCCTGTACGTCCACGGTGGCGTCCGCACCCGGGGGCCGTACGCCCAGTACACCGACGAACGGTTCGTCGACGCCTGCGTGGCCGACCTCGAAGACCTCCTCGGGCACACCCGGGACGTCGCCGCGCTGATCGCCGAACCCGTACAGGGCGTCGGCGGCTTCACCTCCCCGCCCGACGGCCTCTACGCGGCCTTCCGCCGGGTCCTCGACCGGCACGGCATCCTGTGGATCTCCGACGAGGTGCAGACCGGCTGGGGCCGTACCGGCGACAACTTCTGGGGCTGGCAGGCGCACGGACAGGCCGGACCGCCCGACATGCTCACCTTCGCCAAGGGCATCGGCAACGGCATGTCCGTCGGCGGTGTCGTCGCCCGCGCCGAGATCATGAACGGCCTCGACGCCCACTCGATCTCCACCTTCGGCGGTTCGCCCATCACGATGGCGGCGGGCCTCGCCAACCTCTCGTACCTGCTGGAGCACGACCTCCAGGGCAACGCGCGCCGGGTCGGCGGGCTGCTCATCGAGCGGATCAGGGCGGTCTGCGCCGGGGTCGAGGCGGTACGGGAGGTGCGCGGCCGGGGCCTGATGATCGGCATCGAGCTGACCGAACCGGGCACCGACCGGGCGAACCCGGACGCCGCCGCCACGGTCCTGGAGGCGGCCCGGGAGAACGGTCTGCTCATCGGCAAGGGCGGCGGCCACAACACCAGCACCCTGCGGATCGCCCCGCCGCTCTCGCTCACCGTCGCGGAGGCGGAAGAGGGCGCGGCAGCCCTCGAAAGCGCGCTGCGGAGCCTGTAGCCCGCACCGGTGGTGCCCGCCGGCAGCGCGCCCCCGGGCACCACCCCACCCGCCCCACCCCCGTCGTAGCGCCCCACGAGCAGGGAGACTCCGTGAGCACCCGTACCGTCATCCGGGGCGGCCTCGTCGTCACCGCCGCCGACGAACTCCACGCCGACGTGCTGATCGAGGACGGCCGTGTGGTCGCCCTCGCGGCCACCGGCTCGGACGTGGCGGACGGCTGGACCGCCGCGCACGTCCTCGACGCCACCGACCGCTACGTGCTGCCCGGCGGCGTCGACGCCCACACCCACATGGAACTGCCCTTCGGCGGCACGTCCGCCTCGGACACCTTCGAGACGGGGACGCGGGCGGCCGCCTGGGGCGGGACGACCACGATCGTCGACTTCGCCGTCCAGACCGTCGGCCGGAGCCTGCGCGAGGGACTCGACACCTGGTACGCGAAGGCCGACGGCAACTGCGCGATCGACTACGCGTTCCACATGATCCTCTCCGACGTGAACGAGCACACGCTCAAGGAGATGGACCTGCTGGTCCAGGAGGGCGTCACCTCCTTCAAGCTCTTCATGGCGTACCCGGGCGTCTTCTACAGCGACGACGGGCGCATCCTGCGGGCCATGCAGCGCTCCGCCGACAACGGCGGGCTGATCATGATGCACGCGGAGAACGGCATCGCGATCGACGTCCTCGTCGAGCAGGCCCTGGCCCGGGGCGAGACCGACCCCCGCTACCACGGTGAGGTCCGCAAGGCGCTGCTGGAAGCGGAGGCGACCCACCGGGCCATTCAGCTCGCCCGGGTCGCGGGCTCCCCGCTGTACGTGGTCCACGTGTCCGCGCGGGAGGCGGTCGCGGAGATCGCCACCGCCCGCGACTTGGGCCTCCCGGTCTTCGGAGAGACCTGCCCGCAGTACCTCTTCCTCTCCACCGACAACCTCGCGGAGCCGGGATTCGAGGGCGCGAAGTACGTGTGCAGTACGCCCCTGAGGCCGAAGGAGCACCAGGCGGCGCTCTGGCGGGGGCTGCGGACCAACGACCTCCAGGTGGTCTCCACGGACCACTGCCCGTTCTGCTTCACCGGGCAGAAGGACCTCGGGCGCGGCGACTTCTCGAAGATCCCCAACGGCCTGCCGGGGGTGGAGAACCGCATGGACCTGCTCCACCAGGCGGTCGTGGACGGGCACATCTCCCGGCGCCGCTGGATCGAGATCGCCTGCGCCACCCCGGCCCGCATGTTCGGGCTGTATCCGCAGAAGGGCACGATCGCGCCGGGCGCCGACGCGGACATCGTCATCTACGACCCGCACACCACCCAGGTGCTGTCGGCCGAGACCCACCACATGAACGTGGACTACTCCGCGTACGAGGGGAAGACGGTCACCGGCCGGGTGGAGACGGTCCTCTCGCGCGGCGAACTCGTCATCGACCGGGGCGCGTACGTCGGCCGCGCCGGACACGGCACCTTCGTCCCGCGCGCCACCTGTCAGTACCTGAGCTAGGAGAACGACGTTGGACTTCGGACTCGTCCTGCAGACCGATCCGCCCGCCTCGCAGGTGGTGGGGCTGATGCGCCGGGCGGAGCGCAACGGCTTCCGGTACGGCTGGACCTTCGACTCCGCCGTGCTCTGGCAGGAGCCGTTCGTCATCTACAGCCAGATCCTGGAGCACACGACGAAGCTCCGGGTGGGCCCGATGGTGACCAACCCGGGCACCCGTACGTGGGAGGTGACCGCCTCCACCTTCGCCACCCTCAACGACATGTTCGGCAACCGGACCGTCTGCGGCATCGGGCGCGGCGACTCCGCGATGCGTGTCGCCGGGCGCAAGCCGAACACCCTGGCCCGGCTCGGGGAGGCCATTGACGTCATCCGTGACCTCGCCGAGGGCCGGGAGGCCGAGGTCGACGGCAACCCGATCCGCCTCCCCTGGGTGAAGAACGGGAAGCTGCCGGTGTGGATGGCGGCGTACGGGCCCAAGGCCCTGGCCCTCGCCGGGCAGAAGGCCGACGGGTTCATCCTCCAGCTCGCCGACCCGTTCCTCACCGAGTGGATGGTGAAGGCCGTCAGGCAGGCGGCCGTCGACGCGGGCCGCGACCCGGCGTCGGTCACGATCTGCGTCGCCGCCCCCGCCTACGTGACGGCCGACGACTCACCGGAGGCGCTGGCGCACGCGCGGGACCAGTGCCGGTGGTTCGGCGGCATGGTCGGCAACCACGTCGCCGACCTGGTCGCCAGGTACGGCGAGCACTCGGGCATGGTCCCGGAGGACCTGACCGCGTACATCAAGGACCGGCAGGGCTACGACTACAGCCACCACGGCCGCGCGGACAACCCCGACACCGTCTTCGTCCCCGACGACATCGTCGACCGCTTCTGCCTCCTGGGCCCGGCCTCGTCCCACATCGCCAAACTCCGCCACCTTCGCGATCTCGGCGTCGACCAGTTCGCCGTCTACGCCATGCACGACGACAGGGAGGGCACGATCGACGCGTACGGGGCGGAGGTCATCCCCGCGATCAACGCCTGAGGACGGGAGCCCGGCAGGGGATCGGGCCCGGCGACGACCGGGGCGGCTCCGCTTCGGCCGCCGCGCGAAAGGGGCGCGCCCGGTTCGGGCGGCGGTGTCGTCAGCAGACCGTGCCCGGCGTGCGGGCGACGGCGGTCAGCAGCTCGCGGACGAGGTCGTAGTCGATCGCGGCGGGCCGCCGGAAGCGGATGCAGCCCTTGCCCATGTCCTGGCCGGCCAGCCGCTCGGCGAACGCCCCGACGACATCGGGGCGCATCAGGTAGAGGGAGACGTACTGCTTCTGGTTGGCGAACGCGACCTCCGCGGTCCCGTCGCGGGTGTACGCGGGCATGCCGTACGCGAGGGTCTCGGTGAAGCCGGTCAGCTCGGACCGACACAGCTCCCGCAGCCGGGCCAGGGCCGGGGCGCGGTCGCCACCGACACCGGCAAGGTAACCGTCGACGTCGGTGACGGGGGACTGGGACATGGTCACGAGTCTAGTCGTCGGCGTGGACGGCCACCCGCCGGAAGGGCACGGCTCGGCGTCGGCGTCGGCGTCGGCGTCCACGGGTCCACGGGTCCACGGGTCCACGGGTCCACGGGTCCACGGGTCCACCGGCCTTTAGCGATAACAAGCCAAAACTTGAGGATCTATTGGTGTACTTTTCATGAACTTGTAATGTGCCGAGAGCGCGACCGTGGAACCAGCACGGCCCATGACGACCGTTCACTCCCTCACCGGAGGTGTCATTTTGGCCCCTGCACGGACAACGACCCCGACGCGTCTCTCCCGCGTCCTCGGCACGCTCGCCCTGGGCGTCGGCCTGGGCGCCGCCTTCGTCACACCCGTATCGGCAGCCCCCGCGCAGACGTCCGAGGGGGTGACCGTGACCACCGTGGACAAGGTGGCCGTGGACTACCCCTGTTACTCGGTGTCCACGGCCGGGGCGATGAGCTGTTTCCAGCCCTACGGCGAGCACCTCTACACCTGTGACACCGCGGCCGACGGCCATCACCCGGGCACCGCGTACCGGATCAACGGCGGTACGTGGCGCGTCGTGGAGTACGACCTCGGCAACGGCAACTGCGCCGACCTCAACCTCTCCATCGGGGAGAGCGGCTACATCGACATCCAGGCTTGCAACTTCGAGGGGAACACGGTGCTGAACTGCAGCAGCGTCCGGCGGGTCTCCGCCAACGGCTGACGAGGCACCGAGCGGCCCCGCCCCCGTGGCGGGGCCGCCGCACCACGTCCGGCCCCGGGAGGGCACGCCTCGGACCGGTCGTGCGGGTGCCGCCCGCGTTCCTGCGGCCGTCGGCGCCGGTCGCGCTGTCGCCGTGGCCCGGACCGTGCTCCGGTGGCGCCTCCGGACGGGGGCTGTCAGCCAGCGGCGGAGCGACGGCCACCGGAACCCGCGTACAGGTGCCGATGTCAGTGGGCACCGCTACGGTCCTCTCCATGGAACAGGAACTCGCGGAGCGCTTCGATCCGTTGCCCGGACGGGTCGGTCACGTGGGCGGCATCGAGTCGCTCACGCTCGACGGGCGCCGCTACTACTTCGGCTTCGACTACCAGAGCGACCTGGTCGTCTCCCCGCTGATCGGTGACCCCGACGCGATGGCCGCCTTCGCGGCCGCGCACATGAGACAGTCCGACGGCAGCCACGACGCCTCCTACTGGGCGGAACTCGTCGCCCACGCGGTCGGGAGGTCGGACCTGGTCGCGGACGACACGAAGCGGGAGTTCACCGCCGAAGGGCTGCGCACGGGGATTCCGGCCCCCGGGAGCCATCTGCTCTACCTGCTGGACGCGGCCGGTGAATGGGACGACTCGTTCACCCTGCCGACGGACGTCGGGGAGGCGTTCGCGCGGCTGGGATTCGACGAGGACGACGCCATCGAATGCGTCGACGAGTGCCTGCGTGCCATCCGGGAGGACGGCGCGGACGCGAGACCCGACGAGCGCGCTGTCGCCCGCTGGTACCTCGCCTCCTCCGTGACGTGCCTGCCCGGGAACTGGGCCCTGCTCTTCGCCCCGCTCGCGGAGGGCGCCGCCGTCAGGTGATGAGCGGTTCCGCTCTCATCGGGGCGGGGATGCGTCGATGATGGGGAACGACCAGTCCTCGGGTGGAGCGGGTCGGTCCAGGAACCGAGCCGCATGACCTCATGGGGAAGGCGGTTCGCCTGCCCCATGAGGACGTCCTCGCCGAGCCCGTACCCCGGACCGCCGCACGCCCAGAAGGAGCCCCACCGTGTCGCAGGAACTCCTGATCCGCAAGATCCGCCACGGCTTCGACCGTTTCGACGTGGACGAGAGC
Source organism: Streptomyces sp. NPDC101490 (assembly GCF_044767145.1). Taxonomy (NCBI): domain Bacteria; kingdom Bacillati; phylum Actinomycetota; class Actinomycetes; order Kitasatosporales; family Streptomycetaceae; genus Streptomyces; species Streptomyces sp. NPDC101490. Next base: position 111,927 of record NZ_JBIWNI010000001.1, read on the forward strand.
GGTGACCTGACCGAGGCCGATCACGTACTCATGGGCCGGCGCTCCGCCCGTGCCCTCGGCCTCCCGGCCGGCTCGGACGGGGAACGGCGCATCGTGGACGCGTACGTGGGCATCTGGCGGAACCTGCACGTGCCGCACCTGCCGCCCGGCGTCGAGTCGATGACCCGGGAACAGTTCGTCGAGTCGACCCTGTCCCTGGCCGACGACCCCGAGGCGGCGAAGGCGACGCTGGGGGCTTTGGCGGAGGTCTTCCTCTCGGTCGCCGACGCGGACGGCGACGGTGTGTTGGACCCCGCGGAACACCTCTGCTTCCTGCGGGGCCACTTCCCCCAGGTGACGCGGGAGGAGGCCGACACCGCCTTCCGGCACCTGGACCGGGACGGGGACGGGGCGGTGTCCCGCGAGGAGTTCACCTCGGCCGTCATCGAGTACTGGACGAGCACGGACCCGCACGCGCCGGGCAACTGGTGGATCGGAGCGGGCTTCACCGAGTGATCCGCCCAGAAGACCGTTCCGTAGGAACGGTCCCCGGAGAGTCGTCCGGAAGATCACTCCAGGACAACACCTCGGGACGGAACGCCTCAGAACGGAACGCCTCGAAGGACGGGAGAAGAAGCCGGTCATGAGAAGTCAGGTGGACGCGGAGGTCATCGTCGTCGGACTCGGCGCGATGGGGAGCCAGACGCTGTGGCGGCTGGCCGAGCGCGGGACCGACGTCCTCGGCATCGAGCGGTTCGTCCCGGGACACGACCGGGGCGCCAGCCACGGGGAGTCCCGGATCATCCGCAGCGCCTACGCCGAGGGCGCCGCGTACGTACCGCTCGTCAAGAGGGCGTGGCGGCTCTGGCGGGAGCTGGAGGAGGCCTCGGGGCGGAGCCTGCTCGAACGGACCGGCGCCCTGATGGTCGGCCCCGCCGACTCGTCCGTCATCGCCGGTCCTCTCGCCTCCGCCCGGACCTGGGACCTGGAGTACGACCTCCTCCAGGGCGCCGAACTCCGGGAGCGGTATCCGCAGTTCGCCCACGCCGAGGGCCTTCTCGGATTCCACGAACGCGATGCCGGATACCTCCGGCCCGAAGAGGCAGTGACCGCCGGGGTGGCCGTCGCCGAGGCGCGCGGGGCCCGGGTCGTCCGCGAGACGGCCGTGACCGAGATCGTCCCCGATCCTGATCTTCCCCGTGTCCGCACCGGCGACCGCGAGTACACCGCGCGCCATGTCGTGGTCTCCGTCGGCGGCTGGCTGCGCGGACTGCTGCCCGCCACCGCCCCGCTGATGACCGTGGAACGCCGGGTCATGGGGTGGTTCCGTGCGAGCGACCCCCTGTCCTTCGCGGCGGAGCGTCTTCCCGTGTTCGTGCACAGTGACGCCTCAGGCGACCGGAGCCTCTACGGCTTCCCCTGCCTCGACGGAGAGACCGTCAAGATCGGCCTGCACACCTGGCCCGGCATCGACGAGCCGACCGATCCGGCCCTCGGCCACCGCCCGCCGGACCGCGCCGACGCGGAGCGGTTCGCCGACGCGATCGGCCGGACCCTCACCGGACTTGACCCGTACCCCGTCCGGATGCTCTCGTGCATGTACGCGCTCACCCCCGACCGGCACTTCCTGGTCGGACCGCGCCGGGATCTGCCAGGGCTCACCCTGCTCGGCGGCTTCTCCGGGCACGGATTCAAATTCGCCTCCGTCATCGGGGAGATCGCGGCGGAATTCGCGACGACCGGCGGCACCACTCTTCCCGTGGCCCCCTTCGACCCGCATCGATTCGACTGAACCGGGGTCTCGCGTCCGGCTCCGGAGGTGTCCGGCCGGGACCGTCAGTCCCGCCCGGGACGGAACACGTAGGGGGTCACCAGCGCGGTGAGTTCCTCGACCAGTTCCTCGCGCCGGATCGCGGGCCGGTCGAGGATCCAGCGGACGCTGAGGGCCTCCATCGCGGAGACCAGCACCCAGGCGCGGGTCGCGCCGCTCCCGGTCTCCGGGACGCGGCCCGCGAGGTAGGCGGAGCCCAAGTCCTGGACGCGGCGCCGGAGATGGCGTACATGACGCTCGTGGTAGCTCGGCGGCACCTCCTCGACCACGACACGAAGGAGTTGCGAGTCCTGTTCGAGCGCGGACAGCAGCGCCTCGACCGCGTTGGGCACGAGCCGCTCGGGCGGATCGGCGAGCCGGTCGGCGAGCGACGCGGCCACCCGGTCGCCCGCTTCCGCCCAGTAGCGCTCCATGAGCAGGTCCAGGAGCTCTTCCTTGTTCCGGAAGTACTGGTAGAGGGAACCGGGGCTGATGCCCGCCGTGTCGGCGACCCGGGTGGTCGCGAACCGCGCGTAGCCGTCGCGCGCCAGCACCACGCGCCCCGCGTCGACGATCCTCTCGACCATCTCCCGCGACCGCTCCTGACGGGGCGTCTTCCGCATACGCGAATTGTATGCGAGCAAATATTCGCATTACAACGGTGAGATGACGCAGAGCAACGAGGTTCGTGTCACCGGCCCTGTCCCGCACCCCTCCCCGGCCCCTGTCCCGCACCCCTCCCCGGCCCCTGTCCCGCACCCTTCCCCGGACCCTGTCCCGCACCCCTCCCCGGACCCGGACCCGGCCCCCTCCCGAGTGCCCTCCCCGGGCGGCCTCCCGGCTCCCTCCGCCGACTCCGCCCCGGCGCCCTCCCCGGGGCGCTCCCCGTGTCCCTCCCCGAGCCGTCTCCCGGGCCGCTTTCCGAGCCGCTTCCGTGAGGCCGAGGCGCGCGGACGCAGGATCGCCCGCCCGCTCTTCCTCTTCGCCGACATCGACAGGGACGTCGACGAGGCCCTCATGGAACGTCTGGGGGCCGGTCTCCTCAGGTGCGACGAACTCGGCGCCGCCCTCGCCCGGGCGATGAGCCTGCCCCCGGAGGACCCGGACCGGGTCACCCACTCCCTGATCACCGGTGCGCTGCGCGCCGCCCCGGACGTACCGGATGAACTTCCCCCGGCGCTGGCGGAGTTCATGAGTGAGGCGACAACCGTCCCCGACTGGGTCGCATGGGACCGGATCGAGCGCGGCGCGGCGGTCTTCCGTTCCCTCGGCCACAACAGCGGAGACGTCCTCGCCCTCCTCTCCCTCGTCGGCGGCTACCGCTTCGGCGGACCGGCCGACCTGCTGGTCCTCACCGGCGGCATGGGCGGTACACAGACCCTGCGGCGCCTCGGAGAGACGACCAAGTGGTCCCATGCCGTGACCCGCCCCGGCGGTCTCCGCCCGGGCGCCGAGGGCTGGCGCCTCACGCTCCACGTCAGGGCCATGCACGCCCTGGTGAACGCCCGTTTCGCACCCCGCTGGGACAGCGCGCGCTGGGGCCTGCCGGTCAACCAGGCCGACCAGGCGGCCACGCTCGGCCTCTTCGACGCGACCGTCCTCGTCGGCTGCCGGGGCCTCGGGGTGAGGCTGACCCGGCGGCAGCGGGGCGACTTCATGCACCTCTGGCGGTACGTCGGCCATCTGATGGGGGTCGCGCCGGAATGGCTGACCGACGACGAGAACGTCCGGCACCGCTGGAACCACCACATCCTGCTGTCCGCCGCCGGGCAGACCCAGGCCGGCCGGGACCTCGCCCGGCTGACCATGGACGCCCAGGGGCGACTGGCCCACGGTCACACCAGACCGGCCGTCGAACGGCTCCACCAGCGCTACGAGTACGCGCGCCGGATGAGCCTGCTCACCGTCTTCATGGGCCCGGCCGGGATGCGTGACCTGGGCCTGCGCCCCCGGCTCCCCTGGGGGCTCGCGCTCTCCGTCACCACGAACACGTTCCGGTACCGGCTCCTCGGAGCCCTGCCCGGTGGCCGGGAGCGCATCGAGCGACACGGCGCCCGGGCCCAGGACCGCGACCTGGCCGCGATGTTCCCCGACGGCCCGGCCGCCGTGGCCCACCTGCCGGAGGCGGGCTGACCGACCGTGCGGGTGCGGACCCGGGAGGCGCTGGGACCGGGCCGGACCGCGCGGCCCGGTGCGGTGCGGTGAGGCGGGGGACGGTGACGCGGTCGCGGTCGCGGAAATCCGTGTGCGTACCCGGCCGTGAGGCCGTACCGTCGCGGCTCCCGGCGGCCGTACCCGAGGCCCGCCCCGTACGGAGAGAGCCGTCCCATGACCGGCCGACAGGCGACGACGACACTCTGGCGCCCCACCGGACCCGAGGAGCTGGCCCTGGTCGAGGAGTCGGGTCGGCGCGCCTGGCCGCCCCGGCTGCCCGAGCAGCCGATCTTCTACCCGGTGCTCGACGAGGAGTACGCGGTGATGATCGCCCGGGACTGGAACGTCAAGCACAGCGGCGCGGGCTTCGTGACCCGCTTCGAGGTGGACACGGAGTTCCTCCGCCGCTATCCGGTCCGGCAGGCGGGCGGCCGGACGATCCTCGAACTGTGGGTACCGGCGGAGGAGCTGGACGAGTTCAACGCCCACATTGTCGGGGAGATCCGGGTGACCCACACGTTCCGCTGAACACGGAGGAGGACGGCGGAGGGCGCCGGAGTCCTGCCGGAGCCCAGCGAAAGGGAAGTCCCTCAGATCCCCGGCGGGCAGGCCACGAGCAGGGGCAGCAGGGGAGCGGTCAGGGCGGCCGAGGCCAGGGAGCCACGGAGGGCGGGATGGGGGGCCGGGCGGGGGCCCAGGATGCGCTTCATACGGAGCAGGGCCGTCGAGCCGCCCGCCCCGATCGCGCCCTCCGGGGTGCGGGCGGCGGCCATCTCGTACACCGCCGTCGCCAGGGTCTCGTCGGACTGGCGTCGCAGCGCGCGGTCGTCCGCGGTCATCTCCAGGAGCACGGCCATCTGGGTACGGGCCCGGCGGGCCAGCGGCAGCCAGGGGAAGACGGTCGCGAACGCCTCGGTCGCGGCCAGCGGCAGATGGTGGCGCCCGGCGACGTGGCACCGTTCGTGTTCGAGGACGGCGTCCATCTGCTCCGCCGTCAGCAGGCGCACGGCCGCGTCGCTCACGACGATGCGGGAGCGGAAGCCCGGCAGGCAGTACGCCCCGGGCACCGCGTGCGGCAGCACGGTGGCGCGGAGCCGTTCGCAGCGGGTCCCGACCTTGTCGAGCCGGTCGCGGTGGCGGGCACGGAGCAGACCGGAGCGCGCGAGATGGAACAGGAACGCGCCGCCGAACGCGGCGACGACGGCCAGCGGCATCGCCACGGCGAGCCGCCCGGCGATCGTGGGACCGGACGTCGTCGGCTCCGGCGCGTCCAGACCGCAGGCGTGCAGCAGCCCGACGAGCCCCGCGTGCAGATGCCGGGTGGGCGCCGCCAGCTGGGCGGCGGCGAGCGCCACGGCGACGGTGAACGACAGGATCAGGGCGAGCCACACGGTCGCCCCGAGCGCGGGCGCCCGGTACGGCCACGCGCTGCGGACGAGCAGGTGCGGGGCACCCGCGCCCACGGCGGCGGCGTACGCGAGCAGGACCGGGGCCGCGTTCACGGCTCGGCCCGTCGCCCGACGTCGCGGAGGGCCTTGCGCAGCGCCGCGATCTCCTCGGCGTCCAGGTTCTCCACGAACTGGGCGAGGGCGGCGGGCCGGTCCTCGCTGGCGCCCAGACCGTCCTCCATGAGGGCCGCCGCGTACGCCTCGCGGGTGGCGACGGCCCGGTACTGCCAGACCCTCCCGTCACGGGTACGGGTGAGGTGGCCCTTGTGGAAGAGGATGCTGGTGACCGTGGTCACCGTGGTGTAGGCGACGTCCCGGTGCAGGTTGATGTCGTCGACGACCTCGCGCACGGTGGCGAGGCGGTCCCATCTCCAGAGGCGGTCCATGATCTCCGCCTCGAGCTCCCCCAGCCGCCGCATGGGCCATGTCCTCTCCGCCGTTCCCGTACTCGGATGCATAGTAGACGGGCAGGTCGGGTGGCCTCCCGGCCGTGCGGAGCCGGTCGGCGTCAGCCGACGCGGACTCCCCACATGAAGGGCATCCCGCTGCGCGCGATGGACTCGTAGCGGACCTGCGCGCCCGGCTTGGGGGAGTGGAGGATCTGTCCGCCGCCCGCGTAGAAACCGACGTGGCTGAGGTCGGTGCGCATGATGATGAGGTCGCCGGGCTTCAGGTCGCTCAGCGAGTTGATGCGGGTCCCGATGTTCGCCTGGGCCTGCGAGGTGCGGGGGATGGACACGTCCGCCTGGCGGAAGGCCCAGGACGTGAGGCCGGAGCAGTCGAAGGAGGACGGCCCGACGGCGCCCCAGACGTACGGCAGCCCGACCCGGCTCTGGGCGGCCGCGAACGCGGCGGCGGCGCGGGTGGAGCCGCTGGTCTCGTTGCCGAGGTCGACGCGCTCGCTCGCCCGGTTGGCCCGGTCCTCCGCCGCGGCGATGCGCTCCCGCTCCTTCTCCGACAGGGTGTTGAGGAGGCGCTGCGCCTCGCGCAGCTTGCCCTGGATCTCGCTCTTCCGGTCGCCCAGCTCCTTCTCCACGGACGCGAGGTCTCCGAGCTTGCCCGCGGCCTCGCCGCGCTGCTGCTGGAGTGCGCGCTGCTGGGCGAGGAACTGCTGGAGGACGGCGGTCTGCCGGTCTCCGGCCCGGTCGAGGGCGGAGGCCTTCGCCAGATAGGTCTCGGGTTCCTCGGAGAGGAAGAGCTGCAGGGAGGGGTCGAGCCCGCCCGAACGGTACTGGCCGGTGGCGACGTTGCCGATGCGGTCCCGCAGTCCGTTGAGCTCGCCCTGCTTGCGGGCGACGGCGTCCTGGAGCTTCGCCACCTGCTCCTTGAGCGCCTCGGCCTTCTCCTTGGCCCCGTTGTACTTCTCGGTCGCCTGGGTCGCCGCCTCGTAGAGCCGGTCCACCTGCGCCTGCACGCCCTTCTTGTTGGGGTCGGGCAGCGGGTCGGCGGAGGCCGTCTGGGCGGAGAGGGCGACGGCCGCCGCCGCGGTGGCGGTCACGACTCCGGTGTAGCGCGCGCTGTGTTGCTTCGGACGGCGGTGGGAAGCCACGGGTGCTCCTTCTTGCTCGACCGCCGACCGGGCAGGGCGTACCGGGGGCACGGCGGCGCCTCCGCCGTGTGCCCCGGGTGGGCGATCAGACGTGCGAAGGCTCCGCGAATACTAAGCTTCTTAGATGCTAAGGCTCAATAAGGGTCCTTCGTCGTACGGCGACGGGGTCGGCCACCGGGCCCCACAGGGGCAGCAGTTCGGGGCGCTTGGGGGCCAGTGGCTCGACCGGGCCCCGGTGCAGCAGGTGCTGGCCCAGCCAGGGCAGGAAGTGCTCGCGGGCCCAGCGCAGATCCGGGAGCCGCTCCGCCTGCCGTGCCGGACCTGCCGTCGTGCCCGGTACGGGAGCGCCCGGCACCTGAGCGCCCGGCGCCGGAGCGTCCGGTACGGGGACGAGCCCCAGGACCTCTGCGCTGCGCAGCGCCACCCGGCGGTGTCCCTCGGAGGACAGGTGCAGCCGGTCCTCGCTCCAGGCGCTCGGACGCTGGAGGGACTTCATCGCCCACAGGTCGACGACCGGACAGCCGTGCCGGTCGGCGATGGCGTGGACGTGTGCCGTGTAGGTGGCGATCTTTCCCCGCAGTCGGCGCAGCACGGGGGTGTCTCGGGGATCGAAGCCGGTGAAGACGAGCACCGTCCCGGCCGTGGCCCGGAGTTCGACGACGGCTTCCTCGAACCGTTCGGTGATGCGGTCCACGGAACTGCCGAGCCGCAGGATGTCGTTGCCCCCGGCGCAGAAGCTCACCAGGTCCGGCGCCAATGCGGCGGCCCTGGGCACCTGCTCGGCGATGATCTCGTCGATGACCCGGCCCCGTACGGCGAGGTTGGCGTAGCGCAACGGGACGGGGGAGCGGCGGGCGAGGAGCCCGGCGAGCCGGTCCGCCCAGCCCGCGAGGGCGCCCTCGCTGGTCTCGTCGCCGAGGCCCTCGGTGAAGCTGTCCCCGACCGCCACGAACGAACCGATGGCGGCCCGGCCGGTCGTGCTCCGCTCTGTGGACACCTTGCTCCCCCTCCCGTTCTCCGCCCCGTCGCCGTGGGCGGCCGCGTCCGGGTCAGGCGCGCCCGGCGTAGTCGTAACCGGCGTCCTCGACCGTGTCCTCGATCAGCTTGTCGTCCAGCGGGGCGGCGCTGTTGACCGTGACGAGTCCGGTGGAGATCTCGATGTGCACGGTGTCCACGGCGTCCAGTTCCCGGAGCGCGCCGCTCACGATCGCCTTGCAGTGGCCGCTGTTGACGCCGGCGACCTTGTAGGTGGTGGTGTAGGCGGACATGGCACCCTCCCGGGCTCGATCTACATACCCCCTAGGGGTATCTCTCGCTGTTATGTATACCCTCAGGGGGTATCCATTCGCAAGGGGAGCCGAGACAGGAAGCCGCCCCTGCGGCCCGGGGCCCGCAGGGGCGGCGAGGAAGGGGTCCGGTGTGCCCAGCTCTCCGAGTCGACCCGGGCGTGCAGGTCGAAGGAGGTCTTCGGGCTGCTCTCGGTGCTCGTCACCTCCGGCTCGCAGGCGGTGTACGGGGCTCCGGTCCGGGACCCGGTGGCCGTCGTGGCCTTCGTGGTCGGCGGTGTCCTCGCGGTCGGCGGCTCCCACCCGGCGCCGGGTACCGGGTCCCTTCCCGGAGGACGGCCCCGTGCCCTTCCCGAAGCCGCTCGCCGGCTACGGCTGGGCCGTGGGCCTCGTCGCCTCCCCGCTCGTGCGCGTCCTCCTCATGAGGCGCGCGGGAGCCGCCCGGTGACCCCGGTGATCCAGTCGAGGTAGAAGCGGACGCGGGTGTTCACGGCAGGGGTCTCGGTGGCGCACTCCCTGCCGTAGGACACCAGCCCCACCACGTACGCCCGTCCCGCGACCGTGTGGACCAGCGGCCCGCCGGAGTCGTACTGGCAGCTGTCGCGGCCCGGGGCGTACGTGCAGAGCTGACCGGCGCCGACCTCCGTCATGCCCCGCCGGACGCAGACGGTGTTGCTCATCGTGCCGAGGGTCACGGTCCGCAGCACGTCGGAGGTACGGCCGCCGTAGGACACGGCGCCCCACCCGGGCACCTCGACCTGCACGCGGTCGAAGGCCCCGGGGGCGTACCCGACGGGCAGGGCGACCGGGCGCACGTCACGGCTGGGGGCGACAGGCTCGGCCAGCTCCACGAGCGCGAGGTCGTCGCGCTGTCCCGACGGGTCGTAGCCCGGGTGCGTGACGAACCGGACCGGGGCCGCGAGGACCGCGTCCGGACTGTCCGCGCCGGTCGTCAGGTCGTGGTCGCCGAGGAGCACACCGATCCGTGCGGTACGGGCGTACGCCCCCGTCAGGCAGTGGGCCGCGGTGAGCACCCACCGGTCGCCGACCAGGGCCCCGCCGCACACCACCCGACGCTCCACGACGTCCACGAGCCCCGCCATGAAGGGGTACTGGTGGGGCCTGGCCTCCCGCCCCCCGACGACCGCCCGCGCGGTCGGCGCGAGGCCCAGCGGGCCGACGGCCAGGACCGTGCCCGCGACCGTCGCCAGGAGCTTGCGCGGCCATCCCATGTGTTCTCCAACCGTCGGCGCCGTGTTCCGGGGCGGCCGACTGCGGAGACGTTTCCTCTCATGCGCCGCCCGGATCCCAGGCAGTCAACGAACGGCCGGGGGAGGGGTCACTGGACGCGCCCGCGACGGAGGTACGGACCGTCCGCGCCTCATGGGGGAGCGAGGGGCCGGGCGCACGCCCCCCGGCGCCGCCCCTCCCTCGATGCCGTTCCGCCCGCCGGGGCGCCCATCAGGCCGGGTCTCGCCCGTCCGCCTGGGTGTGCCTGCGGCGGGATCGGCCGAGGCCTCGGCCGACCGGACACGGCTCCGACTGCCGTGCTGGCACGTCTCCTGCTGACCTGCACGGCTCCGGCAGCCCCGGCACGTTTCCGGCCGCTCCGGCACTGCTCCGGTGGGCCGGGGCAAGGCCCGGCGACGCCGGAGCGACCCCGGCGGGCCGCGACCGGGCCGCGACCGGGCCGCCCCGGCGACCGCCCGTACCTACGGGACCCTGGCCGTCCACTCCGGGGTGCCGAACTTGGACTCCGCCAGTTCCTTCGCCCGCGCCAGCTCGTCCTCCGTGACCCGGCCCTCCGCGAGCCCGTACCGACCGCGGAAGGAGGCGATCATGCGCTCGATCACCGCCTCGCGCGGCAGACCTGTCTGGCGCCGCAGCGGGTCCACCCGCTTCTTCGCGCTCTTCGTGCCCTTGTCGGACAGCTTCTCGCGGCCGATCCGGAGCACCTCCGTCATCTTGTCCGCGTCGATGTCGTACGCCATCGTCACGTGGTGCAGGACCGCGCCCCCGCCCGCCACCATCCGCTTCTGCGCCGCTCCCGCGATCTTGCCCGCCTCCGTGGCGATGTCGTTCAGCGGCTGGTACCAGGCCCGCACCCCCATGTCCCCGAGTGCGCCGAGGACCCAGTCGTCCAGATACGCGTAGCTGTCGGTGAACGACAGGCCCTGCACGAGGGCGTCGGGCACCGAGAGCGAGTACGTGATCGTGTTGCCCGGCTCGATGAACATGGCGCCGCCACCGCTGATCCGGCGCACCACCTGGATCCCGTGCCGCTCGGCCGCCGCCGGGTCGACCTCGTTGCGCAGCGACTGGAAACTGCCGATGACCACCGCGGGGGCGCCCCACTCCCAGACCCGCAGCGTCGGCGGCCGCCGCCCGGCCGCGACCTCGGCCGTCAGGACCTCGTCCAGTGCCATGTGCAGCGCCGGGGACTGCGGCGGCATACGGACCAGCTGCCAGTCGTAGTCGGTCCAGTCGGTGGCGTGCGCGAGCGCCCGCCGGACCGCGACCCCGACACCCTCCGAGGTCAGCCCGAACATCTGGGTGCCCGGCGGCAGCGCCGCGTCGATCCGGGCGGCGAGCCCGCCGGCATCGGTGTCCACCGGCGCGCCCTCCAGGGCCCGGTCGATCGCCAGGATCGCCTCGTCGGGCTCCAGGAAGAAGTCGCCCGCGACCCGCACGTTCCGCAGGACACCGTCCTGGGCGTCGAGGTCGACGACCACCAGCTTCCCGCCGGGGACCTTGTACTCACCGTGGTACGCGCCGTGCACGGAACCCTCCCTGCCTGTAAGGGGTGAACTCGGCCAAAGGGTACTCCCCGGGGAAACGGACGGTGACGAACGCGACGGCCCGGCTGTCAGCCCCCCGTGCTTAGCTGGGGGACATGATCGATGAGTTCCCCGAACACGTCCTCGACGTCCCCCTGGCCGAGGTGGAGGAAGCGGTCCGCAAGGCCGCCGCCGCCGAGATCACCCCGCGCTTCCGGCAGCTCGCCGACGAGGAGATCCTGGAGAAGAACGGGCCGCACGACCTGGTCACCGTCGCCGACCGGGCCGCCGAGGCCCACCTCACCGCGTCCCTCACCGCGCTGCTGCCCGGCTCCGTGGTCGTCGGCGAGGAAGCGGTCCACGCCGACCCCGCCGTCTACGAGGCGCTGAAGGGCGACGCCCCCGTGTGGATCGTCGACCCCGTCGACGGCACCCGCCAGTTCGTCCACGGTGACCCCGGCTTCTGCACCCTCGTCGCGCTCGCGCTCCACGGCGACGTGCTCGCCTCCTGGACCTTCGCGCCCGCGCTCGACGAGTTCGCCGTGGCCGTCAAGGGCGGCGGCGCGCTCCTCGACGGGCGGCCGCTGCGCTCCGGCGCGCCCGCCCCCGGCGCCGGCCTGGAGGTCGCCACCTCCCACCCCGACTACACCACCCCCGACCAGAAGCGCGCCCTGCTCGGTCTGGTCACCGAGGGCGTCCGCCCCCGGCCCTGCGGCTCCGCGGGACTGGAGTACCTGGCGGTGGCCCGCGGCGCGCTCGACGCCACCGCCTTCTCCTGGGAGTTCGCCTGGGACCACGCGGCCGGACTCCTCCTCGTCACCGAGGCGGGCGGCACGCACACCACCGTCGCGGGCGAGCCGTTCCGGATCACCGGGGGGAACGCCCTGCCGTTCACGGCGGCACGCGACACGGCGACCGCCGAGCGGATACGCGCCCTGCTCGGGGGGCAGTGAGAAGGGCACGCCCACCGGCCTATCCTGTGAGCCTTGGCCATCGGCTGACGAAGGAGTCCGAAGGTGCCGAAGGGGACGTCCATGCTCGATGCCGTCGTCGTGGGAGCGGGGCCGAACGGCCTGACCGCCGCCGTCGAACTCGCCCGCAGGGGCTTCTCCGTGGCCGTCTTCGAGGCGAAGCCCACCGTCGGCGGCGGCGCCAGGACCGAGGAGCTGACCCTCCCCGGATTCCGGCACGACCCCTGCTCCGCCGTGCACCCGCTCGGCGCGGGATCGCCCGTCTTCCGCACGATGCCGCTGGCCCGGTACGGCCTGGAGTGGCTCCACCCCGAACTGCCCATGGCCCACCCCTGGGACGACGGCACCGCCGCCGTCCTCGCCCGCTCCGTCGCCGAGACCGCCGCCTCCTTCGGCCCGCACGACGCGGGGGCGTACCGCAGGCTCGTCGCCCCCTACCTCGGCAAGTGGGACACCCTCGCCCGGGACTTCATGCAGCTGCCCCTCACCGCGCTGCCCCGCGACCCCCTCACCCTCGCCCGCTTCGGCATCGACGGACTCCCGCCGTCCACCTGGCTGATGCGCCGCTTCCGCGACGAGAAGGCCAGGGGCCTGTTCGCCGGGCTCGTCGGCCATGTCATCGCCCCCCTCGGCGGCTTCGCCACCAGCGCCGTCGGCCTGGTCTTCGCCCTCGCCGCCCACGCGGGCGGCTGGCCGATGCCCCGGGGCGGCTCCCAGTCGATCTCCGACGCCCTCACCGCGTACCTCGGGGACCTCGGCGGCGCCGTGCACACCGACTTCGAGGTCAAGCGCCTCGACGACCTCCCCCCGGCCCGCGCCTACGTCTTCGACACCTCGCCGACGGCCCTCGCCCGGATCGCCGGATTCGGCGGGCACTACGACCACTACCGCTACGGCGCGAGCGCCTTCAAGATCGACTACGCCCTCGACGGGCCGGTGCCGTGGACCGCGCCGGAAGCCCGGCGCGCCGGAACCGTCCAGATCGGCCCCACCGCCGGGGAGATCGACACCGCCCTGCACCAGGCCTCCTCCGGCACCGCCCCCGACACCCCCTTCCTCATCACCGCGCAGCCCAGCCTCGTCGACCCCTCCCGCGCCCCCGAGGGCAAGCACGTCTTCTGGGCGTACGGCCATGTGCCCAACGGCTGGACCGGAGACCTCACCGACGCGATCGAGCGCCAGATCGAGCGCTTCGCCCCCGGCTTCCGCGACCGCGTCCTCGCCCGCGCCACCGCGGGACCGCCCCAGCTCGCCGCGCACAACGCCAACTACGTCGGCGGCGACATCGCCTGCGGCGCCGCCCGGGGCCTCCAGCTCCTGCTGCGCCCCACCCTCTCCGCCCGCCCCTACGCCACCCCGCACCCGGCGGTCTTCCTCTGCTCCGCGGCGACCCCGCCCGGCCCCGGCGTGCACGGCATGTCCGGGCACAACGCGGCGAAGGCGGTCTGGCGCCGCCTTCGAAAATAGACTGCCCCCATGGCAAAGTACTTCGACGTTCATCCCGAGAACCCCCAGGCCCGCACCATCGGCACCATCGCCGACAGCATCAGGAACGGGGCGCTCGTGGCGTACCCGACCGACTCCTGTTACGCGCTCGGCAGCCGCCTCGGCAGCCGGGACGGCATCAGCCGCATCCGCGCGATCCGCCACCTCGACGACCGGCACCACTTCACGCTGATGTGCCAGAACTTCGCCCAGCTGGGCCAGCTCGTCCAGGTCGACAACGACGTCTTCCGCGCTATCAAGGCCGCCACCCCCGGCCCGTACACTTTCATCCTGCCCGCCACCCGGGAGGTGCCGCGCCAGCTCCTCCACCCCAAGAAGAAGACCGTCGGCGTCCGCATCCCCGACCACGTCGTCACCCAGGCACTGCTGACCGAGCTCGGCGAGCCGCTGCTCTCCAGCACCCTGCTGCTCCCCGACGAGGCGGAACCCCTCACCCAGGGCTGGGAGATCAAGGAACGGCTCGACCACCAGGTCGACGCGGTGATCGATTCCGGCGACTGTGGAACCGAACCCACCACGGTGGTCGACTTCTCCAGTGGCGAGCCCGAGATCACGCGCCGTGGGGCCGGTGACACCACGCGGTTCGAGTAGGACGGCACGCCGGTACGCGCGACCGCGTACCGCCATGTGACCCTGTGCCGGCGTACGAGGCACCACAACGGGGGAGTTCCCTTCTCATGTCCATGCGTCGTCTTCGTGTCCCCGCCCTGTCCGCCGTCGCCCTGGCCTGCGGCCTCGCCCTGACGGGCTGTTCCGGCGCCACGACGACCGGCTCCGCGAGCGGCAGCTCGACGGATTCCGCCACTCCGGGCGGGACGCCGACCGGATCCGCCTCCGTGTCCGCCTCCCCGTCCGCTTCCTCCTCCGCGGACACCTCTGCCTCCGCGTCTCCGTCCGCGTCCTCGTCCGCGTCGGCCTCCGGCGGCTCCTCGGCCGGGTCCGACGACGCCGGGGCCGGGCAGCCCTGCCGCACCGCCGGTCTCGGCTTCGAGATCGCCCCCGGCAGCGGCGCCCAGGCCGTCGGCGAGGAGGGTGCGGTCGTGGTCCGGCTCACCAACAGGAGCGGGGCCGCCTGCACCCTCAAGGGCTACCCGGGCGTCGACCTCGTGGGCGCCAGCACCTGGTCCCTGCCCCGGCAGACCTCCCAGAAGCCCCGGCTCGTCACCCTCAAGCCCGGAGCCCGCACCGCCTTCACCGTCACCTACCAGTCGTACGGCGGCGACGGCGTCGAGCTGACCCCCCGGACGATGGTCGTCACCCCGCCCGGCGAGACCCGGGCGAAGACGCTGACCTGGACCTTCTCCCCGGTCCTGCTCCAGGACGGAGCCACCCGTCCGGGCTCGTACGTCGGCCCCGTCGGCGGCAACTGACCCGACCGGTCGCGGCGCCGGTCCCCGGCCGGGCGCCGCGACCAGGGCGGACGCCCATGTCGTTTTTCCGCCAGCCCGAGCGCCCCGCGTCGCCGATGCTTGACTCATGCACACCGACACGGAGCGCTGCGTACGGGCCGTCCAGTCGAAGGACGCCCGGTTCGACGGCGTGTTCTTCACCGCCGTCCGCACCACCCGGATCTACTGCCGGCCCAGCTGCCCGGCCCATCCGCCCAAGCCCGAGAACATGGAGTTCCACCCCAGCTCCGCCTCCTGCCAGCGGGCCGGATTCCGGGCCTGCAAGCGCTGCCGCCCCGACACCACCCCCGGCTCGCCCGAGTGGAACGTGCGCGCGGACGCCGTCGCCCGCGCCGTCCGCCTCATCCAGGACGGGGTCGTCGACCGGGAGGGCGTCCCCGGGCTCGCCCGGCGGCTCGGCTGGTCCACCCGCCAGATCGAACGCCAGCTCCTCGCCGAACTCGGCGCGGGCCCCCTCGCCCTGGCCCGCGCCCAGCGCGCCCAGACCGCCCGCGTCCTCATCGAGACGACCGCCATGCCCCTGGGCGAGATCGCCTTCGCGGCCGGCTTCGCCTCGATCCGCACCTTCAACGAGACCGTCCGCGAGGTCTTCGCCCTCACCCCCGGCGAACTCCGCACCCGCGCCCCCCGTCCCACGGGAGCCACCGGGGCCCCAAGAACCACAAGAGCCACAGGAACCACCAGAAGCATGGAAACCCCCGGGACCACAGGAACCACCGGACCCGCCCGCGCCGGCACCCCCGGCGCGATCTCCCTCCGGCTGCCGTTCCGCACCCCCCTGGAACCCTCCAACCTCTTCGGCCACCTCGCCGCCACCGCGGTCCCCGGCATCGAGGAGTGGCGCGACGGCGCCTACCGCCGGACGCTGAACCTCCCGTACGGCCACGGCATCGTCGCCCTCGCGCCCCGCCCCGACCACATCGCCTGCCGCCTCTCCCTCACCGACCTCCGCGACCTCACCCACGCCATCAGCCGCTGCCGCAGGCTCCTCGACCTCGACGCCGACCCCGTGGCCGTGGACGACCGGCTGCGCGCCGATCCGCTGCTCGCCCCCGTCGTGGACACCGCGCCCGGCCGCCGGGTGCCCGGGACCGTGGACCCCGCCGAGTTCGCCGTACGGGCCGTCCTCGGTCAGCAGGTCTCCACCGCCGCCGCCCGCACCCACGCCGCCCGGCTGGTCACTGCGCACGGCACCCCCGTCGACGACCCCGAGGGCGGCCTCACCCACCTCTTCCCCGGCCCCGAGGCCCTCGCCGCCCTCGACCCGGAGACCCTGGCCCTGCCCCGCAGCCGACGCACCACCCTGCTCACCCTCGTCCGGGCCCTCGCCGACGGCTCCCTGACGCTCGGCCCCGCCGAGGACCGCGAGGAGACCCGCGCCCGGCTGCGCGCCCTGCCCGGCTTCGGCCCCTGGACCACCGAGATCATCGCCATGCGGGCGCTCGGCGACCCCGACGCCTTCCTCCCCGGTGACCTCGGCGTCCGCCGCGCCGCCGAAGGACTCGGCCTCCCCGGCACCCCGGCCGCCCTCACCGCACGCGCGGCACACTGGCGCCCCTGGCGCGCGTACGCCGTGCAGTATCTATGGGCGACCGACGACCACCCGATCAACCTCCTGCCCACCGAAGGACACTGAACCGCCATGCCCCCCACCGTCCTGCACACCGTGATGGACAGCCCGTACGAGCCGCTGACCCTCGTCGCCGTCGACGGCGTCCTCAGCCGCGTCCACATGACCGGCCAGCGCCACCGGCCGTCCGAGGAGACCTTCGGCGCGCCCGACCCGCGCCCCTTCACCGAGGCGGTCCGCCAGCTCGACGCCTACTTCGCGGGCGAGCTCACCGAGTTCGACCTGCCGCTCCACCTGATCGGCACCGAGTTCCAGCGGCGCGTCTGGGCCGAGCTGTGCCGCATCCCGTACGGCGAGACCCGTACGTACGGTGAACTCGCCGACGTCCTCGGCAACCCGGGCGCCTCGCGAGCCGTCGGACTCGCCAACGGGAAGAACCCGGTCAGCGTGATCGTCCCCTGCCACCGGGTCGTCGGCGCGGGCGGCGGGCTCACCGGCTACGGCGGCGGTCTCGACCGCAAGCAGCGGCTCCTCGCCTTCGAATCGGGCCGTGACCACACGCTCTTCTGACCGGGCCGGGACCGCGTGCGGTCCCGGAACCACACTCCTGTGACACCGCGCCCGGACCGGTGCTACGGTCCCCGCATGGCCAAGGTCAATGTTGCACTCGACGCCGAACTCGTCGTGGAAGTCATGGTCCTCGCGGGCATCGGCAACCCGCAGGACGCCGTCGAGGCGGTGGTCCGCGACTACATCGAGCGGGGCCACCGCACCGAGGCACGGGTCGTCGGCCGGGACGAGCCCGTACGCACCGGCGAGGCGGTTCCGCCCGAGCCCCCGCAGGGCTGACGGACCCGGGCCCTCCCCGTGAGGCCGACGGACCCCGCCCCCGTGAGGCCGACGCCCCCGGACCTTCAGCCCTCGTCCTCCGGGGAGTCCGACTCCGTACGGGCCTTCGCCGCCCGGCGCAGCCTCGGATGACGGTTGGTGCCCTGCTCGGTCATCGCCTCCCCTACCAGGGTGCGGACCGCGTCCCGCATCCCGTGCAGGGCCTGGTGCCGGGCCGGGCCCGCCCCCGGATCCTCCCGCAGCTCCTTCAGGAGGGCGAAGCACAGCACCAGCATCACCACCACGAACGGCAGCGCCACCAGGATCGTCGCCGTCTGGAGCGAGTTCAGCCCGCCCGCGACGAGCAGCACCGCCGCCACCACGGCCATCAGCACGCCCCACGTCACCACCAGCCAGGTCGGCGGGTTGAGCGAACCCCGGCTGGTCAGCGACCCCATCACCAGGGACGCCGAGTCCGCGCTGGTGATGAAGTACGTCATCACCAGGAGCATCGCGATGACCGAGGTGACCGTGCCGATCGGCAGTGCCTCCAGCATCCCGAACAGGGAGGCCTCCGCCCCGTCCTTGACGGTCGACGCCAGATCGGCCGCACCCGTCGACTCCAGACGGATCGCCGTGCCGCCCATCACGCAGAACCACACCACGGTCGCGCCGGACGGCACGAGGAGCACGCCCACCAGGAACTCCCGGATCGTCCGGCCGCGTGAGATCCGGGCGATGAACGTGCCGACGAACGGCGCCCAGGACAGCCACCACGCCCAGTAGAAGATCGTCCACGCGCCCAGCCACTCCGGGTCGGTGAACGCCCCGGTGCGGCTCGCCATCGGCAGCAGCTGGTCCAGGTACCCGCCCACCGACGCCGGAATGGTGTCGAGGATGTACACGGTGGGGCCGAGCAGGAAGACGAACAGCATGAGACAGCCCGCGAGGAAGACGTTCAGCGTGGAGAGCCACTTCACGCCCTTGTGCAGCCCGGAGAACGCCGACAGCACGAAGGCGGCCGAGAGCGAGGCGATGATGATCAGCTGGATGGCCTTGGAGTCCTTCACACCCATCGTCAGGTTCAGCCCCTCGGCGACCTGGAGGGCGCCCAGCCCCAGACTCGTCGCCGTGCCGAAGACCGTCGCGAACACCGCGAGCAGGTCGATGGCCTTGCCCGGCCAGGAGTTCGCCCGCCGCTCGCCCATCAGCGGCACGAACGCCGAACTCAGCCGGTTGCCCCGGCCCTTCCGGAAGCCCGCGTACGCCAGCGCGAGCCCCGCGATGCCGTAGATCGCCCAGGGAGTCAGCGTCCAGTGGAAGAACGAGTACTCCAGGGCCGTCCGCGCCGCCGCGCCCGTGCCCGCCGGGACCCCGCTGGCCGGGGGAGGGCTGAGGAAGTGCGTCAGCGGCTCCCCGACGCCGTAGAACATCAGGCCGATGCCCATGCCCGCGCTGAACATCATCGCGATCCACGCCAGCGTGGTGAACTCCGGCTCCGAGTCGTCCGTGCCCAGCCTGATCCGGCCGAAGCGGCTCAGCGCGATCACCACGCACAGCACCAGGAAGGTGTCGGCGGCCACCACGAACAGCCAGGCGAAGTTGGTGAGGACCCATTGCAGGGCCGTGGCGGAGGCGCTGTCGAAGGAGTCCTTGCCGAGGGCGGCCCAGGCGACGACGGCGACGACCGCGGCCACCCCGATGCCGATGACCTTGCCGTCGGGCGCGTACCGCTCCTGTGGGTCCCTGTCGATCGGTTCCGTGCTCATGCGACCCCACTATGGTGCGGAATTTCGTCTTTTCCGGGGGTGGCACGCCGTCCGGGGCTCCGGATAGGGTCGGCCACGGCGCGACTGCACGTTCGAAAGCAAGGGATGCAAGGTGACGGACGGCGCAGCAACTCAGGTCGCCCACGTGCTCGTGGCGGCCGACAAGTTCAAGGGCTCGCTCACGGCCGTGCAGGTCGCGGAGCGGGTCACGGCGGGACTCCGCAGGGTCGTCCCGGAGCTGGTGGTGGAGACGCTGCCGGTGGCCGACGGCGGCGACGGAACCGTCGCGGCGGCCGTCGCGGCCGGATTCGAGCGCAGGGAACTCCCGGTGACGGGCCCCCTCGGCGAACCGGTCGTCGCCGCCTTCGCGCTGCGCGGCAGCACCGCCGTCGTGGAGATGGCCGAGGCCTCCGGCCTCCAGCTCCTCCCGGCCGGGGTCTTCGCGCCGCTCACCGCCACCACCTACGGCTCCGGTGAGCTGCTCCGCGCGGCCCTCGACGCGGGCGCCACCACGCTCGTCTTCGGAGTCGGCGGCAGTGCCACCACCGACGGCGGCGCGGGCATGCTCGCCGCGCTCGGCGCCCGGCTCCTCGACGCGGACGGCGAGCCCGTCGGACCCGGCGGAGCGGCCCTCGCCGCACTGGCCTCGGCCGACCTCTCCGGCCTCGACCCGCGCCTGGCCACGGTCGATCTGATCCTCGCCAGTGACGTCGACAACCCGCTGACCGGCCCCAAGGGCGCCCCCGCGGTCTACGGACCGCAGAAGGGCGCCACGCCCGACGACGTCCGCACCCTGGACGCGGCCCTCACCCACTTCGCCACCGTCCTGGAGAAGGCCGTCGGCCCCAGGGCCGCCGAGGCGGCCCTGGCCCCCGGCGCGGGCGGCGCGGGCGGCATCGGCTACGGCGCTCTCATCCTCGGCGCGAGCTTCCGCCCCGGCATCGAGCTGATGCTCGACGTCCTCGGCTTCGCCCCCGCCCTGGAGCGCGCCACCCTGGTCATCACCGGCGAGGGCTCCCTCGACGAGCAGACCCTGCACGGCAAGGCCCCGGCGGGCGTGGCCGCCGCGGCCCGCGCGGCGGGCAAGGAGGTCGTCGCGGTCTGCGGACGCCTGGCCCTCCCACCGGAGGCGCTGGGCGCGGCGGGCATCCGCCGGGCCTACCCCCTCGCGGAACTGGAGCCGGACCCGGCCACGTCCATGGCGAACGCGGGCCCGCTCCTGGAGGACGTGGCGGCGGCCATCGCCCGCGACTTCCTGAGGTGACCGCGCGGGCGGACCGCCCCGGCCGCCCCTCCGCACGTCACACGGGCGAAACAACACGGTGTGAGGCTCGGCGCATGAACGCACCGATCCGACCGGCCGCGGTGACCGAGGAGAACCGCTCCCACCCCGGCCTTCCCACCCTGCTCACCGCCTGCCACCTGGTCGACCAGGAACGGAAGGGAACGCCCGCGAATCAGCGCGCGGAGGCGCCCGCGCACCAGCTCAGGGAGAAGCCCATGGACCAGCCCCCGCACGAGTCCCCGCACGAGCGTCCGGAGAGGCACCCGGACGCCGGGTCCCGGCAGCCCGCCGACCGTGTCGCCCGTCTCACCGCCGCCGAGGTGCGCACCCACGCTGCCGAAGGGCTCGCCGCCCTGCTCGTGGACGCTGTGGACGACGGCGCCTCCGTGGGTTTCCTGGCACCCCTGGAGACCACCGTGGCCACCTCCTGGTGGTCAGGGGCCGCCGAAGAGGCGGAGCGGGGCGTACGGGAGGTCTGGGCGGCCCACGGGCCGGACGGGAGCCTCACCGGCGTCGTCACCCTGGTCCGCGCCGGTACGGCCAACGGACGGCACCGCGGCGAGATCTCCCGGCTGCTCGTCCACCGGTCGGCGCGCGGCCGGGGGCTCGGCCGCGCCCTGCTCGCCGAAGCCGAGGCGCACGCCGCCGCGACCGGGCTCACGCTGCTCGTCCTGGACACGCAGACGGACAGCCCGGCAGAGCGTCTCTACCGGGGCGCGGGCTGGACCGCCGCCGGAACGATCCCGGACTTCGCCGCCGACCCGGCGGGCGTCCCGCGCGCCACCACGCTCTACTACAAGCGCCTCGGCTGACCCCCTGCCGGCGCTTCCCGGCCCCGGGCACACGGGAAGGGCCCCGGAGGCGGCATCGCCTCCGGGGCCCTTCCCGTACGTCGTACGGCTACGGCAGCTGGGCCGCCCGCGACTCCCGGCTCTCACGCCGGTTGCCACGGAAGGTGTTCACCCGCCGGGCGGTCGCGAAGAGGGGGATCACGGCGCCCATCACGACCTGGAGCGCGCAGCCCGCCTGGAGCAGGAACGCGCCGCCGGGGGCGTCGAACGCCCACGCCGCCAGCATTCCCATGGCCCCGACGATCCAGCTGAGCATCGCCACCGCGAGAACGCCCCGGGGCTTCGGGTACTCGACCCGGCTCACCATCAGCCACGCGACACCGATGATCGCGAGCAGCGTCGGGATGAACGGCAGCTCCAGGAGCACGATCGAGACGACCGTCAGCGCTCCGAAGGGGCTCGGCATCCCCTGGAACATGCCGTCCTTCATCGTCACGCAGGAGAATCTGGCCAGTCGCAGCACCACAGCGAGCAGCACCACGATCGCGGCCACCGCCGAGACCTTCTGCTGGGCGTCGTCCGCGACCATTCCGTACACGAGGACGAAGTAGGCCGGGGCGAGCCCGAAACTGATCAGGTCCGACAGGTTGTCGAGCTCGGCGCCCATCGGCGAGGAGCGCAGCTTGCGCGCCACGATCCCGTCGAAGAGGTCGAAGATCGCCGCGGCGAGCATCAGGATGACGGCGGTGGCGGCGCTGTTGCGCGCCATGCCGGTCTCCGCGCTGCCCGTCAGGTGCGGGATGAGGATGCCGGTGGTGGTGAAGTACACCGCCATGAAGCCACACGTGGCGTTACCGAGCGTGAGGGCGTCCGCTATGGACAGCCTCAGCGACAACGGCATCTCCTCGTTGTCCTCGGCCGACTCGTCGTCGCTCCCGGCGACCCAGTCGGCGGCCCGTGTGTCGGGATCAATCACGGTCAATGCGAGTCACCCCCGCTGTGGTGGCCTGGCCGACCTCGACGGCGACCTCGACACCCTCGGGGAGATAGATGTCGACGCGCGAGCCGAAGCGGATCAGGCCGATGCGCTCACCCTGCTCGACCTTCGTCCCCTGGGGGATGTACGGCACGATGCGGCGGGCGACGGCGCCGGCGATCTGGACCATCTCGATGTCACCGAGTTCGGTGTCGAAGTGCCAGACGACGCGCTCGTTGTTCTCGCTCTCCTTGTTGAACGCCGGGACGAAACCGCCGGGAACGTGCTCCACGGACGTCACCGTGCCGGCCAGCGGCGCGCGGTTGACGTGGACGTTCAGCGGGCTCATGAAGATGGCGACCCGGGTGCGCCCGTCCTTCCACGGCATGATGCTCTGCACCACGCCGTCGGCGGGGGAGATGACCCGGCCCTGAGCGATCTCGCGCTCGGGGTCGCGGAAGAACCACAGCATGCCGGCCGCGAGCGCGGTGACCGGCACGGCGACGGCCGCGGCGCGCTTCGACTTGCGGGCGCGCACGAGGCTGAGCGCCGCGGTGGCGACGGTCGGCAGAAGCCACGGCGATGCTCCGCGCGCGAGGCGTACGCCGTTGAGGCTGTCGCGGTGTGCAGAGGTTTGGCTGTGGGGCATGGATGACCTTCGTAGCGGATGATGCCGCACTGGCAACGGGGGACGGCGGCTTTCCCTCGATGCTATCGGTTGCGGGGCGCAACTGGGTAAGCCAGGAACCGAGTCGGCGGCCGGAAGGCGAACACAGGGTGTGATCTTCTTCGCGGCCGAACCGACCCAAAACCGACAATCAGCCCTGGAAGCGGTACTCCTCGAGGAGTCGGCGACCAATGATCATTTTCTGGATCTCGGCGGTACCTTCACCGATGAGCAGCATCGGCGCCTCCCGGTAGAGACGCTCGATCTCGTACTCCTTCGAGAACCCGTAGCCACCGTGAATACGGAAGGCATCCTCGACGACCTCCTTGCAGTACTCGGAGGCGAGGTACTTCGCCATCCCCGCTTCGAGGTCGTTTCGTTCCCCGGAGTCCTTTTTGCGTGCTGCGTTTACCATCATCGCATGGGCGGCCTCGACCTTGGTAGCCATATCGGCGAGCTTGAACTGAATCGCCTGGTGCTGGGCGATCGGCTTGCCGAAAGTGTGACGTTGCTGGGCATACGAGACGCCGAGTTCGAAAGCACGCTGAGCGACACCACAGCCACGGGCCGCCACGTTGACGCGACCCACCTCCACGCCGTCCATCATTTGGTAAAACCCTCGGCCGGTGGCCCCGCCGAGGACCCGATTGGCCGGAATGCGCAGTCCGTCCATGATGAGCTCGGTCGTGTCGACGCCCTTGTAGCCCATCTTGTCGATCTTGCCGGGGATGGTCAGGCCCGGACGGACCTCCCCGAAGCCCGGCTCCTTCTCGACCAGGAAGGTCGTCATCGACCTGTGGGGGGCGGTGCCCTCCGGGTGTCCTTCGTCACTCCGGACCAGAACGGCCACCAGGGACGAGGTGCCACCGTTCGTCAGCCACATCTTCTGGCCGTTCAGGACGTACTCCTCGCCGTCCCGCACCGCCTTCGACGTGATGGCCGACACGTCCGAGCCGAGCCCCGGCTCCGACATCGAGAACGCGCCGCGCGTCTCGCCGGCCGCCATCCTCGGCAGGAAGTACTCCTTCTGCTCCGCCGTGCCGTGCTGCTTCAGCATGTACGCCACGATGAAGTGCGTGTTGATGATGCCGGAGACCGACATCCAGCCCCGGGCGATCTCCTCCACGCACAGCGCGTAGGTGAGCAGCGACTCACCCAGACCCCCGTACTCCTCGGGGATCATCAGACCGAACAGACCGAGCTCCCTGAGCCCGTCGACGATCTGCTGCGGGTACTCGTCGCGGTGCTCCAGCTCCGTCGCGACCGGGATGATCTCCTTGTCGACGAAGTCCCGGACGGTCCTGAGGATCTCCCGCTGGACGTCCGTGAGCCCGGCGGTCTGGGCGAGTCGGGCCATGGCTACTTCTCCGTCTTCTCTGTCTTCCGGGCGGGCTCGACGAGCTCGGGGCGGCCGGGCTGCTCCCCGCCGCGTTCCTGGACGTACGTCTCGGTGGGGACCATCACCTTGCGGCGGAAGACGCACACGAGGGTGCCGTCCTGCTTGTAGCCCTTGGTCTCGACGTGGACGACTCCCCGGTCGCTCTTCGACCTCGACGGGGTCTTGCCGAGGACGGTCGTCTCGCCGTAGATCGTGTCGCCGTGGAAGGTCGGGGCCACGTGCCGCAGCGACTCGACCTCCAGGTTGGCGATGGCCTTGCCGGAGACGTCCGGCACGGACATGCCGAGCAGCAGCGAGTAGACGTAGTTGCCGACGACGACGTTCTTTCCGAAGTCCGTCGTGTTCCCGGCGTAGTTCGCGTCCAGGTGCAGCGGGTGGTGGTTCATCGTCAGCAGGCAGAAGAGGTGGTCGTCGTACTCGGTGACCGTCTTCCCGGGCCAGTGCTTGTAGACGGCACCGATCTCGAACTCTTCGTAGGTACGGCCGAACTGCATGGGATCAGGCCTCCGGGATCTCGAAGGTGCCGGTGCGCTTCATGCCCGCGGCACGGCCCTTGCCCGCGATGACCAGGGCCATCTTGCGGGAGGCCTCGTCGATCATCTCGTCGCCGAGCATCGCGGAGCCCTTCCTGCCGCCCGCCTCGGAGGTGTGGTAGTCGTACGCGTCGAGGATCAGCTCGGCGTGGTCGTAGTCCTCCTGCGAGGGCGAGAAGATCTCGTTCGCGGCGGCGACCTGGTCCGGGTGGAGCACCCACTTGCCGTCGAAGCCCAGGGCGGCGGCCCGCCGGGCGACCGCCCGGTACCCCTCCTGGTTGCGGATCTGGAGGTAGGGGCCGTCGATCGCCTGGAGGTTGTTGGCGCGGGCGGCCATCAGGATGCTCATCAGGATGTGGTGGTAGGCGTCCGCCGGGTAGCCGGGCGGCTGCTCGCCGACGACCAGCGACTTCATGTTGATGGAGGCCATGAAGTCGGCCGGGCCGAAGATGATCGTCTCCACGCGCTGGGAGGCCCGCGCGATCGCGTTGACGTTGGTGAGGCCCTGGGCGTTCTCGATCTGCGCCTCGATGCCGATCTTGCCGACCTCGAAGCCCATGGTCTTCTCGATCTGGGTCAGCAGGAGGTCGAGCGCCACGATCTGCTGGGCGTCCTGCACCTTCGGCAGCATGATGCAGTCGAGGTTCTGGCCGGCGCCCTCGACGACCGTGACGACGTCCCGGTACGTCCAGTGGGTCGTCCAGTCGTTCACCCGGACCACCCGGGTCTTGCCGGTCCAGTCGCCCTCGTTGAGGAACTTCACGATGGTGTGCCGGGCCTCGGGCTTGGCCAGCGGGGCGCAGGCGTCCTCCAGGTCCAGGAAGACCTGGTCGGCGGCGAGGCCCTGGGCCTTCTCCAGGAACCGGGGGTTGGAGCCGGGGACCGCCAGGCAGGAGCGGCGCGGGCGGAGCCGGTTCACGGGGGAAGCGGGGCTGGTCATGCGAGGACCTCCGTACTTTCAAGGGGGCTGAGCTTGTGCGCTTTCCGGATCTCGTCGACGATACGGCCGATGATCTCCGTGATGCCGAAGTCCTTCGGGGTGAAGACGGCGGCCACGCCCGCCCGCTTCAGTTCGGCGGCGTCGGCGTTCGGGATGATCCCGCCGACGATGACCGGCACGTCGGCCGCGCCCGCCTCGCGGAGCCGGCCGAGGACGTCCGGGACCAGCTCGGTGTGCGAGCCGGAGAGGATCGAGAGGCCCACGCAGTGCACGTCCTCGGCGAGGGCCGCGCTCACGATCTGCTCGGGGGTCAGCCGGATGCCCTGGTAGACCACTTCGAAACCGGCGTCGCGGGCGCGCACGGCGATCTGCTCGGCGCCGTTGGAGTGCCCGTCGAGACCGGGCTTGCCGACGAGCAGCCGCAGCCGCCCGCAGCCGAGCTCCTCGGCGGTCCGCGCCACCTTCTCCCGCACCTCGGCCATCGGGGTGCCCGCCTCCGCCGTCACCGCGACCGGGGCGGAGGAGACCCCGGTGGGCGCCCGGTACTCGCCGAACACCTCGCGCAGGGCCCCGGCCCACTCGCCGGTCGTGACACCCGCGCGGACACACTCCAGGGTGGCCTCCATGAGGTTGTCCGTGCCCCGGGCGGCCTCCTTGAGCAGTTCCAGGGCCTGCTGGGTGGTGGGGAAGACGAACGGGTCGCCGTTGCCCTGCCGGTCGGTGGACTCCTGGCGCTCGGCGCGCCAGCGGCCGACGGCGCCGACCACCCGGGCCTCGACCGCCGGGTCGACCGTCATGATGGCGGTGTCCAGGTCGGCGGTGAGGGGGTTCTCCTCGGTCGACCGGAAGATGTTCACGCCGATGATCTTCTCGTCGCCGGCCTCGATGCGGGCGCGCCGCTCGGCGTGCGAGGAGACGAGCCGCGACTTGAGGTAGCCGGACTCGACGGCGGCCATGGCGCCGCCCATCTCCTGGATCCGGTCGATCTCCGCCAGGCACTCCCCGACGAGCGAGTCGACCTTGGCCTCGACGACATGGGAACCGGCGAAGATGTCCTCGTACTCCAGCAGGTCGGACTCGTGGGCCAGGACCTGCTGGATGCGCAGGGACCACTGCTGGTCCCAGGGCCGGGGCAGGCCGAGCGCCTCGTTCCAGGCGGGCAGCTGCACGGCCCGCGCGCGGGCGTCCTTGGAGAGGGTGACGGCCAGCATCTCCAGGACGATCCGCTGGACGTTGTTCTCCGGCTGGGCCTCGGTCAGGCCGAGCGAGTTGACCTGGACGCCGTAGCGGAACCGGCGCTGCTTGGCGTTCTCGATCCCGTACCGCTCGTGGGTGATCTTGTCCCAGATGCGTCCGAAGGCGCGCATCTTGCACATCTCCTCGATGAAGCGGACGCCCGCGTTCACGAAGAAGGAGATGCGGGCGACGACCTCGCCGAAACGGTCCTCGGGGACCTGGCCGGAGTCGCGGACCGCGTCGAGCACGGCGATCGCGGTGGACATCGCGTACGAGATCTCCTGGACCGGGGTGGCCCCGGCCTCCTGCAGGTGGTAGCTGCAGATGTTGATCGGGTTCCACTTGGGGAGGTGGCCGACCGTGTACGCGATCATGTCGGTGGTGAGGCGGAGGGAGGGGCCGGGCGGGAAGACGTGCGTCCCGCGCGACAGGTACTCCTTCACGATGTCGTTCTGGGTGGTGCCCTGGAGCAGGGCGGTGTCCGCGCCCTGCTCCTCGGCGACCACCTGGTAGAGCGCCAGGAGCCACATCGCCGTGGCGTTGATGGTCATCGAGGTGTTCATCTGTTCCAGCGGGATGTCCTGGAACAGCCGTCGCATGTCACCGAGGTGCGAGACGGGGACGCCGACCCGGCCGACCTCGCCCCGGGCGAGGACGTGATCGGGGTCGTACCCGGTCTGCGTGGGCAGGTCGAAGGCGACCGAGAGGCCGGTCTGCCCCTTGGCGAGGTTGCGCCGGTACAGCTCGTTGGACGCCTCGGCGGTCGAGTGACCGGCGTAGGTCCGCATCAGCCACGGCCGGTCTTTCTGACGCTCAGTCATCTGTGGTCCCGGGCTCAGACGTTGCGGAATCGGTTGATGGCGTCGAGGTGCTGGGCGCGCTTCTCGGTGTCGCGGACGCCGAGGCCCTCCTCGGGGGCGAGGGCGAGGACGCCGACCTTGCCCTGGTGCGCGTTGCGGTGCACGTCGTGGGCGGCCTGGCCGGTCTCCTCCAGCGGGTAGACCTTGGACAGGGTGGGGTGGATCTTGCCCTTGGCGATCAGGCGGTTGGCCTCCCACGCCTCGCGGTAGTTGGCGAAGTGCGAGCCGATGATCCGCTTGAGGGACATCCACAGGTAGCGGTTGTCGTACTCGTGCATGTACCCGGAGGTGGAGGCGCAGGTGGTGATGGTGCCGCCCTTGCGGGTGACGTACACGGAGGCGCCGAAGGTCTCGCGGCCCGGGTGCTCGAAGACGATGTCGATGTCCTCGCCGCCGGTGAACTCGCGGATCTTCGAGCCGAAGCGCTTCCACTCCCTGGGGTCCTGGGTCCGCTCGTCCTTCCAGAAGCGGTAGCCCTCGGCGTTGCGGTCGATGACCGCGTCGGCGCCCATGGACCGGCAGATGGCGGCCTTCTCGGGGGAGGAGACGACACAGATCGGGTTGGCCCCGCCGGCCAGGGCGAACTGGGTGGCGTACGAGCCGAGTCCGCCGCTGGCGCCCCAGATCAGGACGTTGTCGCCCTGCTTCATCCCGGCGCCGTTGCGGGAGACCAGCTGGCGGTACGCGGTGGAGTTGACGAGGCCGGGGGCCGCCGCCTCCTCCCAGCTCAGGTGGTCGGGCTTCGGCATCAGCTGGTTGGACTTGACGAGCGCGATCTCGGCCAGGCCGCCGAAGTTGGTCTCGAAGCCCCAGATGCGCTGCTCGGGGTCGAGCATCGTGTCGTTGTGGCCGTCGGAGGACTCCAGCTCGACCGAGAGGCAGTGGGCGACGACCTCGTCGCCGGGCCGCCAGGCGTTGACGCCGGGGCCGGTGCGCAGCACGACGCCCGCGAGGTCGGAGCCGATGACGTGGTACGGCAGGTCGTGGCGCCTGGTGAGCTCGGAGAGCCTGCCGTACCGCTCCAGGAAGGCGAAGGTCGACAGCGGCTCGAAGATCGAGGTCCACACCGAGTTGTAGTTGACCGAGCTGGCCATGACGGCGACGAGCGCCTCGCCGGGGCCCAGCTCCGGCAGCGGCACCTGGTCCAGGTGGAGCGACTTGCGCGGGTCCTTGTCGCGGGTGGCGAGCCCGGCGAACATCTCCGTCTCGTCCTTGTGGACGGTGACGGCGCGGTACGAATCGGGCAGCGGGATGTTCGCGAAGTCGTCGGACGTGGCGTCCTGCGACTGGATCGCGGCCAGGATTTCCTTCACGGGTTGCCTCCGGCGATGGGCGTCCGGGAGGGGGACGCCTGAGGGGTACGACGGGGAGTCTGCTGCTGTGGAGGTGTGCCGTCGGTTCGGCTCGGTGGTGCGGGTGGCGCGGCGCCTGTGGGCGCGGGTTGCCTGTGACGCAGGCGTCCGGGCGCACGGGCGTGATCGCTCGTGGGGACAGTCGGCGCGCGAGGTCTTCTCGGTGCTCCGGCCGCCCGGACAACATCAACGTATGGCACGCCGTGTCACCTGACAAGGCACTGCGTGCCAACGATTTCTCTCAGATGCAAACTTCTGCTCACAGATGAGCGATGATCGATCGAATGGACCCCTCGACCGGCTCCGACCTGCACAAACGCAAAACGGGCCGCACCCCTGTCAGGGTGCGGCCCACGGTGTGGCGAGGGGGTCAGGGGCTGCCGAGGGCCTGCTGGATGGTCCGCATGACCTCGTCGAGCGGCGCGTCCGTACGGGCCACCGCGACCACCACGTCACCGGCCGCGGACGTCCGGACCGCCGCGGCGGCCCCGGTCCGCGGCGGGAGGCCGGCCGGGGTCGCGGACGCGGCGGCGGGGGACGTGGCGGGGCCCGGACGGCCCGCGCCCATGCCCGTCCCGAAGGTGTCGCGGACGATCGCGAAGGCGTGGTCCAGCTGGGCCTCCACATCGCCCTCGCCGCCCGCCCGCAGCCAGCGCCGTAGCACATGGTTGTGGGCCGTGACGACCGCCGACGCGGCCACCTCGGCGAGCAGCGGATCGTCGTTGCCGTCGTGATGGTCCCGCTCGTCGAAGTGCGCGAGGAGATAGCGGGTGAACAGGCGCTCGTAGCGGGCCACCGAGGCGATCTCCCGCTCCCGTAGCGTCGGGACCTCACGGGTGAGGCGGTAGCGCGCCACCGAGACCGAGGGGGACCCCGCGTACATCTTCATGACTTCCTTGATGCCCCGGCACACCGTGTCCAGCGGGTGCTCGTGCGGCGGGGCCGCGTCGAGGACCGCCTCCGCCCGCACCAGCGTGTCGTCGTGGTCCGGGAAGATCGCCTCTTCCTTGGAGCGGAAGTGGCGGAAGAACGTCCGCCGGGCGACCCCGGCGGTGGCCGCGATCTCGTCGACCGTCGTCGCCTCGTACCCCTTGGTCGCGAAGAGCTCCATGGCGGCCGTGGCCAGCTCCCGGCGCATCTTGAGCCGCTGCGCGGCGGCGCGGGTCCCCGCCGCGCTCTCCGGAGCGTCGGACGAGGAGGTGGCACGGGGTGTCTTCGCGGCCTTGGGCATGGTCCGAACGTACTGCATCGGAGGGGGAGTGTGCCCAGGTGGGGGCGGCCGCACCCCCAGGGCACCGAGGGTGCCCGGAGGGCTCAGCAGACCGCCCCAGCCGGAGTCTCCGGGCTCAGCGCCTGGCATATTCGCGGAAGCCGCGCCCCGTCTTGCGGCCCAGGCAGCCCGCGGCCACCAGGTGTTCGAGGAGGGGCGCGGGCGCCAGGCCCGGATCGCGGAACTCGCGGTGCAGGACCTGCTCGATCGCCAGCGACACATCGAGGCCGACCACGTCGAGCAGTTCGAACGGCCCCATCGGGTAGCCGCCGCCCAGCCGCATCGCCGCGTCGATGTCGTCCAGCGTCGCGTAGTGGTCCTGGACCATCTTGATCGC
The DNA here is from genome assembly GCF_044767145.1 of Streptomyces sp. NPDC101490. NCBI lineage: Bacteria > Bacillati > Actinomycetota > Actinomycetes > Kitasatosporales > Streptomycetaceae > Streptomyces > Streptomyces sp. NPDC101490. The sequence continues at coordinate 142,629 of NZ_JBIWNI010000001.1, forward strand.
GTTGTTCAGATACGGGAAGAGCAGCGCGTTCACGATGAAACCGGCCCGGTCGCCGCAGTCCACCGGGTGCTTGCGGATCTTCTCCGTCACCGCGCGGACGGTGGCGTGCACCTCGTCGCCGGTCAGCACCGTACGGACGATCTCGACCAGCTTCATCGCGGGCGCCGGGTTGAAGAAGTGCATTCCGACGACGTCCTGCGGACGGGTGGTCGCACGGGCGCAGGCCACCACGGGCAGCGAGGACGTCGTCGTGGCGAGCACCGCCCCCGGCTTGCAGATCTTGTCGAGCCTGCCGAACAGCTCCTGCTTGACCGCCAGGTCCTCGGCGACGGCCTCCACCGCGAGGTCCACCTCGGCGAAGGCCTCCAGGCTCCCCGCCGGGGTGATCAGGGTGAGCGTCGTATCCCGTGCCTCGCCCGTCATCCGGCCCCGGTCGACCGAACGGGCCAGCGACTTCGCGATCCGTGCCTTGGCCGCTTCCGCCTTCTCCTGGGAACGCGCGGCCAGCACGACCGCGTACCCCGCCTTGGCGAAGACCTCCGCGATGCCCGAGGCCATCGTGCCCGAACCGGCGACGCCGACCGAGCGGACCGTCCGTCCGGAGACCGCCTCGGCCGCGCCGAGCGGGGTCAGCGCGTCCCGCACGACCTCGCCGGAGCCCGGCGCCGCGTACGTGTAGAAACCACGGCCCGACTTGCGGCCGGTCAGCCCCGCCTCGCTGAGCTGCCTGAGGACCGGGGCGGGGGCGTGCAGCCGGTCGTGCGAGTCGGCGTACATGGCTTCCAGGACCGTACGGGCGGTGTCCACGCCGATCAGGTCGAGCAGCGCGAGCGGCCCCATCGGCAGACCGCAGCCCAGCCGCATCGCCGCGTCGATGTCCTCACGGGAGGCGTACTTCGCCTCGTACATGGCGGCCGCCTGGTTCAGGTAGCCGAAGAGCAGTCCGTCGGCGATGAAACCGGCCCGGTCGCCGACCGCCACCGGCTCCTTCCCCAGGTCGAGGGCGAGCCGGGTGACGGACTCCACGGCCTTCGGGTCGGTCAGCACCGAGGACACCACCTCGACCAGCTTCATCGCCTGGACCGGGGTGAAGAAGTGCAGGCCGAGAACCCGCTCGGGGTGCGCCGAGTCGGCGGCAAGCCGGGTGACGGACAGCGCGTTGGTGCCCGTCGCCAGGACCGTGTCGGGCCGCACGATGCCGTCCAGGGCCCGGAAGACCTCCTGCTTCGCCTCGTACGACTCCGGCACGACCTCGATCACGAGATCCGCGTCGGCCGCCGCCCGGAGGTCGGAGAAGGTACGGAACCGGGCGAGCGCGTCCCGCCGCTCCTCCTCGGTGATCCGTCCGCGCGCCACGGCGCGGGCGGTGGAGCTCTCCAGGGCCGCGACGGCCCGGGCGGCGGCGGTGTCGCTGACGTCGATGCCGACGACCTCGCGGCCGGCCCGGACGAGGACGTCCGCGATGCCGGTGCCCATGGTGCCGAGGCCGACGACGGCGATGGTGGGAAGGGGGATGTCCATCAGGGGACTCCTGGGAGGAAGAGTGACGACTGAGGGCGGTGCGCGCGAGGAGGGACACGGGCTGTGGCCAGGGCGGCGACTGAGATCACCGAGAGCGGTGCGCGCGAAAGAGGGGAAACAGCGCGAAGAGGAACGAGGACGTCCCCCCGGAGAAACAGGAGGAGGGCCTGGAGAAAGAAGCGAAGGACTCCTGTCCCGGAGTCACGTCGAAACCGCCGAACCGACGAACGCCACGACGGCTGCGTCACCAGGCCATCGTGGGAAGAGCGCGGGGGGTGCCCCGCTCACTTGAGAGTAACCGGCGGGTAACGAGCACGCCAGTCCCGGAAGTCGGAGAAAATGTGATCTGGATCGCGGATAGTCTCCGATTCATGAACAGCGCGGAGGATCCCGAATTCTGCTCGATGATCGATCGATTGCGGGACGAGATCGAGAATGCCGGAGAAACACTTCCCGACGCATTCACGGAACTCGCCGCGACCACCGATCCCGAGGAACTCCACCGGACGCTCACCGCACCCGGACGCCCGCTCTGGGCCCGCGAGATCGCCGCCTGCCGACTCGGACTCCTCGGCGACGCCCGCGCCTTCGAGGCGCTCGTGCTCCTCCTCAACCACCGCGACCCCGAACGCTGCGTCACCGCGGCCCACGCGCTGACCCGGCTCGGCGACCCGCGCACCGCCCGCGCGGCGGCGGCCCTCGCCACCAATGAACTCCGCGCCGGCTATGCCCTGCTGTCGGTCCGGCTGCTCGCGGAACTCCGCGCCCCCGAGTCCCTCCCCGCGCTCGTCACCGTCCTCGGGCGGCGCCTCGCCCCGGAGGACCCGCACTGGCGGGTCGGCCTCGCCTGCGTCGAGGGTCTCGGCGCCCTCGGCGACCCCCGGGCCCGCCCCGCCCTGGAAGCGGCCCTGCCGCACCCGAGGCTGGGCGCTGCCGCCGGACGGTCCCTCGGCCTGCTGGACACCACCGGCTGAGGACCGGCCCACCGGGCGGCGCGCGTCGGACGCCACCGGCCGTGAGGCCGGGGCCCGCTCGCCCGTCCGCTTCGGAGATGTCCGGCGGGGCGCTACTGCACCAGCGCGAACGCCTCGATCTCCACCAGCAGTTCGGGGCGGACCAGCGCCGCGACCTGCACCGCCGAGCTGGCGGGCAGCGGCGTCCCGGCGAAGTACGCGTCCCTGGCCTCCCGCACGGCGGGCAGATGGGCCACGTCCGTGACGAAGTAGGTCAGCTTCACCACGTCCCCGAAACCGGCGCCCGCCGCCGCCAGACACCGCTCCAGGTTCGCGAAGACCTGGCGCGCCTGCGCCACCGCGTCACCCTCCCCGACCACCGCGCCCGACGCGTCGAACGCGCACTGGCCGGATATCGCGACGAAACGCCCGGTCCCCCAGACGACATGGCTGTACTGCGGGCTGGCGGCGATGCCGTCGGGAGCGGGCACATGGGTGAGGTGGCTCGTCATGCGCCCATCCTCGCGCACGCCACTGACAACGCCCGCACCTCCGGCGCCACGGGCCGCCGACAGGCACGGACTTCCTCTGGCTCGGGCCGCCCTACACCCCACGGACCTCCCGGGGCGCGGAGCGGGGGGGGGGGGGCCCCCCGGGCCCCCGGGGGGGGGGGGGGGGGGGGGGGGGGGGGGGGGGGGGGGGGGTGGTGCATGATGTGCCGCGGAGGGGATTTGAATGCGTTCAGGAATGTGGT
>NZ_JBIWNI010000001.1:145866-861757 GCF_044767145.1 Streptomyces sp. NPDC101490
CCGCGCCCCCCCCCGCCGCCCGCCGCCCCCCCCCCCCCCCCCCCCCGCCGCGGGGGCCCCCCCCCCCCGGGCGGCGCGGCGGCGGGGGCGGGCGCCGCCCCCCCCCCCCCCCGGGGGAGGAGCGGGTCAGCGCACCTGGCCGAGGAGATCGTGCAGAGTGTTCCCGGCCGACTCCACGAGCCCGGCCACGTCCTCGGGGGCGGGCGCACCGGCCGTTCCCGATCGCTCCGGAACGGCCCCGGCGGACCTGGCCGAGTGCCCGGCGGACTTCTTCTCGGACTCCCGCGTGGACTTCTTCTCGGACTTCTCCGCCGCCGGGACGGCCACCGGTTGCGGTTCCGGTTCCGGCAGCGCCGGGCAGACCGCGTCCACCTCGCCGTCGTCCTCGGCGCGCGGGACCCTCCCGTCGGCGAGGTAGGCCGCCAGATGCCCGTCCAGGCACGTGTTCCCGCCGAGCGTCACCCCGTGGTTCTCACCGCCCTCCTCGACGACCAGGCTGGAGCCGCGCAGCAGCCGGTGCAGCGCGACCCCGCCCTCGTACGGCGTCGCCGCGTCCTCCGTGGCCTGGAGGACGAGGACCGGCGGGATCCGGTCGTTGCCGACGTCCGGCGGGGTCAGCGACGGCACCGGCCAGAACGCGCACGGCGCGTTGTACCAGGCGTTGTTCCAGGTGGAGAAGGGGGCCTTGGCGTACGCGTCCCAGGTGTCCTTGCGCCAGACGTTCCAGTCCCGGGGCCAGCCCGCGTCCCGGCACTGCACGGCCGTGTACACCGAGTAGCCGTTGTCGGAGGCCGCGTCGGCCTCCCCGAACCGCTCGTACGCCTCCTTCAGCGGCACCGCGTCCCCGTCGTTGACGTACGCGGCGAACGCCCGCGCGAGGCGGGGCCAGTAGCCGTTGTTGTACCCGCCCGGCAGGAAGGTGTCCTCCAGCTCGCCCGGTCCGACCTTCCCGCCCGCCGGGGCGTCGCGCAGGGCGTCGCGCATCCGGTACCAGGCCGCCTCGACCGCCGCCGGGTCGGTGCCGAGCCGGTACGTGGAGTCGTACCGGGCGATCCACGCCATGAACGCCTTGTGGCGCGCGTCGAAGGCGAAGTCCTGCGCGAGGTTGTCCTCGTACCAGACGCCGTGCGGGTTCACGACGGAGTCCAGCGCCATGCGCCGCACCCGGTCCGGGTGGAGCCGGGCGTACACGGCGCCCAGATAGGTACCGTACGAGTACCCGAGGTAGTTGATCCTCGGCGCGCCCAGCGCCCGGCGGATGACGTCCATGTCCTTCGCCGCGCTCACCGTGTCGATGTACGGCAGCACGTCCGCGTACTTCTCGCCGCAGGCCTTCGCGAAGGAGCGGGCCCGCTCGACCTGGACCCGCTCCTCCTCGGCGCCGCGGGGCACGGAGGCCGGGCGGACCGGTGCGAAGTGACCGGGCTCGCAGTCGAGCGCGGGCTCGCTCCTGCCGACCCCGCGCGGGTCGAAGCCGATCACGTCGTACTCCGCCGCCACCTTCGGCGGCAGCGCCGCCGCCACATGACCGGCCAGGGCCCGCCCGCTGCCGCCGGGTCCGCCGGGGTTCACGAGCAGCGGCCCCTGGAAGGTCTTCGCGGTGTGCGGCACCCGGGTGAGGGCGAGCGTGATCGTCCGGCCCGCCGGGTCGTCGTGGTCGAGGGGCGCCCTGAGGGTGGCGCACTGGAGCTTCGGGTACGCCTTGGTGGCGCAGTCCGTCCAGGTGAGCGGGGGGACCGGCCGGGGAGACGGCTCGGCGGCGCCCGCCGGGACGGCCGGCAGCACGGTGACCGTCCCGGCGACCAGCGCTCCCGCGGCGATCAGCATTCCTGCGCGTGGGGTCATAGGGCGTCCGTGCCCCGAACGGACCGGGACAGGACCCGCCGGAGCCAGAGTTGACCCGAACGGAGGGTGATCCGACGGCGTGTCAGAGAGGGGGGCAGCGCCGGGCGGGAGGGGCCCGGCGCTCCGGCGCCGGGCTCGACGGCCGGTGCGGGGGTGCGGGGGTGCCGGGGCCGGTGGGCCGATGGGCAGACAGGTCGGTCAGAGGAGTGTGAGCTGCTCGGGCGCCGCCGCCGACTCCGGCTCCTCCGGTACGGGGATCCGGCGGGCCGTGCCCCGGTGCGCGGGCCCGATCCCGAACTCGGCCGCCAGTTCGTGCACCTGACGGGTGATCCGGCGCTGGTACCACGTCGGCGCGTAGGCCCCGTCCCCGTACATCCGCTCGTACTGTCCCACCAGACCGGGGTGGTGCTCCCGCAGCCAGTGGACGAACCACTCGCGGGCGCCGGGGCGCAGGTGCAGCACCAGCGGGGTGACCGAGCTGGCTCCGGCCTCGGCGACGGCACGGACGGTGGCGCGCAGCTGCTCGGGCCGGTCGCCGAGGAAGGGGATGACGGGCGCCATCAGGACCCCGCAGTCGATGCCGTGCGCGCTGAGCGTGCGGACGACGTCGAGCCGGGCCTGGGGTGAGGGGGTACCGGGTTCGACCGTGCGCCACAGCTCGCGGTCGGTGAAGCCGACGGAGACGGAGATGCCGACCTCGGTGACCCGGGCCGCCTCGGTGAGCAGTTCCAGGTCGCGGAGGATCAGCGTGCCCTTGGTGAGCACGGAGAACGGATTGGCGCGGTCGCGCAGCGCCGTGAGGATGCCGGGCATCAGCCGGTACCGGCCTTCGGCGCGCTGGTAGCAGTCCACGTTGGTGCCCATCGCGATGTGCGCCCCGTGCCAGCGGGCGGAGGCGAGCTGGCGGGCGAGCACCTCGGGCGCGTTGACCTTGACGACGATCTGGGTGTCGAAGCCGATCCCGGTGTCGAGGTCCAGGTAGCCGTGGCTCTTGCGGGCGAAGCAGTACACGCACGCGTGTGTGCAGCCCCGGTACGGGTTGACCGTCCATTCGAACGGCATCCGGGAGGCGCCGGGGACCCGGTTGAGGATCGAGCGGGCCCGTACCTCGTGGAAGGTGATGCCCCGGAACTCCGGCGTGTCGAAGGTTCTGGTGGTGACCGCGTCCGTGCCGAACAGGGCGGTGTCGGTGGGAGCGGCGGGGTCGTCGCCCAGATTGTCCCAGCGCATGGACGCCTCCTCGGTGGTTCTTCCTCGGCTCCGCCATGGGTGCGGCTCGACCGTTCGGCCAGAATAGAACATCTGTTCCCATGATCACCGCAACCCGGATTTCGCGCCCCGGAGCGGGCGTGGTTCGCTAGGGCCTGTCCGACCATTCCCGTCGTCGCCCGCAGGGCGTCACGCGGCAGGCGGGAATCGTCGGACGGGCCCTGGGCCCGCACCCCCGAGGAACCACAAGCTGGAGGAAGTCAATGGCGCAGGTCGAGGCCACCACCGAACGGATCGTCGCGGCGGACGCGGAGACGGTGTTCGACGCGCTGGCCGACTACAGCGGCACGCGCGCGAAGCTGCTCCCCGAGCACTTCAGCGAGTACGAGGTCCGCGAGGGCGGTGACGGCGAGGGCACCCTCGTCCACTGGAAGCTCCAGGCCACCAGCAAGCGCGTCCGCGACTGCCTCCTGGAGGTCACCGAGCCCACCGAGGGGCAGCTGGCCGAGAAGGACCGCAACTCCTCCATGGTCACCACCTGGACGGTCACCCCCGCCGGTGAGGGCAGGTCGCGTGTGGTCGTCAGCACCGTCTGGAACGGCGCGGGCGGCGTCGGAGGCTTCTTCGAGCGCACCTTCGCGCCCAAGGGCCTGGGCCGGATCTACGACGCGGTCCTCGCGAAGCTGGCCGCCGAAGTCGAGAAGTGACGTGCCGGAGCGGAGAAGTAACGCCCCGGGCGTTCACTGATTCGAGTGCATCGTCCGCGTCCCCCGTACCGGCGCCCCGTGCGCCGGGGGGCGCGGACCCTCTCGTAAACGCGCTGATGAGCGCCCCAAGTACGCCGTAGGCCACGGTCGTTCGGGGCCCGGAGGGCCACCGGACCCCCACCCCCGTCGACTTGCTCCCCCTTCGCGGCCGATGCGAAGAATGGCGCGGCGCGCACGCCGTCCTGACGCGGCGCGGCCGCCGTCCCATGGCGGCGCGGACGCCGTCACGAGGGGAGCAGTACGTGGGTGCGATCACCATGGCCGAGGACGTCCGGGGCGGCGGGCCGCCCGTGACCGGCGGACCGCCCACCGACTCCGTCCCACCGCCCGGCCCGGTACCGCTCGACCCCCGCCGGGTCCGGCTCGTCTTCTGCGGCCTCATGCTCGCGCTGCTCCTCGCCGCGCTCGAACAGATGATCGTCGCCACCGCCCTGCCGAAGATCGTCGGCGAACTCCAGGGCCTGGACCGGATGTCCTGGGCGATCACCGTCTACCTCCTGACGTCGACCATCGGTCTGCCCGTCTACGGCAAGCTCGGCGACCTCCTCGGCCGCAAGGGCGTCTTCCTCTTCGCCATCGTCGTCTTCGTCATCGGCTCGGGTCTCGCGGGCTGGTCCCGCAGCATGGATCAGCTCATCGCCTTCCGGGCCGTCCAGGGCATCGGCGCGGGCGGCCTCATGATCGGCGTCCAGGCGATCATCGCCGACATCGTGCCCGCCAGGGAGCGCGGCCGGTACATGGGTCTCATCGGCGCCGCCTTCGGCGTCGCCTCCGTCGCCGGGCCGCTGCTCGGCGGCTTCTTCACCGACCACGTCTCCTGGCGCTGGTGCTTCTACTTCAACGTCCCCTTCGGGCTCGTCACCCTCGCCGTCGTCGCCGTCGTCCTCAAACTTCCCAAGCCCGCCGCGCGGGCCCGACTCGACGTGCTCGGCGCCCTGCTCCTGGCCGTCGCCTCCACCTGTCTGGTCCTGCTCACCAGCTGGGGCGGCACCGAGTACGCCTGGGGCTCCCGGGTCGTCATCGGTCTCGCCTGCGGGGCCGCGGGAGCCGCCCTGCTCTTCCTGGTGGTCGAGCACTTCGCACCGGAACCGCTGATCCCGCTCCGGCTGTTCCGCGACTCCGTCTTCACCGTCACCGCGCTCGTCGGGGCCGTCATCGGCATCGCGCTCTTCGGCGCCGCCAGCTACCTGCCGAGCTTCCTCCAGATGGTCGAGGGTGCCAGCGCGACCGAGTCGGGCCTGCTGATGCTGCCCCTCATGGGCGGCATCGTCGTCTCCTCCGTCGTCTCCGGCCGGCTCGTCAGCCGTACCGGCCGCTACCGCGTCTACCCGGTGGCCGGCGGAGCCGTCTCCGTCCTCGGCATGTGGCTGCTGTCCCGCATGGACGTCGGAACCCCGCGCCTGGAGTACAGCCTGTCCCAGGCCGTCCTCGGACTCGGCATCGGCCTCGTCATGCCGGTACTCGTCCTCGCCGTGCAGAACTCGGTGCGGCCCACCGACCTCGGCACCGCCACCAGCGCCCACACGTACTTCCGGCAGATCGGCGGCAGCGTCGGCGCCGCCGTCTTCGGCACCCTCTTCGCCTCCCGGCTCGACGACGCCCTCGGCGACCGCCTCGCCGGACTCGGCTCCGGCGGCGCCACCCTGCCGCCCGCCGAGGCGATCACCCCACAGACGGTGCACACCCTGCCGCCCGCCCTCCGGGACGCCTACGTCCAGGCGTACGCCGACGCGATGCCGCGCATCTTCCTCTACCTCGTGCCGGTCCTCGTGGTCGGCCTCGTCCTCGCCTTCCTTCTCAAGGAGAAACCGCTGGTGTCCCACCACAGCCCCACCACCGAGGCCACCGGAGCCGACGCCCCCGGCACCACCCGGGCCGTCCCGCATGCCCGGTACGCCCCCGCCGCCGCCCCGCTGACCTCGGGCTTTCCCGTCTGCGGCACCGTCCAGCACCACGACGGAAGCCGGGTCCCCCGGGCCGCCCTCACCCTCATCGACGTGCAGGGCCGTCAGGTCGGCCGCGGTGCCAGCGGCGAGGACGGGCGGTACGCGCTGAGCGCCCCCGGCAGCGGCGCGTACGTCCTCATCGCGGCGGCGGGCGGACACCAGCCGCAGGCCGTCTCGGTCACCGTCGGCGAACGCCCGGTCGAACTCGACGTCGTCCTCGGCGGCGCCGGACGCCTCGCGGGCAGCGTCGTCACCGCCGACGGAACGCCCGTCCGGGACGCCGCCGTCACCCTCACCGACGTACGCGGCGAGGTCGTCGCCTCCACCCGCAGCGGACACGAGGGCGGCTACGTCATCACCGAACTGGTCGCGGGCGAGTACACCCTCGCCGCCAGCGCCCCCGCCTTCCGGCCCGCCGCGCTCCCGGTGAGCGTCCAGGCCTCCCGCGAGACCCGCCAGGACATCGAGCTCGCGGGCGGCGCCGTGCTGCGCGGCACCGTCCGGGCAGGAGGCGGACGCCCGGTCGAGGACGCCCGGGTCACCCTGCTCGACGCGGCGGGCAACGTCGTCGACACCCTCACCACCGGCGCCGACGGAACCTTCCGGTTCGTGGACCTGTCCTCCGGCGAGTACACCGTCATCGCCGCCGGGTACCCGCCCGTCGCCACCGTCCTCCAGATGGCCGGCGGCGGACGCACCGAACGCGACCTCCAGCTCGGCCACCAGGACTGACCCGCTCGTTCCCGCCCGCGCGGGGCCGTGGACGGGCCGAGCCCCGGCCCGTCCACCATGAGGCGGACGGGCCGGGGCTCGGACGAGCGGGCGGTCACGGGATCAGCCGAGGGCCCGCATGCCCCTCCAGTCGACGGAGAGCACCGTCTTGGCGGGCGCGTTGGTGTTGGTGGTGGACGGGTAGTACAGCTTCATGTGGCCGGTGTCGCCGAAGCGCGCCCAGATGTCGGGGACGCCGTCCTTGTTGACATCGGGGATGCCGATCGCGGACAGGACGTTGGCCTCGGTCCACGTCGTGCCGAACGGGACGTCACCGTTGAGCGAGTTGACCGCCTGCTTGATCGAATCCAGGTTGACGCTGCCGGTGCCGCCCGTACCGGGCTTGCCGTGGCGGACGTACATGTTGCCGTTGTCCAGGTTGCGCCACAGCAGGTCGGGCGTGCTGTCCTTGTTCATGTCCGCGATGTTGACGATGTCACGGCGGGCCCACGCGGTGCCCTCCATCAGCGTCGCGGTCTGGAAGGTGGCGCCGGTGTAGCCGGACAGTACCCAGAACGCCGGCCCGGCCCGCAGGGCCAGATCGGGCAGCTTGTCGCCGGTGAGGTCGCCGACCGCCTTCAGCTGCGTCCAGGTCGACGGAGCGGGGGCGTTGGACGGCAGACGGATCTCCAGCCGGTGGTCCACGTTGAAGCTGCCGTAGCCGTCGCCCGGGTACAGCCAGAACTTCTTGTCCGGGGTGACCGCGAACATGTCCGTCGAACCGTCGCCCGGGTACGTGTCGTCGTAGTGCGCGATCAGCGCCGCGGTGCCCTCGGCGTTGATCCAGTGGTTCGGCGGGTCGACCTTCTTGCCCTTGGTCACGTACGAGGCGGCGAGGCAGCTGTACAGCTCACCACCGGTGCCGGGGACCTTCGGATCGGCGGGGGCGCCCACACAGTTCTTCAGTTTGCCGTCCGGGTAGAGGACGAGCAGGTCGGCGATGTCGTCGCCACCGGTGTCCATCGGACCGTCGGCCTGGTCGCGCGGCGGCAGGTAGAAGCCGTAGCTGCCGCGCAGACTCTCATTGCCGTGGACGTCGTAGGCGTACACGTTCAGGACGTTCGGCCCCGCGTGCCTGGGCAGCAGGCTCGGGAGGGTGACCTTGCCGCCCGACGGGGGCGGTGACTGGACGAGGGTCTCGCCCTCGAAGGCGTACATGAACTTGGTGGCGCCGCTGGCGGTGAAGGTGAAGTCACCGGGGGTGCCGAACTTGACCTTGGCCCAGGTCTTGCCGTCGGGTGTGGCCTCCAGGAACACGGTGCTGCTGATGTCCGGCTGCGGCGGGGCGGTCGGGTCCACGGTGATCCGGCAGGGCTCGGTGCCGTTCGGGAAGAACGTGGACTGGTCGAAGGGGTCCTCGGACCGCACGTCCCACGAGAACAGCGTGTTGGCCGTGATGTTCTTCAGGAGCGGGTCGTCCGCCTGGATGATCATCTGGCCGTAGCCGTTGCCGTCCGCGGTGGCCACGTGTTCGGACTTGGTGGTCGCGCCGGACTTCCAGAAACGGAACCGCAGCTTCGGGACGGTGCCGTCCGGGTCGGTGGCCTTGGCCTTCAGGGTGATGGCCGTCCGGCCGATGGCGACGCTGTTCGTCGGCCCCGGCACGCATGCGCCGCCCGGGGAGGAGGTGCCGACAGTGGGCTGGTTCGGCGGCCGGTTGTACTGGCCCTCCAGCACCGCGGAGCTCGCGAGGAACTTGCGCCAGGTCTGCGTGTCGGTCTCCGTGCTGGCGCGCATGCCGAGGGTGACGCTGCTGTACTCGGCGGTCACGGCGTGCTGGACTCCCGACAGCACGTTGAACGCCGCGTAGTCGTCGGGGCAACTGCTCGACCAGCCGTGGGCGAAGGGCTTGGTGTCCACCTTCTTCGTCCAACCGGGCTGGGCCTTCCAGGTCGTACCGGTGGAGATGGAGCCGGTCAGCCAGAGCTCGAAGTTCCGGTCGGTGCAGGACCAGGAGTGATTGTTCTTGACCTTGAAGGTGGCCCAGTCGAACTTCGCGTCCTTGTACTTCGTCGAGGAGAACCCCATCTTCCAGAAAGAGCGACCGAGTCCACCCGTCTCGCTCTCATAGCCGACACGGGCGTCCGAGGTGCCGGAGGAGAAGTTGGTGCCGTTCCAGAAGCTGGAGGTCGGGTACTTCCGGTACGCGGTCGTCCAGCCGCCCTTGGGGCTTTCGAGCGGCGGGTCGATGAAGACCGGGTATGCGGTGTCAGGGTGGCCGAGGAGCCCGGTCCGGCTCATGCCCAGGTTCAGGACGGCCGTACCGGTGCCGGCCCCGTCGAGTGCGACCGGGAGCGGCGCGGAGCGGGCGCCCGGCTCGATGCCCGAGAGGCCCGACAGCTTCAGCACGTCGGCGGGTTCCGCGACCGAGGTGCGCAGAGGGGTGCCCGGCGGCAGCTCCGGGTCCTGGCCGCTGGAGTCCCAGGCGAAGGGGGTCGGGATGCTGCCGACCTCCCTGCCGGCCTTGTCCAGAACCTGGATCCGGCTGGCCTTCGCGTCCTGCTCGAAGACCGCGGTCTTCGAGCGCAGGCCGTACGAGACGGTCGCGAGGTCCTTGTTCCGTGCGGCCTCGGGGGTCTTGACGATCAGGAGCTGGCCGAAGCCGCCCTCCTCACGCGCGACCAGCAGCAGGTCCACACCGGGAAGGACCTCGGAGTAGAGGGCGCGAGGGCCGTTGAGCACCGGCTCCGGAAGGGGGCCGGGCCAGGTGTAGGCGATGGTGTGGCCGTCGAGGTCGGCCTCGGCGAGGACGGTCGCGTCGCCCGGACCTTCCGCGAGCGGCATGCGGACGTACGAACGGTCGGCGCGGTCCGCACCGGAGGTGCCCCCGGAGAAGCGGACCGGGATGGCCGCGTTGACCGGACGGACCGACAGGGCGCCGGACTTGTCGTCGCGGCGCAGGGTGTTGTCGATGGGCGCCCAGTCGCCCCGCGCGTTCTTCGCGCGCTGGGGCAGCGCGTGGATCTGGGTGCGCATCTTGCCATTGGGCAGCGCCCATATCTGCTCGGTGGCGGTGGTCGCCGCGTCGACGAGCACCTCCTTGCCGGTCCGCTTGGCCTCGGCCGCCGCGGCGGCCTCGTCCCTCGGCCCGGTCGAGGTCTTCTGGGCCTTCGCGGGCGAGGACTTGGCGGTCGGAGGAGGCTCGCTCGGCTGCCACCAGGGCAGCAGAGCAGCGGTGAGTGCGGCCAGGACGAGGCCGAGAGTGAGGGTCAGCCGTGTGCGGGTGCGCACGAACGGACTGAGAAGACGAGGCGGCGCGGGCACGGCGGCTACTCCCGTGGGACCAGAGGGATGTACGGACAGCACAGAAAGCCCCGACGGACGGATCCGCAGGGCATAAGGCGCGCACACGATCACACGTTCAGCACCGGGCGTCCATATCTGAAGAATTTATGAAGACGTTACGTGCGTGGGTGCTATGCCTCGGAACAGGACTAGTTTGCCTAGAGTTGACCTAATCCAGGGCTTTCTTTGATCGTAAATAGCCGCAGTGCCTGGTATGTCCGCAAAGATCATTGCTGTAGGTATCTGTTTGCAACTGCACCGTGGTGAATCTCACTGGCGGGTCGCCCGGACCATCTCGACGATCTTGAAAACAGTGCGCACATGTCAGAGAGTGCGCACGCACGCGCCTGATCACAGGTGCGTGCTTCTTGGTGTTTCCGCACCTTCTCTGTTGTCTTGTTCGTCTGGGTGGGAGTCGACGCGTGATGCGTGCTTCAGAACCACTGTCCTGGGTGGGGCGCAACCGCCTCTCCATGACAGAGCCACAAAGACGGCGCCGTCGGCGAAGCCGCACGGCGACCGTCCTCCTGATGTCATCGATATTGACGGTGACCAGCCTGGGGTCCCAGGCGCTCGCGGTCCCCGGCGACGGCATGAGCCGTGAGCGGACGGCCTCCGAGGTCGATCTGCCGGACATCCCGGAGAGCACCGCGCTCGCCGACGACACCAGCGGTGACAAGGCGCTGACCCTCGGGGACGAGCAGCCGATCGAGCCCTATGTCCCCACGTCCGTCGCCCCGTGGAAGGAGGACGCGGGCAAGGCGTTGCTCACCGCGGCCACCGCGCCCGGCACCACCGTCCCCGTGGTCAACGAGACCACGGCGGCAGGGCTTCCTGTCGCGATCGGCGTACCGGCCGACGGGAATGCGGAGGCCATCGACGGTGACTGGCGGGTCGCGGTCAAGTCGACCACGACGTCGGAGGAGACCGGCGTCCCCGGCATGATCCTGGAGGTCGTCCCCCCGGCGGATGCCGATCGGGCCGCGAAGGTCACCATCGACGTCGACACCAGCGGCTTCGCCGACCGCTACGGCCCCCAGGCCACCGAGCGCTTCGGCCTGGTCCTGCTGCCGAGCTGTGTCATCGACTCCCCCGACACCGGTGACTGCGCCCCGGACGCGGGCGTGGAGACGATGTCCGGCAGGAGCGACGTCTCCGAGGGCATCGAGCGACTGCGCTCCACGGTCACCGAGGTCCCGGCCGCCGAGGCCCCCACCAAGGTCAAGCTGGCGAAGAGCGCGCCCACTCGCACGATCCTGTCCGGCTCGGTGCCGGTCGGGAACCTGCTCCCGGACGCCGCCGCCTCGAAGGTCTCCGGAGCCTCGGCCCGGCAGACCGCACTCCAGGCCGCCGACACCTCCGGCCGCCAGGTCATCGGCGCGATGGACACCGGCGCCTCGTCGAGCGGTGACTTCACCGCCTCGCCGCTGCTGTCCGCCGGCTCCTGGGCCGCGGGCTCGTCCAACGGCGCCTTCACCTACAGCTACCAGGTGCAGGTCCCGGAGGCCGCCGGCGGCCTGACGCCGAAGGTCGGCTTGGGCTACTCCTCGCAGACCGTCGACGGCCGCACCTCGGCGACGAACAACCAGGCCTCCTGGATCGGTGACGGCTGGGACTACAACCCCGGCTCCATCAGCCGTACGTACGTCAACTGCCGCCAGGACTCGAAGAAGCCCGGGTCCAACAACAAGGACCACAAGACGGCCGACCTGTGCTGGGGTTCGGAGAACGCCACCCTGTCCCTGGGCGGCATGACCACCGAGCTTGTCTGGGACGACACCAAGGGGCCGAAGGGCTCCGACGGGAAGCCCGAGGGAGCCTGGTTCACCGCCAACGGTGACGGCTCGAAGATCGAGCGGCTCAAGGACACGTCCAAGGACCCGCGCTCGGACATGAAGGACGCGGACGGCGAGTACTGGGTCGTCACCACTAAGGACGGCACGAAGTACCATTTCGGCCTGAACAAGCTCCCGGGCTGGTCGGACAACGGCGCCGCCGCCGACGACCCGTACACCGACTCCGTCCTCGCGGTCCCGGTCTACGGCAACCACGTGGGGGAGCCCTGCTACAAGGGCTCGACGACCACCGAATGGAAGAACTCCTCCTGCAACCAGGCATGGCAGTGGAACCTCGACTACGTCGAGGACGTCCACGGCAACGCCATGTCGTTCTGGTGGGAGCGCGAAGAGAACTACTACGCGAAGAACTTCTACTTCAAGGGCCCGGTCAAGTACCACCGCGGCGGCAGCCTCTCGCACATCGATTACGGCCAGACCAAGGGCACCGTCTTCAGCGCCACCGCCCCCGGCCGTGTCGACTTCAAGACCGCGGAGCGCTGCTACGCCAAGGGCACGCTGATCTGCAGCCCGGAGAACTTCACGTCGACCGACCCGGGCAAGTACCGCATCTGGTACGACACCCCCGCCGACCTGAGGTGCCAGGCGGTCACCTCGACCCACAAGAGGAAGTGCTGGAACGCTGGTCCGACCTTCTGGACCACCAAGCGTCTCGACAAGATCATCACCGAGACCCAGCGCCGCACCGACACCACCGGGCGCCAGGTCGTCGACGAGTACCAGCTCAAGCAGAGCTTCCCCATCCTCAAGACCGGTGTGAACACGGCCCTGTGGCTGGAGTCCATCCAGCGCACCGGCTTCGCCCGCGACGGCTCGACGACCGCCTCGGCCAAGCTCAACCCGGTCCGGTTCGAGTCCAACGAGGAGGCGATGCCGAACCGCGTCCTGCGGCGTCAGACGACCGGGGAGAAGAAGGGGGATCCGGCCAAGGAGGAGACGCGCCCCGGCTTCTCCAGGCTCCGCATCGCCCGTGTCGTCAACGAGTACGGCGGCGAGACCGTCGTCACGTACAAGGTGCCGACCTGGGGCAACGCGGCGGACGGCTGCGCCAGCAAGCTGGGCCTGCCCACCAAGACGGACAAGGCCGAGCTCAAGGCCAACACCCGGCTGTGCTACCCGACGTACTGGCACCCGGACCCCGAGGTCGAGGACATCGACTGGTTCCACAAGTACCCGGTCGACTCGATCGAGGAGCTGCCGAACGTCGAGGGCTCGTACTCCACGCTGACCTCGTACGACTACAAGAACGCCGGCTGGAAGCTCGCCGAGGCGGAGTTCAGCAAGAAGGCCACGCGCACGTACTCGCAGTTCGCGGGCTTCGAGCAGACGACCGTCGTCACCGGTGAGCGGAAGGCCGCCGCCGACAACGGCGAGGGCTCCAACCCGGGCGAGGACACGCCGGGCGTCGAAGGCCCGAAGACCAAGGCGGTCACCCGCTTCTACCGGGGCATGGGCGACACCGTCCCGGTGAAGGACATCGCGGGGAACACCCTCATCCACAACGGAGCCACGGTCTACGACCGTGAGGCGTTCGCCGGCCGGATCTCCGAGGAGTTCAGCTACTCCAACGCGACCGATGCCGACGGCAGCTGGCTCACCCGCAGCCTCACCGTGCCCGAGGTCACCGAGCTTGCCAGCCGCGACCGCGGCGACGGCCTTGACTCGCTGAAGGCCTGGCGCGTCACCGAGCCCGAGGAGGTCGCGTACACCAAGTCGTCGGGCACGGGCGACGACAAGCGCACCCTGCGGAGCGTCCGTACCAAGACGGACTTCGAGTCCACGCACGGACTGCCCACCCAGGTCGAGTCCTTCGGCGACACCGAGAAGGCCGGCGACGAGTCCTGCACCAAGCTGGAGTACCTGCACAACACCAGTCGGAACATCATCGGTCTGACCAAGCAGGTCCTGGTCTCGCCGACGTTGTGCGCGGACGCGAACTGGACGGACCTCTCGACGCTCTCCGGCGGCCGGACCTCCTACGACAACACGGCCTACGGCACTGCTCTCGCCGACACCACCCGAGGGCTGGCCACCGAGACGTGGTCCATCAACGGTGACAGCACCGGATGGCGTAGCGGCGGCACCTCGACCTTCGACTCCCTGGGCCGGGTCACCAAGCAGACCGACCCGGACAAGAAGGAGTACAAGACCACCTTTGATCCGGCCGAGGGCCAGGTCTTCAAGGTCACCCACACCAATCCGCTGGGCCACTCCCAGATCCAGGAGGTGGAGCCGGGTCGCGGGACCGCCCTGAAGACGACCGACGCCAACAACCACGTCAGCGAGGCGAAGTACGACCCGCTGGGCCGTCTCGTCGAGGCGTGGTCTCCCGGCCGGACCCCGGCGTCGAACGCGGTCCCGGACTTCAAGGCCGAGTACGTCACCCCGGGCGACCAGCCCGACCCGAACGACCCGGACGGCGGAAAGCTCCGCAAGCCCCCGTACATCACGACGTACAGCCGTGGCTACGAGGACCGGGTGGAGAAGTCCGTCACGATCTACGACGGTCTGGGCCGTGAGCGCCAGTCGCAGGAGGAGGCGGACGGCGGCGGCCGTCTGATCACCGACACCCTGTACAACCGGGCCGGTGAGGTCTACCAGACCAACAACGCCTACCTCAATGAGGAGGCCCCGAGCGGGGAACTGTTCACCCCGCGTGCCGACACCACGGTCCCCAACATCACCCGCTACAAGTACGACGGCCTCGGCCGGGTGCTCGAGGAGATGCCGGTCCTCAAGGTGGCGGTCCCCGGAACCACCGAGGCCATCTCCCAGGAGGTGCCCGCGAAGGCGACCCGTTACGAGTACGGGTCCGACTGGTCGAAGGTGACCCACCCGCAGGGCGTCTCGTCCTACCGGGTCTACACCGACGCCCTCGGCCGCACCACTCGAACGGACACCTTCAACCCGGCCGCCCCCGGCGGCTTCACGTCCACGGGCTACACGTACGACAGCCGTGGACAGATGACGAAGGCGACCAGCTCGACCGATCCGACCCACCCGTGGGAGTGGACGTTCGACTCGCGCGGCCGGGTGGAGACCGCGACCGACCCGGACACCGGCGTCACGAAGATGACGTACGACCACCGCGACCGGCCGCTGACGACGACCAACGCGCGGAACCAGACGGTCTGGAACGCGTACGACGAGCTGTCCCGGCCCAAGGAGCAGCGGATCGGCGGCTCCAGCGGCGCGCTGCTCGCCGGGTTCACGTACGACACCGTCGCCGGGGGCAAGGGCATGCCCGCCTCCGCCACCCGTTACACGGATGGTCTGGCGTACACCCAGAAGGTCAACGGTTACACGAAGGACTACCAGCCGACCTCGACGACGCTGTCCCTTCCCTCGTCGCTGGCCACCACGTGGGGCATCCCCGCGGACTACCGGTACGACTACAAGTTCTCCGACAACGGCATGCTGGAGGAAGCGACCCTTCCCAAGGCCGGCAAGTTCGACGCGGAGAAGCTGGTCATCCGTTACAACAAGGAGGGCAACCCGCTCTCCGTGTCCGGCAAGGACTGGTACGGATCCGAGACCGTCTATTCGCCCTATGGTCAGGTCCTGCGCTCGACCCTGGGCGCGGTGCCGTACCGGGTGTGGGCCCAGAACTCGTTCGACGAGTCCACCGGTGAGCTCCAGAACCAGATGGTCTACCGGGAGCAGACCGGCGGCGCCGGTCCGGTCGCGGGCAACCTGGTCTCCAAGCGTGAGTACGCATACGACCCGGCCGGAAATGTCACGGGCATCCGTGAGCACGCCACCGGGATCGAGGAGCGCCAGTGCTTCACGTACGACCCGCTGGGTCAGCTGAAGACAGCCTGGACCTCGAAGAACCAGGACAACTGCGCCACCCCGAAGAAGGCGGACGGCACGCTCGACGTCGCCGCGGGCAAGGACAACTCCGGCTACTGGCAGGAGTACGAGTATGACCTGCTCGGCAACCGCACCAAGCTGGTCGAGAAGGACCTGACCGGCGCCACGGCCAAGGACGCGACCACCACGTACCAGTACGGTGTGGGCACGGCCAAGAGTCAGCCGCACACGCTCACCAAGGTGTCGAAGACCTACACCACCCCCGCGGGTGCGCAGATCAAGGCCGAGGCCGAGCGCATCTACGAGGTGACGGGCGAGACGAAGACCATCACCTCGCTGGAGAACGGTGACAAGCAGAGCCTGAGCTGGACCCCGGACGGCAAGGTCGACCGGATCACCGGTGCGGGCACCGGCGGCAAGACTCCCTACGTGGGCCTGGCCGACAAGTGCATCGACCTCAAGAGCGGTGTGGTGGCTGCCTCGCAGCCGATCCAGCTGTACAGCTGCAACACCACCCAGGCGCAGAGCTGGAAGTTCACGCCCACCCCGGGCCCGGCGACGAAACCGCAGAAAAACCCCAACAGGGGCACGCTGTCGGTGTACGACGACTGGTGCCTTCAGCCGGCCGCCGACACGATCGGGTCTGCGCTCCAGATCCAGAAGTGCGGCACCGATGCTGCTGCGACGACGGCGCAGGAGCTGGAGCGCACCGCCACCGGTCAGCTGATGCATATCGTGTCCGAGCGGTGCTTGGCGGTCCAGGGCGCGAACTCGGCCAACGGAACGGCGATCGTCCTGGCCACGTGCGACGGAGCCTCCGCCGCGCAGCTCTGGGCGCCGCAGAACGACACCCGTCACATCTACGGTCCCGGCGGCGACCGTCTGCTCACCATCAAGGGCAAGACGGCCACCCTGAACCTGGGTGACACGGAGGTCACCGTCCAGCAGGGTGGTGTCCTGGTCAACTCGCAGCGCACCTACGCCAGCCCCGGCGGCGCGGTCATGCGCCACGCCAACGGCACGGGAGGGGACCAGCTGGTCGCCCTGACCACTGACCACCAGGGGTCCACCTACTCCGAGGTCGTCCTCGGTGGTGGGATGGACGTGCGGATCCGCAAGCAGGACGCCTTCGGCAACCAGCGCGGCACGAGCACGATCGGTGTCAACCAGCAGTCCCACACCGGGTTCCTCGGCAAGACCAGGGACGACTCCTCCGGATTCACACTGCTGGGCGCGCGTCTCTACGACCCGGTGGTCGGACGCTTCCTCTCCGCCGACCCGCTGATGGACCTGAACGATCCCCAGCAGGCCAACGGATACGTCTACGCGCACAACAACCCCGTCACCCACGCGGACCCGACCGGACTGGCGATCACCCTGACCGCCTCGGAGAAGGCGGCGGCCCTCGCGGGCGCGGGCCTGTCCGCGGCGCAGGTCGCGCAGGCGCAGGCCACCATGGGCAAGTCCCTGACCTCGGTGATCCTCGGTGCGGCGTGGAGCGTGCTGAGTGACTTCATCGGTCTCAGCGACGCCATGGCCTGCTTCGGTGGTGACATGTGGTCCTGCGGCAGCATGATCGTCGGGGCTATCCCGTGGACCAAGCTGGGCAAGATCCCGTCCGTCCTGAAGGCGGTCAGCCGCACGATCGACGCCATCCAGGCGTTCAAGAAGGCGAAGGCGGCGGCCGAGGTCGTCCTGAAGGCCGCGAAGGCGGCCGAGGCATCAGCCTTGAAGGCCAAGAAGGCCGCCATCGAGAAGGCGAAGAAGGAGGCCGCGCAAAGGGCCAAGAAGAAGGCGGCCGAGGCCGAGAAACGAAAGGCGGACGCGGCGGCAGCCGCGAAGAAGAAGACCGGCAACCCGGTCCAGAAGCAGGCCCAGGCCAAGGCGGCACCGAAGGCTTCGACGGTGGCGAGCGCCAGCAAGGGCAAGGGTGGCGGTGGCGGCGGCAAGAGCGGTGGTACCAAAGCCAGCACGTCGAAGCCCGGTGGCTCGTCGGGCGCCTCGTCCCGCAGCAGCGGCGGTTCCAGCGGCGGTTCCTGCAAGACAGACAGCAACAGCTTCGTGCCCGGCACGAAGGTACTGATGGCCGACGGATCCGCCAAGGCCATCGAGGACGTCAAGGCGGGTGACAAGGTCGTCGCCACCGATCCGAAGACCGGGGAGACCCGGATCGAGACGGTCACGGCGGAGATCAAGGGCAAGGGCCTCAAGCGCCTGGTCAAGGTCACCATCGACACGGACGGCCCGAAGGGAACGAAGACCGCCGAGGTCACCGCAACCGATGGCCACCCCTTCTGGGTCGCCGAGCTGGGGCAGTGGATCGACGCCACAGATCTGGAGTCGGGCAACTGGCTTCGTACCGGCGCGGGCACCCTGGTCCAGATCACCGAGGTCCAGCGCTGGACGGCCCAGGACGAGACGGTCCACAACCTGACGGTATCGGACACGCACACGTACTATGTGCTGGGGGCAGCGACTCCTGTTCTTGTCCATAACTGCGGAGAGCAGATATCCGACCTAGCCCTCGGTACGTCGGATCATGGACTCGAGGAATTCGCGAACGACAACGGGTATACCCACTTCATGAAGGAAACGCTTGAGAATGCTCTTGCGAATGTCAACGACGTGTTGAACTATCATGACGAGGCCCACGTTCACGTGCGTCTTGACGGGTTCAAGTTGCATAGCGGGAAGCAGGGTACTCCTGTAGAGTTGTTCGACGATGCGGTCACGCAGGGGCAAGGTGACAACTGGTTCACCACGCAGAGAGAGATGGCGACCCTGGAGCGGGCCTTTAGGGTGGGGAATCTCGCTACGAGTCGGCTTACTTTCTATATGGGGGGTAAGGACATCACGAGTGAAATCCTGGCAGGTTCTAAGTTTCTAGGAGGTTCCTAGTGGCTTTGGTCGCAGCGTGGGACCGGGTGTTTCGGGCATGGCATTTCTCGGTCAGCTATAATCGGATCCTGCTTCGCAGTCTCAGTGAAGAAACTTCTCCGGCGAGAGTGGACGTTCTTTTCTCCAACGTTTACTTTCTTCAGATTCCGACGAAGTTCTCGCGTCTTGAGATCCGTAAAGGTGAGGGCCGTGAACCGTCGCGCGTAGAGGTCCCTGTGGGCACTCGTGGAGAGTGGTTCGACATTAACTCTGGTGAAGGGTATGTCTATGCCACGCATTGTCAGTGGCATGAGGATGAAGGCAACTCGATGACCCCATCTCGCTTTGGGCCGCTGAAGAGAACGGACTGAAGCGAGTGAACCGCGATTGAGTGATTCGGATCGTGGTTTACTAGAATGCCCGACCGGATTATTCCGGTCGGGCATTCTTTAATAGGGGTTCCCTCCGGTGAAGGCCTTGATCTATATCAAGCCCCGCCCGACGCCCTCCGCAGCGTGCTGATGCACGACCCGATCGCCTCCTGGAGTGCCTCCAGGCGCTGGAGCATGTCGGCTTCGTAGATCTCTTCCTCCAGGACCTCGTCCAGGGTCAGTTCCTCGAAGACCTTCGTCGCCTTCTGCAGGCTGTTGTAGAACTTCGTGCGCCGTTCCTGGACCCGCAGCGCCGGGTCCTCCTCCACCGCCTTGGCGACCAGGCCCTTCACCGTGTCGTAGGCCTCGCCGGCCCACTCGCCCGTCTCCTCCGAGTCGTCCAGCTCGTCGAGGAGCGACAGGTGCCGTTCCGCCTCGGCGCGCAGTTCCGGCGGCGCCGCCACGGTCTGGCCTGCGGGCGTCCTGATCTGGCCGTTCTCCACGATCTGGCGGACGTAACCGATCCGGTCCGCCGCCTTCGCCTCGCTCGCCACCGCCTTCTTCAGGTCGTCGGTCCGGGCGAACGCCCTGGCCATCTCCGTCTGGAGCGCCGGGTCCTCCTTCATCCGGTCGAGCAGCGCCCCGCGCGCCGCCTCCGCCGTCCCAGGGTCCGCCAGGATCGCCGCCCGCAGGGCCGTCGGGTTCTCCGCGACCTCCAGCGCCTTCGTCGGCCGGATGCCCTCCGCCTCCGCCGCCGCGCTGATCGCCTGGCCGCGCACCGAGGAGGCGCTGTTGCGGGAGGCGTAGTACTTGAGCCAGACGTCCGCGTCCGGCAGGTCGATGTCCTCGCCCGGGACCAGCACCTCGAACTGCGGGACCAGGCCGTCGTCCGCCGCCATGTCCCAGGCCCGGTAGTGGCGCATCACCCGCTCCGGCGAGCAGCCCGCCAGCTCCGCGAACGCCTTCGCGGAGACCTTCGCCCGGGCCGTGCCCTCGGCGGGCTGGCCGCCGGGCCGGACGCTGCGCGCCACCTTGAGGGCGAAGGCCCAGCCGCCCGTGCGCGCGTACACGCCGAAGTCGTGGGCGTCCCTGACGACGACGGGGTCCACGTCGGCCGCCGCCGGAGCCTCCTCCTCGTCGGATTCGGCCATGGTGTCGGGCTCGACGGCGGGAGCCACCGCCACCGTCCCGGTCTCCGTGGCCGCGTCCGGCTGCTGCACCCAGAAGCCTCCCGGCTCCACCGGCGCCTCCACCACGGGAGGCTCGGCGGTGGCGGGCGCGGGGACGACGGGGGAGGTGGAGGTGTCGGACGGGGCGGGGGCGATGGTCACCGAGGGCACTCCGGAAGGTCGGTTGGGAGAACTGCGGCCGACAGCCTATACGCACCTCTTGGCGATGATTCGCCCGATTCTGGACATTCGGGCATCGGGTCGCCGGAATATCGTTTTGCGCTCCGGACGGCCGTCCCGCAAGATGCGGTCATGACCTACGGAATCGAGTCCCACCCCGCGCGATGAGCGCCCCCGACGAGCGCGAGACGCTCGCCACCTCCCTGTACGCCCATGTCCTCGCCCTGCGGGCCGCCGCTCCCGACGCACCCCTGCCCCCGGGCGGCCTGCCCCTTCCCCGAGGCGCCCGCCCGCCGCGAGACGGAGCCCCCGGCCCGCGCGCGGGAGGCCTGGCCGGCCGTCACCACCCTCGTACGGTCCGCCCTCGCGGACGCCGACCCCGTCAGGGCCGCCCTGGCGCTGGAACGTGAGCTCAGCGCCGCCGGAATCCGAGACCGGCACGTGTACGCGGCTGTCGCCGCCCTGCCGCCTCCCCGAAGAAGCCCGCGACCGGGCCCGCGCGCTCGCCCGTGCCCTGACCCGTACCGGCACCACTGTCACCGCCGTCGCCGCCGGGCTCGGTCTCCTCGTCCCGCTCGGGGAACCCGAGGACGTGCCGTACCTGCGCGCCCTCGGCCTCCTCGAAGGGCTCGGCGACCGGGCCGCCAGGGCCCTCGCCCCGTTGGACCGGAAGGCCGCCGCAGTGGCCTGGCTCGTGCGCGAGCGGAGTGACGTCCTCAGGCCGCTCGTGGACGCCCTCGTCCGGGGCGACGAGCGGACCGCGCGGGCCCTGCTCACCGGTCTGTCCACCACACCACGGGACCTCGGCCGACGGCAGGCCCGGTACATCGCCGAAGCCGTGGGCCTGACCGCGCTCCTGCGGGACGGACCCGGGCTCCTCGTCCCCGCGTTCGGTCTCCTCGCTCGCATGAGCGAGGGACCGGAGGCCGAGATCCGTGCGTACGACGAGGCCGTCGCCCTGTACGAGACGGTGGCCGACCGCGCCCGCGAGCTGCCGCCGCTCCTCGGACACCGGGCCCGGCTCGTCACCCTCGTCCAGGAACTGGACAGCGGGGACGCCCGGCTCCTGCCCTGGCCGCCGGGCCGCCGCAGGGCCGTGCTCACCGCCCTCCTGGCGGCCGTCGGGGAACCGGAGAACCTCTCGGACCCGGCAGCCTCGGCGGACCGGCGGCGCGCCGAGTGGGTCCACCGCACGGCCCGTCACCTCGCCGCCGTGACCACGGCGGTGGAGGCCGGAGGCCGTCGCGCGGGTGCGGCCGGTGTTCCCCCCACCTCCCGGCTGCGGATCGAGGTGGCCGTCGGCGACCTCGGGGAGCCGACCGGAGTCGAGACCCGGCTGCTCGTCGACGGACGTCCCCTCGTGCCCTCGGTCTTCGGGTCGGGAGTGGGAGAACCGCCCGAGACGGTGCTCCTGAACGGCGCCCTGCGCGCCGGACCCGAGCCCACGGAAGTGCGGCTCGCCGAGGCGATCTGCACCGAGGGCTGCTGCGGAGCGCTCTACGTCACCGTCCGCAGGGACGGCCCCCACGTCGTCTGGGACGGCTGGCGGCGGCCGGGCGCCCCGCCGGGACTTCCCCACGCGCCCGCGTACCGCTTCGACGCCGACGCGTACGACCGTGAGGTCAGCCGCGCCGAGCGGGACCTCGGCTGGGCGTGGCCCGCCCGCCGCACCGCCTGGCTGATCGCGGAGGGGCTGCGGGAACGGCCCGGGATCCTCGCCCGGTGGGGGCTGCGCCGGGGATGGATCTCCACCGACTTCCACCGGCCGGACGTCACCGTGATCACCTTCCTCGGACCGCCGCTCCGCCCGGACGGCACACCCGACGCGGAGGCCGCGCCCCGGGAGTTCCTCCGGCACCTTCCGGACGACGGCCGCCCGCCTCGGGACCGCGCGGCGGAGGCCTTGCGCCGCCTGGCCGAGAAGGATCCCAGGCGGCATCCGGAACCGGGGGAGTGATCTGTACCGCCGTCCCGGTGAGCGCCAGAGGTCCACTCCAACGATGGTTATCCACAGGGGTGGTGGGGCCGCCGGGCGGCGCGTACGGTGCCAGACATGAAGATCCTCATCAGCGCCGACATGGAGGGCGCGACCGGTGTGACCTGGCCCGCCGACGTGCTGCCCGGCACGCCCCAGTGGGAGCGGTGCCGCACCATGTTCACCTCCGATGTGAACGCGGCGGTGCTCGGCTTCTTCGACGGGGGCGCCGACGAGGTCCTCGTCAACGAAGCCCACTGGACCATGCGGAACCTGCTCCTGGAGCAGCTCGACGGGCGCGCCGAGATGCTCACCGGACGGCACAAGTCGCTGTCCATGGTCGAGGGCGTGCAGCACGGGGACGTCGACGGCATCGCGTTCGTCGGCTACCACACCGGGGCGGGCGCCGAGGGCGTCCTCGCCCACACCTACCTCGCCAACTCCCTCACCGGCGTCTGGCTCAACGGCGAGCGCGCGAGCGAGGGCCTGCTCAACGCGCACGTGGTCGCGGAGTACGGGGTCCCCGTCGTCCTCGTCACCGGCGACGACCTCACCTGTGAGGACGCCCTCGGATACGCCCCGGAGGCCCCCAAGGTCGCCGTCAAGGACTACGTCTCGCGGTACGCGGCGGTCTGCCGGACCCCGGCCAGGACCGCCGCCGACATCCGGGCCGCCGCCAGGACCGGGACGGCGCTCGCCGCGCGCCACGAACCGGTCGTCGGCGGCCCCTTCACCATGGAGCTGGAGTTCGACGCCGAGCACCTGGGTGCCGCCGCCACGGTGGTTCCCGGCGTGGCCCGGAGCGGCGAGCGCCGTGTCTCGTACACCAGCGGGACGATGTACGAGGCAATTCGCACGTTCAAGGCGGTCACGACCATCGTCTCGGCCGCGGTGGAGGAGCAGTATGGCTGAGGAGGTCCGGGGACCGGACACGACGGCGCTCGACGAGGTGGTCACCTTCACCTCCGAGCTGATCCGCGTCGACACCACCAACCGGGGCGGCGGCGACTGCCGGGAACGGCCGGCGGCCGAGTACGTCGCCGAGCGGCTCGCCGCCGCCGGAATCGAACCGGTGCTCCTGGAACGCACCCCGGGCCGCGCCAACGTCGTGGCCCGCATCCCCGGCACCGACCCCTCGGCCGACGCGCTCCTCGTCCACGGCCACCTCGACGTGGTCCCCGCCGACCCCGCCGAATGGACCGTCCACCCCTTCTCCGGGGAGGTCCGCGACGGAGTCGTCTGGGGCCGCGGCGCCGTCGACATGAAGAACATGGACGCGATGGTCCTGGCCGTCGTCCGCTCCTGGGCGCGCCAGGGCGTCCGGCCGCGCCGGGACATCGTCCTCGCCTACACCGCCGACGAGGAGGCCAGTGCCGAGGACGGTTCCGGGTTCCTCGCCGACCGGCACGCCCACCTCTTCGAGGGCTGCACCGAGGGCATCAGCGAATCCGGCGCGTACAGCTTCCACCCCCAGCCGGGCACCACCCTCTACCCGATCGCGGCGGGGGAGCGGGGCACCGCCTGGCTCAAGCTGACCGCCCACGGCAGGGCGGGACACGGCTCGAAGGTGAACACGGCCAACGCCGTCACCCGGCTCGCCGAGGCCGTCGCCCGGATCGGCGCGCACACCTGGCCGGTCCGCCTCACCACCACGGTCCGCGCCGCCCTCACCGAACTCGCCGGGCTGTACGGCATCGAGGTGGACACCGGGGCCCCCGACCTCGATGTGGACCTGCTCCTCGACAAGCTCGGCCCGGCCGCCGCCCTCGTCGAGCCGACCGTCCGCAACAGCGCCAACCCGACGATGCTCTCCGCCGGGTACAAGGTGAACGTCATCCCCGGACAGGCCGTCGCGTACGTCGACGGGCGGACGCTGCCGGGCACCGACGAGGAGTTCGCCGCCACCATGGACCTGCTCACCGGACCGCACGTCCAGTGGGAGTTCCACCACCGCGAGATCGCCCTCGAAGCCCCCGTCGACTCGCCGACCTTCGCGAAGCTCCGCGCCGCCGTCGAGCGCTTCGACCCCGCCGGGCACGTCCTGCCGTTCACCATGTCCGGCGGCACCGACGCCAAGCAGTTCTCCCGGCTCGGCATCACCGGCTACGGCTTCTCGCCGCTCCGGCTGCCCCCCGACCTGGACTACGGGGCCCTCTTCCACGGCGTCGACGAACGCGTCCCCGTGGACGCCCTGCACTTTGGCGTACGGGTCCTCGACCACTACCTCAGGTCCGCCTAGGGCGGGTTTCGGAAGGCACACCTGCCTGGCGATGCCTGGCACGCACGGTCGCCGCGTTGCCGGGATCGCACGCACCGGACGCCGCCAGGCCCGCCCTCCGGGCAGACGGCGCTCCTTTCGAAACCCGCCCCAGGGCCGTGACCGCCCGCACAGAGAATCCGACAGGGGGAGACCGCATGACCACGACCACCGCCGCCTACGGGACCTGGCCGTCGCCCGTCGACGCCGGGCTGACCGCCGCGCACGACGGACGTCCCGACCATCTCGGGGCCGTCGGCGACGAACTGTGGTGGACCGAGCCCCGCCCCACCGAGGAGGGCCGCCGCGCCCTCGTGCGACGGCGCGCCGACGGCACCGAGGAGAGCGTGCTGCCCGCCCCGTGGAACGTGCGCAGCCGGGTCCTCGAGTACGGGGGTCTGCCCTGGGCGGCGGCCGACCGGCCCGTCGGCGGACCGCTCGTCGTCTTCTGTCACCTCCCCGACCAGCGGCTGTACGTCCACGAGCCCGACGCCGCTCCCGGCGGCGCGCCCCGGCCGCTGACGCCGGTCTCCCCGGTCGGTGAGGGGCTGCGCTGGGCGGACCCGGTGATCCACCAGGACCGGGGCGAGGTGTGGTGCGTCCTGGAGGAGTACACGGGCCCCGCGCCGGCCGATGTGCGCCGGGTGCTCGTCGCCGTCCCGCTCGACGGCTCGGCCGCCGAGGACCGGGCGGCCGTGCGGGAACTGTCCGACGGGCGGCACCGGTTCGTGACCGGGCCCCGGCTCTCGCCGGACGGCCGCCGGGCCGCCTGGATCGCCTGGGACCACCCCCGGATGCCCTGGGACGGCACCGAGGTCCTGCTCGCCGAGGTCGGACCCGACGGGACCTTCCGGGACGCCAGGACCGTCGCGGGCGGGACCGCCGAGTCGATCCCGCAGGTCGGCTGGGACACGGCCGGCCGACTGCTCCTCGTCAGCGACCGCACCGGCTGGTGGAACCTCTACCGGGCGGACGTCGGCGCGGACGGCGGGCTCGACGGACAGACCGCCCTCTGTCCCCGCGCGGAGGAGTTCGGCGGGGCGCTGTGGCGGACCGGACTCACCTGGTTCACCCCCCTGGAGAACGGCCTGATCGCGGTCGTCCACGGCAAGGGCACCACCGCGCTCGGCATCCTCGACCCCGAGCGGGGCACCCTCGCCGACGCGGCGGGCCCCTGGACCGACTGGGCGCCGACGCTCACCGCGCACGGCACCCGGGTGGTCGGCGTCGCCGCCGGGCCGCGCACCTCCTACGAGATCGTCGAACTCGACACCCGCACCGGCCGTGCCCGGGTGGTCGGCGCCCGGCACACCGACGCCGTCGATCCCGCCCACTACACCGCACCCCGGCTCCGCACCTTCCCCGGCCCCGGCGGGCGGGAGATCCACGCCCACGTCCACCCGCCCCACCACCCCGGCTTCACCGGACCCGAGGGCGAACTGCCGCCCTATGTGATCCGGGCACACGGCGGACCCACCGGCCACGCCCCGCTCGTCCTCGACCTGGAGGTCACCTACTTCACCTCCCGGGGCATCGGCGTCGCCGTCGTCGACTACGGCGGCTCCACCGGATACGGCAGGGAGTACCGGGAGCGGCTCCGCGAGCAGTGGGGCGTCGTGGACGTCGAGGACTGCGCCGCCGTCGCCACCGCCCTCGCCGCCGAGGGCACCGCCGACCCGGACCGGCTCGCCGTGCGCGGCGGCAGCGCGGGCGGCTTCACGACCGCCGCCTCGCTCGCCACCACCGACGTGTACGCCTGCGGCACGATCGTCTACCCCGTCCTCGACCTGCGGGCCTGGGCCACCGGCGAGACCCACGACTTTGAATCCCGCTACCTCGAAGGGCTGGTCGGGCCGCTCGACGAGATGCCCGCGCGCTACAAGGAGCGCTCCCCGATCGAGCACGTCGACCGGATCACCGTGCCGTTCCTGCTGCTCCAGGGCCTGGCCGACGTCATCTGTCCGCCCGCGCAGGCCGAGCGCTTCCTCGCCCGCGCGGCGGGCCGGGGCGTGCCGCACGCCTACCTCTCCTTCGAGGGCGAGGGCCACGGCTTCCGGGGGGCGGACACCATGGTCCGCGCGCTGGAGGCCGAACTGTCCCTGTACGTGAGGACCTTCGGTGTCGAGAGGGACGACGTGCCCGAGCTGGAGTACCGGACGTGACGCCGCCGGACACCGAGGTCGGTGCGGGTGCGGGTGCGGGTGCCGGGCCCTTGGTCCGGCCGTCGAGGCTGCGGTCCGGGTCGCGCGTGGCGGTCGTCGCCCCGAGCGGGCCCGTCTCCGAGGAACGGCTGCGTGCGGGACTCGACATCCTGCGCGGCTGGGACCTGGAACCGGTGGTCGCCCCGCACGTCCTGGACGTCCACCCCGTCCTCGGACACCTGGCGGGTTCCGACCGGGACCGGGCCCGCGACCTGACCGAGGCCTGGTGCGACCCCTCGGTGGAGGCGGTGATCTGCGCGCGCGGCGGATACGGGGCCCAGCGCATGGTGGACCTCGTCGACTGGCGGGCGGTCCGGGCCGCCGGGCCCAAGGTCTTCGTCGGCTACAGCGACGTCACCGCCCTGCACGAGGCCTTCGCCGTCCGCACCGGGCAGGTCACCCTGCACGGCCCGATGGTCGCCGCCGGTACCTTCCTCACCGACCCGCGCACCCGGGAGTCGCTGCGGGCCACCCTGTTCGAGCCCGAGACGGTACGGACCCTCGGGCTGGACACCGCGCGGGCCCTGGCACCGGGCCGGGCCCGGGGCGTGACGCTCGGCGGCTGCGTCAGCCTCCTCGCGTCCGACCTGGGCACCCCGCACGGCCGGGCCTCGGCGCGCGGCGGGCTGCTGTTTCTGGAGGACGTGGGGGAGGAGCCGTACCGGCTCGACCGCGTTCTCACCCAGCTGCTGCGCTCCGGCTGGCTCGACGGGGTCGCGGGCATCGGCCTGGGCTCCTGGGCCGAGTGCGGCCCGTACGAGGAGGTACGGGCGGTGCTCGCCGACCGGCTCGGCGCGCTCGGGGTGCCGGTCGTGGAGGAGATGGGCTTCGGCCACGGCGAGACGGCCCTGACCGTGCCCCTCGGGGTGCCGGGAGTGCTCGACGCGGAGGAGGGGACGCTCACCCTCGACGTACCGGCCCTGAGCTGAGCCGGACCGGGCCTTGCGCGGGGGCGGGTGCGGGCGGACTTGGGCCGAGCCTCGAGCCGGACCGAGCCGGACCGAGCCGGACCGAGCCGGACCGAGCCGGACCGAGCCGGACTGGGGCGGACTGGGGCGGACCGGCTTGGACTGGGTCGGACCGAGCCGGGTCGCACTGGGATCGGGCTGGACCGGGTCGGGCCGAGTCAGGGTGGTGTCGGGTCCGAGTCCGGCTCGAACCCGACACCGGCCGGATGGCGGCCGGTCCCGGACCTGCCCGGGAGGCGACCGCACCGGGCCTCCCCGGGTCTCATCGGGCCGCACCGGGATCGGGCCGGACGGACGCCGGGTTTCCGGTGCTGTGCCCCGGCCGGGGACCCTGCCACGACCCCGGCTGCTGGGCCTGGCTCCCGGCTCCGTCCAGGCCCGATACCGGCCCGGTGGCCCGGCGCGCGGGTTACAGCACCGCGTACGCCGGGCGCACGATCTCGTCGATGATGCGGCGGCGCTCCGGGAGCGGCAGGAACGCGGCGTCGAGGGCGGCGACCGTGAACTCCTCGAAGACCTCGGGGCCGTACCCGAAGGCGTCCACCATGTGCTGGAACTCCTCGCTCATGGTGGTGCCGGAGACGAGCCGGTTGTCCGTGTTGAGCGTGATCCGGAAGCCGAGTCGGCGCAGCTCGTCGATCGGGTGGGAGGCGTAGTCCTTGGCCGCGCCCGTCTGGAGGTTCGACGTCGGGCACACCTCCAGGGCGATGCGGTTGTCACGGACGTACGAGGCCAGGCGGCCCAGGGTGCCGTCCTCGGCGATGTCGTCGGTGATCCGCACGCCGTGGCCGATCCGCTCCGTGCCGCAGACCTGCACGGCCTCCTGGATCGACTCCGCGCCGACGGCCTCGCCCGCGTGGATCGTGAAGTGGCAGTTCTCGCGCTTCAGGTGCTGGAACGCGGGGAGGTGCCGGGCGGGCGGGTTGCCGATCTCGCCGCCCGCGATGTCGAACCCGGCCACGCCGTTGTCGCGGTGCGCGACGGTGAGCCGGGCTATCTCCAGGGACCGGTCCGTGTGGCGCATCCCGGTGAGCAGGGTGCGGACGGTGATCCGCTGCCCGGCGCGGCGCTCGCCCTCGCGGAAACCGTCGTTGACCGCCTCGACGACCTCGTCCAGGGTGAGGCCCGCTTCGAGGTGCTGCTCGGGGGCGTAGCGGATCTCGGCGTAGACGACGCCGTCCGCCGCCAGGTCCTCGGCGGACTCGGCCGCGATGCGTGTGAGCGCCTCGCGGGTCTGCATGACCGCGCAGGTGTGGGCGAAGGTCTCCAGGTAGCGCTCCAGCGAACCGGAGTCGGCGGCGTCCCGGAACCAGACGGCGAGCGCGGCCGGGTCCTCGGTCGGCAGCGCGGTGTAGCCGCACTCCCGGGCCAGCTCGACGATGGTCGCGGGGCGCAGCCCGCCGTCGAGGTGATCGTGGAGGACGGCCTTGGGGGCCCGGCGGATCCACTCGGCGACGGCGGTGGCAGCGGGCGTGGCAGGGTTGTCAGACAAGTGCATGGCCGGGAAGTGTACGCCACGGGACCCGGACACGCTGAGGCCCCCTGGGTGAGCGGATGGGGAGATGGCTGGGACCGGGGCGAGGAAGGGGCCGGGCGGGTGCGTTCCGCAGGGCTGGGCCTGTGTGTTGCGGCGGGCGGGGCCGACTTCCTTCTGGGCCTCGGGCCTCTGGCCTCGGACCTCGGGCCTCGGGCCTCGGGCCCGTGATCCCGGACCGGCTCGCGCGAAGGCGCTCGCTCCGGCGTGCCCGTGCTCGGAGGTCTGCCTTCCCGTCCTGCGGGGCCCGGCCTTCCCGGGCCTCGTGGTCAGTGGGACTGGAGGACCGGCAGCGTCGGGGCGCCCGTCGGCAGCATGTGCTTCGCGGCCATCACCGGGGTGTCGCCGACCCGGACGATCTGGGTCACGAGCACGGCGGGCGTGTCCGCCGGGCGCCGCAACTGCTCCCCGCGCCGCCGCCCCAGCAGCGTCGCGGTGATCCCGCTGTGCGCGCCGAGCGCCGTCTCGCGCGAGGCTCCGAGCAGCACGGACAGCATCGAGACCGCAGGTCGGTGCCTGGTGGTCCGGCCGTCCGCCGTACCGGCTCCGGTCCTGCCGCCGCTCGCCGTGCCGAGACCGCGCCCCGCGCCGGAGCCCGTACCGCCACCCGTACCGGCGCGCGCGTCCCCCGGCGTCCCGCCGCCGTCCGGTCCGCCGTCGGTCCGTCCGCCGCCCGCGCCCGCCTCCGCCGCCCGCAGGGCGCGTGCGAACTCCGGGTGCACCTGGTCGAGCAGTTCGTCGGGGGCCGCCCATTCGTGGCTCAGGGCCGCTGCCGTGCCCTCCCCGGTCAGCAGCGACTCCCAGAACCGCAGCTCGGCCCCGGCGGGGGCGAGCAGGTGCTGGGTGGTGAAGTCCGTGGGCTCCTCGATCGTCCGCAGCAGGGCCCGTACGCGCAGCGGCGTCCCCGCCCCGATCAGCTCCTCCAGGGGCTGGATCTGCTCGAAGCCGCGCCGGGGCGGCCGGTCGTTGACCGTGCGGCCCACCCCGCGCCGGACGCTCAGCAGGCCGTCCTCCTGGAGCAGCAGCAGGGCCTCGCGCAGTGCCGGGCGGCTCACGCCCAGCTCGGCGGCGAGCTTCGGCTCGGAGGGGAGTGTCGAGCCCGGCGGGTAGGTGCCGTCGTGGACGGCGTCCGCGATCCGCTCGTAGAGGGCCACCACCGGGCGCCGCCGGTGTCCACTGACCGCCACAGCCGCTCCTCGCAATCGTCGCCGGCCCTCGTTCCGCCGGTGCCGGGCACCACCGTAGTCGGCCCGCGTTGTCTGACAAGTCACCCGTACGGCCCTGTTCACCATCACGGTGAGGCGCCGTCCGGCCCATTCTGGTCCCACGGCTGTGGCCGGGTACGACCGACGGCACGACGGAGGAGAGGGCCGGACATGAGTCCCAAGGAGACGTCACGGACATCGGGCGGGGGCAGGTCCAGGTTCGCCGAGTCCTTCACCCCGGGCCGGATCGTGATGATCGTCGTCGCGATCCTCACCCTCGTCTTCATCTTCGAGAACACCCGGGAGGTGAAGATCCGGCTGCTCATCCCCGAGGTCACGATGCCGCTGTACGGAGCCCTGCTGCTGGCCGCGCTGCTGGGCGCGGCCTGCGGCTACTACTTCGCGGCCCGGAGGCGCAAGTGAGACGGCGGGCCGTCGTGGGCGCGGGGGCGGTCCTCGCGCTGGCGGCCGTCGCCGTCAGTTCGGCGGAGGAGACCGCCGCGTCCTGGGAGGAGGCCGGGGAGAGGCCGGTGCCGGACTTCCTCGGGCGGGGCCTGTGGCGGGTCTTCACCCGCCTCGACCGCCGTACCCGGCTCGACGTCCACGACGTGAGCGGGCGGGACCGGCGGGTGCTCTGGCCGCCGAACTGGCGGGTGTGCACGCAGTACCCGGCGGCCGGAACGATTCTGGACCGGCGGACCACGGTGATGATCGGAGTCGTACGCAAGGGGGAGACCTGCCCGGCCCGGGTACGGACCGCCCGCCGCTGAGGGGGCCCGGTGCCCGGCGTCCGTACGCCTCGGGACGAGGTCGTCCGGTCGGAGGCCCGGCCCGGCCCAGACCGGTCGGCGGCCCGGCCCAGACCGGTCCGTGACCCTGTCCGGCCCGGACCAATCGAAGACCTGGCCCGGCAGTAGTGGCGACGGCCCGCTTCAGCTTCGGCCACCGAACCGCTCAGGCTCCCCGGTGGTCGGCACCGTTACCAGTCCCGCCCCGCCCGCCACGGACCGCGCCCTCTGCCGCGTACTGCTCCCGCCCGCCACGGAGCCCCGCGTTCCGGGCCCCGCGCTCCATCGTTCCCCCACCCCGCCCGCGAGCCGCTCCGTGCCCGTACCCCTACCCTGGCCCCATGTCCGATGATCCTGGCCGGTTCCTCGTCGCGGGGCCCCGCGTGGGGCTGCGGGAGTTCACCCCGGCGGACGCGGCGGAGTTCACCGCCCGCGCCCGGGAGAGCCGGGAGCTGCACCGCCCGTGGCTGTTCCCGCCGTGCACGGCAGAGGCGTACGTCCCGTACGCGAGCGCCCTCGTCGAGGACCCGGCGCGCGCCGGGTTCCTGGTGTGCGAGCGGGACGCGGACGACGGCATCGCGGGGTTCCTGAACGTCAACAACATCGTCCGGGGCGCCTTCCGCAGCGGCGCCCTCGGTTACGGCGCCTTCGCGCACGCCGCCGGGCGCGGACTGTTCACCGAGGCCCTCGGACTGTTCCTCGGGTACGCCTTTGGGACCCTGGACCTGCACCGCCTCGAAGCGAACATCCAGCCGGGCAACACCGCGTCACGCGCGCTCGTCCGCCGCGCGGGCTTCCGCCTCGAAGGGTTCTCCCCGGCGATGCTGTTCATCGACGGGTCCTGGCGCGACCACGAACGCTGGGCGATCACCGCCCCGGAGGACCCGGCCGGGCCACCGGCCTGACGGAAGCCCTGCCCGAGAGCGCGTCATCGGCACGGGACCCCGGCGCGGGCCAAGGAGCCCCCCGCGTGCCCCTCGGCGTCGAACCCCGACGGCAGCGACTCCCGGAAGGGGACCCCGGCGCGAGCACCCCTCCGCACAGGACCAGCGCCCCTCCGCGCAGGACCAGCGCCCCTCCGCCCAGGACTCCGGCGAACGCGCCCTGAGGAACCGCGTGAACGCCC
Organism: Streptomyces sp. NPDC101490; assembly: GCF_044767145.1. NCBI lineage: Bacteria > Bacillati > Actinomycetota > Actinomycetes > Kitasatosporales > Streptomycetaceae > Streptomyces > Streptomyces sp. NPDC101490. Next base: position 178,010 of record NZ_JBIWNI010000001.1, read on the forward strand.
CCTCGCGGAACGCGGGCGAACACACCTCCACGACGACCCCGCCCCGCGCCCTCAGCGCTTGCGGTTGATCTTCATCGTGTCGAGGTCGGTCACGGTCGAGCGCAGCCCCTTGTACCCGTGGCCCAGCTCCTTCAGCGCGGTCTCCACGCGGTCCTCCGCGAGCGCGCCCGCCATCTCGTCGCCGTCCTCCGCGTCGGAGACCACGACCAGACGGTACGAGAAGTGCTTCAGCGTCCGGTCGTAGGCCAGCGAGCCCTCCTCCGTGAACCGCATCGCGGTCAGCCCGTGCCGCTCGGACTCGGCGAGCAGCCGGACGCGGCTCTCCTCCGACAGACCGTCGAAGGTGCCGCGCACGATGACCCGGTAGGTGTGCTGCGTGCCCATTCCTCGTACTCCCTGTGCCCTGGTGCCCGGCCTCGGGGCGGCCGGCCGACCGTCCACCGTACGACGGGCCGCGCCCGGCCCGCCCGGAATTTCCGGACGCCCCCGCGCTCCCGGCCTTGCCGAAGCCCGATGTCGAGAGCCCCTGGTCAGGACGGGCTCCGACGTGTTCCATGGGTCAATGACGACCGTACGACGTGCCGTGCTGACGCTGCCCGCGGCCCCGTTGGGCCCGGACAACCCCCTTCCCGCACTGCGGGCCCCCGCCGGAGCCGGGGCCCACGCGGTCGACGCGGGAACCCTCGCGGAACTCCCGCGCGACATGGCCCGGGGCATAGGGCGGGCGCCCCTGCGGAGCCTGCTGCCCACCCCCGTGCGCGACGGCTACGGCCGCGACCGCACCCCCACGGACATCGACACGATCGTGATCGAGAACGACCACCTCAGAGCGACCGTCCTGCCCGGACTCGGCGGGCGCCTGTACTCCCTCCACCACAAGCCCACGGGCCGCGAACTCCTCTACCGCAACCCGGTGTTCCAGCCCGCGGCCTTCGCGCTCAACGGGGCCTGGTTCTCTGGCGGAGTCGAGTGGAACATCGGCGCCACCGGCCACACCACCCTGTCCTGCTCGCCCCTCCACGCGGCCGTCGTGCGCGCGCCCGACGGCGGGCCGATGCTCCGCCTCTGGGAGTGGGAACGCCTGCGTGACCTGCCGTTCCAGGTGGACCTGTGGCTCCCGGAGGACTCCGGCTTCCTGTACGCCGGAGTCCGGGTCCGCAACCCCCACGAGCGCACCGCACCCGTCTACTGGTGGTCGAACACCGCCGTGCCCGAGGACCGCCGCGTCCTGGCCCCCGCCACGACCGCCTGGCACCACGGCTACGAGCGCGGACTGCGGGCCGTACCCGTGCCGGTCACCGAGGACGGCACCGACCGCTCCCACCCGACGCGCAGCCACCACGCCGCCGACTGGTTCTACGACCTGCCGGAGGAACGGCGCCGCTGGATCGCCGCCCTCGACGCGGACGGCACCGGACTCGTCCAGACCTCCACGGACGCGCTGCGCGGCCGCAAGCTCTTCGTCTGGGGGACCGAGCGCGGCGGGCGGCGCTGGCAGGAGTGGCTGACGGAACCCGGCACGCCCGGATACGCGGAGATCCAGGCCGGTCTGGCCCGCACCCAGCTGGAACACCTGGAACTCCCGGGCGGCGAGGAGTTCAGCTGGCTGGAGGCGTACGGCCCGCTCGCCGCCGACCCCGCCACCGCACTCGGCGACGACTGGACCGCCGCCCGCGCCGAGGTGGAGGACCGGCTGGCCGGGGCGCTGCCGAGAGCCGCGGTCGAGGCCGCGTACACCGCCTGGCGGGAGGGTGCCGCCGACACCGAGCCGGACGAGGTCCTCGCCGCAGGTTCGGGCTGGGGAGCCCTCGAAGTCCTGCGCGGGGAATACGCGTTGCCCGGCACGCCGTTCCCCGAATCGACCCTCGGGCCGGACCAGCACCCCTGGCGCGAGCTGCTCCGCACCGGAGTCCTGCCGTCCCCGCTGCCGGGCGCCGCCCCGGGCGCGCCGCTCGTCGCCGCGCCCTGGCGGGACATGCTGGAGACCGCCCCGGCCGACCCCGCCACCGAGTACCACCTCGGGATCGCCCAGTGGCACGCCGACGACCGGGCCCAGGCGGTACGGAGCTGGGAACGGGGCCTGAAGGAGGCCGGTGCGCGCTGGCCGCTGCTCCGCTGCCTGGCCGTCGCCGACGAGGAGGACGGGCACCGCGAGCGGGCGGCCGAGCGCTTCGAGGAGGCCTACGCGGACCTGGACGCCACCAGGACGGCAGCCTCCGGGGGTTCGGACGGGGCAGCGGCGGAGTCGGCGGAGGCGGGGGAGTCCGGGGAGTCCGGGGAGTACGCGGACGGTGAGCGGCTCGCCGCCGCGCTCGGCCGGGAGGCGGTGGAGGCCCTGCTGGCCGTCGGCGCGGTGGACCGGGCCCGGTCCCTCTGGGAGCGGCTGCCCGAACGCGCCCGGTGCGCCGGGGCCCTGCGGTTCCTCGAAGCGCGTCTCCTGCTCGCCGAGGGCCGCGCGGAGCAGGCCCGCGCGGTCTTCGACGCGGGCTTCGAGGTCGCCGACCTGCGCGAGGGGGCCGAGGCCATCGGTGAGGTGTGGGCCCGGCTCACCGACGAACCCCTGCCGCACGCCTACGAGTTCAGGATGCGGCCGATCTGATCGAGGCGGGTGCGGGGGTGGTGGCCGCGCCGGAAGGAAAGGTGGTGCGGGCGACGGGGCGGGGACGGCCGGGGCGACGCGGGAGTACCGGTGCGGGCATCCGCGCTCCCGGCACGGGGGCCCCGATTCGCCGGGGGGCCGGCGGCGCCTGTCTCCGCGAGACCTTCCCGCCGCCCCCGGCGCCGGGGTCCGGCCGCCGCCCCCGCCCTCCTCACGGCACCCGGCACAGGACCTCCCCGTGCGGGACCAGGAACCAGGCGTCCTCCCGGGTGCCCCACTCCCGCCAGGCGTCCGCGATCGACTCCAGCGCGCCGGCCGTCGTGTGGCCGCCGGAGACCGCCAGGTCCGCGTAGACCGAGCCCGTCGTACGGTCCGCCCACAGGCCGCTCCACCAGGAGCGCTCCTCGGGCGTGGCGAAGCACCAGGTCGCGGCCGTCGTCGTGACATCGGTGAAACCGGCCTCCCGCGCCCAGGAGAACAGGCGCCGTCCCGCGTCCGGTTCGCCGCCGTTGGCGCGGGCGACGCGCCGGTACAGGTCCCGCCAGTCGTCGAGGGCGGGCGGCTCGGGATACCAGGCGAAGGCCCCGTAGTCGCTGTCGCGGGCCGCGACGACACCACCGGGACGGCAGACCCGGCGCATCTCGCGCAGCGCCCGCACCGGGTCGCCGACGTGCTGGAGCACCTGGTGGGCGTGGACCACGTCGAACGAGTCGTCGGGGAAGTCCAGCGCGTGGACGTCGGCGACCGTGAACTCGACGTTCCTCAGGCCGCGTTCCTCCGCCACGCCACGGGCCTTCGCCAGGACGTCCCCGGCCGCGTCCACGGCCGTCACCCGGCCGGGCGCGACCAGCGCCGCCAGGTCGGCGGTGATGGTGCCGGGGCCGCAGCCCACGTCCAGGACGTCGAGCCCCGCGCGCAGCTCGGGCAGCAGATAGGCGGCGGAGTTGGCGGCGGTCCGCCAGGTGTGCGAGCGCAGGACCGACTCGTGGTGGCCGTGGGTGTAGACGGCGGTCTCGCGGGCGGAGGCATGCGTCATGGAAGCGACTCCCTCGGTGTGGGTGCGTGCCGTCACCGTACGCGCGCATGTCGTATTGTGAGATATGCGTCTTGAGATATGGACACTGGTGAGGCTGGCTCACTCGGACAGTGCCTTCAGGTAGCGGAGTTCGTCGAGCAGCACACCGCCCGTCTCCTCCCGGACGGTCACCCCGTCGGGCCGCCACCCCGCCGCCTCGTAGAACCGGCGCGCACGCGCGTTGCCCGCCAGGACCCACAGCGCCGCCGTGCGGTACCCCTCCCGTGCCAGTGCTCGAGTCGACGCCCCGAGCAGCGCGCGGCCGACACCCGTGCCCCACACCTCCGGCAGGGCGTACAGCGCCGCGAGTTCGGCCGTGCTCCCGGGTGCGAAGCCCTCGCCCCGCCAGGCCCGGAAACAGCTGAAGGCGACCGTCCGCCCTCCCGCGCCGCTCGCGACCAGGACCCGGGGCCGGTCCGGGGCCGTGAGGCGGGCCCGCCACAGGGCGGTCCGCTCGTCCACGTCCAGGGAGGCCAGGTACGGGCCGGGGAGCAGTTCGCGGTAGGCGGCCCGCCAGGACAGGACGTGCACGGCGGCCACGCCCGCCGCGTCCCCGGGAAGCGCCTCGCGGACCACCGCCGGGACGGACGATCGCGCCCGTACGTCCATCGTGTCCACGGGTGCGGGTGAAGGTGCGGGTGAAGGCGCGGGCGGGTCCGCGTCCCCGGGGGCAGGCGCCTGTGCCGGTCTCGTCATGCCGCATTGTCGACCCGCGCGGGCCGACAAGTCTCCGGGATTCCGCGAGGCCGCGACCGGGGACGGGGTCGGGGGTCGGGCGGGCCCCGTCCGTCCCCTCCGTCCCGGTCTGCCGGACCCGCGTGTGACAGCCGCGTGAACAGACCGTCCCGGGCGCCCCCGCGCCCCTAGGATCGGGCCGCGCCGCCGCCCGGCGGGCCGTCGCTTCCCGTGCCGAGGAGTCCCGTGCCGCACCCGCCCGTGCCCGCCCGCCGCACCCTGCTCACCCTGCTCGCGGCCGGTCCGGCGGCCTCCGCGCTCGGCGGGCTCGCCACGGCTCCCGCCCGCGCCGCGTCCGGCACGACCGCCACCCCCGGCCCCACCGTGCCGGGTCCCACCGTCCCCGGCATCGTCAAAGCGCTCCCGGACGAGCACTTCACCGTCCGGGGCACCAACGCCGAGGCGCGGTTCGACGCCTTCGGCGACACCGGGTTCCTCACTCCCCACGACCGCTTCTTCGTCCGCAACCACACCACCACCCCGGTCCTGGACGCCGCCGACTGGCGCCTCACCCTCTGGGGCGACGGACTGCACGGCCGGGACCCGGTCCACTTCACCTACGGGCAGCTCCGCGACCTGCCCTCCGTCACCCGTACGGCCCTGATCGAGTGCGCCGGGAACGGCCGCAGCCTCTACACGAGCCAGCAGGGCGAGCCGGTCACCGGTACCTCCTGGACCCTCGGCGCCGTCGGGGCCGCCCGCTGGCGCGGTGTCCGTCTCTCCGACGTGCTCCACCGGGCCGGGATCGCCCGCGACGCCGTCGCCCTCCAGCCGCGCGGCCTGGACGCCCCGTACGTCTCCGGCGGCATCGACTACGGACGGGTCCGCCGCCCGCTGCCGGTCGCCAAGGCCTTCGACGACGTGATCCTCGCGTACGAGATGAACGGCGAGCCCCTGCCGTACGACCACGGGTACCCCGTCCGGCTCGTCGTGCCCTCCTGGGTCGGCATCGCCTCGATCAAGTGGCTGGGTGACATCGAGGTGTCCACCCGCCCGCTGACCTCGCCCTGGTCCACCGACTGGTACCGGCTGTTCGGCCCCGCCCATCCGGAGGGCGGCAGCGAGCCCATCGGCCGCCAGACCCTCAAGTCCGCCTTCCAACTGCCCTTCGGAGCCACCCTGGAGGCCGGTCGACCGCACCGGCTCACCGGCCGCGCCTGGTCCGCGCTGGCGCCCGTCCGGTCCGTCGAGGTCTCCACCGACGGCGGCGCCCGCTGGCGGCCCGCCCGGCTCCTCGACACCCCCCGGCGCGGCGGCTGGGTCCGCTGGTCGGCCCCCTGGCGCCCGCACCGCACCGGGCCCGTCACCCTGCTCTCCCGCACCACCGACACCGCGGGCAACACCCAGCCCGAGCGGGCCGTCCACAACACCCAGGGGTACCTCTTCAACGCGGTCGTACGGCACCCGGTCACCGTCGCCTGACCCGCCTGACCCGCCTGACCCGCCTGACCCGCCTGACCCGCCTGACCGGCCCGGACCGCGCCCCGGGCCGTTCCTCCGGGCGCCGCCCGCCCGTCGCCCGATACGCCCCCAGGAACGGCGAGAACAGGAGAACCTTCGTATAAAGGGCATGGGGGTGCCGTCCCGGCGCCCCGGTGCGCCCAGGAGGTACGGGACATGAGGGAGACGGCTCCGGACGGTCGCGGCCCGGTGCGCCACGGCCCTCCCGGCCCCGACAGCGGACTGCCCGTCCTGCCGGGACTCGCCGGTCTCCTCGCCGCCGCCGCGGACCGCACCGCCCCCGAGCCCCCCGGCGGCGGACCCGTCCTGCGTGAGGCCGCCTCCGGCTACTGGTGGCGCCGGGGCCTGCGCACCCACCCCGAGGACGTGGTGGCCGCCCCCGGCGCCCCCGCCCTGCTGCTCGCCCTGCTCGCCGCGCACGGCGGCGACGTACTGCTGCCCCGGCCCTGTCCCGCCTGGTGGACCCCGCAGGCCCGCCTCCTGGGCCGCCCCGCCTACCACGTGCCGACACCCGCCGAGTGCGGTGGCGTCCCCGATCCGTACGCCCTCCTGGAGACCGTCCGGCGGGTCCGGGCGGAGGGCGGTACGCCGCGCGTCCTGCTGCTCTCCGTCGCCGACGACCCCACCGGCACCGTCGCACCGCCCGAGATCGTCCGCGAGGCGTGCGAGGCCGCCGTCGCCGAGGGCCTCCACGTCATCAGCGACGAGACCTGGCGCGACACCCTCCACCACCCCGGGGACGACGTGTTCCTCAGCCCGGCCGAGATGTGCCCCGGCGAGGTCACCGTCCTCGCCGACCTCGCGGGCGCGCTCACCCCCGCCGCCTGGCCCTGCGGCGTCGCCCGCTTCCCGCCCGTGGGCCAGGCCCGCGCCGACCGCTGGAGCGACCACAGGGCCCGCGTCCTGGACGTCCTCACCGTCCTCGGAGCCGTCGTCCCCGGGCCGGTGGCCCCCGCCGCCGCGCACGCCCTCGACGAGCCCGAGGACGTCACCGTACGGGCCGGCCGCGCCGCCACGGTCCACGGGAGCCTCGCCGCCGCGGCGCACCGCGCGGTCCTCGCGGCGGGCGCCCTCGCCCGGCCCCCGAGGGCCGGGCGTCACCTCTACGCCGACCTCGGGCCGCTGCGCGCCGGGCTCGCGGACCGGGGCGTCACCGACTCCCTGGAACTGGAGGACCACCTCACCGCCCGGCTGGGCGCCCCCGCCACCGGCGGCCAGCGCCTCGGCGACGAACTCGGCGCCCTGCGCGTCCGGTTCGGCACCGGCATGTTCCTGGGGGCGACGGCGGAGGAGCGCTCCGGGACGCTCACGGCGGACGACCCGGTGAGCCTCCCGCACGTCGCCCGGAGACTGGCGGAGTTCGGCGCGGCCCTGGAGGAACTCGGATGACCCGCCCCACGGACACCCCGCCCTCGGTCCGCCGCCGGACCCGTACGTCCGGCGTCGCCCCGACGGCTGGAACCACCGCCCTCACCGTCCCCGCCCGGGCCAGGGCCGCCACTACGGCCCCGGCGCCCGCCCCGTCCGCCACCCTCCCAGGCCCCGGCCCCGGCCGCCCGCACGGCCGTACGCCCGGCGCCCGGCCGGGACCCGTACTCCCGGCCCCGCCCCGCCCGCCGCCCGTACGGGCCCGGCCCGTACCCCAGGCGACGAGCGGCCCCGTACGCCCGGTGGTCGCACCCCCGAGCACCAGGGCGTGTTTCGAAAGTCCCGCCTGCCTGGCGACGCCCGGCACGCACGCTCGCCGCGTTGTCGGGATCACCCCGATACATCCAGTATCGGGGCGACCCTCCGCCTTGCGATCGCACGCACCGGACGCCGCCAGGCCTGCCCTCCGGGCAGACGACGCTCCTTTCGAAACACGCCCTAGCCCCCTCCACCCCGCGCGGAACGGAGCCCGCAGATGACCGAACGCACGGCCGACCCCGCGCGGGCCCCCCGGACCCCGCACCACCCCGGCCCGGACGTCGGGGCCGGGCTCCAGCCCCTGGGGCGGCTCCGGGCGGACTGGCCCCGCAGCTTCGCCGACCGGCTCACCGCCCCCCTCCCCGGTGTCCGGGCCCTCGCCCGGCTGGCCAGGGAGGGATCCGTGCGGCCCCGCGCCGAAGCACTCAGGGACATCCCCCTGCTCCCCTTCGAACCGGGCCCGCTGCCGCTCGCCGGGCCCGACACCCTCGCCGTCACCTGGGCGGGCCACGCGAGCTGGGTGCTGCGCGTCGGCGGCCTCACCGTCCTCACCGACCCCGTCTGGTCCCGCCGCATCTTCGGCACCCCCGCCCGGCTCACCCCGGTCGGCGTCCGCTGGGAGGACCTGCCGCCCGTCGACGCCGTGGTCATCAGCCACAACCACTTCGACCACCTCGACGCCCCGACCCTGAAACGGCTGCCCCGCGACACCCCGCTGTTCGTCCCCGCCGGGCTCGGCCGCTGGTTCGTCCGCCGCCGGTTCACCCGGGTCACCGAACTCGACTGGTGGGAGGCGGCCGAACTCGACGGCGTCCGCTTCGACTTCGTCCCCGCCCACCACTGGTCCAAGCGCACCCTCCTGGACACCTGCCGCTCGCTGTGGGGCGGCTGGGTGCTCACCGACGCGGCCGGCCGCCGGGTCCACTTCGCCGGGGACACCGGCTACGGCCACTGGTTCGCCGAGATCGGCGGCCGCTACCCCGGCATCGAGCTGGCACTGCTCCCGATCGGCGCCTACGACCCCCGCTGGTGGCTCAGCGACGTCCACACCGACCCCGAGGAGGCGGTCCGCGCCCATCAGGACCTGGGCGCCCGCCGGATGGCCCCGATGCACTGGGCCACCTTCGTGCTGTCGTGCGAGCCCGTCCTCGAACCACTCGCCCGGGTCAGGGCCGCCTGGGACAGGGCCGGGCTGCCCCGCGAGGACCTGTGGGACCTGCCGGTCGGCGGCTCACGCGTGCTCGCCCCCTGAAGCCCCCGCCCCCGGCGCCCCGCCCGCGCCCCCGTCCGTCCCGCGCTTCGGCCCCCGTACCCGCCGCCACAGCGCGGGCCCCGCGCTGATCAGCAGCGTCAGACCCACCGCCGCGACGACCCCCTGCCACGGCTCGGGGAAGAGCGAACCGCCCAGGACGCCGATCAGCTGGTACGTCGCCGCCCAGGCCAGGCACGCCGCCACGTCCCCGCGCACGAACCGCCGCAGCGGCATCTCCGACAGCAGACAGGCCAGCATGACGGGGATGCGCCCGGCCGGTACGAGCCGGGACAGGACCAGGACGGACACCTGACGCGTCTCCAGCCGCTCCCGCGCGTGGGCGAGCCGCTCCGGCGTCACCCGGCCGCGCAGGGCCTCCAGCCAGCGCGAGCCGTTGCGGGAGCGGACCCCGCGCTGTCCGAGCCAGTACAGGGCCGTGTCGCCGAGGCAGGCGGCGACCGCGGACACGAGGAAGACGAAGAGCAGGGAGAACGGTGAACCCTGGTGGAAGGCCACCACCGCCGCCGAACTGACCAGGGCGCCCGTCGGCACGACCGGGACCAGCGCGCCGAGCGCCACCAGCAGGAACAGCGAGGGGTACCCCACCGCCTGCGCGGTCGACTCCGGCGGCAGCTCCCGTACGACCGCCGCGATCCGGGTGAATCCGTCGATCACCGGGCGACCTCCGGCCGCACCCGCTCGCCGTGGCCGAGCAGATGGACCGCCACCCGGGGCGCGAGCCGTGCCGCGTGCCGGACGAACTCGTCGCCCGGCGAGTGGAACTCGTGCGGCCGCACTCCCTCCAGGCCGATCGGCCAGTACGTGCCGTAGTGCACCGGTACCGCCGCCGCCGGGGACAGCGCCGCCAGCGCCTGCGCGGCACGGCCCGCGTCCAGATGCCCGTGCCCCAGGTACGGGCCCCAGCCGCCGACCGGCAGCAGGGCCACGTCCACCGGTCCGACCGCCTCGGCCATGCCGTCGAAGAGCCCGGTGTCCCCGGCGAAGTACGTCCGCGCCTCGCCCTCGACGACGTATCCGAGCGCGGGAGCGCGGTGCGGCCCCACCGGCAGCCGCCGTCCGTCGTGGCGCGCGGGCACCGCCCGTACCGTCACCCCCTCCACCGTCACGGTGTCGCCCGGCCCCACCTCGGCGAGGCGCAGCCCGTGCCCGTCGAGCCTGCGCAGTCCCGGCACGGCGGCCGGGGCGCCGCGCGGCACGATCAGCAGGGTGCCGGGCGCGAGCCGGGCCAGCGACGGCAGGTGCAGGTGGTCGGCGTGCAGGTGCGAGACGAGGACGGCCTCGGCGCGGGTCGCCTCGGGCGGGGGCGCGGCCCCGCGCCGCCGCCGCAGATGCGCGAGCCGCCGGGCGAACAGCGGATCGGTGAGGAAACGGACCCCGGAGTCCTCGACCGTGCAGGTCGCGTGACCCCACCAGGTGACCTCCACCGGCATGCCGCCCTCCGTCCTCCGGGGGCCGGGCCGCCGTTCACGATGTCCGGCGCCGTTCCGTACCTCCGTAACGAGGGTAAATGTCCGGGGAGGGCGCCGGAGGATGTTCGACCGTCCCGGACCGCAGTAGGGTCGGGCCATGGACGACGTTCGGGTGGCGGCGATCGCCAGTCTCACCCCGCTCGAAGAACTGGACAGCGAGCCCTTCCTTGTCGACACGCGCGCCCAGCACGCGATGTGTGCCCGATGGGCGCACGACAAGGGGTACGTGGTCGCCCGCCGGTTGCTGTTCTACGGCATCCGGCCCGACCACGCGGAGCTGTGGGCGGACGTGGAGGCGGGGGCGGTCGACCTCTTCGTCGCCGCCAGCGAGCGGGTCCTCGCCCGCGCGGTGACCTCCGTGTCCGGATTCCGTGCCGAGTGCGAGCGCAGAGGCGTGCGCGTGGAGACCGTCTCGCCCGACGAACCGGCCTACGACGCGGCGGCGAAGGCCGGGGTGCACCGGCGGCTCTCCATGCCGACGGCCGGGTACGACGGCGTCTGACCGGGTCCGACCTGACACACCAGACGCCCCGCCCGTGCTCTCTTTCCGCCGTCGCCCGTGGGCGTTGTGCCACGCTTGGGGCAGGTAACGGGCGAAAGGCGAGGCCGGCGTGGGTGACGGGCGATGGGGCGGCGCCGCGCGCTGGCGGGCCGCGGGCCGCGCGCTGGCACGGGTGGTCGTGGTCTGGGCGGTGTCCACGCTCACGATGCTCGTGCTCGCCGGGGTCCTCCCGGACTTCCAGCTCCAGTCCGCCGACGGCGACAGCCTCACCCGGACGGCGCTCACCGCCGCCGCGGCGGCCGGTGCCTTCGGCCTCCTCGGCGCGCTGGTGTGGCCGCTGCTCGTCCGGGCGCTGCTGCTCGTCCCGGCGCTCGTCCTCGGCCTCCTCGTCTTCTTCCTGAACGGTTCGCTGCTGCTCGTAGCGCTCTGGCTGATCCCCGACGGGCGCGGCGCCGCCAACCCCGAGACGGCCGTCGTGGTCGCCGCCGTCATGTCCGCCGTGGCCTCCGCCACCTCCACCGCCCTCGCCGTCCGGGACGACGACGCCTACCGCCGCCGCCTCTACCGGCTGACCGGCCGCACCCGGCCCCGGGCGCCGGGGGACGCGCCGGAGCACGCTCCCGGCACGGTCTTCCTCCAGCTCGACGGCGTCGGCCACCGCGTCCTGCGCCGGGCCGTCGCCGACGGCCTGATGCCGACCGTCGCGGGGCTCCTCGACGCCGGACACCGGCTCACCCCCTGGCGCACCGACTGGTCGAGCCAGACCGGCGCCAGCCAGCTCGGCATCCTGCACGGCTCCAACGAGGACGTGCCCGCCTTCCGCTGGTACGAGAAGGACACCGGCCGCCTCATGGTGTCGAACCGGCCCTCCTCCGCCGTCGAGCTCCAGCGCCGCGCGGTGCGCCGCACCGGGGACGGCGGGCTCCTCACCTTCGACGGGGCGTCCCGGGGCAACCTCTTCAGCGGCGGGGCCGACCAGCTCGCGCTCGTCCTGTCGATGGCGGGGCGGCGCGGGCCCCGCAACCGTTCGCGCGCGGGCTACTTCGCGTACTTCTCCGACCCCGCGAACGCCGTCCGCACGGCCGGATCCTTCGTCACCGAATACCTGCGCGAGACGGTCCAGTCGACCCGGGCGCTGCTGCGCCGCGACACCCCGAGGGTCTCGCGGGGCGGCACCTACCCCTTCGTCCGCGCCTTCGCGACGGTCCTGGAACGGGACGTGGTGGTCTCGGCCGTGATGGGGGACATGCTCGCGGGGCGGACCGCCGTCTACGCCGACCTGGTGGCCTACGACGAGGTGGCGCACCACTCGGGTCCGCACGGCCGGGACACCGACCAGGTGCTCCGCCGTCTCGACCGCTCGGTCGGACTGATCGTCACGGTCGCCGAGCACGCCCCGCGCCCGTACCGGATCGTGCTCCTCTCCGACCACGGGCAGAGCCCGGGGGAGACCTTCGAGGGGGCGTACGGGCTGACGCTGAAGGACCTGGTGCGCGCCGGGTGCGGGCTGCCGGTGCCGCGCCGGGTGCGCAGGACCCGCAGCGGCTCGGAGGCACGGGACGCGGCCAGGGACGCGCTGCGGCTCGCGCTCCACCGGCCGGTGGACGAGACCGGGGAGTCGGCGCGGGAGCTGCCCGCCCGGCCCTCGGATCCGGTGGTCCTGGCCTCGGGGAACCTCGGGCTGATCTCCTTCCCCGACGTGCCGCACCGGATGACCCGGGAGGAGATCGAGCTGCGCCACCCGGCGCTGCTGCGGACCCTCGCGCACCATCCGGGCATCGGGTTCGTGCTGGTGGCGAGCGCCGAGCACGGTTCGGTGGTGCTTGCGGGGGACGGCACGGAGGTGCCGGTCGCGGAGCTCGACGACACCGGGCCGCTGGCCGTCTTCGGGCCGGGCGCGGCGGACGCGGTGCGGCGGACCGACGGCTTCCCGCACGTCGCGGACGTGATGGTGAACTCGATGCACGACCCGGTGACGGGGGCGGTGCACGCCTTCGAGGAGCAGATCGGTTCGCACGGCGGGCTCGGCGGCGAGCAGACGCGGCCGTTCCTCCTGTCGCCGCCGGAGCTGTCGGCGCCGGTGGGTCCGGGGGAGGAGCTGGCCGGTGCCGAGCAGGTGCACCGGGTGCTGCGGCGCTGGCTGAGGGAGTGCGAGGGCCCGCAGGTGCCGGTGGAGGATCCGCCGTCCACGGGCGGATCGGAATCACTTCTTCCGGTTGAGGGGCCGGTCGCGCAGGACAAAAAGCACTGATTTGGATGCCTGTTCGCCGCTACCGGACGATGGTCCGGAATGCACGACGGAAGGCGCACCACCCGATGAGCACGGCCACCACGCCACCCCGGAGCGGACCGGCGGACCCCACGGCAGCGGGCGCCCCCGGCGCCGACGGAGGCGACTCCCGGCACGCCCGGCGCTTCGGGCTCCCCGTCGCCACCGCCCTGGTCATGGGCAACATCATCGGCGGCGGCATCTTCCTGCTGCCCGCGTCCGTCGCCCGCTACGGCACGATCAGCCTCGTCGCCTTCGGTGTCCTCACCCTCGGCGCCATCGCCCTCGCCCTGGTCTTCGGCCGTCTCGCCCACCGCCACCCGAAGACCGGCGGACCCTACGTCTACGCCCGCGAGGCCTTCGGCGACTTCGCCGGATTCCTCACCGCCTGGTCGTACTGGATCACCACCTGGGTCTCCAACGCGGCCCTCGCCGTCGCCGCCGTCGGCTACCTCGACGTGCTGCTGCCCGTACACGGCTCGACCACCGCCACCATCGGCGCCGCGCTGCTCATCCAGTGGCTCCCCGCCCTCGCCAACCTGGCGGGCACCCGCTACGTCGGCGCCGTGCAGGTCGTCGCCACCGTCCTCAAGTTCGTGCCGCTGCTCCTCGTCGCGATCGGCGGCCTCTTCGCCTTCGACAGCGCCAACCTCGGCCCCTTCCACGCGGAGGGCGGCAGCGCCCTCGGCGCGGTCTCCGCCTCCGCCGCGATCCTGCTCTTCAGCTACCTCGGCGTGGAGTCCGCCGCCGTCAGCGCGGGCGAGGTCCGCGACCCGCGCCGGAACGTCGGCCGCGCCACCGTCCTGGGCACGCTCGCCGCCGCGCTGCTCTACCTCCTCACCACCCTGTCCGTCTTCGGCACCGTCCCGCACGAGCGGCTCGTCTCCTCGACCGCCCCCTTCACGGACTCCGTCAACCTGATGTTCGGCGGCTCCTGGGGTGGTACGGCCGTCGCGTGCATGGCCCTCGTCTCCATGCTCGGCGCGCTCAACGGCTGGACCCTGCTCAGCGCCCAGACCCCGTACGCGGCGGCCCGCGACGGACTCTTCCCGAAGGCCTTCACCCGCAAGCGGCGCGGAGTGCCCACGGTCGGCGTCGCCGTCACCGTCGTCCTCGCCTCGCTGCTGACCGTCTACAACTACACCTCGGGCAACCCGCGCGTCTTCGAGACCCTGGTCCTCGTCACCACCTTCACCGCGACCGTCCCGTATCTGCTCTCCGCCGCCGCACAGCTCTACTTCCTTCTCTCCGGCCGCCCCGACCGGGTGAACCGCGCCCGCCTCGTCCGCGACACCCTCCTCGCCCTGACCGCCTTCGGCTTCTCCCTCTGGCTGGTCGCGGGCTCCGGCCACGCCGCCGTCTACCAGGGCGTCCTGTTCCTCTTCGCGGGCGTCCCGGTGTACGCCTGGATGTCGGCCCGCCGACAGCGGGCGGCAGCCTCGTCCCCGGCGGACCGCACCTGACGCCGGGGGCACGGGCCCCGGCCCGGAAGGCCCGCCCGGAAGCACACCCCTCGGCGTCACCCGGCCACACGGGTGAGGGCCCCGATTCACTGGATCGGGTGAATTAAGTGCCCTGGGCGTAGCCCGACCGGGCGGATCTGCGGTCCCGGATGTCGGGGTTCCGGTTCCACGGGGAAATACGCATCTCCATGAGCCCCGCGTTCGGACCGCCCGCCGCGCCCGCCACCCCGGCGGGCCTCCGGACACGTCCGGCGCACCGCGGCGGGCACCGCTGGATCGCCCTGTTCCTCGTCCTCGCCGCGCTCCTCGGCACCGGAGCCGCCACGCCCACCGGCGGCGCCGAGGCCCGCCCCGCGACCGCCGCACCGGCGTCCGACCCGGGCACCGAGACCTACGAGCCCGCCGCCCCCGCGACCGGACTGCCGCCGCGCCCGCGACGGCACGCCACGGGCCTGCCCTCCGGCCGGCCCCTGCTCCGGCACCTCGGCGGACG
Organism: Streptomyces sp. NPDC101490; assembly: GCF_044767145.1. NCBI lineage: Bacteria > Bacillati > Actinomycetota > Actinomycetes > Kitasatosporales > Streptomycetaceae > Streptomyces > Streptomyces sp. NPDC101490. The sequence continues at coordinate 193,035 of NZ_JBIWNI010000001.1, forward strand.
GCGGCCCCACCGGGCCCCGGGCCCCGCCCCCGTACCCGGCCCGCGCGGCGAAGCGCCCCGGTGCGTGGTGATGCGCTGCTGAGAGACCCGGTCTCCAGCGGCATCCCCATCCCCCCGCACCACGAGGAGCTCCGTCATGCCCGTCGACCCCTTCGCCGTCCTCCAGGCACTGCTCCGCGCCGAGGCCTCCCGCTCCCGGCGCGCCGACCGTCTGGCGCCCGAACCCGCCGCCCCGGCCCCGGAGCCCGCCCCGGCGCCCGAGCCGTCCACACACCGGGACGATCCCACCCGCTGACCCGCACGGCACCCGACCGCCCCCGCACCGACCGACGCGGGCCCGGTGACATCCGATTTGCGTACTGGTGGACGGACGTATGAGGCTGTTCCGATGACCTCGACCGACCGGAACACCAGCCCCGATCGGTCCGCCGGACCCGGCTCCGGCCCGCCCGGCACCCCACCGGACGGGCCCCGCCCCGCGCTCCCGCGCCACGCCGCCGACCGGCTCCTCGCCTTCGCCCGCCACCCCTACCTCGACCGCCCCGACCCCTCGTACCGCGTCCGCCGCTGGCCCGACCTGATCGCGCTCTGCTTCGCCACGGTCTTCCTCTGGTCGAGCCTCACCCCCTCCCTGGTGCCCCGCCCCTGGTACCTCCAGGGCCTCGTCGGCGGCATCACCGCCACCATCGGATACGCCCTGGGCTCCGCCCTCGCCTGGCTCGTCCGGGCCCTGGTGTCCCGACGACCACCCGAACGCTTCCGCGCCCGCTGCTGGCAGGCGTACTGGCTGCTCAGCCCGCTGCTCACGCTCTGGCTCATCTCCGAGAGCGCCCGGATGCAGCGCCAGCTCCGGACCCTCCAGGGCCTGCCGCCCGCCCTCACCTGGCACACCCCGATGATCGCGCTCATCGCGCTCGGCCTGCTCCTCCTCGCGCTCCTCGTCGCCCGCTCCGTCCGGCTCGCCGCCGCCACCCTCATACGGCAGCTCGGCAGGCTCCTGCCCCGGCCCGTGGCCTTCGGCGTGGGCGCGGTCGTCTCCGCCCTCCTGGTCCTCGTCGGCGTCCGCGACGTCGTCTTCCACCGGGGAGTCGTCGACATCGCCGACCGCGTCTCCGCCGCCACCAACGGCGACACCAAGGAGGGCGTCCACCGGCCCCGCTCCCACCACGTCTCCGGCGGGCCGGGCTCCCTCCTCCGCTGGGCGGACCTCGGCTACCAGGGCCGTAACTTCACCGGCTCCGTCCCCACCCGGGACGCCCTCACCGCCTGGACCGGACGGCCCGCCCGCGACCCCGTCCGGGTCTACGTGCCCTCCGCGCTGCCCGCCGCCTTCGAGGACGACCGCCCGTTCGCGGCACAGGCACGGCTCGCCGTCCGCGAACTCGACCGCACCGGAGCCTTCGACCGCGCGGTCCTCGCCGTCGCGGGCACCACCGGCACCGGCTGGGTCGACCCGAACGTCGCCGAATCCCTGGAGTACATGTACGGCGGCGACACCGCGATCGTCGCCGTCCAGTACTCGTACCTGCCCAGCTGGCTCTCCTTCCTCGTCGACAAGGAGAAGGCGGGCCAGGCCACCCGCGCCCTCCTCGACGCCGTGCGCGCCCGGCTCGACACGCTCCCCGCCGACCACCGTCCCCGCCTCGTCGTCACCGGCGAGAGCCTCGGCGCCTACGCCGTCGAAGCCTCCTTCGACAGCGCCGACGACCTCCTCGCCTCCACCGACGGGGCCCTCCTCCTGGGCACCCCGAACTTCTCCCCGATCTCCCGGGAGATCCGCCGCGACCGCGACCCGGGCAGCCCCGTCTGGCGCCCCCAGTACCGGGACGGGCGCCACATCCGCTTCGCCCAGTTCCCGCAGACCGACCTCGCCCGCCCCGACGCCCGCTGGGAACAGCCCCGGGCCGTCTACCTCCAGAACGCCTCCGACCCCGTCGTCTGGTGGTCGCCCGACCTCCTCCTGAGCCGCCCCGACTGGCTCCGGCCGCCCCTCGGCCCCGACATCACCCCCGAGATCCGCTGGTTCCCCTTCGTCACCTTCTGGCAAACCTCCGTCGACATGGCCGTCTCGTACGGGGTCGACGCTCCGCACGGACACCGCTACGGCGCGGGCTCCGTCGACGGCTGGGCCGCCGTCCTCCCGCCCCCCGGCTGGACCGCCGCCGACACCGCCCGGCTCCGCGCCCACATCGGCCACCGCCCGGCCGCGTACTGACCGGCCCCGGTCACACCGCATTACCTCGCACGTAATCGACCAGCCCCGCGCCGCCCGGCATGCTCAGGGACACCGGAACCCGGGCGGCGCACTCCGCTCGGGCTCCGGGACCACCACCAGCACGAACGTCCCCCATGGAGGGTGATCCGCCATGTCCCAGGCCCTGCTCGCCGGTCTCGCCCGCACCAACCGCCCCCAGACCGCGGTGCGCCGTGTCCTCGCTCTCGACGCCGTCGTCACCGGCGCCAACGGCATCGCCTACGCCGTCGCCTCCGGCCCCCTCGGGGAGCTCCTCGGCGTCGACCCGGGGCTCCTCCTCGGACTCGGCCTCTTCCTCACCGCGTTCGCCGCCGGGGTCGCCCTGCTCGCCACCCGCCCGCAGCCCCCGGCGACAGCCGTGAAGCTGGTCGTCGACGCCAACGTCCTCTGGGCCGTCCTGAGCGTCGTCGCCCTCTTCGCCTGGCTGGAGCCGACCACGGCCGGCCTCTTCTGGACCCCGGTACAGGCGCTCACCGTCGCCGGATTCGCCGCGCTCCAGTGGATCGCCCTGCGGGCCGTCGCCGCCGGACGCTAGGCCTCCTCCTCCCGGCGTCCGTCGGTGCCATTGGTGCCATTGGTGTCGGCGGGTTCGTCGAACGGTGGCAGCGACCGCAGATACGCGACCGTCGCCGGGTCGGCCGGGAGGAACGTCTCGATGGCCAGCTCGGCGACCGTCACGTCCAGCGGGGTGTTGAACGTCGAGATCGACGACACGAACGACAGCACCCGCCCGTCGTGCTCGATGCGCAACGGCAGCGCGAAGTACGGGTACGGGTCCGCGGCGCCGCCGTCACCCGCCGCGCCGCCGTCCGTACCCGAGGGCACGGGATACGCCGCCACCTCCGCGTACAGCGCGCGCAGCGACTCCGAACGGGCCAGCCCGATCTGACGCTCCATCTGGGCCAGCAGATGACCCCGCCACTCCGGCAGGTTCCTGACCCGGGGCGCCAGCCCCTCCGGGTGCAGGGTGATCCGCATCGCGTTCAGCGGCGGGGTGAGGAGATGCTCCGGCAGCCCGTCGAGCAGCATCCCGATGCCCCGGTTGGCCGCCACCACCGTGTACGAACCGTCCACCACCAGCGCCGGATACGGCTCGTACCCCCGCAGCAGCCGCTCGATGCCCTCCCGGAGCGTCTCCAGACGCGGGGCGTCGAGCGGCGACTGCGTGTACCGGGGCGCGTAACCGGCGGCGAGGAGCAGCGCGTTCCGGTCCCGCACCGGCACCTCCAGGTGCTCGGCGAGCCGCAGCACCATCTCCTCGCTCGGGCGCGACCTGCCCGTCTCCACGAACGAGATGTGCCGCGCCGAGGATTCCGCGCGCAGCGCCAGCTCCAGCTGGCTCAGCCGCCGCTGCTCCCGCCACCCCCGCAGGAGCGGTCCCACCCCCGCCACCGTGTCGCTCACGACCGTCGTCATGGCCAGACGGTATCCCAGAGGCACGCCCGGGTACGTTCCCCCGGGGACCGCTGTCCGTCACCCGTACCGCCCGACCGGAGGGAGCACCGCCGTGCCCACACAGCCGCTGTCGCAGAAGGAGATCGAGGACCGCCTGCGGGAGCTCCCCGGCTGGTCCGCCGGAGACGACCGCCTCACCCGCTCCTACCGTCTCGCCGACCACTTCGCGGCCACCGCGCTCGTCGTCCATGTGGCCCAGATCCAGCAGGAACTGGACCACCACTCCGACCTGACCCTCGGCTACAACACCGTCCTGCTCTCCGTGCACACCCACTCCGTGGGCGGCTTCGTCACCGAGAAGGACTTCACCCTCGCCGAACGCGTCGAGCGGATCGCCCCCGGCCACGGCGCCCACTGACCCGGCGGCCCGCCCCGGCGGCCCCGCCCCCTCGACGGGACGGCGCTCGCCCTCCCGGGCCGGGGCCGGGACCGGCACGGCGGACGGCCCCGGGGCTCCCCGCCCCGGGGCCGTCCGCCGCCGATCCGTGCCGCGACGGCGGCTCGGGACGCCGTTCAGGAACCGCTTCCGCCCCACACCCCGTCGGCGAACCCCGTGAACGAGCGCGGCTCGCGGCCGAGGACCCGCTGCACCCCGTCCGTCACCGAGGCGTTGTGGCCGTCGAGCAGCGACGCGAACAGGGCGGCCACCCACTCGGCCTCCGGCGCGGGAAGCCCGAAGCCCGTCAGGAGTTTCGCGTACGCCTCCCCGGACACCGCCTCGTAGACCACCGGACGGCCCGAGGCGCGGGAGATCTCCGCCGCCACCTCGGCGAAGTCCACCGCCCGGGGCCCCGTCAGGTCATGCGCCCGCCCCGCGTGGGCGTCGTCCGTCAGGGTCTCCACGACGACGTCCGCGAGGTCGTCCGCGTCGATGAACGGCTCGGCCGTGTCCCCCGCCGGGAAGACCAGCGTGCCCGCCGCCACCCCCTCCGCGAGCAACCCCGCGGAGAAGTTCTGCGCGAAGAACGCGGCCCGCACGACGGCCAGTTCCACCCCCTCGGCGGCGTTCCGCAGGGCCTCCTCGGCCACCGCCGCCTCCGGCTCGCCCCGCCCCGACAGCAGGGTGATCCGCCGGACCCCGCCCTCCACGGCCAGCCGCCCGAAGGTCGCCATGGCCTCCGCCGCGCCCGGCGCGGCCAGGTCCGGGTAGTAGGCCACGTACGCGGAGTCCGCGCCCCGCAGCGCCGCCGCCCAGGTCTCCGGGTCCTCCCAGTCGAACGGGGTGGGGCCGCGCCGGGCCCCGGCCCGGACGGTGTGCCCGCGCGCCGCGAGCCGCTCGGCGACCCGCCGTCCCGTCTTGCCGGTGGCGCTCGTCACGAGCACGATCCGAGTGTCCTCAGTGCTCCGCGCGTCCTGTGCGCCCTGAGACTCCCGCGAGCCCTGTGCGTGAAGCGTGCCCTGCATGTCCTGTGTGTCCTGCGCGTTCCGCGTGTCCTGCGTGTCCTGCGTGTCCTGCGTGTTCCGCGTGTCGTCCGTCTGCTTCGTCATGGCTCAAGACTTCCGCCCACGGCCCGCGCCGCCCATGCTCCGTCGTCTCGCCCCCCTGCGTCTGCGTCTCACCGGACCGCTCGCCTACCCTTGCGACCCATGGACGCACTCGCCGGACTCCTCGACGGCCCCCGTGCCAGGGGCGCCTTCCTGCTCCGCATGGTCATGGAGCCGCCGTGGTCCGTGCGCGTCGAGGACGGCGCACCGATCTGTCTGATGTGCGTCACCGAAGGCGAGGCGTGGATCGTCCCCCGCACCGGCGACCCGGTCCTGCTGCGGCCCGGCGACCTCGCCGTCGTCCGGGGACCGGAGCCGTACACCGTCGCGGACACCCCCGACGCACCGCCCCGCGCCCTCATCGGCCCCGACGGGGCCTGCACCACCCTCACCGGGGAGCCGCTCGCCGAGTCGATGCGGCTCGGCGTCCGGACCTGGGGCAACGCTCCCGACGGGCGGACCACCGTCCTCGTCGGCACCTACCGGATGGACGGCGAGGTCGGCCGTCGTCTCCTCGACGCCCTGCCGGACCTCGCGCACCTGCCCGCCGACGGATGGCGGTGCCCCCTGATGCCCTTCCTCGACGAGGAGATCGCCCGCGACGAACCCGGCCAGAGCGTGGTCCTCGACCGGGTCCTCGACCTGCTGCTCATCGCCGGGGTCAGGGCCTGGTTCTCCCGGCCCGGCGCCGAGGCGCCCGCCTGGTACCGGGCGATGGGCGACCCGGTGGTCGGCCGGGCGCTGCGGCTGCTCCAGGACGACCCGGCCCACCCGTGGACCGTGGCCTCGCTCGCTGCGAAGGCGGACGTGTCCCGGGCGGCGCTCGCCCGTCGCTTCACGGCCCTCGTCGGCGAGCCCCCGATGGCGTACCTCACCGGCTGGCGGCTCGCGCTCGCCGCCGATCTGCTGCGCGAGACGGACGCCACGGTCGAGTCCGTGGCCCGGCAGGTCGGCTACAGCGGCGCCTTCGCCCTCAGCGCCGCCTTCAAACGGGTCCGGGGGATCAGCCCGCAGGAGCACCGCACCGGACCGTGACCTCGCGGAACCCGGGGAACGATTTGCCGTACCGGCAACATTTCTCGCGGATTCGGCCGGTCCGGCGCACCCTGGTCCCATGAGTCAGCAGAGCGCGTCCCACCACGACCAGCAGCCCGGCCACGACCACCGGTCCGGCCACGGACACCGGCACGGCAAGGGCCACGGCCACGGGCACGGTCCCCACGACAGCACCCACCTGGACTGGAACGAACTGGCGCCCGCCCTGGAGCGTCAGGCCGAGATCGCGGGCCCCGCCTACGCGGAGGCCGCCGCCTGGCTGGGCACGCTCGCCCCGGTGCCCGGCGTCCGCCGCGTCCTCGACGTCGGCAGCGGCCCCGGCGTCATCACCGCCCTGCTCGCGGAGGCCTTCCCGCTGGCCGAGACGGTCGCCGTCGACGGATCCCCGGAACTCCTCGCCCGCGCCCTGCGGCACGCCGGGGCGCGCGGTCTCGGCGACCGGGTCTCCACCCTGCACGCCGAACTCCCCGAGGGCATCGCCGGTCTCGGGCGGGCCGACCTGATCTGGGCGGGCAACTCCCTGCACCACCTCGGCGACCAGCGGGCCGCGCTCGCCGAGTTCGCCGGGCTGCTCGAACCGGGCGGTCTGATGGTCCTCGTCGAGGGCGGTCTGCCCACCCGCCACCTGCCCCGGCACATCGGCATCGGACGCCCCGGTCTCGAAGCGCGTCTCGACGCCGTCCACGCCGACTGGTTCGGCGAGATGCGCGCCGGGCTCCCCGACAGCAAAGACGAGCCGGACGACTGGCGCGCCCTGCTCGCCGGTGCCGGACTCACGCCCTCGGGCACCCGTACGTTCCTCACCGACGTCCCGGCGCCGGTCGCCCCGGTCGTACGGGACATGGCCGTGATGCACTACGAGCGGCTCAGGGAAGGGATCGGCACCGGTCTCGACGCCGACGACCGGGCGACCCTGGACCGGCTCCTCGACCCCGCCGACGCGCTCTCCCTCCACCGGCGCACGGACCTCTTCCATCTGACGGCCCGTACGGTCCACACCGCCCGCAAGGGCTGACGGACCGGCCTTCCGGCCCTCCGGTCAGGACACCGGCTCCAGCCGCCACCACTGGAACGGGGAGTCGGTGTCCTCCCACTGGCGCACCTCGGCGCCCGGCTCCGTGGAACCGTCGGCGACCTCCAGGAACAGCCCGCTGACGAAACTCACCAGGGCCACCGTGCCGGGCGACTGGAGGTCCTGCTCGATGATCCACTCCTGGGCGCCGAAGTTGTTCGCCCGCCACTGCTGGACGCGGGCCCCGTTCTCCGTGGACGCGTTCGCCACGTCGAGGCGCTTGCCGCCCGCCGCGTTGACCAGGTGGTGCAGTCCGCCGCCGCCCGGGACCGGCGCGATGTGCCACCGCTGCCCGGCCGTCCCGTCGTCGGCGGCCTGCAGGACCTTGGCCCCGCTGCGCGTCGAGCCCTCGAACACCTCCAGGAGCAGCCCGCTGCCCACGTTCCGCACCCGGTAGAGACCCTCCGACACGGGCCCCGGCGTACCGCTCACCGTTCCGACTCCTCATGTTCCGTTCCGCACGTCCGACGGGTCGCCGTGCCCCGGCCCGCGCCGGGACCTCACGCCCCGTCACCGACCTTAGGCGCCGGGTACGACAACGCCGCCGCCCACCGCGGCCCGACCGGTGCGGGCAGCGGGCGGCGGCGTCGTCGTCGCTCGGCGCGTACGGCTACCGGCCCCGTACGCGTCGCGGGCGCCGCACCGCGGACACGGCGCGGCGCCGCAGGGGCGGCTCCTTCAGGCGCCGACGTTGAACTCGGCCGGGTCCGGGCCCAGCCGGCGCGACTCGTCGAGCGCGGAGATCGCGGCCAGGTCCTCGGCGTCCAGCTCGAAGCCGAAGACGTCGATGTTCTCCCGGATGCGCGCCGGGGTGACCGACTTCGGGATCACCACGTTGCCCAGCTGGAGGTGCCAGCGCAGCACCACCTGCGCCGGGGAGCGGCCGTGCTTGCGGCCGATCGCGACGATCGCCGGAACCTCCAGGAGGCCCTTGCCCGAGCCGAGCGGCGACCACGCCTCGGTCGCGATGCCGTACCGGGCGTGCACCTCGCGCGACCCGGCCTGCGGAAGCTGCGGGTGCAGCTCGATCTGGTTGACGGCGGGCACCACCGACGTCTCGCCGATCAGCCGCTCCAGGTGCTCCGGGAGGAAGTTCGAGACGCCGATCGCCCTGGCGCGCCCGTCCGCGTGGATCTTCTCGAGCGCGCGGTACGTGTCGACGTACGCGTCCTTCGCGGGCGTCGGCCAGTGGATCAGGTACAGGTCGACGTGGTCGAGCCCGAGCTTGTCCAGGGAGGTGTCGAAGGCCTTCAGGGTCGCGTCGTAGCCCTGGTCGCTGTTCCACACCTTGGTGGTCACGAACAGGTCCTCGCGGGCGATCCCGGAGGCGGCGACGGCCCGGCCGGTGCCCTCCTCGTTCCCGTAGACGGCGGCGGTGTCGATCGAACGGTAACCGGCCTCCAGGGCGGTCGCGACGGCCGTCTCGGCCTCGTCGTCCGGCACCTGCCAGACACCGAAGCCCAGCTGCGGCATCCGGACGCCGTTGTTCAGGGTGACCGGGGGAACCTTGCTGTCCGTGCTCACGTGGGAGGGGTCCTTACGTTGTCGCTGGCCGTGGTGGGCGTACGTCCGCCACGGCGGGTACGGGGTACTCCCCACGACAACGATCACGGGCCGCCCCGCATTCCGGTCCCCCCGGAAACCGCCTCCGCCGGGCCGGGCTCAGCCGTACAGCGCCTCGACCTCGGCCGCGTACGCCCGCTCGATCGCCTTGCGCTTCAGCTTCAGGGACGGGGTGAGCAGCCCGTGCTCCTCGCTGAACGGATGCGCGAGGATACGGAAGGTGCGGATCGACTCCGCCTGCGAGACCAGCGTGTTCGCGGCCACCACGCCCCGCCGGATCTCCCTCTCCAGGGACGTGTCCCGGACCAGCTCGGCCGGTCCGAGCGGTGCCCGCCCCCGCATCGCCAGCCAGTGCTCCACCGCCTCCCGGTCGAGCGTCACCAGGGCGGCGACGTACGGCCGGTCGTCGCCGACCACGATGCACTGGGCGATCAGCGGATGCGCCCGCACGCGCTCCTCAAGGGCTGCCGGGGCGACGCTCTTGCCGCCGGACGTCACCAGGATCTCCTTCTTGCGGCCGGTGAGCGTCAGATACCCCTCCGCGTCGAGGGATCCCAGATCGCCGGTGGCCAGCCAGCCGTCGCTGAGGACGGCGGCCGTCTCCTCCGGGGCGTTGAGGTAGCCCGAGAAGACCTGCCCGCCGTGCACCCACACCTCACCGTCCTCCGCGATGTGCACCGTCGTCCCCGGTACCGGCTGCCCGACCGTGCCGTACCGGACGCGCCCCGGCGGGTTCGCGGTGGCGGCGGCCGACGACTCGGTCAGCCCGTACCCCTCGTACACCGTGATCCCCGCCCCGGCGAAGAAGAGCCCCTGCCCCCGGTCCATGGCGGAACCGCCCGACATGGCGTGCCGGAGCCGCCCGCCGAGCGCCGCGCGGACCTTCCCGTACACCGTCCGCTCGAAGAACTGGTGCTGGACGCGCAAGGCCGCCGAAGGCCCGGGGCCGGTCCCGAAAGCCCGCTGCTCCAGCGCCTCCGCGTAGCCGACCGCCACCTCGACGGCCTTGTCGAACGGGCCCAGCCTGCCCTCCCGCTCCGCCTTGCGCCGCGCCCCCTGGAAGACCTTCTCGAAGACGTACGGCACGGCGAGCACGAAACTCGGCCGGAACGCCGCCAGGTCCGGCAGCAGTGCGTCCGCCGCCATCACCGGCTGGTGCCCCAGCTTCACCCCGCTGCGGACCGCCGCCACTTCCACCATCCGCCCGAAGACGTGCGCGAGCGGCAGGAACAGCAGCGTCGACGCGGGCTCGCCGGGCCGGGACCGGAACACCGGCTCCCACCGGCCCACCAGCATGTCCGTCTCGAACATGAAGTTGGCGTGGGTGAGGACACAGCCCTTCGGACGGCCGGTCGTCCCCGAGGTGTAGACGACCGTCGCCACCGTCTCCGGAGTCACCGCCCGCCGGTGCCGGTGCACCACCTCCTCGTCGATGCCCGCGCCCGCCGCCGTCAGCTCGCCCACCGCGCCCGCGTCCAGCTGCCACAGCCGCCGGAGCAGGGGCAGCCGGTCGATCACCGAACCGACCGTCATCGCGTGGTCCTCGTGCTCCACCACACAGGCCGTGGCCCCGGAGTCGTACAGCGTCCAGAGGACCTGCTCGGCGGAGGACGTCGGATACACCGGTACGGGCTGCGCGCCCACCGTCCACAGCGCGAAGTCGAACAGCGTCCACTCGTAGCGGGTACGGGCCATCAGCGCGACCCGGTCGCCGAACCGCACGCCCTCCGCGATCAGTCCCTTCGCCAGCCCCAGGACCTCGTCCCGGAACCGCGCCGCCGTCACGTCGTGCCAGGCGCCGTCCGGGCCCTTCCGGCCCAGCACGACCCGGCCGGGTTCGTCGTCGCCCCGCTCGAACACGGGGTCCGCCAGACCACCGGTCGCAGGGGCCGCCTCGACGGGCGGCACGGTGAACTCGCGCACTGCTCCTCCTCGACGGCTCCATGGCCGGCTCGGTGGCTGGAAACGTCCTGTTGACGCGCTCCGTACGGCGGGGCGACCGTACCCCACCCGACTGCCCGGCGGGAGGGCCTTCACCAAGCCGGGACATTCCCCGTTCGTACAGGTCAGAATGGGTGGGGGAGGGAAGCGGCCGGGACGGAGGGGCCGTCGCGTACCGGACGGTACGGACCTCGGCCGGGAATCTCCACGGAATCTGTACGGACCGCGCACGCGACCCACCGCAGGCCGATGATCGCCCCTCCGGGGAGCGGCGCGGCCGACTTTCCACCCGGCCTGACCAGCCCCAGCTCCGAAACCCCGCCGCGGCTCAAGCCCCGGCCGCCCCGCTCCACCGGGCGCCCGCTCACCCGGCCCTACTCGTTCTCCCTCCGCGCCACCGGCCGCCCGTTCACCCCGGTCGGTGCAGGCGGTCGCCACCCGCCAGGATCGCCTCCGCCAGGGCGTCCGCCGCCTCCCGCACCGTCCCGCCCCGGCCGCTCCCGCGCAGCACGAACCCCACCTCGCCGAGGTCCGGCAGCCCCGCGCGGGCCGGGACCGGCACCAGACCCGGCGGCACCATGCCCCGCGTGTGCACCATCACGCCGAGTCCCGCGCGGGCCGCCGCCACGTTGGCGCTCAGGCTGGAACTCGTACACGCGATCCGCCACGCCCGGCCCCCCGCCTCCAGCGCCTCCAGAGCGCGCGCCCGGGTGATCCCCGGCGGCGGATACAGGATCAGCGGCACCGGGCGGTCCGGATCGAGCCGCAGCCCCGGCGCCCCGATCCAGATCAGCGCGTCCTCCCACACCAGCCGCCCGCCGCTCTCCGCACCGCGCCGCTTCGCCAGGATGAGATCGAGCCGGCCGGCCGCGAGCCGGGCCTGCAGCGTCCCGGACAGCTCGACCGTCAACTCCAGGTCGACCTCGGGGTGTTCGCGCCGGAACGACTCCAGGATCTCCGGCAGCCGGGTCGTCACGAAGTCCTCGGAGGCCCCGAACCGCAGCCGTCCGCGCAGCCGGGTCCCGCCGAAGAACGCCGCCGCCCGCTCGTGCGCCTGGAGGATCGTCCGCGCGAAGCCGAGCATCGCCTCGCCGTCCTCGGTCAGCGCCACCCGGTGCGTGTCCCGGACGAACAAGGGCCGTCCGGTCGCCGCCTCGAGGCGCCGCACGTGCTGGCTGACGGTCGACTGCCGCAGCCCGAGACGGCCCGCGGCCCGGGTGAAGCTCAGCGTCTGGGCCACGGCGAGGAAGGTGCGCAGCTGAGTGGGCTCGTACACGGGACGACCGTACCGGGCTCATCGCGCATCGTGATGACAGTCAGAGAGCCGTACGGGATTCCCGATCACCGCCGGATGGATCAGGATGGGGAGGCGTGCCCCCTCTCGGGAGACCGGGGCGCGCGGCGGGGGCCCCGGGGGCAAGGCGCGTGGGTCCTCTCCGCGCCGGGGTACGCGCGCCCGGTGGGACGAGGGCACGACGAGGACCTGCCGGGGCCGGGGACGCGCACCACACCACGACCCCGGGCCCGCGGCGCGAGGGGCGGGTGTCCGCCCCGCAGAACCACAGGACCACGGGCGCCGGACCACCCCCGTGGACAGGAACGGGGACACCGGTCCCGCCGCAGCACGACCCACGACCGCGCAGCACAAGAGCAGTGGAGCCCATGACCGACCACACGCCCGGCCCGACCTCCCGCCGTGTCCCCTCGCTCCGGCTGCCGTCCTGGCTGCCCGTCGACGGATACGTCCTCGCCCTGCTCGGCACGGTCGGCCTCGCCGCGCTCCTGCCCGCCTCGGGCACCACCGCCGATGTCGTCGGGGGCACCGCGACCGGTGCGGTGGCCCTCCTGTTCTTCCTCTACGGCGCCCGGCTCTCCACCCGCGAGGCCCTCGACGGACTGCGGCACTGGCGGCTCCACCTCACCGTCCTCGCCGCCACCTTCGTCCTCTTCCCGCTGCTCGGGCTCGCCGCGCGGGGCCTCGTCCCCGGCGTCCTCACGCCCCAGCTCTACGGGGGTTTCCTCTTCCTCTGCCTGGTGCCGTCCACCATCCAGTCCTCCATCGCCTTCACGTCGATCGCCCGGGGCAACGTGCCCGCCGCGATCTGCGCGGGCTCCTTCTCCTCCCTCGCGGGCATCGCCCTGACCCCGCTGCTCGCGGCGGCGCTCCTCGGCGGCGGCATGGGCGGCCTCTCCGCCGACGGGCTGCTGAGGATCGTGCTCCAGCTGCTCGTCCCCTTCCTGGCGGGCCAGGTCCTGCGCCGCTGGGTCGGCGGCTTCCTCGTCCGGAACAAGAAGGTCCTGGGGCTGGTGGACCGGGGTTCGATACTGCTGGTCGTCTACACCGCCTTCAGCCAGGGCATGGTCGCCGGGATCTGGCACCTGGTGACCCCGGCGCGGCTCGGTCTGCTGCTGGTCGCCGAGGCCGTCCTGCTGGCGGTGATGCTGACGGTGACCTGGTACGGCTCCGGCCGCCTCGGCTTCGGCCGGGCCGACCGGATCGCGATCCAGTTCGCGGGCTCGAAGAAGAGCCTGGCGGCCGGGCTGCCGATGGCCAGCGTCCTCTTCGGCGCGCAGGCGTCGCTGGCGGTGCTCCCGCTGATGCTCTTCCACCAGATGCAGCTGATGGTCTGCGCGGTCATCGCCCGCCGCCGCTCCGCAGACCCGGACGAGTCGGGAACGGGCTCTCCGGCCACGGACGCTCCGGGCACCGACACCGACACCGATACCGACACCGACACCGACGCCCCGGACGCGGCCGTCCCCGCCGCAGCCGCGAGCGCGGACGGCCCGGCGGTCACGAACGCGCACGCGGCGGGGGCACCGGCACGGTGAGCGCGGGCCGGGGACGACGGCGGACGCCCCGCGAGCACGGCACGGGCACCCCGGAGAGCGCGAACAGGCTCCGGGCGCCCGCCCGTCACGTGAGTGCCCCGGCGGGCCGGACCCCAGGGGCCGCGGCCCTGGAGCGGGAAGCCCTCCGGGAGGGAATCCGGCCGTTCCGGCACGACACCCCCGCGAGGCCTCGGCGGACTCCGCACGAGAAGGTCCGAGGGCTCTCCGCCGACGCCCCGGCGGCCCGGTCCACGTCGGCGCCCCGGGGGCCCGGCCGCCGCCGACGCCCCGGCGGCCAGGCCGCCGTAGGCCGGATCACACCCACGCCCGCCCCGGAATGATCAACAGGGCCGCTACGGTGCTCCCATGCCCGCACTCGATCCCGCCCGTACCGCGCTCGTCCTGGTCGACCTGATGGAGCGCGTCGTCGCGCTGCCGCTGGCCCCCCGACCCGGCACCGACGTCCTCGCCGCCGCCACCCGGCTCGCCGACTCCTTCCGCGCGGCGGGCGCCCCCGTCGTCCACATCCGGGTCGAGCGCCCGAACGCGGACGCCGCCGCCCAGCCGTCCGGCAGCGGGCTGGTCCCCGGTCTCGTCCACGACGGCGAGCCCGTCGTCGTCAAGCGCACCCTCGGCGGCTTCCACACCACCGGACTCCACGAACTGCTCACCGGCCTCGGGGCCACCACCCTCGTCCTCGGCGGCATCGCCACCAACCTGGGCGTCGAGTCCACCGCCCGCGCCGCCGCCGACCTCGGCTACGACCTGGTCTTCGCCGAGGACGCCATGTCCGCGCTCACCGCCGACGAGCACCGGGCCTCCGTGGACCTCGACTTCCCCCGCCTCGGCACGGTCGCCGCCGTCTCCGCGATCAGCCTGGACGGCGCCCGGTGACCCCGGTCCCGATACGGTACGGGGCCCGCCCCTGCTCCCTCGTCGTCTGCCGAGGCTGCTGCTGCGGCGACGCCCGCAAGAACCCCGGCACCGACCACACGGGGCAGCTGGCCCGCCTGCGGGAGGCCGCCGCGGCCTCCGGCGGCCGACTGGTGGTCCGTACGAGCGACTGTCTCGGCCCCTGCGCCCAGGCCAACATCGTCGTCGTGCAGCCCTCCACCGAGGGCAGGCGGCGCGGCGGGCGGGCCGCCTGGATCGCCTTCGCGCTGGACGACGACGCCCTCGACGACATCCTCGCCTGGACGGCGGCGGGCGGCCCCGGACTCGCGCCGCCCCCGGAGACCCTCGCCCTCCAGATGATCGACCCGCCGAAGAACTGACCCCGCCGAGGACCGTCCGGGTGACCGGGCCCCCCAGGGGCCCTTGTCACGGTCGGCCAAGCGTTACGGGGGAATCTTGGTGGTTTACGTCACCCGTTACCCATGAGTCTCTGGCAAGACTGGAGAATCCTGCCGGACGATCGAAACACCGAGGGGGTCCCGGGTATGACGGGCACTCGCATTGCCGCGCTCGGGCACTACCAGCCCGCCAAGGTGCTCACCAACCACGACCTCGCCGAGTTGGTCGACACCGACGACGCGTGGATCACGAGCCGGGTCGGCATCCGCACCCGACACATGGCCGGTCCCGACGAACCCGTCGACGAACTCGCCGCGCACGCGGCGGGCAAGGCCCTGGCCACGGCCGGGCTCACCCCGGACGATATCGACCTGGTCCTCGTGGCCACGTCCACGGCGATCGACCGCTCGCCGAACACGGCGGCCCGGGTCGCCGCCCGCCTGGGCATGACCTCGCCCGCGACCATGGACCTGAACGTGGTCTGTGCCGGGTTCACCCACGCCCTGGCCACCGCCGATCACGCGGTACGGGCCGGTGGCGCCCGGCGCGTGCTGGTGATCGGCGCCGACAAGATGACCGACGTCACCGACTGGACGGACCGCACCACCTGCGTCCTCGTCGGCGACGGCGCGGGCGCCGCGATCGTCGAGGCGACCGAGGACACCGGAGACCCGGCCGGGACCGTCGCGGGCATCGGCCCCGTCCTGTGGGGTTCCGTCCCCGAGATGGGCCACGCCGTCCGGATCGAGGGCAGCCCGCCGCGCTTCGCCCAGGAGGGGCAGAGCGTGTACCGCTGGGCCACCCAGCAGCTCCCGGCGCTGGCCCGGCGGGCCTGCGAGCGGTCCGGTGTCACCCCGGAGGAGCTCGCGGGAGTGGTCCTGCACCAGGCCAACCTGCGGATCATCGAGCCGCTCGCGGCGAAGATCGGCGCGGTGAACGCGATCGTCGCCCGGGACGTCGTCGACTCCGGCAACACCTCGGCCGCCTCGATCCCGCTGGCCCTGTCCAAGCTCGTCGAGCGCGGCGAACTCCCCTCCGGGGCGCCGGTCCTCCTCTTCGGCTTCGGCGGGAACCTGTCGTACGCGGGCCAGGTCGTCCGGATCCCCTGACGCACGGCGGCCCGGGGCCGCCCGCCGACCGCACGGAGGCCGTACGACGGGGGAGCCCGTCGTACGGCCTCCGGCGCGTCCCCTCCCGGCGCTCCCCGGCCGTCCGGGCGCCTGCTCCGTTCGGCGGCGCCCGGTGGCGGGCGGCCGGTGGCGGACCTAGCTTCGGTCGCGGTGAGGGTCGTCGTTCCGGCCGGGGAATCGCTCTCCGCGCCAGGCCCTCCCGTGATCTGGAGGACCGCCATGCGCGCGATACGTGCCGCTTCCGCCGCCCTGCTGGGCGCCGCCGTGGTGGCCGTGACGGCGCCGACCGCCCCGGCGGACGACGGCAACCACGGCATCACGTCGTTCGGCTTCTCCGCGACCCCCGCGACGGTCGCCCCGGGCGGCACCGTCACCCTCACGACCGACGGCTGCGAAGTCCCTTCGGTGACCGTCACCTCCGGCATCTTCGAGACCGTCACCCTCACCGAGGGCCGTACGGGCACCGCGACCGTCGACGTCGACGCCACGGCGGGCACCGAGTACGAGATCACCTTCGACTGCAAGGGCGAGCGCGGCACCACCAAGGTCACCGTCGCGCACGGGGAATCCGGTGAGCACCGGCCCGAGCACGAATCCGGTGAGCACCGGCCCGAGCACGACGCAGGGATGCCGCCGGGGGCGCACAAGGGAGTGAAGGCCGGTTACGGCACCGGCACCGCCACCGCGTCGGAGGGCCTCGGCACCACCGAGGTCGTCATCGGCGTCCTGCTCATCGCCGGTGCGCTCGGCGCCGCGATCACCCTCACCCGCCGTCGCGCCTGACGAACGGACCCGGGGGGCCCACACGGCCCCTCCGCCCCGGTGCGACGAGGTCCGGGACGGAGGGGCGCCACGACACGGACACACCGACGACAAGGCGCCAGGAGGAGGACGCACGTGGGGCGGTGGGACGGCACAGGGCACGAGGGCCGCCCGCCGGACACGGCCGGGGACCGCCCGGGAGCCCCGGGCCGCCGGACGCTCCCGGCCCTGCCGGGACCGGGGGGCAGGCACAGCGCCTGGGGCCTCGTCGCGGTGGTCCTCCTGGTCGGCGTCCATCTGGTGCGCGGCGGTACCGAGGAGCTCCGGGCCGACGGCCCCCCGCAGCCGGTCGCGGTGGCCGCGCCCGAGGGACCCGGCACGACGGCCCTGGCCGCGCGGGTCTCCGCACCGGGCCCGCTGCCCGGGTCGCAGCCCGTCAGGGTCCGGGTGCCGGCCGTGGGCGTCGACGCACCGGTCACCGGGGTGGGCCTGGACGCGGACGGCTGGATCGAGGCCCCGCCGCCCGAGGACGACCGGCTCGCCGGATGGTTCACCGGGGCGGTCACGCCGGGGGAGCGGGGCACGGCCGTCGTCGTCGGCCATGTGGACACCCCGAACGGCCGGGCCGTCTTCTACGACCTCGGCGCCCTCCGGAAGGGCCACCGCGTGGAGATCACCCGCCGCGACGGCCGGACGGCCGTCTTCACGGTGTACGGGGCGGAGGTCGTCCCGAAGGACGCCTTCCCCGCGGCACGGGTCTACGGCGACACGGGAGCCCCGGAGCTACGCCTGATCACCTGCGGCGGCCGGTTCACCGAGGGGACCGGCTACGCGGGCAACGTCGTCGTCTCGGCCCGTCTCACCGGCCTCCGCTGACCCGTCCACCGGACCCCGCTGACCTGACGGACTCCGCGCCGCGACTGGCCCCCCGCCCGCCCTCTCGCCAGGGTGACGTCAGGGGGACCGGCGTCGGGGGGCGCCGGACTCTCCCCTCTCTGCCCACAGTCGGACAAAGGGGGCGGCCTGCCGTCTGACCACGGGAAACGCGGGTGAAAGTCACCGTGAACCCCTGATACGGTTGCGTTGTCGCCGAGGGGGAAGCCCTGGTGCGGCAGACACCTTGTCCGGGTGGCGGAATGGCAGACGCGCTAGCTTGAGGTGCTAGTGCCCTTTATCGGGCGTGGGGGTTCAAGTCCCCCCTCGGACACCGAAGGAGAAATGCCGGTCGATCTCGAATCGACCGGCATTTCTTGTATTTCCCTGAGGGGAGGCCGTCGTCGCGGGGATTGCTCCGTGCCGGGGCGGGCCGTTGCCCGTCAGGGTTTTGTCGCGAGCACCAGTCGGCACCGGGGGCTTCCGTCCTCCCGGCGGCCCAGGGGTTCCAGGGGGAGCAGGGTGACCTCGAAGCCCGTCTCCCCCAGCCGGGTAAGGACGTCCGCGAGGCGGAAGGTGCGGTAGTACATGACGAACCGTGGCCGGCGGACCGTGTTGCGCAGGCGCATCGCCGTGTCGAAGGCCCACAGGGTCCAGTAGGGGCGGGAGCCGACCCTGGGCGGGGCCGGGAGCGGGAAGGCGAAGGTGCCACCGGGTCGCAGCGAGGCGTGGACCTGGGCGAACAGGGTGCGCTGGGCGTCCGGCAGGAAGTGGCCGAAGGCGCCGAAGCTGACCGCCAGGTCGAAGGCGGGGGCGAACGGCAGCGCCAGGGCGTCGGCGCGGACCAGGGTGGCGGCCGGGTGCGCGAGGCGGGCCCGGTCCAGCATCCCCGTACTGAAGTCGACCCCCGTGATCCGGCCCGCGCAGACCGAGCGGAGGACGTCGAGGCCGGCCCCCGTGCCGCAGCAGACGTCGAGCCCCGTACCGAAGGGGCCGAGGGGCTCCAGGGCGTCGGCGACGGCGCTCAGGACCCGGTCGGAGGTGCGGAACGGGGTCGCGTCGAACTTCTCCGCGAGGAGGTCGTAGCCGTGCTCGACCGACGAGAGGGCCTGCACGGCCAGTTCGCTGAGGCTGGGTCCCTGCGGGGTGAACATGACCCCGACCCTATGCCGTCCCGGTCCGCGCGCGTCAGAGCGCGCTGCGCACGGCGGGCGCCGTCCAGGACGGTGCGGTGCCCGTCAGCTGGCAGACCAGCAGGTAGAGCGGGATCGGCGGGGTGTAGGGCGAGGTTCCGTCGGGGTGGTGGACCAGGCGCGGCCCCCGGTCGGGGATCTCGGCGCCGGGGGCGTAGCAGGCGGGCAGCGGCCAGGCCAGTTCCAGATCGGAGCCGGACGGGACGAGCCACCACCACCAGTCGGAGTCCGCGTAGACGCAGCCCTTGGCGGGGAGCCGGGAGAGGATCTTGAAGCCGAAGCGGGCGGGGACGCCGACGGCGTCGCGGCCCAGACCGGTGCTGAGCCCGGCGGGAACGGTGAGGCGGGTGGCGCCCACTTCGCGGGGCAGGGCGGCGGGGGAGAGGCGGGGCTCCGGCACGCGGTGGGCGGGAGACCTGGAGGACCCGCCGTCGGAGGCGGACCTGAAGGACAGGCGGTCGGCGGGGGATCGGAAGGCTCCGGGGAGCAGCGGCATCATGCGGGTGGCCATGGACCTCAGCACGGTTCCCCCATGCCGTGGGCGAGCTCCGCCCAGACGACCTGTGCAGTGCCGTGTCCGGTGCGCTCGGCGCCCCAGGCGGTGCACAGGGCGTCCACGATGAGGAGGCCGCGTCCGCGCTCGTCCTCGCCGCAGTCGCGTATCCGGGGGCCCGCCGGGCCGCCCTCGTCGCGCACGGCTATCCGGAGCGTCTCCTCGCCCTCGCGGAGTTCGCAGATCACCCGGTCGCTCGCGGTGTGCACCACGGCGTTGGTGATCAGTTCGGAGACGACCAGGGCGACCGTGTCGCGTATGCCGGGGCCGCAGCCCCAGAGGATCAGCCGCTCCTCGGCGAGTCTGCGGGCCCGTGCGACGGAGGCGGTGAGGGCCGGGAGCTCGAAGGCGAAGCGTCGGACGGTATCGGCCTGCTGCTGCGGGCGCTGGGCCATGACTCGGGGACTCATCAGACCTGAAGGCTGCGCGTTACCAGAGGCCACGACCGGTTCCTCACGACAGTGGGCAGGACTTGCCGTACGGCGCGGTCGCGGTGACGCGGGGGCGTACGACGACAGCGTGTACTGGTTCACCGGATCACTGTCCTCCTGACTCGGACACTTGGCAAGTGGCACTCTGGAAATTGCAGAGTGCCGTGTTCTCTCTGGCCCGGCTTCGTGGCACACTCGTCGAAACAGTGCGTCGGGGAGGTCTGAGAGTGAGCGAGCCGCGGTCCGCCCCCACAGTGGGACAGGTCGTTCTCGGCAAGCGCCTGCAGGATCTGCGGGAGCGTGCCGGCCTGAAGAGGGAAGAGGCGGCGAAGGTCCTCCGGGTCGCCCCGGCCACCGTCCGGCGGATGGAGACCGCCGAGGTCGCACTGAAGATCCCGTACGTGCAGCTCCTCCTGAAGGAGTACGGGATCACGGACTCCGAGGCGGAGGGCTTCATCGCTCTCGCGGAGGAGGCCAACCTCCCCGGCTGGTGGCAGCGGTTCCACGACGTGCTGCCCGGCTGGTTCTCCATGTACGTCAGCCTGGAGGGGGCCGCCAGCCTCATCCGGGCCTACGAGCCCCAGTTCGTCCCCGGCCTGCTCCAGACCGACGACTACGCCCGCGCCATTCTGCGCAGCGGAGCGGTCGGCGGCGGCAGTGACGCCGACAGGGAAGAGGACACCGAGCGGCACGTGGCCCTGCGGATGGAACGTCAGTCCCTGCTGACCAGGGAGGACGCCCCGAAGTTCTGGGTCATCATGGACGAGACGGTGTTCCGCCGACCGGTCGGCGACGGGCCCCAAGTGATGCGCGACCAGCTCGATCGGCTGCTCGAAGCGTCCGAGCTGCCGAACGTCACCCTGCAGATCGCGGAGTTCGCGTCCGGACACCATCCCGGTACGTACGGACCGTTCGTCCTCTTCCGCTTCGCCATGCCGGAACTCCCGGACATGGTCTACAGCGAGTACCTGACCGGCGCCGTCTACCTCGACGCGCGCCCCGAGGTGGCATCCCACCTGGAGGTCATGGACCGCATGGCGGCGCAGGCCGCGACTGCACAACGCACGAAGGAGATTCTCCGGAATCTCCGCAAGGAGCTGTGAATGGATCGCGTGTACAGCGGTATGCCCGCCGCCGAGCTCGGTGCCGAGGGCTGGCACAAGCCCTGGAGCGGCGGGAACGGGGGCAACTGCGTCGAAGCCATGAAACTGGCCGACGGCAGAGTCGCCGTGCGACAGTCCGCAGACCCTGAAGGACCCGCGCTCATCTACACCCATGGGGAGATCGCCGCATTCATCCAGGGGGCCAAATCAGGTCAGGCTGATTTTCTCCTCACCTGAGCCCTTCCGTCCCGCCCGCTTCGTCGCGTAACTCTTTCTGTAGCGCCACCCGATCGTCCCGACCAGGAGAGCCGATGACCCAGGACCCCGCATCCGTACGGATCGACACCAGTACGCCGCATCCGGCACGCATGTACGACTGGTTCCTGGGCGGCAAGGACAACTACCCGGTCGACGAGGCGATGGCACGCCAGCTGCTCACCGTCGACGCCCGGGGCCGGGACATGGCCCGGGTCAACCGGGCCTTCATGCACCGCGCCATACGCTGGCTCAGCGCCCACGGCGTCCGGCAGTACCTGGACATCGGCACGGGCATCCCCACCGAGCCGAACCTGCACCAGATCGCGCAGCAGGCGGCACGGGACTCCCGCATCGTCTACTGCGACAACGACCCGATCGTGCTCGCGCACGCGGCCGCCCTGCTGCGCTCGACCCCGGAAGGGGCCACCGAGTACATCCAGGCGGACGCCCGCGACCCGGAGATCATCCTCGAAAGGGCCGGAAAGGTCCTTGACTTCGATCAGCCCATCGCACTTTCGATGCTGGCCCTGCTGCACTTCGTCGGGGACGAGGACGGCGCGTACGACCTGGTCCGCAAGCTGGTCGACCAGCTCGCGCCGGGCAGCTATCTGGTGCTCTCGCACGTCACCGGGGACTTCAACCCCGAGGGCGCGGCGAAGGCCGCCGCCATGTACAAGGCGCGCGGACTGACCCTGCGGCCCCGCTCGCGCGACGAGCTGGCCGCGTTCTTCGACGGCCTGGAGTTCGTCGAGCCCGGGGTCTCGCTCACCGCCGAATGGCACCCGGAGCTGGGCGAGCCCGTCCCGGTCCCGGGCGAGGAGCCGATCCCGGGGTGGGCCGGAGTGGCCCGCAAGCCCTGATCGACGGGCCCTGACCGACGGACCACTGATCGACGGGCCCTGGCCCGGGGACCCCGGTCCCCGGACCCCGGCCCACGGGCTCCGGCCCCCGGGCCCTGATCGACCGGCCCGGATCCGAAGGGTCCCGGCCGCCCGGCCGGAGACCCGCTCACAGGAACGGCGCGTACGCGGGCCCGTGGACCGGTCGAGGTCCACGGGCCTCTGTACGTCACGGGCCCGTCAGCCGCGCGGCGGCACCAGGGTCACCAGGAAGCTCCGCGCCCCGCTCACGTTCCCGGCGGCGTCGATCGCCCGGTACTCGATCCTGTGCGTGCCGTAGTCCGGGGTGGCGTCGTCCCACGGGACCGCCCGGCTCCGGCCCAGCTTCCCGTACACGAGATCGTCGATGACCGTCCCACCGGGCGTGAACCGGAAGGGCGCGTCCGCGTCCGTCGGCCAGCCGTAGTACGTGTACCAGCCGTCGCCGTCCACCCGGAACTGGCTCACCACCGCGCCCGCCCGGTCGTCCCGCCCGGTCAGGCGCATGGTGAACGGGCCGTCGTGGACGTACTCCACGGGCCGTCCGGGCCGCCGGACCGTCCGCAGGGGCTCGGACAGCTCGTACGAGACGGTGGCGGGCCGGGCGTCCACCGTCCAGGTCAGCACCTCGCCGGTGCCCGCGATCCGGGCCGTCAGGGTGTGGGTGCCGGCGGAGACCCGGAGCGCGCCCAGGTCCAGGTCACGGTCGCCGGCGCCGGTCGTGACGGGACGGCCGTCGAGCCGCCAGCGGACCACGGGCGCGCGGTCCACCGGATGGGTGGTGTCCGCGTGGACGACGGCACGGGCCCCCACCGGGGCGTCGGTCGGCGTGTGCCCGGTGAACCGGGGCGCGGTGTCGTCCCGCCCCGTGGTGACGCCGGGGTCCACCGTCCAGCCGACCGTGCGGGTCAGCGCGGCGGAGGCGCGGACGGCCGGGTCGCGGACGAACGGCGTCGGATCGGTGACCGTCGCCGTGAGGGTGTGCGGACCGGGCGCGAGCCGCAGTGCCCGCAGGTCCACGGTGCGGGCGCCGCGCGTGGGCAGGACGCGCCCGTCGAGGCGCCAGGTGACGGAGAGCGCGCCGCCGACGGGGTGCAGGGTGTCGACCCAGACGGTCCGGTCCGCGCCGACCGGCGCCGTGTTCGGGGTGTGGTCCTGGACCAGGTTCACCTTCGCGGAGATCGCCCGGACCATGACCTCCCGCTCCACCTGGTCGAAGGCGTAGCCGAGGGTCTTCATCAGGGAGTGCCTGCTGGGCCGCCAGACGCCCCCGGTGCTGTAGAGACCGCCCTCGTGGCGGCCGATGACCCCGCCGGACTCGCTCTCGTCGCCGAGCCACCGCCACCACTTGGCGCGCCGCTCCCGCATCTCCCGCTCGGTCAGCAGGGTGTGGTGGGCGGAGTCGGGCTCGGGGCCGGTGTACGTCCCGCCGGGCACCCCGCGCCCGTAGTAGTCGTACTCGTCCTGGAGGCCGCCGAGCGAGTGCCCGAGCTCGTGCGGGGTGATGAGGGAGGAGAGCGCGTTGCCGCCGGACGCGGTGGCGTAGCCGCCGCCCGCGCCGCCGTAGGTGGAGCTGTTGGCGAGCGCGACGATCTGCCGGTTGGCGCTCCGCGTCCCGGTGACGAGGTCGGCGAGGGCGCCCGCCGCGCGTCCGTCGACGGTGAGCAGCCGCTGCACGCTGCCGGGGTTGCAGCCGCCCCAGAAGCCCATGCCGAGGACGGTGTCGCGGGCGGGGGCGTCCAGACCCGGATCGCAGTCCACGCCCGACTCGGCCGAAGGGGACTCCACCGCCCACACGTTGATGTACGAACGGTAGGAGGCGAACGGCTCGATGGACCACAGGGTGTTGAGGTGCCGCTCCAGGTCCGCCCGGAACCGGGGCATCTCGGCGGCGGTGTAACCGTCGCCCAGGAACACCAGGTTGAACCGCCGGTCGGTCGGTCCGGTGGTCTGCACGGGCACGACGACCGGCCCGTCTGCCGCCGTCGGCGTCCGCGCTGCCGCGGGCACGGTTCCCACCAGACCGGCGGCCAGCAGGCAGACCGACAGCAGCCGGGCCACCTCCCGCCGTACTCCACTGCGCTGTGAGGTCATGGGGCGCGAGCCTAGGCCGCGCCCCCCGACTCGTAAAGATGTTCTTCGTCCGTGGGCGCGTTCTTCGGTCGTACGACTCCGCGACGCGCCCGGGACGAACCGGAGACGTCTCAGGGGCGCAGGTACCCCAGGCCCTCGTGGGCCGCCGTGTAGCCCTCGACCAGGCGGCGGGCCACTGTGACCGAGTCGACCAGCGGATGCAGCGCGAACGCCTTCACCGCCGTCGCCCGCGAACCGCTCTCCGCCGCCGCGAGCACCTCCCGCTCCACCGCCTTCACCGCCGTCACCAGGCCGACCGCGTGGTACGGCAGCGGGGACACCGACACCGGGTGCGCGCCGTTCGCGTCGACGAAGCAGGGCACCTCGATCACGGCGTCCGCGTCGAGCGCGGCGAGCGTCGAGCCGTTGCGCACATTGAGGATCAGGGTGGCCCGCTCGCCCCGCGCGATGGCCCGCATGAGGGCGAGCGCCACCTTCTCGTAGCCGCCCGACTCCAGGTCCTCCTCGTCGCGTTCGCCGATCCCCGCGGACTCCCGGTTGGCCGCCATGTAGGTGGCCTCCCGGTCGGCGAGCGTACGGTGCCAGGCGGCCAGGGCCGCCGTGTCCGGCTTCTCCATCTCGGCGTAGAAACCGGCCTGTTGGTCGCGGAGGTAGGCGCCCCGGGTGCGCTCGGCGGCCCGGTAGGCCCGTACGGCCTCCCGGTTGAAGTAGTAGTAGTGCAGGTACTCGTTGGGCACGGCGCCGAGCGAGCGCAGCCACTCCGGGCCGAACAGCCTGCCCTCCTCGAAGGAGCCGAGCGCCTCCTCGTCGGCGAGGAGCCTCGGCAGCTCGTCCCGGCCGTCGATCCGCAGCCCCCGCAGCCAGCCCAGGTGGTTGAGGCCCACGTAGTCGATCGACGCGCGGTCCGGGTCGGCGCCGAGGACCCGGGCGACCCGGCGGCCCAGACCCACCGGGGAGTCGCAGATGCCGACGACCCGGTCGCCGAGGACCCGCGACATCGCCTCCGTCACCAGACCGGCCGGGTTGGTGAAGTTGATGACCCAGGCGTCGGGGGCCAGCGCCGCGATCCGGTGGGCGATCCGCACGGCCACCGGGACCGTCCGCAGTCCGTACGCGATCCCGCCCGCGCCGACCGTCTCCTGCCCGAGCACCCCCTCGGCGAGCGCGATCCGCTCGTCGGCCGCCCGGCCCTCCAGACCGCCCACCCGGATCGCGGAGAACACGAAGTCGGCCCCGCGCAGGGCCTCGTCGAGATCCGTCGTGGCCGTGACCACCGGCGCGTCCGGCACCCCCTCGCCCTGCTCCGCGAGGACCCGGGCGACGGCGGAGAGCCGCCCCCCGTCCAGGTCGTACAGGGTGACCCGGGTGACCCGCCCCTCGGCGTGGTCGCCGAGCAGGGCGCCGTACACCAGCGGCACCCGGAATCCGCCGCCTCCGAGAATCGTCAGTTTCATGCCCGTACGCTACTCGGACGGGCCCCGTGAGCAGCGGGAGCGGAGCCCGGCGTCCACGCCGCCGTCCACATGCCGGGCAGCCGCCGGGGTGCCCGGTGGGCGACAATGGCGGCATGTCCCGACGCAAGACCCGCCCCCGTACCTCCCCGGCCCGCGCCTCCCGGGCCGCCGCGCCCGCCGTGACGGCGGACTCGCCCTGCCCCTGCGGCCTCGACGCCGTCTACGGCACCTGCTGCGGCCGTTTCCACGCCGGTACGGCGGGTACGGCGCCCACCGCCGAACTGCTGATGCGCTCCCGCTACAGCGCCTTCGTCGTGCGCGACGAGCCCTATCTCCTGCGCACCTGGGCGCCCGGGACCAGGCCCGACGGGGTGGACTTCGACCCGGGGCTCCGCTGGACGGGCCTGGAGGTCGAGTCCGTCGCCCACGGCACGCCCTTCCACCAGGAGGGCACCGTCACCTTCACGGCGCGGTACGTCCACGGTGGCGAGGCGGGCGAGATGCGGGAGCGGAGCCGTTTCGCCCGGCACGAGGGTGCCTGGGTGTACGTGGACGGTGACGTCACGGAGTAGGGCCGGGAGGCGGGCCGGGCCTTCCGGCGGCTCGCGGGGGAGCCGGTGCGCTGCCGGGGACGTACCGCCGGGGCCCGGTGGGCGGCTGCCGGACGGTCCTGTGCCCGGGCGGCCCGGAACGTCCGGCCGCCCGGATGTCCAGCGGCCCGGATGTTCAGCGGACGGCCGCCGGTGCCTCCGAGCGGGCGCCCGGGAGGCCGTTCGCCAGGTCCTGGGCGATGACCTTCTTGGTGATGGCGTCCGTGGCCCTGCGCAGCTCGGGCCCGCTGGGCCGGCCGCTCTCCCGCTCCACCAGGGCGGCGAGCCAGTCGCCCCAGGCACGGGTGATGACCTCCGCCTCCCGCTGCCCCGCCGGGGTGTGCGAGAGCAGGTTGCCGTCGCGGGTCAGGAAGCCCTCGTCGACCATCCGGTCGAAGACCGGGAGCAGCACCTCGGGTGGCACCCGCCGCCCGGCCGAGACCAGACCCAGGCTGGCGTGCCCGACGGTCCGGGTGAACAGCTCGACCTGCATGACCGCCCAGGCGCCCGCCGTGTCCAGGCGGGTGTCGGAGGTGGTGACGATCCGCCGGGCCGTGTCGAGGTCGGTGCGGCGCAGGATGCGGCCGACGGTCAGTTCCAGGAGCTTCGCCGAGTCGCCCGAGGTGGTGGGGGAGGCGAAGCCCTCGCCCATGTCGGGCGCGGCGGCCCGCGCCGAGTCCCGGAGCGTCACCTGCTTGAGGAAGAGCGCGACCACGAAGCCGAGGGCGGCGACCGGCACGGTCCAGAGGAAGACGGTGTGCAGGGTGTCGGCGTAGGCGCGCACGATCGGTTCCGCGACCTGCGGGGGCAGCGCGTGGAGCCCCGCCGGGCTCTGGGCGGCGCGGGCCACGTCGGCCGGGTTCAGCCCCAGGCCTCCGGCGACCGCCGAGGCCTCGCCGACCCCGGCCGCCAGGTTCGGCTTGAGGGAGTTGGCGTAGATCGTGCCGAAGACGGCGGTGCCGAAGCAGCTGCCGAGGGTGCGGAAGAAGGTGACGCCCGAGGTGGCGGTGCCGAGGTCGGCGTAGTCGACGGTGTTCTGCACGGCGATCGTGAGCACCTGCATGCACAGGCCGATGCCGATGCCGAGGACGAACATGTAGAGCGACGCCAGCCAGGCGCTGGTGCCCGGGTTCATGAGGGAGAGCAGATAGAGCCCGACGCCCATCACCAGCGAGCCGAGGATCGGGAAGATCCGGTAGTGGCCGGTCTTGCTGACCACGTTGCCGCTGAACACCGAGGCGATGAGCAGGCCGAGGACCATGGGCAGGGTGCGGATGCCGGAGACGGTCGCCGAGTCCCCGTCCACGTACTGGAGATAGGTCGGCAGGAAGGTCATCGCGCCGAGCATGGCGAAGCCGACGATGAAGCTGAGCACGGAGCAGACCGTGAAGACCGGGTTCCCGAACAGTCGCATGGGCAGCATGGGTTCGTCCGCCCGGGTCTCCACCCAGCAGAACAGGGCGAGTGCGACGAGCCCGCCCGCGAAGAGGCCGATGATGACCGCGGAGCCCCAGGCGTACTCGTTCCCGCCCCAACTGGTCCCCAGGATCAGGGCGCTGGAGCCCACGGAGACCAGCGCGATGCCCGCGTAGTCGATGACGGGTCTGCTCGCGGAGCGCACCGACGGGATGGTCCGGGCGGCGGCGACGACCACGAGGATCGCGATGGGCACGTTGACGTAGAAGGCCCAGCGCCAGGTGAGGTGGTCGGTGAACAGGCCGCCGAGGAGCGGTCCGATGACGGTGGAGATGCCGAACACGGCGCCGATCGCGCCCTGGTACTTGCCGCGTTCGCGCAGCGGGATGACATCGGCGATCAGTGCCATCGACGTGACCATCAGACCGCCCGCGCCGATGCCCTGGAGTCCGCGCCAGGCGATCAGCAGCGTCATGTTCGTGGCGAGTCCGCAGAGGAACGAGCCGGTGATGAAGACGACCGCCGAGATCTGGAAGATCACCTTGCGGCCGAAGAGGTCGCCGAACTTGCCCACCAGGACGGTGGCGACGGTCTCGGCCAGCAGGTACGCGGTGACCACCCAGGACATGTGGGCGGCGCCGCCGAGATCGGAGACGATCGTCGGCAGCGCCGTGCCGACGATCGTCTGGTCGAGGGCCGCGAGGAACACGCCCAGCATGATCGTGCCGAAGACGATGTTCCGGCGGCGGCCGTCGAGCACGGGTGGCTCGGTGGCGACCGGGGGCGCGGGTGCTGCGTCGCTGGTGGTGGTCACCCTCGCAGCGTCACACCGGCTCCGGGCGCGTGCCTCCGGGGGACGGCCGAACGGGCGGATCCCGCCGGGCCGTCAGGGGGTCACGGGGAGCTGCGGATGGTGTTTCGCGAGGACCTTGTTGGCGCGGGCGAGCACGGACAGGGCGTGCTCGCGGTCGGCCATGTCCTCGGCGCACAGCGGCGCCCGGAACCGGTACGCCTCACGGGCCGCGCAGTCCGCGTCGACCTCCGCCTGAAGGACGTGCAGCGGCAGGCAGGAGCCGATCAGGGCGGCCACGCGGTCGGGGATCGGAACGGGAACGAGGCGCGAGGGCGAGGTGATCACGGGTCAGTCCTAGTCGGTCCGGGGAGGGTACGGAAGGGGTCTGCCCTCCATACGTACCGGATCGCCGTACGCGTTCCGGCACGGTGACGTCCCGGTGCGGTGACGGGCCGGGCGCTCTTCGGGGGGCCGCCACGGGGAGAGGGCGGCGGACGTGGCCCCGGCGGACCGCGCGGGAGCCGGGGTTCCCGCAGGTGCGGGGGCGGACGGCGGAGACCGGATTGCGCACGGTTCCTGCGTATCGAGCGTACGTTCGTCGAACGGGCTGCCGGAAAGGGTGGATTGGGCCCGGCTTGCCACAAACGGAATGTGAAGCATCTCACGCACCGGATTTGTGTCTTCCGGGTGTGGAGGGATAGAGGAGGGGTCGACATCCTCAGGACACGTGAGCATCCGGTGTCCACGGAGCGCGGGCCGGTTCGGCCGTCATGGGGGCGGACCCGTCCGATGCCGCCCGGGAAGCGGGGTCCGTCCGTGCGACCCGAGGGCACGGAACCCGTCCGGCGCCCTCAGGAGGCGGGCCCCGTCCGGTCGTCCTGTCCCAGGATCTCCGCCAGGTCGTACGACAGCGGTTCCTCCAGCTGTCCGTATCCACAGGACTCCGGGGCGCGGTCCGGGCGCCAGCGCTTGAACTGGACGGTGTGCCGGAAGCGGTCGCCCTCCATGTGGTCGTATCCCACCTCGCAGACCCGCTCCGGCCGCAGGGCCACCCATGACAGGTCCTTCTTCCCCGACCAGCGGCTCGGCGCACCCGGCAGCCGCGCCCCTTCGTGCGCCGCCCCGTCCGCCCACGCCGCCCATGGATGCCCGTCCGGCGGGTCCATCCGCAGCGGCTCCAGCTCCTCGACCAGCTCGGCGCGCCGGGCGGCGGTGAAGGCCGCGCACACGCCGACGTGCTGGAGGGCGCCCCGGTCGTCGTGGAGGCCGAGCAGGAGCGAGCCGACCACGGGGCCGCTCTTGTGGAAGCGGTAGCCCGCCACCACGACATCGGCCGTCCGCTCGTGCTTGATCTTGTACATCACCCGGGCGTCCGGCCGGTACGGCAGGTCCAGCGGCTTGGCGATCACGCCGTCCAGGCCCGCGCCCTCGTACCGCTCGAACCAGCGCGCGGCCAGCCCGGCGTCCAGGGTCGCGGGAGCGAGGTGCACGGGCGCGGAGGCCCCGGCGAGCGCCGCTTCGAGCGCGGCCCTCCGCTCCACCAGCGGAGCGTCGAGCAGGGAGGAGTCCCCGAGTGCCAGCAGGTCGAAGGCGACGAAGCGGGCGGGGGTGCTCGCCGCCAGTGTCCGGACCCGGGAGTCGGCCGGATGGATGCGCTCGCTCAGCCGCTCGAAGTCCAGCCGTCCGTCGTGGTCCACGACGATCTCGCCGTCGACCACGCACCGCTCCGGCAGCCGGGTCGTGAACGCCTCGACCAGTTCCGGGAAGTAGCGGGTGAGCGGCTTGCCCGTACGGCTGCCGATGACGATCTCGGGCCCGTCCCGGTGCACGATCGCGCGGAAGCCGTCCCACTTCGCCTCGTACTGCATCCCCGGCGGAACGCGCTTCACGGACTTCGCGAGCATCGGTTTCACGGGCGGCATCACCGGAAGATCCATAGGTCGATTGTCCGGTATGCGGGACTTGTTGGCGAGCCCTAGGCTGGCCCGCATGGCAGGCAAGGCGGCAGCGGTGGAACTGGAAGTCGGCGGCCGGACCGTACGCGTGTCCCACCCGGACAAGGTGTACTTCCCCGAACCCGGCTACACCAAGCTGGACATGGCCGGCTACTACCTGGCCGTCGGTGAGGGCATCACCCGCGCCCTGCGCGACCGCCCCACCACCCTGGAGCGCTACCCCGACGGAGTGACCGGCGAGTCCTTCTTCCAGAAGCGCGCCCCGAAGTACCTGCCCGACTGGATCCCGACCGCCCACATCAGCTTCCCCAGCGGCCGGTCCGCCGACGAGATGTGTCCCACCGAGCCCGCCGCCGTGCTCTGGGCCGCCAACCTCGGCGCGGTCACCTTCCACCCCTGGCCGGTACGGCGGGACGACGTCGACCACCCGGACGAACTCCGCATCGACCTGGACCCGCAGCCCGGCACCGACTACGCCGACGCCGTCCGCGCCGCCCACGAACTGCGCGCGGTCCTCGACGAGCACGGACTGCGCGGCTGGCCGAAGACCTCCGGCGGCCGGGGGCTGCACGTCTTCGTGCCGATCCTGCCCTGCTGGACCTTCACCCAGGTGCGGCGCGCGGCCATCGCCTGCGGGCGGGAACTGGAGCGGCGGATGCCGGACCGGGTGACCACGAAGTGGTGGAAGGAGGAGCGCGGCGAGCGGATCTTCGTCGACTACAACCAGACGGCCCGGGACCGCACGATCGCCTCCGCCTACTCCGTACGCCCCCGCCCGCACGCCCCGGTGTCCGCGCCGCTGCGCTGGGAGGAGATCGACGACGCCGTGCCGAGGGACTTCGACATCAGGACGATGCCGGTGCGTTACGCCGAACTGGGCGACGTGCACGCCGACATGGACGACGAGCGGTTCACCCTGGACTCCCTGCTCGAACTGGCCCGCCGGGACGAGGCCGAGCACGGGCTCGGCGATCTGCCGTACCCGCCGGAGTACCCGAAGATGCCGGGCGAGCCGAAGCGGGTGCAGCCCAGCCGGGCGAAGAAGGAGCCCCCGGGGGAGGAGTGAGCGGCGGGGGGTGGCTCAGGGCGGGACGGCGACTCAGGGGCGGGTCGGTGTCCGCCGGTGCGGCCGGTCGTTCCGGGCGGGGTGGGCTTCGGTCTGTCGGGGGGCGGTGGCCCCGAACGGCGCTTTGGACGGGCCATGAAACAACACGAACGGTCGTGCTAATGTTTTCACCCCAGGTCGACCGAGGAGATCCGGCATGTACCCGATGGCCCCGCTCATCCGCCCCGCCCTCCACGCCATGGCCCGGATCGCCCCGGGTCCCGCCGGACGGCTCGCCTTCCACCTCTTCGTCCGCCCCCTCGGCCGGGCGAAGCTCCGCCCGGCCGAACAGGCGCTCCGCACCGCCGCCCGCACCGAGCGGCTCCGGGTGCGCGGCGGGGAAGTCGTCACCTACGCCTGGGGCGACGGACGGCGGCCCGTCCTGCTCGTGCACGGCTGGTCCTCGCGCGCCTCACGCCTGACCCCCTTCGCCGAGGCGCTGCTCGCCCGCGGCTACAGCCCGGTCGCCTTCGACGCGCCCGGCCACGGCGAGTCCCCCGGACGCGCGAGCAACATCGTCGAGTACCGTGCGGTCATCCGTGAACTCCACGCACGGCACGGCGACTTCCACGCCGTCGTCGCCCACTCCTTCGGTGTCCTCGCCGCCCTCTTCGCCCTGCGCGACGGCATCCGCACCGGCCGGTTCGTCGGGCTCGGTGGCGTCGGCTCCTTCGACCTGCTCCTCGCGGGCTTCCGGACCGGCCTCGGACTGGACGACCGGGTCGTCCGGTGCATGAGGGAGTACGTCGAACAGCGGCTCGTTCCCGGGGAACCCGGTGTCTGGGACCGCTTCGGAGCCGACCACGACCCCGGTGCGCTCGACGCGCCCGTCCTGCTCTTCCACGACGAGGACGACGACATGGTGCCCCTCGTCCAGGCCCGGAGTCTCGCGCGCGCCCACGGCGACCGGGCGCGGCTCGTCGTCACCCGGGGACTCGGCCACCGCCGCATCCTGACGGACCCGGACGTACTGGCCGAGGCGATGGACTTCCTGGCGGCCGCCCCCGCCGGGGAACCGTCGGGGGAGCGCGTGACGACGGGCTGAGGCCCCTCCGTGAAGCGTGGCTCGGTCCTGCCCGGGGCGGCCCGACCGGACGGCTGTTGCCTCCCTCTGAGTGCTCTGAGTGCTCTGAGTGCTCTGAGTGCTCCGAGGGTTCTGGGGCGAGTGGCGGTGGCGCCCGGTCCGCGTACCGGGCGGGCGCTACTCCCCGGACGCGGGCCGGTCGGTGGCGAGGGCCTCCCGGCCCTGTGGTGTGGCCTCGGCGCCCAGCCGGGCCTCGATCCCCCGTTCGGCGCGGGCGTACGCACGGGGATCGCCCAGCAGCACGGACCGCGCGTTGGCCGCCTCCATCAGGGCGATCACCTCGAAGGCCACCTGCTCCGCGTCCAGTTCGGCCGTGAAGTCCCCGGCCGCGCGCGCCTCGGACAGGGCCGTCTCCACATAGGCGTCCCAGTCGCCGCGCGCGCGGGCCACCGCGTCGTGTACCGGCCCCGTACGGGCGTCGAACTCGGCCGACACCGCGTAGAAGAAGCAGCCGCCCGCGAAGACCCGTTCCGAGGAGTACGTCAGCCAGTTCCGGCACAGTCCACGCACCCGGCCCGCACCCGGCGGCACGTCCCGCAGGGGAGCGACGACCCGGTCGGCGAAGACCGCGACGGCGGCGCGGACCGTGGCGAGCTGGAGTTCCTCCTTGGAGCCGAAGAGGGCGAAGACACCGCTCTTGCTGAGCTCCAGTTCGGTCGCGATCCGCCCCAGGGACAGCCCTTCGAGCCCCTCGACCGAGGCGATGTCCATCGTCCGGCCCAGCACCAGGCGCCGGGTCTGGTTCCCGCGCTCGACGCGCCCGTCGGTTCTGGTCCCGGGGCCGTTCCCGGTGCTGCCGCTCATCCGCCCATGGTACTGAACGCACGACCGTGCGGACATGTCGGCGGGGTGCGGGCGCCCCGCTATCCGGCCCGTTCCCCCGGGTCGCGCCGCTCCGCCGGGGTCAGCAGCAGCACCTCCAGGGCGCGGGCGCACGACCGTGCCTGCGCCAGGTACCAGTCGAGCCGTGCGTCGGTGATCAGCTCCGGTGTCGCCCGCACCGCGAGCGCGAACCGGGCCTGTCCGGTCCGCTCCAGGACCGGCACGGCGACCGTCCGCACCCCGAGGGCCGACTCCCCGTCGTTGAGCGCGTACCCCGCCTCCCGTACGCGGGCCAACTCGGCCGCGAGCGCGGGGGGTTCGACGATGGTCCGTTCGGTGAAGGCGTGCAGCGGCGGCAGTGAACGCGGCCCGGCCTCACCCGCCCGGGGCCAGGCCAGCAGCACCTTCCCCAGCGCCGTCGAGTGCAGCGGCCGGCGCAGCCCCACCTTCGGGGTCACCGAACCGCCCGCGACGATGATCACGTGCGGTCCGCTGCGCAGCGCCAGGTCCGCTGTGGCGCCGGTCCGTTCGGCCAGGTCGGACAGCTCGGGCGCGGCCAGGTGGAGCCCCCGCTGGTGATAGGCGAGCCGCCCCAGCTCGGTCATCGCGGGCCCGAGCCGGTACCGGGCCGTACGGGCGTCCTGCTCCAGGAAGCCCGCACCCAGCAGGGTCCGGGCGAGCCGGTGCGCCGTGGAGGTGGAGAGCCCGAGCCGCCGCGCGAGGTCGGAAGCGCTGAGATCGGGCCCGTTGTCGTGGAAACAGTGCAGCACGTCCAGTGCGCGGCGGACCGCCTGGGCGCCCGCCGGGGGTCGGGCGATGCCGGCCTCGGTCGTCATAGGGTTCGCTCCCCGTGGGTGATCGGGTCCCCACGCTCCCACATGGCGGGAGCCGAATCAGGGGCCCCGTGAGGTCGGAAACACTCCGTTCATACGCAATCCCACATCGTGGGAGCCGAGTTGTCGTCGGCGGAACATCCGTGGCAAGGTTCCGGCCAAGCCACCACAGCGACACCGAGCCGGAGGGAGCAGGCCAGCCATGAACGGACACCGCACCGCGCACCGCGCGTCCACCGCCTCTCCCGCGCCGCTCGGGCTCACCCGCCGCCGCCACATAGACCTGGCGCGCGTCGCGGGGGCCGGCTGTCGCTGACAGCCGCTTCGCCGAGCCGCCGGTCGTCGGCACGGTTCCCCCGGGCATGACCCGCGCCCGAACCGGACCCCTGCGCCGGACCGCCTTCCCGCACCGAGCCGTCCTCCTCCGGACCGCCCTCCCGCGCCGTGCCACCCGCCGAGGCCCCGGCACTCGCTGACCGGCACGTCACCGGAGGACCGCGCGCCCCACCCGGCTCACCCGTCTCGCCGCCCTTCCCTGCCACCGCCTCCGCCGCGCACCCCGGACCGCACACCCTCCGGGACCGTTGCCGACCGGGTGCCGGGTGCCGGGTGCCGGGTGCCGGGTGCCGGGGGCCCGGGGTCGTCGTGGCGGAGGCCGTCGTGCCGGGACCTCGTACAACGGCCCCGTCCCACCCGACTCCTTCCCGAACCCGAACCCACTCCGCCCCACCCCGCCCCACCCACTCCGCCCCACCCCGTCCCACCCACTCCGTACTCCGTCCCCGCGCCCCGTGGCCCTGCCCGAAGCCCGTCGCGCGCGGTCGCCGCCGTTCCGTCCCCTCTGGGAGCCCGCCATGCCGCACACCCCCGTTCCCGACACGCTCTGGTTCACCCGCTGCCCCGTCCCCACCGCCACCGGTGTCGCCGCCGACCGGGGATGGCTGGCCGGGGAGTTCGCCCCCGACGGCATCGCGGTGCGCTCGCTCCAGGACACCGACCCCGGCGCCGACCGCGCCACCCACTTCACCCACGCCCTGCCCGGACTCTTCCGCGAGGGCGGCAACGTGCCCGCGCTGTGGGCCCGTTCACGCGGCGAGCGCACCCGGCTGGTCGGCCTCACCTGGATCGAGGAACGCCAGGTGGTGCTCGTCGCCCCCGGCTCCCCGGTGCGCGGCGGTGCCGCCCTGCGCGGTCTCCGGCTCGCGCTGCCCCGGCACTCCGTCCCCATCGACTTCTGGCGGGCCATGGCCCTGCGCGGCTTCGAGGGCGTCCTCGCCTCCGCCGGGTACGGACTCGACGACGCCGTCCTGGTCGACGTACCCGCCGAAGGACACCGGGGCCAGTGGGCCGCGGAACTCGACGCGCTGCGCCGGGGCGAGGTCGACGCCGTCTACGTGAAGGGCGCCCTCGCCGTCGAGGCGGCCCGCCGCGCCGGGGCCGAGGTCGCCGTGGAACTGGACGCGCTCCCCGACCCGGCCCACCGCGTCAACAACGGCACTCCGCGCCCCCTCACCGTGCACCAGGACCTCCTGGACGAGCACCCCGACCTGGTCGCCCGCTTCCTCGCGGTCCTGCTCCGCGCCGCCGACTGGGCCGCGGGCGAACCCGCCGAGGTCGCCCGCATCCTGGGCGCCGAGACCGGCGCGGGGGCCGCAGGCGTCGCCGGTGCCTACCGGCCCGGCACCCACCGCACCCTCCACCCGGACCTGTCCGCCACCCGGCTCGAACTGCTCGCCCGCCAGGAGGAGGCCCTGCGCGCCCACGGCTTCCTGGCCGGACCGGTGGACGTACGGACCTGGGCCGACCCGGAGCCGCTGCGCCGCGCCCGACTGCTCGTGCCCACGGCACCGCCCGCCGCACCGGACCCGCAGCCGGTGTCGTGACGTCCCGGGGCACGGCCGACCGGTGCTCCGCGTCCGGTCCCGGACGCGTCCGGGACCGCCGAGACTCCGCCCCCGCAACCGCCCGCCGCCCCCGCCCCCACCCCTCCCCGTGTCTCCCCGACCCCCGAAGGACGACCGTCATGCGCCCACTCGCCCCGCCGCTCGCCGCGCTCGCGGCCCTCGTCGCCCTCTCCACCCTCACCGCCTGCGGCGGGGACTCCGCCACGGACCGGGCCTCGGGCCCGGGTGGCGGGGCGGAGGGAGAGAAGGGAACGATCACCGTCCGCATCCCCGACCCCGGCAACGCGGGTGTCCTCGCCCTGGGCAAGAAGGACGGCAGCCTCGGCAGGGCACTCGCCGCCGTCGGTGCCGAGGTCGCGTGGACCGGCAGCGCCGGACCCTTCGCCCCCGCGGCCCAGGCGATGAACGCCGACCAGCTCGACATCGCCACCGGCTCCATCACCTCCGGCGTCACCTCGCTCTCCCAGAGCCCCGGCTTCGCCTTCTTCACCGCCACGGACCCCGATCCCGTCGGCGAGGGCATCCTCGTCCGCTCCGGCTCGGACATCACCTCCGTCCGTGACCTGGTCGGCCGGAAGGTCGCCGTCAACAAGGGCGGCACCGGCGAGTACCTGCTCCTCAAGGCCCTCGCGAAGGCGGGCGTGCCCGCCGACCGGGTCGAGCGGGTGTACCTCCGCCCCGACCAGACGGCGGCCGTCTTCAACGCGGGCCAGGTCGACGCCTGGGCCGTCTGGTCGACCTACGCCGTCGCCGAACTCGGCACGGGCAAGGCCAGGTTCGTCGCCGACGGAACCGCCATCGGCTCCGACAACTACAGCCTCAACGCGGTCCGTTCGGGCTTCGCCAAGGACCACCCCGAGGTCGTCCGGGCGCTCTACGCGTATCTGCACGAGAACAGCGCCAAGGAGAAGAAGGACCCGGCCGCGTACCTCAACGTCTTCACCGACGCCGGACCCACCGCCGTCAACGGCAAGGCCAAGGAGATCCAGATCGACTTCACCGCCAAGGGCGGCACGGTCGACCCGATCGGCCCCGAGGACATCGAGCGCTTCGAGACCGTCGCCCGGTTCTACGCCGACCAGAAGGTCACACCGAACAAGGTCGACATCGCCTCCCACCTGCTCGACGTCGAGAAGCTGTCATGACCGCCGTGACCGGCCCCCACCCCGCCGGGACGGCGAAGACCCCCGCCCCGCCCGGGGAAGCCGCCCCCTCCCAGGTGACCGGCCCGCCCCGGGAGACCCCCGTCCCCCAGGAGCCCACCGCCCGGACCGGACCGCAGCCCGTCCCCGCGACCGACCCCGAGCGGCGCCCCAGGCCCGATCCCGACCCGGAGCCGCGCCCCGATCCCGTGTCTGATCCCCTGCCCATTCCCGCGCCCATTCCCGCGCCCATTCCCGCGCCCATTCCCGCGCCCATTCCCCTGCCCGACGTCGAGTCGCAGCCCGAGCCCGAGCCCGACCCGGAACCGCGGCCCGAGCCCGCATCCCGTACCGGGTCCCCGCCCGCAGCCGATCCCACCGCCGGGCTCGTGGTGCCCCGCCCCCAGATCCACCGCCCCCGTTCCCGTACGTACGCGCTCGTCGTCCGTGCGCTCGGACCGTTCGCCCTGCTCGGGCTCTGGTGGGGCGCCTCCGCCACCGGTCTCCTCACCCCCGACGTCCTCGCCTCGCCCGCCCAGGTCCTCGACGCGGTGGGGGAGTTGTGGGGCAACGGCCAGCTGACCGACGCCCTGTCCACCTCCCTCACCCGTTCCGGCCTCGGACTCCTCATCGGACTGACCGCCGGACTCGTCCTCGGCATCACCACCGGCTTCACCCGGCTCGGCGACGAACTCCTCGACTCCTCCCTCCAGACCCTCCGCACCATCCCCTTCCTCTCCCTCGTCCCGCTCTTCATGGTCTGGTTCGGCATCAACGAGACCGCGAAGATCCTGCTCATCGCGGTCGCCACCACCTTCCCGATGTACGTCTCCGCCAGCGGCGGCGTCCGGGGCACCGACCGCAAACTCGTCGAGGCCATGCGGAGCTTCGGGCTCGGCCGCCTCGCGATCGTCCGGCAGGTCGTCCTGCCCGGGGCGCTGCCCTCGCTCCTCGCCGGACTGCGGCTCTCGATGACGCTCAGCGTCATCGCGCTCATCGCCGCCGAGGAG
This sequence comes from Streptomyces sp. NPDC101490, assembly GCF_044767145.1. NCBI lineage: Bacteria > Bacillati > Actinomycetota > Actinomycetes > Kitasatosporales > Streptomycetaceae > Streptomyces > Streptomyces sp. NPDC101490. Next base: position 231,369 of record NZ_JBIWNI010000001.1, read on the forward strand.
ATCAACGCCACCGAGGGCATCGGCTATCTGATGTCCCAGGCCCAGAGCTACGCCCGCACCGACATCCTCGCCGTCTGCATCCTCGTCTACGGTCTGCTCGGCCTGGTCGCCGACGTCCTCGTCCGTGGCCTGGAGCGGGTCCTCATGCCCTGGCGCACGGCGGGCCCCGGAGGAGGAACCCGATGACCACGACCCCGCCCGCGACCGGGACCACCGCCGTACGGGTCAGCGGACTGCGCCGGGTGTTCGGCACCCGGCCGGTCCTCGACGGCCTCGATCTGACCCTGGAACGGGGTGAGTTCGTCGCCCTGCTGGGGGCCAGCGGCAGCGGCAAGACGACACTGCTGCGCATCCTGGGCGCCCTCGACGGCGCCGACGGAGGGGAGGCCCTCGTCCCCGCCGCCCGCACCATCGTCTTCCAGGAACCCCGGCTCATCCCCTCCAAGAAGGTCCTCGCCAATGTGACCGTCGGCCTGCCGCGCGGGGCCGCCACCCGGGCGACCGGTCTGCGAGCCCTCGCCGAGGTCGGCCTCGAACCGCACGCCGACGCCTGGCCCGCCACCCTCTCCGGCGGCGAGGCCCAGCGGGTCGCGCTGGCCCGCGCCCTCGTCCGGGAACCCGAACTCCTCCTCCTGGACGAGCCGTTCGCGGCGCTCGACGCGCTGACCCGGCTCCGCATGCAGGATCTGGTGGAGGAGCTCCGCCGTATCCACCGGCCCGCCGTGCTGCTCGTCACCCATGACGTCGACGAGGCCGTCCGGCTCGCCGACCGGGTCGCCGTCCTGCGCGACGGACGGCTCGTCACCGACGAGCGGGTGACCGTGGCCCGCCCCCGTGACCCCGGCGACCCGGCCTCCGTCGCCCTGCGCCGCCGCCTCCTCGCCGACCTCGGCGTGCACCCGTCCGAGGCCCCCGTCCCCCGAGTCGGCACCGGCGCGTACCCGTCCGAGGCCCCCGTTCCCCAAGTCGGCACCGGCGCGTACCCGTCCGAGAACCCCGGGCCCCGAGCCGACCCCCGTACGACCCCTTCCGAAGCCCCCCGTCCCCTCCCCGCCCCCGTCTCTCCCGAAGGAGCGTCCGCATGACCGTCGTCATCGGTGTCCACCGCAGCAACCCGTCCCTCTACCACCTGTCCCGGCTCGGCTACGCCGAGGAGGAGCTGGCCGCCCTCGGCGAGACCGTGACCTGGCACCCGTACACCGACGGAGTCCGCACCGGCGCCCATCTCGCCGACGGCACCATCGACTTCGGCGGCACCGGCTCGACCCCGCCGGTCACCGCGCAGGCCGCCGGGCACGACATCGTCTACACCGCCGTCTCCGCACCCCGCCCCGACCACGGCGCGCTGCTCGTCACCGAGGACAGCCCGGTCCGTGCCGTCGCCGACCTCAGGGGCGGCACCGTCCACCTCGCCGTGGGCTCCTGGCAGACCCACCTCGTGGCCAAGGCACTGGACGACGAGGGCCTCTCGTACGCCACCGACATCACCCCGGTGCGCGGCGGCGCCGACAGCGAGGAACTGCTGCGTGCCGGGGCGATCACCGCCTGGGTGGCGCAGGGTGCCGAGCTGGCCGCCGCCCGCCGCCGGGGCGGGCTGCGTACCCTCGTCCGTACCGGCGAGGTCATCAGCGACCGGTCCGTGTTCTTCACCCGGCGTGACCTGGCCGAGGGGCGGCCCGAGGTGGTGGAGGCGCTCACCCGGGCGCTGCGGCGGGCCGACGAGTGGGCCGCCGCGCATCCGCGCGAGGCCGCCGAGATCGCCGCCGCCGACCAGGGCGGCTCGGCCGACGACTGGGAGACCGCGCTGCGGGCGCTGCCCTGGACGATCGAGGAGGTCACCGAGGAGTTCGTCGCCGAGCAGCAGCGGGCGGCGGACGTCTTCCACCGCGCCGGATTCATCGACCGTGCCGTCACCGTCGCCGACGCCCTGCCCCGGAAGGCCTGAACCATGGCCTCCCCGGCACCCGAAGTCCTCTGGTACGTCATCCCGCGCGAAGGCGCCTATCCGTGGGAGCCGGCGGGCCGCCGCCCCGTCGACCTCCGCTATCTCCAGCAGCTCGCCGGAACCGTCGAACGCCTCGGCTACACGGGCGCGTTGCTCGCGACCGACCTCTACGACGTGTGGCCGCTCGGCTCGGCGCTCGCCGCCTCCACCAGCACCCGGTTCAAGCCGCTGCTGGCCGTCCACCCCGGACTGATCTCACCGACGCTGCTCGCCAAGATGGCACTGAGCTTCGACAACCTCTTCGGGGGGCGGCTGCGGTTCAACGTGGTCAACGGGTCGACCGCCGCCCTGCGCGAGTACGGGCTGCACGTCGAGCACGACGAGCGGTACGCGCTGAGCGCCGAGTACTGGTCGATCGTGAAGCGGCTCACGGCGGGCGAGGTCTTCGACCACAAGGGCCGCTTCTACGACCTCCGGGGCGCGGGCGCCTCCTTCCGCGACCTGCGCCCCGTCCAGGAGACGCACGTCCCGCTCTGGTTCGGCGGCTCCTCGGCGGCGGGCATCGAGATGGCCGCCGAACACGTCGACGTCTACCTCACCTGGGGCGAGCCGCCGCACCTGCTCAAGGAGAAGCTCGACCACGTACGGGCCAGGGCCGCCGCGCACGGGCGGACCCTCCGCATCGGGCTGCGGCTCCACCTCATCGTCCGGGACACCGAGGACGCGGCCTGGGCCGCCGCCGACCGGCTCCTGGACGTCACCAGCGAGGAGACGTACGCCCGGCAGCTCGGCGGGCACACGGGCGAGGACGGGGTGGGCTGGCAGCGCCAGTTCCGCCAGCACGGCGGGAAGGTGCCCGCGCGGGCACGGGAGCTGGAGACCCATCCGAACCTGTGGCCCGGGATGAGCCTCTTCCGGCCCGGACCCGGAACGGCGGTCGTGGGCTCCGCGGCCCAGGTGGTGGAGCGGCTCAAGGAGTACCAGGAGCTGGGGGTGGACACGTTCATCCTGTCGGGCAACCCGCTCCTGGAGGAGGCGTACCGGGTCGCCGAGACGATTCTCCCCGCGCTGGGTATCCGCCATTGATCGAACGTTGATGGCGTGTTTACGGTCCTGGGGCAGCCTGTCGGTCATGCAGATGATGGAGACCGACGTGCTGACCGTCCCCGCCCCCGACCTCTCGTGGCGTGAGAACGCCCTGTGTGCCCAGGCGGGCCCGGAGTTCTTCTTCCCGGCCCCCGGTTCGTCGACGCGCGAGGCGAAGCAGCTGTGCGGGGCGTGCGAGGGCCGGATCGCGTGCCTGGAGTACGCCCTGACCCACGACGAGCGGTTCGGGGTGTGGGGCGGACTGTCCGAGAAGGAGCGCGGACGGCTCAAGCGGCTGAGCCGCTGAGGCCGTCCGGGTCCCGCGTCCCCGAGGGGATCAGCCGGCCGCGCGGGCGGCCATCCGGGCCTTGCGGGCCGCGAGCTTCACGTCGAACTTGCTGGCCTCGGCGTCCAGACCGTCCATGTAGAGGCCCAGTTCCTCCTGGGCGCGCAGCCCGTCGGGGCCGAGGCCGTCGATCTGGAGGACCTTGAGGAAGCGCAGGACGGGCTGGAGGACGTCGTCGTGGTGGATGCGCGTGTTGTAGATCTCGCCGATCGCCATCTGGGCCGCCGCGCGCTCGAAGCCCGGGATGCCGTGTCCGGGCATCCGGAAGTCGACCACGACGTCCCGTACGGCCTGCATCGTCAGGTCCGGGGCGATCTCGAAGGCCGCGCCCAGCAGGTTGCGGTAGAAGACCATGTGCAGGTTCTCGTCTGTGGCGATGCGGGCCAGCATCCGGTCGCACACCGGGTCGCCGGACTGGTGGCCGGTGTTGCGGTGCGAGATGCGGGTGGCCAGCTCCTGGAAGGCGACGTACGCCACGGAGTGCAGCATCGAGTGCCGGTTGTCGGACTCGAAGCCCTCGCTCATGTGGGACATCCGGAACTGCTCCAGCTTGTCCGGGTCGACGGCGCGCGAGGCCAGCAGGTAGTCGCGCATCACGATGCCGTGACGGCCCTCCTCGGCGGTCCAGCGGTGCACCCAGGTGCCCCAGGCGCCGTCGCGGCCGAAGAGGCTGGCGATCTCGTGGTGGTAGCTCGGGAGGTTGTCCTCGGTGAGCAGGTTGACGACGAGGGCGATCCGGCCGATGTCGGTGACCTTGGACTGGGACGGCTCCCAGGCATCGCCGTCCTCGAAGAACCCGGGGAAGTTCCGGCCGTCGGACCACGGCACGTACTCGTGCGGCATCCAGTCCTTGGTGACCTTGAGGTGCCGGTTCAGCTCCTTCTCCACGACCTCCTCCAGCGCGTAGAGCAGCCGCGCGTCGGTCCACCCGTTCGAGGTGCCGAGAGGGGGAGAGGTGAGCGTCACGGGAACTCCTGGGGACGGAGAAGGGCATACGGGCGTACCTACGGGTTCGTAGGTTACGAGACCGTAGGTTAAGGCTCCATAAGGCGTCGGCCAAGCCCGTCCAGGGCGATGTCCGATTACGTTCCGTTATGTGTGCTGCTCGGACGGGCTCCGGAGACGCAGGTCACGTACCCGGGGGTGTCCTCCGCTCGGCCGGTCGGCTACGGAGCGCAGGCCGCCGACCCCGAAAGGGGGCGCCAGGAAGGCGGGACTCTCGAATCCCGCCCCAGCGGCCTCGGGCCGTGGCGCCCCCGGTCTCGGGGCGGAGGGTCGGCGGCGCCCGGCCTCAGCGCGTGGACGAGGGCACGCGGTGACTCCCCCTGACCTCCTCGGCGGTCGTCGGGCGCAGTTCCCCGTCGAGCAGCAGCCAGCGCGTGATGCCCAGCGACTCCAGGAACGTCACGTCGTGGCTCGCCACGACCAGCGCCCCCTCGTAGGCGTCGAGCGCCGCCGTCAGTTTCCGTACCGACGCCATGTCCAGGTTGTTCGTCGGCTCGTCCAGCATCAGCAGTTGCGGGGCGGGTTCCGCGAGCAGCAGCGCCGCAAGCGTCGCCCGGAACCGCTCACCGCCCGAGAGGGTGCCGACGGGCTGGTCGGCGCGGGAGCCCCGGAAGAGGAATCGGGCGAGCCGCGCCCGGATCATGTTCCCGGTGGCCCCGGGAGCGAACCGGGCCACGTTCTCCACGATGCTCAGACCGTCGTCGAGGAGATCGAGCCGCTGCGGCAGGAAGCGCAGCGGCACCCGCACCTCCCGCTCGCCGGACAGCGGCTCCAGCTCCCCGGCGATCGTCCGCAGCAGCGTCGTCTTCCCGGCGCCGTTGCGGCCGACCAGGGCGATCCGCTCCGGACCGCGCAGCTCGAACGAGCCCGCCACCCGTGCCCCGTAACGGAGTTCGAGGTCCCGCAGGTACAGCACCTCGCGGCCCGGCGGCACCGAGGTGCGGGGCAGCTCGACGCGGATCTCGTCGTCGTCGCGCACCGCCTCCACGGCGGCATCGAGCCGCTCCCGTGCCCCGGAGAGCCGCTCGGCGTGCAGCGCGCGGTGCTTGCCCGCCGAGACCTGCGCCTCGCTCTTCCGGTTGTTCGCCACGACCTTCGGGACGACCTTGTTCTCGAAGCTCTTCTGCGCGTACCGCCTGCGGCGCGCCAGCTTCACCTGGGAGTCGCCCAGTTCGCGCTTCTGGCGCTGTACGTCGGCCTCGGCGACCCGCACCATCCGCTCCGCCGCCTCCTGTTCGGCGGCGAGCGCGGTCTCGTAGTCGGACCAGGCCCCGCCGTACCAGGTGACGGAACCGTCGCGGAGGTCGGCGATCTGGTCGACGCGCTCCAGGAGTTCACGGTCGTGACTGACCACGACCAGGACCCCGGACCAGTGCTCCACGGCCTCGTACAGCCGGGCGCGGGCGTGCCGGTCCAGATTGTTCGTCGGCTCGTCGAGCAGCAGCACGTCGGGCCGGGCGAGCAGCAGCGCGGCCAGGCGCAGGAGGACGGATTCGCCGCCGGAGACCTCGCCCACCGTCCGGTCGAGACCCACGGAGCCGAGGCCGAGCTGGTCCAGGGTGGCGCGGGCGCGTTCCTCCACGTCCCAGTCGTCGGCGAGCACGGTGAAGTGCTCCTCCGCAGGGTCGCCCGACTCGATGGCGTGCAGCGCGGCCCGCTTGGCGTCGATGCCGAGGATCTCGTCCACCCGGCGGGAGGTGTCGAGCACCAGGTTCTGCGGGAGGTGTCCCAGCTCCCCGGTGATCCGGACCGTGCCGGACGCCGGGCTCAGCTCGCCCGCGAGCAGCCTGAGGAGCGTGGACTTGCCGGAGCCGTTGAGCCCGACGAGCCCGGTGCGGCCGGGGCCGACCGAGAGGCGGAAGTCGTCGAACACCTCGGTGCCGTCCGGCCAGGAGAAGGAGAGGGAGCGGCAGCTGATGAAGGTGGGGTGATGTGTCACAAGGGTCTCCGGATGCGTGAGCGCAGGGGCGTGCGAGGGCGACGCGTGGAGACACCGGGGCGCGGGCAGTCGTCAGGAACGGCTCGTACGCCGAGGGCGGGCACGGCACGCACGGCACAGGGGCACGCGCGGCACGGTGTCTCGCAACCTCAGACGAGCAACGTCCTTCTCCGATCGGACGACGACTGGTTCGTTCACGACCGTAGGACCGCCGTCCGGGAGGGGCAACCGATTTACCGGACGGGGAGCGGCCCGGTGGGGGAGCGGGGGCCCGAGGCGCCCTCGGAGGGGTACGCGTACGGAGAGCGGGGCCGGGCGCGGGGAGCAGCGGGGCTCGGAGCGCCTTCCACCAGGAGCGGTCGGCGGGCCCGGAGGGGTTTCCCGCCAGGCGCGGGCGGCGGGGCCCGGACGGCATCCCGCCGGGCACGGGACGGAAAGCAAGGGCGGGGAGAAGCCTCCCCTCAGAGCTGTGGGCCGGGGCCCGGCGTCACGGCCGGTCGCGGAGCAGCTCCGCCAGGTCCTGGTCCCAGTCGAGGTACTGGTGCTCACGGCCCGGAGGCACCAGGTGCTCCGAGCGCTCCAGGAAGAGCCGCAGCTCGGAGGTCCGCACATGGACCATGGCGACCCCTTCGGGGGCGTGGAACTCGACCACCGTGCGGTCGTACCCGTACGGACGCAGCCGTACGTCCCCGACGCCGGCGGGCCGCTCCACCCCCTGGACGAGCAGCTCCCGGGCGAACGCCCAGGAGACCTCGACGCCCTCCAGGGTCGCCGGGGGCGGAAAGGCCATGCTCACGGCGTACGGGTCCTCGCGGTCGTACCGCAGAGTGGCGGGAACGGTCTCCATACGAGGAGCGGACGCGACCAGCCGGGCCTGGACGGCCTGCTCGATGACGGCGGACAAGACCGGCTCCTCTCACACGGCTGCGGATCCTGTGCGTCTCCCCGACACCAGGCCACCTGACACCTGGAAGGACGTGCGGCATGGCCGGAACGTGCACTGTGGACCCACGTGAGCTGCGTCACCGGGGGTGCGGCGGCGCGTGTCAGCCTTGTCCGGGAGCCCCGTCGCCGCGCTCCGCGCAGGGCCCGGAGCCGTCACAGTACGGCTGGTTTCCGGAGGTTCCACAGCCGCACAGCATCACCCGCGTCTCATGACGCTCGCCGGACGGCCCGTCCACGAGTAGATCCCCGCGCAGTACGACCTGGCCGGATTTCGTCCGGCGCACGGTGGTGGGGGAGTCCGGCCGCTCGACGGAGCCGTCCGCCGGGCGGTACTGGAGCGCCCCCGAGGGACAGCGGCGCACCACCTCGGCCACGCGCCCCGGATCGGCGCCGTCCGGCAGCACCCACGGGCGCCGGGAGAGGTCGAAGACCTCGGGCAGCCCGTGGACGCACTCGGCCGCGTGCAGACAGCGCCGGGGCTCGAAGGTGACGGTGACGCCCTCGCCCTCGTACTCCTTGATCTTCGGCTTCTCGGCGGGCGCGGGCCCGCCCGTGCGGTCGGTCATGCCACCAGCCTAGGAACGCCCGGCGGGGCACGCACCCTGGACGGCGGACCGCCCGGGGCACTAGCTTCCGGCGCCATGACGTCCATGGGAAAGACGAGACGAACGATGTCGGTGGGGCTGACCGGGGCGGCGCTCGCGCTGACCCTGGCGGTCCCGGCGCGGGCCGGGGCGACCCCCACGGCCGCGACCGGCGCCGACACCGCCGCGACGGCCGCGACCGCCGTGACGAGCGGCTGGCGCCTGACACCGACCGGGACCGACGCCCGCTTCCGGGGGCTCGCCGCGGTCGACCGCTCGACCGCCTGGGCCGCCGGGTCCAAGGGCACGGTCCTGCGCACCACCGACGGCGGCCGCAGCTGGCGGAACGTCTCACCGCCGGGCGCGGACGGGCTGGAGTTCCGCGACGTGGAGGCGTTCGACGCCCGCCGGGCCGTCGTGCTCGCCATCGGGGAGGGCGAGGCCTCCCGGGTCCTGCGCACCGAGGACGGCGGCGCCACCTGGACCGAGTCCTTCCGGAACACCGATCCGCGTGCCTTCTACGACTGCATGACCTTCTTCGACCCCCGGCACGGTCTCGCCATGAGCGACCCGGTCGACGGCAAGTACCGCATCCTCTCCACCCGTGACGGCGGCCGTTCCTGGCACGTCCTGCCCAGCGGGGGAATGCCGGACGCCCTGCCCGGGGAGGCGGGGTTCGCGGCCGGCGGCCAGTGCCTGGTCTCGGCGGGCCCCCGGGACGTGTGGCTCGCCACCGGCGGCGCGGCCACCGCCCGCGTCCTGCACTCCGCCGACCGTGGGCTGACCTGGAAGGCCACCGTCTCGCCGATCCCCGCCGGGGACCCGGCCCGAGGGGTCTTCGGGCTCGCCTTCCGTGACCGGACGCACGGCCTCGCCGTCGGCGGCGACTACCGCAAGGACCAGCCGTCCCCGCGGGCCGCCGCCGTCACCGGTGACGGCGGCCGGAACTGGCGTCCCTCCGCCACACCGCCGCCCGCCTACCGCTCGGGCGTCGCCTGGCTCCCGTACGGGAAGGCGGCGGCCCTCGCCGTCGGCCCCACCGGCACGGATCTGACCACCGACGGCGGCCGCACGTGGCGGACGGTCGACACCGGTTCGTACGACACGGTCGACTGCACCCGCGACGGGACCTGCTGGGCCTCCGGCGAACGCGGCCGGATCGCGGTGGCGGGCCGTGCCGCCCGGCCGACGCACGACGGACACCACTGACGACGGCGACGGTCACCACTGACGAAGGCGACGGGCACCGGAGCGGCGGCTCGGGGCGGGCGGGGGACAGCCGTACCGGACCGCCGGACCGTCGCACGGGGTTTCGCCCCGTGTTTCGGCCCGGGTTTCGCCCCGGGGTTCGGCCCGGCCGTCGCTCCCGACGGGCGGCGCCGGGACGGCTCCTGGGGCTACGAGGGCAACTCCTCGCGGTACGCGACCAGTTCGGCGGCCGTCTTCGTCGCGTAGAACTCCGTGATCCGGTAGGCGCAGACACCCCCGGTGCTGAACGGGTCGCCCGCCGCGATCTCCTCGATCCGCGCGCGGTCGACCCCGGCGGCCAGGATGATGCCGCCGTCGCGCGGGTTCTTCCGCCCCGAAGCGACGAACACGCCCGCTGCGTACTGCTCGTCGAGCCAGGCGACGTGCGCGTCGAGGAAGGCGTCGACCCGCTCGACGGGCGCTGTGTAGGTCAATTCCAGTACGAACATGATCGCCAGGCTACCCGCCGCCCACCGGACGGCGGGTCGCTTTCCGGTACGGGGCCGACCTGGTGGACCGCCCCGCCGGACCACCCCGGCATAGGGTGGCCCGCATCATGACGATCATCGAGATTCCGGTGGGCTGGCCCGCCGACGAGACCTCCGCCCGAGCCGTCCAGGAGGAGCTGCGCACCCGTCTCGTCCGCACGGAGGACGGCCCGGCGGCCGGTACGGGCCACGTCACCGGTCTCGACGTGGCCTACGACGACGGGCGTGACCTCGTCGTCGCCGCCGCCGTCGTGCTGGACGCGCGGACCCTGGAGGTGGTCGAGGAGGCCACCGCCGTCGGCCGGGTCTCCTTCCCCTACGTCCCCGGACTGCTCGCCTTCCGGGAGATCCCCACCGTGCTCGCCGCCCTGGACCGGCTCACCGCCGACCCGGGACTGCTCGTCTGCGACGGATACGGCATCGCCCACCCCCGCCGCTTCGGCCTCGCCAGCCACCTCGGCGTGCTCACCGGCCGCCCGTCCCTCGGCGTCGCCAAGAACCCCTTCACCTTCACCTGTGAGCAGCCGGGGCCCGCGCGCGGCGACTCCGCCCCGCTCCTGGCCGACGGCGAGGAGGTCGGCCGCGCCCTGCGCACCCGGACCGGGGTGAAGCCCGTGTTCGTCTCCGAGGGCCACCGGATCTCCCTCGCGAACGCCTGCGCCCAGACCCTCCACCTCACCCCGCGCTACCGCCTCCCCGAGACCACCCGCCACGCCGACGCGCTCTGCCGCCGGGCCCTGAAGGACGCGCTCGCGGAGGGGTGAGAGCTGGTACGACTGAGTACCCGTACGGATACCGCTCCGTGACCCGGCGGCGGCAGAGTGAGGGCCATGACGACTTCCCTCTCCGCCCCGCCGCGCACCACCGGACGCGTCCTGAACCTGGCCCTCGCGGGCGCCGTACTGCTCGCCCTCGGCTGGCTCTGCGCCATCGCGTACGTGCTCCTCGTCTGGGCCGTCGCGTGATCGGGCGCTTCCGCTGTCTGGTGCTCGACTGTCCCGACGCCCATGAACTCGCCGACTTCTACCGGCGGTTGGTCGGCGGCGAGGTGGAGGGCCCCGATCCCCGGTGGGCCGTCGGAGACGGTTCCGTGGTCCTGCGGGGCGAGACGGGGCCGGTGCTCGCCTTCCAGAGCGTGGCCGACCACCGGCCGCCCGTCTGGGGCGCCCCCGAGCAGCAGTTCCTGCTCGACGTGCTGGTGGACGACCTGTCCGCCGCCCATGAGGCGGTCCTCACGCTCGGAGCCGTACCCCTCGACGGCGGAGGCGGCGACCCGGCCCGCCGCGTCTACGCCGACCCTGCGGGACACCCCTTCCGGCTCGTACGTCCCTGAGCGGGCGTTCCGTCCCGGGCGGACCTGGGGCCTGTCTGACAATTCCCTCAATTCCCTTCGTCGCCCTCAGGGCGGCCGCGAGGCCACCGGCCCGTTGCCCCGCGATCGCGTCGCCGCGCGAGCCCGGCCCGGTGCGCGTCCGGCGACCGCCCCGCCGCCCTCGGCAGGCCCGGCCCTTCCTCCGTGCGGGCCGGCTCGACGGCACCGGCGCTCAGACCGCTCAGCCCCGGTGCGCCACCCGGAAGCGGATGCCCGTGGCGCGCAGCCGGGCGATGAGGGCGTCGCCCATCGCCGTCGCCGTGGTCACCTGGCCCGCCGTCCTCGGCAGCGGGTCGAAGGCCAGGCAGAGGGCCGACTCGGCCAGCATCTTCGCCGTCTCGTCATAGCCCGGGTCGCCGCCCGACACCTCGGTGAGGACCCGGCGCCCGCCGCCCTCGCCGACGAACCGCACCGAGAACCAGCTGCGCGCCCGCCGTTCCGCCGAAGGACCCTTGCCACCCGGATAACGATCCATCAGCCAGTCACGGACGAGCGGGAGTTGGGCCGCAGTCACACCCGCACCGACGAACGCGGTACCCCCGAGGGCCATCGGCAGGGTCTTCACGGAGGCGTAGTGCCGGTAGCGGAAGTCCGGCCCGTACCGGTCGAGCGCGCGGGCCGAGCGGGCCACGACCTGCGGATCGAGCGTCGGCAGCGGCAGCGCCCAGGTACCGGTCTCCGGGCTGAACCGGGGGCCGCCCAGCGGTGCCCGCGCCCGCCGCCCGACCAGCCGGGGCTCGTACAGGCGCCGTTGCCGCGCGGCCCGCAGGATCTCCCGGCCCCGGCCGAAGGAGGTGAGGGCGGAGGCGAAGGTGCCGCCGGAGAAGGCGGCCCCGGCGCGGACGAAGCCGTCCACACGCAGCGGCACGCCCTCCGGGAGCTGCTGGACGGTGAAGAGGACCCCGAGGTCGTGCGGGACGGAGTCGAAACCGCAGGCGTGCACGAGACGGGCGCCGGTCTCCCGGGCGCGCGCGTCGTGCCGTACGTAGGTCAGGTCGACGAACTCGGGCTCGCCGGTGAGGTCCACACAGTCCGTGCCCGCCTCCGCGCAGGCGGCCACGAGTCCGTCGCCGTACCGCACGTAGGGGCCGACCGTGGTGGCCACCACCCGCGTGGAACCGGCGAGTTCGCGCAGCGACTCCGGGTCGGCGCAGTCCGCGACCAGCAGCGGCAGTTCCGCGAGGTGCGGCCGGCCGACGGCGAGCCGGTCCCGCAGCGCCCTCAGCCGGTCGGGGGCGCGCCCGGCGAGCGCCCAGCGGCACCAGGCCGGGGCGTGGTCGGCCAGGTACTCCGCGGTGAGTTCGCCCACGAAGCCGGTCGCGCCGAAGAGGACCACGTCGTACGGCCTCGTTCCGGCCCCGCCCGCCAGGTCCGCCGCTGTCTCCATCGAGCACCTCGTCCCGTGCGCCCCGCGCCGCCCCCCGGCGCGATGGTCGTCGGCGGAGGATAGCGGACCCCGGGGCCGCGCCCCACCGTGTCGCGCCCCCTTCCCGCCCCCCGGGAATTTCCAGGCGCCCGCTCGGCCGGGGGGCTTGTGCCGAATGGAACACGTTCCTAGCATCTCCGGTGTTACATCATTGGTGTCACACATGCCTGGGGGCTCGATGAGTACGACGCACACCGCCGGGAACGGCCCGCTCACCGGGGTCCGCGTGGTCGAACTCGCGGGCATCGGCCCCGGCCCCTTCGCCGCGATGCTCCTGGCCGACCTCGGCGCCGACGTCGTCCGGGTGGACCGTCCCGGCGGCCCCGGTCTCGGCATCGACCCCGCCCGCGACCTCACCAACCGCAACAAGCGCTCCGTCCTCGTCGACCTCAAGGACGACGGCGGCCCCGCCACCGTCCTCGACCTGGTCGCCCGCGCCGACGTTCTGGTGGAGGGCTACCGCCCCGGCGTCGCCGAACGCCTCGGCGTCGGCCCCGACGTCTGCCTCGCCCGCAACCCGCGCCTGGTCTACGGGCGCATGACCGGCTGGGGCCAGGACGGCCCGCTCGCCACCACCGCGGGCCATGACATCGGCTACATCGCGGTCACCGGCGCCCTCGGCATGATCGGCCCCGACCCCGAAGGGCCGCCCACCGTGCCCGCCAACCTCGTCGGCGACTACGCGGGCGGCTCCCTCTACCTGGTCATCGGCATCCTCGCCGCCCTCCGGCACGCCCGGGAGCACGGCGCGGGCCAGGTCGTGGACGCGGCCATCGTGGACGGCACCGCCCACCTCACCACCATGATCCACGGGATGCTCGCCGCGGGCGGCTGGCAGGACCGCAGGGGCGTCAACCTCCTCGACGGCGGCTGCCCCTTCTACGGCGTCTACCCGACCTCCGACGGCGGTCACATGGCGGTCGGAGCCCTGGAGGAGCGGTTCTACGAGGAGTTCACCCGGCTCCTCGGCCTCGACGGGGAGAGCGCCGCCGCCCGCCGCGACCCGGCCCGCTGGCCCGCACTCCGCGAAGCCGTCGCGGCGCGCTTCCGGAGCCGTACTCGGGAGGAGTGGACCGCCGTCTTCGACGGCGGCGACGCCTGTGTCGCCCCGGTCCTCTCCCTGCGCGAGGCCCCCGCCCACCCGCACCTCGCCGCCCGGGGCACCTTCACCGAACGCGACGGCATCCCCCAGCCCGCGCCCGCCCCCCGCTTCTCCGTCACCCCCGGCACCCTCCGCACCGGCCCCGCCCTGCCCGGCGCCGACACCGCCGAGGTCGCCCGCGACTGGGCCGTGCCCGCCCTCGACCGCCCGAACCGCACCCAGGAGTCCGAAGCATGAAGCGCCAGCTCTACACCGAGGACCACGAGGCCTACCGCGACGTCGTCCGCGCCTTCCTGCGCAAGGAGGTGCTGCCCCACTACGAGCAGTGGGAGAAGGACGGCATCGTCTCCCGCGAGGTCTGGCTCGCCGCCGGACGCCAGGGCCTCCTCGGCACCGCCGTCGACGAGGAGTACGGGGGCGGCGGCGAGCCCGACTTCCGCTACGCCGCCGTCCTCGCCGAGGAGTTCACCCGGGCCGGCACCCCCGGCCTCGCCATCGGCCTGCACAACGACATCATCGGCCCCTATCTGACCTCGCTCGGCACCGAGGAACAGAAGCGCCGCTGGCTCCCCGGCTTCTGCTCCGGTGAGACCGTCACCGCCATCGCCATGACGGAACCCGGCGCCGGATCGGACCTCCAGGGCATCCGCACCACCGCCGAGGACCGGGGCGACCACTGGCTCCTCAACGGCTCCAAGACCTTCATCTCCAACGGCATCCTCGCCGACCTGGTGATCGTCGTCGCCCGCACCACCCCGGAGGGCGGCGCGCACGGGCTCTCCCTCCTCGTCGTCGAGCGCGGCGCCGAGGGCTTCGCGCGCGGCCGGAACCTCGACAAGATCGGCCAGAAGTCCCAGGACACCGCCGAACTCTTCTTCGAGGACGTCCGCGTCCCCAAGGAGAACCTGCTCGGCGAGCTCAACGGCGCCTTCGTCCACCTGATGACCAACCTCGCCCAGGAACGGATGGCCATCGCCGTCGCGGGCATCGCCGCCGCCGAACACCTCCTGGAGATCACCACCACCTACGTCAAGGAGCGCGAGGCCTTCGGCCGCCCCCTCTCCCGGCTCCAGCACATCCGCTTCGAGATCGCCGAGATGGCCACCGAGTGCGCCGTCACCCGCACCTTCGTCGACCGCTGCATCGAGGAGCACGCCGACCCGGACGGCGCGGGACTCGACGCCGTCCACGCCTCCATGGCCAAGTGGTGGGCGACCGAACTCCAGAAGCGGGTCGCCGACCGCTGTCTGCAACTGCACGGCGGATACGGCTACATGAGCGAATTCCCGGTCGCCCGCGCCTACACCGACGGCCGCATCCAGACCATCTACGGCGGTACCACGGAGATCATGAAGGAGATCATCGGCCGTTCCCTCCTCGGCTGACCTCCGCCGTTCCCTCCTCGGCGGACTCCACCGCTCCCTCCGGGCCGACCTCCCCGTTCCCCCTCGGCCGCCCTCCCCTCCTCCCGCCCCTCCCGACGGACTCCACCCTCATCGTGAAAGGCTTTCCGTGAGCACCGAAGCGTACGTGTACGACGCGATCCGCACCCCGCGCGGACGCGGCAAGGCCGGCGGCTCCCTGCACGGCACCAAGCCCATCGACCTGGTCGTCGGTCTCCTCCGGGAGATCCAGGCCCGCAACCCCGGCCTCGACCCCGCCGCGATCGACGACATCGTCCTCGGGGTCGTCAGCCCCGTCGGCGACCAGGGCTCCGACATCGCCAGGATCGCCGCCATCGCCGCCGGTCTCCCCGACACCGTCGCGGGCGTCCAGGAGAACCGCTTCTGCGCCTCCGGTCTCGAAGCCGTCAACATGGCCGCCATGAAGATCCGCTCCGGCTGGGAGGACCTCGTCCTCGCCGGTGGCGTCGAGTCCATGTCCCGGGTGCCGATGGCCTCCGACGGCGGCGCCTGGTTCGCCGACCCGATGACCAGCCTGGAGACCGGCTTCGTCCCCCAGGGCATCGGCGCCGACCTCATCGCCACCGTCGAGGGCTTCACCCGCCGCGACGTCGACGAGTACGCGGCCCTCTCCCAGGAGCGCGCCGCCACCGCCTGGAAGGACGGCCGCTTCGCCCGCTCCGTCGTCCCCGTCGTCGACCGCGCCGGACTCGTCGTCCTCGACCACGACGAGCACGCCCGCCCCGGCACCACCGCCGACTCCCTGGCCCGGCTCAAGCCCTCCTTCGCCGACATCGGCGACCTCGGCGGCTTCGACGCCGTCGCGCTGCAGAAGTACCACTGGATCGAGGCGATCGACCACGTCCACCACGCCGGGAACTCCTCCGGCATCGTCGACGGCGCCTCCCTCGTCGCCATCGGCTCCCGGGAGGCGGGCGAGCGCGGCGGCCTCACCCCGCGCGCCCGGATCGTCTCCGCCGCCGTCTCCGGCTCCGAGCCGACCATCATGCTCACCGGTCCCGCCCCGGCCACCCGCAAGGCCCTCGCCAAGGCCGGCCTCACCATCGACGACATCGACCTGATCGAGATCAACGAGGCCTTCGCCGCCGTCGTCCTCCGCTTCGCCAAGGACATGGGCATCGGCCTGGACCGGATCAACGTCAACGGCGGCGCCATCGCCCTCGGCCACCCGCTCGGCGCCACCGGCGCGATGATCCTCGGCACCCTCGTCGACGAACTGGAGCGACAGGACAAGCGCTACGGCCTGGCCACCCTCTGCGTCGGCGGCGGCATGGGCATCGCCACCGTCGTCGAGCGCGTCTGACCGTCCCGTCCGCACCCCACCAACGGAGAACCGACAGCCATGAGCGAGAGCACCACCATCCGCTGGGAGCAGGACGAGACCGGGATCGTCACCCTCGTCCTCGACGACCCGAACCAGTCCGCCAACACCATGAACCAGGCCTTCCGCGCCTCGATCACCGCGACCGCCGACCGCGTCGAGGCCGAGAAGGACTCCATCCGGGGCATCATCTACACCTCCGCCAAGAAGACCTTCTTCGCGGGCGGCGACCTCAAGGACATGGTCCAGGCGGGCCCCGAGCACGCCCGCGACATCTTCGAGGGCGCCCTGGCCATGAAGAACGCGCTGCGCCGCATCGAGACCCTCGGCAAGCCGGTCGTCGCCGCGATCAACGGCGCCGCGCTCGGCGGCGGCTACGAGATCGCCCTCGCCTCCCACCACCGGATCGCCCTCGAAACGCCCGGCTCCAAGATCGGCCTGCCCGAGGTCACCCTCGGCCTCCTGCCCGGCGGTGGCGGCGTCACCCGCACCGTACGCCTCATGGGCATCACCGACGCCCTCCTCAAGGTGCTGCTCCAGGGCACCCAGTACCCCCCGAGGCGCGCCCTCGACAACGGCCTCGTCCACGAGACCGCCGCCACCCCCGAGGAGATGATGGCCAAGGCCATCGCCTTCATCGACGAGCACCCCGAGTCCCACCAGCCCTGGGACGTCCCCGGGTACCGCATCCCCGGCGGCACCCCCTCGCACCCGAGGTTCGCCGCCAACCTCCCCGCCTTCCCGGCGAACCTGCGCAAGCAGCTGAACGGCGCGCCCTACCCGGCGCCGCGCGCCATCATGGCCGCCGCCGTCGAGGGCTCCCAGGTCGACTTCGAGACCGCGAGCACGATCGAGAGCCGCTACTTCACCGAACTGGTCACCGGCCGGACCGCGAAGAACATGATCCAGGCGTTCTTCTTCGACCTCCAGGCCGTGAACTCCGGCGCCAGCCGCCCGAAGGGTGTCGAGCGCCGCCAGGTCCGCAGGGTCGCCGTCCTCGGCGCGGGCATGATGGGCGCGGGCATCGCGTACTCCTGCGCCCGCGCGGGCATCGAGGTCGTCCTCAAGGACGTCTCCGCCGAGTCCGCCGCCCGGGGCAAGGCCTACTCGGAGAAGCTCTGCGCCAAGGCCGTCGCCCGGGGCCGTACCACCCGGGAGAAGGCCGACGCCCTCCTCGCCCGGATCACCCCGACGGCGGATGCGGCCGACCTCGCGGGCTGCGACGCCGTCATCGAGGCGGTCTTCGAGGACACCGCCCTCAAGCACAAGGTCTTCCAGGAGGTCCAGGACGTCGTCGCGCCCGACGCGCTGCTCTGCTCCAACACCTCGACCCTGCCGATCTCGGACCTCGCCGGGGGCGTGGAGCGCCGGGCCGACTTCATCGGACTGCACTTCTTCTCACCCGTCGACAAGATGCCGCTCGTCGAGATCATCAGGGGCGCGGAGACCGGCGACGAGGCGCTGGCCCGCGCCTTCGACCTGGTCCGGCAGATCAACAAGACCCCGATCGTCGTCAACGACTCGCGCGGCTTCTTCACCTCCCGGGTCATCGGCCACTTCATCAACGAGGGCGTCGCCATGGTCGGCGAGGGCATCGAGCCCGCCTCGGTCGAGCAGGCGGCCGCCCAGGCCGGATACCCGGCCAAGGTCCTCTCCCTGATGGACGAGCTGACCCTCACCCTGCCCCGCAAGATCCGCAACGAGACCAGGCGCGCGATCGAGGAGGAGGGCGGCACCTGGGTCACCCACCCCGGCGAGGCCGTCATCGACCGGATGGTCGACGAGTTCGGCCGCCCGGGACGCAGCGGCGGCGCCGGGTTCTACGAGTACGGCGAGGACGGCGCGCGCGGGCGGCTCTGGCCGGGTCTGCGCGAGCACTTCACCCGGCCGGGACACACGATCCCGTTCCGCGACATGCAGGAGCGGATGCTGTTCGCCGAGGCCCTGGACACCGTCCGGCTCCTGGAGGAGGGCGTCCTCACCTCGGTCGCCGACGCCAACATCGGTTCCATCATGGGCATCGGCTTCCCGGCGTGGACCGGTGGCGTGCTCCAGTACGTCAACGGGTACGAGGGCGGGGCGGCGGGCTTCGTCGCCCGCGCCCGCGAGCTGGCGGAGACGTACGGCGAGCGATTCGCCCCGCCCGCCCTCCTGGTGGAGAAGGCCGAGCGCGGCGAGGTCTTCAGGGACGCCTGACCGGGCCGGGGCGCGGGCCGTACGCTCCGGAGCCGGACAGTCCCCGGTGTCCGGCTCCGGGAGGGCGGGAGCCGTATCGGACTCCCCCCGGAGCCCAGCGCTCCTCGGGGGTCCCAGCGGCTCCTGGGCTCAGGGGCTCCTGAAGGCCGTCCTCAGCTCCTCGCTCAGCGAGCGCTGGAACGCCGTCACCAGGGCCTGGACCACCATCGGCTGCATGTGCGCGGAGAGCGACTTCATCGCGGTCAGGTGG
This sequence comes from Streptomyces sp. NPDC101490, assembly GCF_044767145.1. Classification (NCBI taxonomy): domain Bacteria; kingdom Bacillati; phylum Actinomycetota; class Actinomycetes; order Kitasatosporales; family Streptomycetaceae; genus Streptomyces; species Streptomyces sp. NPDC101490. The sequence goes on from NZ_JBIWNI010000001.1 coordinate 250,046, forward strand.
TCCGGGTCCGCGCCGCTCTCCCGGTACGGGCCCCACACCTGGTCCTGGAAGAGCCGGGCCAGCTCCTGGGCGGCCTCCCGCGCGTGCGCGAGCAGGACCGTACGGGAGGCCAGGATCGTCTCGTGCTCGATGGGCACGTCCAGCAGCTCCACCCCGAGCCGCAGCAGCGACCCGTCGAGCCGGAAGGTGTCGGCCTGCGGGGTCCGGTCGAGCACCCCCATCGCGGCCAGCCGGTCCACGTCCCGCTCGGTCAGCGCCCGCCCGGCGCGCCGCTCCAGCTCGCGCCGGGTGATGGACTCGGCGGACTCGGGAGCCCAGGACGCCACGAGCGCCCGGTGGACCGCCAGGTCCCGGGCGCTCAGATCGGGCGGCAGCTGCTCCAGGTACCGCTCGATCGCGGCCAGCGTCATGCCCTGCCGCCGCAGCTCCTCGATGAGCGCGAGCCGGGCCAGGTGCTCCGGTCCGTAGTGCCCGACCCGCCGCGCTCCGATGACCGGCGGCGGCAGCAGCCCCCGGGTGCCGTAGAACCGCACGGTCCGTACCGTGACCCCGGCGCGCGCGGCCAGCTCGTCGACGGTGTGGCGCGGTACATCCTCCAGGTCCGTCCCGACGTCCATCCGAGGTGCCCCGCTTCCCGTGCAGGCGACCCGCCGGCCGGGCTCGCTTGGACAGTATCGCTGTCTCACCAACACGGTAGAAGAGGCCGGACCGGATGTTCCGGTCCGGGGGACCGGTGCCAGGGGGAAGCGTGCGGCGCGTGGTGGTCCGCGCGCCCGGGGGCCGGCACGTCGCCGGAGCCGGGTGGTTCCGCCCCGGGGGCCCGGTCGTCCTCCGGCCGGCGGGACACCCTTTAGAATCGGCGGCCGACCGCATGGGGGCCGCAGGCAGGGGGAGCAGATGTACGCGCAGCTCAGGGAGAAGGCCGACGCACTGGCCCGGGTCCTGTGGCGGGAGCACACCGTCTACCGGGAGCGGGGCGGCGGGGTGGTCATACGGGGCGAGCACGTCGGGCGCTGGATCAGCCTCGCGCCCACCGGGGGCAAGGACCGGGCGCTGCTGCGCGCCGGGCGGCTCCTCGACGGCGGCACCACCGCGCCCGCGCGGACCGAGGTCGTGGTCGACCTGACGATGGGGACGACGGAACTGGCGGCCGTCTGCCGACGGCTGCTCGCCGAGGTGGCGGCGGCGGCCGAGCCCGCCACGACGCCGCGCGGCCGGGCGGGGAAGGCCCCCGAGGGCCCGGCGAAGGAGCGGCGGAAAGCGAAGCGGGAGCAGAAGGGGAAGAAGGGGAAGAAGGGGAAGAAGGAGAAGGGCGGCGCGGGCCGGACGGCCCGCGCCCCCCGGCCCCGAAAGGAGCGGCACACCGGCGCGGGCTCCTGGTTCGTGCTGCTCTGTGTCGCCGGAGTGCTCGGCGTCTGGCTCTACAGCCTCTTCGGCGGACGCGGGTACTGAGCCGCCCCGGAGCAGGGCCCGAGGAGCCGCCCCACGGGCCGGGTCCGGTCAGTACCCCAGCACCGGGTAGTGGTCCGAGAGGTCGGTGTAGGTGTACCGGGTGCCCCAGCTGGACACGGTCCACGGGGCGCTCTTCTCCGGGACCACCTGGTTGGTCCACCCCGCCGGGCGGGCGTTCCCGGCCCGGTACAGGACGAAGTCGAGGTCCTCGCGCGGGTCGTTCGGGTAGCGCTCGGCGGCGATGGAGTTCAGCGCGGTGTCGAAGGAGTACGGGTGGCCGGTGCGGGCGTCCGCGCCCACCAGGCCCGCGTCGGCGAGCATCGTGCCGTACTCGGGGGTGTGCGAGTCGACGTTCATGTCCCCGGCGACGACGACCTGCTCGTCCGCCGGGATGTTCTTGGCGTCGAGGAAGGCGTCGAGGGCCTTGAACTGGCGGCTGCGCGTCCGGGCGGCCTCACCGGCCGAGCAGCCGGGGTCGGTGGACTGGGCGTGGGTGCCGACGACGTGGACGCGGGTGCCGTTCACGTCCAGGACGGCGTAGGCGAAGCCCTTGTTGGACCACCAGTCGGCGCCGCAGGCGTCCTTGTAGACGTACTGCTCCTTGCGGACGACCGGCCACTTGCTGAGGATCGTGACCCCGCCGTCCTCGGGGGTGGCGGCGGCGTAGGAGCCGCCGGTGGCGTCCCAGCCGCTCTTGCTCCGGCCGACGACCGGGGTCTGGTACGGGTACCGGTCGGCGGCGTTCGCCTTGAGGGCGTCCGAGGCGGAGTTGTCGAAGGCCTCCTGGAGGACGACGACGTCCTGCCCCTGGAAGAAGGAGGCGGCGGGGATCGCCTCGGCCCGGTGGTCCTGGCCCCAGTTCGGATAGAGGTTCTTGGAGAAGAGGAACGTGTTGTAGGTGAGCACCTTGAGCCGCGGGGGCCCGTCGGCGGCCGGGGCGGCGGTGGCGGCCGGAGCGGTGGCGGCCAGGGCCGCGGCGGCGAGCACGAGGGAAAGGGCGGCGCCGGGGGTGCGGCGGAGCGCGGCGAACGACACGTGAACTCCCGTGGAGGCATGGGGGGTTGAGTGCTGGCGCCGCACATACAACCAGCCGTGGTTACCTTCCGGTAGCCTTTGGGTGCCGGGAATCTGGCCGTGCTCGCACGAGTGCGCCAATTCTCTGGCCAGAGTCGGAATTGTCCCCTTTTGAACCAGGTAGAATGCGCGCATGACCCTCGCGAACTCGCAGATCTTCAAGACGGACCTCGGTCCGCTCAACCCCGTCTGGGCCGAGCTGATCCTCGGCCTGGTGGTGTTCGGAATCACCTTCCTGATCCTGGCGAAGGGCATCCTGCCGAAGATCAAGCGCACGCTCGACGAGCGTGAGGACGCCATCGACGGCGGCAGCGAGCGCGCCGACGACCTGCGCGCCGAGGCCACCCAGGTCCGTGAGCAGTACGAGGCCGAGCTGGCCGAGGCGCGCCACGAGGCCGCCCGCATCCGCTCCAAGGCCGTCGAGGAGGGCTCGGCCGCCATCGCCGCCGCCCGCGCCGAGGGCAACGCCGAGCGCGAGACCATCCTCGCCGCCGGCGGAGCGCAGATCGCCGCCGAGCGCGCCGCCGCCGAGCGCGAGCTCACCGCCGACGTGGACGCCTGGGCGCACGCCCTCGCCACCCGTATCGTCGGCGAGCCGGTCGGCGCCGACCGCGTCTGATCCGTCCGTCCCCGAAGGGGCCGCCGCCCAGGGCCACCAGCGCCCGGGTGACGGCCCCTTCGTCATGCCTGCCCGCCCTGGACACGACCCGAGAGGATGCCGGACGTGAGGAACGACCCCGTGGAACGAGCCGGACACGACGAGCGGACCCCGGCGGGTGGCGCCCCCACCCTGACGGCCGGCCACCGGACCCCGGCGGCCGACCCCGCGCCCCCGCCCGTCGGCGGAGTGCTCTGGAGCGTCGCCGGAGACGTCCGGGCCCTGATGATGCTGCCCGCCGCCCTCGCCCTCCAGGTCGCCCACCCCGCGATAGGCGCGGGCGTCGACGACCACTCCGTCTTCCGCACCGACCCCTGGGGCCGGGGCGAGCGCTCCCTGAGCTCCGTCCAGCTGTGGATATACGGAGGCGAGGACGCCGCGCGGGAAGGGCGCCGCCTGCGCAGACTGCACCGCGACATCCAGGGCACCGACACCCGGGGACGCCGCTACCACGCCCTCACCCCGGCCCACTACTCCTGGGTGCACGCCACCGGCTTCCCCGTCTACACCCGGGGCCTCGGCCTCCTCACCCGCCCCCTCACCCCCGCCCAGGAACGGCAGCTGTACGCCGAGTGGCTCCAGGTCGGCCGGATCCTCGGCATCCACGACCGGGACATGCCCCAGACGATCGAGGCGTTCTGGCCGTACTACCGCAAGGTCCTCGCCGAGGAACTGGAAGCCACCGTCGTCGTCCGCGAACTGCTCGACCCCGACCTGCCGGTACCCGCCCCCGACCGGGGCCCGCTGCCGCTCAGGCTCGCCCTGCGCCTGCTCTGGCCCGTGCTGCGCCGCCCCTTCCTGCGGCTGCGCGCCTTCCTCACCGTGGGCCTGATGCCGCCGGACGCCCGGCGGGCCATCGGCCTGGACTGGACCGACGCCCAGGAACGGACCCTGCGCCGGGTCGCCCGCGTCGTCCGGGCCGTCGTCCCCGTGCTGCCGGAGCGGCTGCGCTATCTGCCGCAGGCCCGGAAGGCACGCGAGGCCGCCCGCCGCGCGACGCGCTGACGGACGGCCCCGGACGGGTGCGGCGGCTCAGTGCCCGCCGCGCTCCCCGGACTCGTGCACGGAGTTCGTCGCCGCGATCTTCTTCCACGACTTCGGCTGTACCGGCTTCGGCGCCGATGCGCGCGCGGCCGGACCACCGGCCACGGGCTCCCCGGCGGGAGCGGACAGACCGACCGCCGCCGCCGTCGGGGCGGACGGCTTCGACGGCTGGTACAGCCAGGTGTCGAAGAGCGCGGCCAGCGGCTTCCCCGAGACCTGCTCCGCGTACCGGACGAAGTCCGCCACGCGCGCGTTGCCGTACGCGAACCTCTGCGGCCAGCCCTTCAGGATCGTGAAGAAGTCCTCGTCGCCGATCTCGTTGCGCAGCGCCTGGAGCGCCAGCGCACCCCGGTCGTAGACGGCGATGTGGAACTGGTCGTCCGGACCCGGGTCACCCGGCTTCACCGTCCAGAACGGGTCCTGCGCCGTCCGCGTGGCGTACACGTAGTCCGCCAGCTCCTGCGCCGTGCCCTCGCCCTCCTTCTCCGACCACAGCCACTGGCCGTACCGGGCGAAGCCCTCGTTGACCCAGATGTCCTTCCACCCGTGGACGGACACGCTGTCGCCGTACCACTGGTGCGCCAGCTCGTGCACGACCACCGATACGTTCGCGCCGTTGGCGAACTGCCGAGGACTGTAGAACGGGCGGGTCTGCGTCTCCAGCGCGAAACCGCTCGTCACGTTCGGCACGTATCCGCCGAGCGCGTTGAACGGGTACGGCCCGAAGACCGACTCCAGCCACTCCGCGACCTCGGTCGTCCGCTCGACCGAGGCGCGCGCCGCGCCCGCGTTGTCGCCGAGGTCCTTGCTGTACGCGTTGAGCACGGGCAGACCGTTCGCCGTCCGGTCCGTCGTGATGTCGAACTTCCCGACGGCGAGCGTGGCCAGATAGGTCGCCTGCGGCTTGTTGGAACGCCAGTTGAACCTGGTCCAGCCGAGGCGCGAGGACTGCGACTGGAGGACGCCGTTGCTGATGGCCTGGGTGCCGTCCGGCACCGCGACCGACACGTCGAAGGTGGCCTTGTCCAGCGGATGGTCGTTGGACGGGAACCACCAGGCGGCCGAATCCGGCTCCTGCGCTGCGACCCCGCCGTCGGGCGTACGGGCCCAGGCGGTCCAGCCGTCGATCTTCACCTCGGACGGCTTGCCCGCGTACCGGACGACGATCGAGACCTGCCGGTTCTTCTCCAGCGGAGCCGCCGGGGTGACCTCCAGCTCATGCGAGCCCGAGGTGGCGAACCGCGCCACCCGCCCGTTCACCCGGACCTCGCTCACCCTCAGACCCAGATCGAGGTTGAACCGGGACAGGTTCTGCTTGGTCGTGGCCAGGATCGTCGCCGTGCCCTCCAGGAGGTCCGTGGCCGGCTGGTACGTCAGACGCAGGTCGTAGTGCGAGACGTCGTAGCCGCCGTTCCCGCTGGCCGGGTAGTAGGAGTCGCCGATGCCCGGCGCCCCGGGAGTGAAGTCGGCCGCCGATGCCGGGATCGCCAGCAGCAGGGAGGCCGCGAGGGCGCTCGGAACGATGATTCTGCGGTGCACAGGTGCTCCCCAAGTCATAAGAAACGTAAGACGCGCGGGTGGTCGTCGGTCCTTAGTTCGGACACTATTCAGCGCTCCGACGCACCGTCACGTCCAGAGGACCCCCTGTCACACGATCGCCATTCGGCCGACACGAACCCCACCGGCCACGGCACGACCCCGAATCGACCCTGATTCCCTCCGGCACCCTTTTGCGCGGGAGTCGACCGGGGTACGTTCCCGCCCATGCCGATGCGAACGCGGAGAACCCGCGGAGCCCGACCGCCGTACGGAACCCTCGTGGCCGCGGCGACCGCCGCCCTGCTCGCGACCCTGGTCACCCCCGCGGGCGCGCGGGCGGAACCGGCAGCGCCCGCCCCGGCGACCGCGGTGAAGGAGTCCCGCCCGGTCCACTCGTACGCCGACGCCGTCCGCGAGTCCGTCTGGGTCGACACCGGACTCGACGGCGACGCCGACGGACGCGCCGACCGGGTCGCCGTCGACATCGTCCGCCCCCGGGAGACCGCCGCCACCGGCCGCAAGGTCCCGGTCATCATGGACGCCAGCCCGTACTACGCCTGCTGCGGACGCGGCAACGAAGGCCAGAAGAAGACCTACGACGCCGACGGGAAACCCGTCCAGTTCCCGCTCTACTACGACAACTACTTCGTCCCGCGCGGCTACGCCTTCGTCGCCGTCGACCTCGCCGGAACCAGCCGCTCCGACGGCTGCGACGACGTCGGCGGACGCTCCGACGTCCAGTCGGCCAGAGCCGTCGTCGACTGGCTCAACGGACGCGCCCGCGGCTACACCTCCCGCACCGGCGACACCCGCTCCCGCGCCACCACCTGGAGCACCGGGAACGTCGGCATGATCGGCAAGAGCTGGGACGGCACCGTCGCCAACGGAGTCGCCGCCACCGGCGTCGAGGGCCTGAAGACCATCGTCCCCATCGGCGCCATCTCCTCCTGGTACGACTACTTCCACTCCCAGGGCGCCCCCCTCTACAACGCCAACCCGAGCTGGCTCTCCGCGTACGTCAACAGCCCCGAGGCACAGAGCCGGTGCGGCGCCGTCCAGGACCGGATCACCGCGGGCACCCCCTACAGCGGCGACCGCACCCCCGCCTGGACCGAGCGCGACTACGTACGGAACGCCGCCAAGGTCAGGGCCAGCGTCTTCGTCGTCCACGGACAGCAGGACCTCAACGTCCGCGCCGGACAGTTCGGCCAGTGGTGGGACGCCCTCGCCGCCCAGGGCGTCGAACGGAAGATCTGGCTCTCCCAGACCGGCCACGTCGACCCCTTCGACTTCCGGCGCGCCGACTGGGTCCGCACCCTGCACCGCTGGTTCGACCACCACCTCCTCGGCTACGACAACGGCATCGACCGCGAACCCGTCGCCGACATCGAACGCGCCCCGGACGTCTGGACCACCGACCGGCAGTGGCCCCCGCGCACCACCGCGACCACCACCCTGCGGCCCGCCCCCGGGGAGCCCGCCGGACCCGGCCGCCTCGGCCGCGCCCCCGCCGCCCCCGGCGCCACCAGCACCTTCACCGACGACCCCGGTCTCGGCGAGCTCGACTGGGCCGCGCGGATCGACACCGCGACCCCCGAGAAGGCCGGGTTCGTCACCCGTCCCCTCTCCCGCGACCTGCGCGTCTCCGGTTCCTCGAAGGTCACCGTCACGGTCACCCCGACCACCGCCACCGCGCACCTCTCCGCCGTCCTCGTCGACCTCGGCCCCGCCACCATCCGTGACTACAACGCACCCGGCGAAGGCATCACCACCCTCACCGGACGCAGCTGCTGGGGCGCGAGCACCCCCGGCGACAGCGCCTGCTTCAAGGACACGGCCGCCCGCACCACGGACGTCGGACAGACCGTCGTCAGCCGGGGCTGGGCCGACCTCGGCACCTGGGCCGACCCGGGCAGGGGACGCCCGCTGACCCCCGGCCGGGCGTACACCCTCACCCTCGACCTTGCCGCCACCGACCACGTCGTCCCCGCGGGCCACCGCCTCGCCCTGATCGTCGGCGGCACCGACCGGGACCTCCTGGACCCGCCGTCCAGCACACCGACCCTGACCCTCGACCTCAGCCGCACCCGGGCGGAGATCCCGCTGGTCGGCGGCGCCGGGGCCTTCACCCGCGCCACCACGGGACCCCACCCGGCCCCGGCCGCCCCCTCCCTCGGCGCGACCCCGGCACCGCGCGGCACCACCCCGCCGGCCGCCGTCGCCGGGCCGCGCCTGCCCGCCCCCGGAGCCGCCCGATGACCTCTCGCACGACGGCCCCGCGCCCGAAGGGCCGGGGCCCCCGGCGGGCCCTCGCCCTCGCGGCCGGGGCCGCCGCCCTCGCCCTGCCCCTCGTGACCGTCCCCGCGAAGGCGGCGGACAGCACCCCCGCGAAGCCGCTGCCACGCACCGGATTCGAGACCAGCGGGGGCGCCCGGTGGACCACCGGGACCGAGGAACGGGACTTCCTCACGGCCGTCGCCCGGGTACGCGACCGGGTGACGCTGCGGACCGTCGGCACCACCGCGCAGGGCCGCCCGCTCCGCCTCGTCTCCGTCGGCACCGGCCGCACCACCGTGCTGCTCGTCTGCAGCCAGCACGGCGACGAACCGGCCGGGCGCGAGGCCTGCCTCGGCACCGTCCGCGACCTGGCCTTCGGCCAGGACCCGAAGACCCGCCGCTTCCTCGCCCGCACCACCCTCCTCGTCCTGCCCACGGCGAACCCCGACGGCCGGGAGGCCGACACCCGGGGCAACGGCGACGGGATCGACATCAACCGCGACCACCTCGCCCTGCGGACCGCCGAGGCGCGGGCGGTCGCCGCCGTACTGCGCGACCGGCGGCCCGAACTCGTCTACGACCTGCACGAGTACGGCGCCACCCCCCGCTACTACGACAAGGACCTGCTCGCCCTCTGGCCCCGCAGCCTCGACACCGACCCGCGCGTCCACGACGAGTCGAACACCCTCTCCGAGCAGTACGTACGGCCGCTGACGGCGCTCGCGGGCCACAGCACAGGGATCTACGGCATCTGGACCGACCCGCTGACCGGGAAACCGGTCAAACAGGTCGCGGGCGACGGACAGGAACGCATCCTGCGGAACACCGCGGGCATCAAGCACTCCGTCGGCCTCCTCGTCGAGACCCGGGTGGACGCCTTCGACGAGGACGAGCAGCACGACCCCTCCCTCAACCACAGCCGCCGCGTCGCCACCCAACGCGCCGCCCTGGAGGGTGCCTTCGCCTACGTCAAGGAGCGGAACGTACCGCTCGCGGTGGCCACCACGGCCGCCCGCGGCGCCGGATTCGCCGACCGGGGCCCGGTCTACCTCGGCGGCGCCGACAACGACCCGGCGGAGCCCGACGAGATCCTCGCCGACCCGCCGTGCGGCTACCGGCTCGACGCCGCCCAGTACGCGCGGGTGGGCGACGAACTCGCCCTGCACGGCGTCACCGTACGGCCCGAGGGAGCCGGAGCGTTCGTTCCGCTCCGCCAGTCCCGCCGGGCCCTCGTCCCCCTCCTCCTCGACGCCCGCGCCACCTACCACCTCGTCGGCGGGACCCCCGTGGAGAAGTGCTGACCAGAGGCTGAGCCCCAGACCTCGTACGCGCCGCCGATCCCGCGCGTACGAGGTCCGGGGCCGGTCACGGGTACGGATCCGGTCCCCGGTCACGCGTACGGGACCGGGCCCACGGGAGCCGGGAGCCGCGCCGCCGCCTCAGACTGCCTCCACCAGGGCCGCCGCACGCTCCGCGCAGCCCCAGGCGACCGTCACCCCCGCACCCCCGTGCCCGTAGTGGTGGACCAGACGCCCGCCACCCGGCAGGGACACCGCTTCGATCCGGACCCCGCCCACCCGCGTCGGCCGCAGGCCCACCCGGTGCCCGAGCACCCGGGCCCCCGCGATCTCCGGGCGGACCCGGGCACAGCGGGCCACGATCGCCGCGGCCGTCGCCGGGTCGGGCACCAGCCGCTCGTCGCCCTCCTCGGCGGTCCCGCCCAGCACCAGCCGCCCCGGCTGCGGGAAGAAGTACGTCGTACCGGTCGCCTCCGTCTTCGCCGAGGTGAACCACTCCTCGATCCCCGGGTTCTCCACCAGGACCAACTGACCCCGCACGGGCCGCAGCGCCGGATCGGGCACCAGCTCGCGCGCCGCCGTCCCCGTGCAGTTCACCACCACCCGCGCCCGCGCGGCCGGTTCCTCGAAACCGGTCACCGCACGGAGCTCGAAGAGCCCGCCCGCCGCCTCCAACCGGCGCCGCAGCCATGCCAGATGCACCGGCATGTCGACCAGCGGGAGCCGCGCCGCGAGACCCGTCGCGTACGGCCCCGGCACCTCCTCCGGCGCCAACTGCCGGAGCCCCGGAACCTCCCGCGCCCACGGGCCCAGTTCCGTCAGGACGGTGTCGGCGTGCACCCCCGGCACCAGTCGCACCCCCGTCGTCCCGGGATCGTCGGCCAACTCCTCGTACACGCGCAGCGATTCCAGCGCCCACCGCCCCACCTCGGCCTCGGGCTCGATGCGGTACGGCCACCACAGCGCGCCCGCCACCGCCGAGGTCGTCGCGGTCACCTCCTCCCGCGACCAGACCCGTACCCGCAGTCCCCGCTCCGCGAGCGTCACCGCGGTCGTCAGACCCACGACCCCGCCACCCACCACGATCACGTCGTTCTCCATGGCCGGGACCGTACCGGGACCGGGACATTTCCGGGACCGATCAGCCATGGAACCGGAGGCTCCCCGGCGGAATGCTGGACTCATGCCGGTCCCGTACACGCCCCTCGACCTCACGCCCGCCGACCTCCCCGGCGGGACCGCCCCGGTACGCCCGCCGACCGGCGACGCACCCCCGCCGACCGGTCACACGGACCTTCCCGTCGGCGGAACGGACCGCACGGTCATCGACACGGGTCTCCCGCTCGACGACGAGGGCCTTCTTCTCGACGACGCGGACCTCCTGGTCGACGGCCGGTCCCTGCTCCTGCGGCTCGACGCCTGTGAGGGCGCCGACACCGTCTCACCGCTCGCGGGCGACCTCCGCCCCGTCCTGCGCGCCGAGCACATCCGGCTCCTCCTCGCCCCGGGCGCCGCCGCCCGCCGGGTGATCTACTCCTGCCCCGACTGCGACGACCCCGGCTGCGGAGCCGTCACCGCCGTCGTCGAGCGGGACGGCGACGACGTCGTCTGGCGCGACTTCCGCTGGCAGACCGGCCCCGACACCGACCCGGTCCGCGACGGATACCCCGGCGTCGGCCCGTACCGCTTCCACGGCCCCGGCTACCGGGCCGCCCTGCGGGCGCTCCCCGTCCCGGCCCCCGCCCCGCGCCCCTGAGCAGGTCCCGCCGTCACCTAGGATTCGTACCCTGATGACTGCAACCCTCGTCGCCAAGGACCTCGCCGCCGGCCACGGCGAACGCACCCTCTTCGCCCAGCTCGACCTGGTCGTCGCCCCCGGCGACGTCATCGGCCTCGTCGGCGTCAACGGCGCCGGCAAGTCGACGCTGCTGCGCCTGCTGGCCGGGACCGACACGCCGGAGGAGGGCGAGGTGCGGCTCTCCCCGCCCACCGCCGCCGTCGGCCACCTCCCGCAGGAGCCCGAGCGGCGCGCGGGCGAGACCGTCCGCGAGTTCCTCGCCCGGCGCACCGGTGTCGCCGACGCCCAGACCGCGATGGACGAGGCCACCCAGGGCCTGGTCGACGGCACGCCCGGCTCCGACGACGCCTACGCCACGACCCTGGAACGCTGGCTGAACCTCGGCGGCGCCGACCTCGACGAACGCGCCGAGGAGGTCGCGGCCTCCCTCGGCCTCACCGTCGGGCTCGACCAGCCCATGACCTCCCTCTCCGGCGGCCAGGCGGCCCGCGCGGGCCTCGCCTCCCTGCTGCTCTCCCGCTACGACGTCTTCCTGCTCGACGAGCCCACCAACGACCTCGACCTGGAGGGCCTGGAGCGCCTGGAGAGCTTCGTGAAGGGGCTGCGCGCGGGCACCGTCGTGATCAGCCACGACCGCGAGTTCCTCACCCGCACCGTCACCAAGGTCCTCGAACTCGACCTCGCCCAGCAGCAGATCACCCTCTACGGCGGCGGCTACCAGGCCTATCTGGAGGAGCGGGACACCGCCAGGCGCCACGCGCGCGAGGAGTACGACGAGTACGCGGGCCGCAAGGCCGCCCTCGAAGCACGCGGGCACATGCAGCGGTCCTGGATGGACAAGGGCGTCAAGAACGCCCGCCGCAAGTCCACCGACGGCGACAAGCTCGGCCGCAACGCGCGCAGCGAGGCCAGTGAGAAGCAGGCGGCGAAGGCCCGCCAGACCCAGCGCATGATCGAACGCCTCGACGTCGTCGACGAGCCCCGCAAGGAGTGGGAGCTGCGGATGGAGATCGCCCCCGCGCCGCGCTCCGGCTCGGTCGTCGCGACCCTCCGCGGGGCCGAGGTGCGCCGGGGCGACTTCGCCTTCGGCCCGGTGACCCTCCAGATCGACTGGGCCGACCGGGTCGCGGTCACCGGCGCCAACGGCGCGGGGAAGTCCACCCTGCTCGCCGCCCTCCTCGGGCGTCTGCCGCTGGACTCCGGCGACGCGGTCCTCGGCTCGGGTGTCGTCGTCGGCGAGGTCGACCAGGCCCGCAAGCTGTTCCACGGCACCGAGACGCTCCTGGAGGCGTTCTGCGCGGCCGTGCCCGACACGGAGCCCGCCGAGGTCCGCACCCTGCTCGCCAAGTTCGGTCTGAAGGCCGTCCACGTGCTGCGGCCCGCCACCACCCTGTCCCCGGGCGAGCGGACCCGGGCCGCCCTCGCCCTGCTGCAGGGCCGGGGCGTGAACCTGCTGGTCCTCGACGAGCCGACCAACCACCTGGACCTGGTGGCCATCGAGCAGCTGGAGTCCGCGCTCGACTCGTACACCGGCACGCTGCTGCTGGTCACCCACGACCGGCGGATGCTCGACGCGGTCCGCACCACCCGCCGGATCGAGGTCGCCGACGGCAAGGTGACCGAGCTCTGACGGCCCGCCCGGACGGCCGGGGCCCCGCCGCCCCGCACGGCCGCGGACCGGGCCGTGAACTGTACCCGTACGGCCCTCCACGGGCCGGGAACGCCGGGCCGGACGGCCCGGCACCCCCCTGTCCCGTGGACGGCGCACCTCTGGAGGCACCATGACCGACGACGGCATCATCACCCGGCTCCTCGCGATGCTGGACGACCTCGACGCGGACGTCGACGCCACGATCGACCTCGCCGACGAGATCACGGCGACGGGCGACCCGGCACTGCTCCCGCGGCTGACGGCCGAACTGGGGAAGGCGGTCGAGGAGCGCAACGGGTACGCCCGTGAGCTGCTCGGCGGGGTCGTCGCGGGCCTCGGCGGCGCCGAGACGCTGCCCGTCCTGGTGCGGGCCTCGGCGGTGGACCTCGGCGACGACCAGGACGGTCTGGCCGCCGAGATCGTCGATCTCGTCCAGGCCGACCCGCAGCGGGCCGGAAGCCTCCTCCGGCCGCTGAAGGAGGACGACGACCTCGCCGTCGCGCACCGCGCCGACTGGGCCCTGCGCTTCCTGCCGTAGCGCGAGGGGCTGCCACGGCGCACCCGACGGGTGCCGTTCGTACGGGTCCCGGACCGTGGTGCCCGTGCGAGCCTGGCGCGCGGGCGCTCGTACGGGCGGACCGTGGCGCTCGTACGGCGCCGGGCCGTGGCGCCCTCGCGTGCGCCCGGACCGTGTGTTCCCGCGTACCGGAGAGTGACACCCCCGCCCCCTCCCGGGGGAGGACGGCGTCACTCTCCGGGCAACTTCAGCGGCGCTTGCCGCCGCCCTCGTCCAGCAGGCCCGCCTTGCGCAGGGCGTCCGCCATGGCGCCGTTCGCGGGCGCGGGCGAGCCGGAGCGCTCCCGGCCTCCCTGACCGCCCTGAGCACCCCGGCCACCTTGACCGCCTTGAGTGCCCCGGCCGCCCTGACCGCTCTGGCCGCCGCGCTCGGAGCGGCGGCCACCGCCACCGCCCCCACCACCGCCCTGCCGCTGCTGCGGCGGACGGCCGGAACGGTCGCCCTGTCCCTGACCGCCCCGCTCCCGCCGCGACCCGCCCTCGGGAGCCTCGGCGCCCACCTGGTCGTCCAGCCGCAGCGTCAGCGAGATCCGCTTGCGCGGGACGTCCACGTCGAGCACCTTGACCTTGACCACGTCACCGGGCTTGACCACGTCACGCGGATCCTTGACGAAGGTCTTCGACATCGCCGAGACGTGCACCAGACCGTCCTGGTGCACCCCGATGTCCACGAACGCCCCGAAGGCGGCGGCGTTGGTGACGACCCCCTCCAGGACCATGCCCGGCTCCAGGTCCCCGATCTTCTCGACGCCGTCCTTGAAGGTGGCGGTGCGGAACGCCGGACGCGGGTCGCGGCCCGGCTTCTCCAGCTCGCGCAGGATGTCCGAGACCGTCGGCAGACCGAAGGTCTCGTCGACGAAGTCACCGGCCCGCAGCGAGCGCAGCCGGGACGTGTCACCGATGAGCGCGGCGACCTCGCCGCCCGCCGCCTTCACCATCCGGCGCACCACCGGGTACGCCTCCGGGTGCACCGAGGAGCCGTCCAGCGGGTCGTCACCGCCCCGGATGCGCAGGAAGCCCGCGCACTGCTCGTACGCCTTCGGGCCGAGCCTGGCCACGTCCTTGAGCGCCCGGCGGGAACGGAACGGACCGTTGGCGTCCCGGTGCGCCACGATGTTCTCGGCGAGGCCGGAGCTGATGCCCGAGACCCGGCAGAGCAGGGGCGCGGAGGCCGTGTTGACGTCCACGCCGACCCCGTTCACACAGTCCTCGACGACCGCGTCGAGGGAGCGCGAGAGCTTCACCTCGGCCAGGTCGTGCTGGTACTGGCCGACGCCGATGGACTTCGGGTCGATCTTCACCAGCTCGGCCAGCGGGTCCTGGAGCCGCCGCGCGATGGAGACGGCACCGCGCAACGACACGTCCATGCCCGGGAGTTCCTGCGAGGCGAAGGCGGACGCGGAGTAGACCGAGGCGCCCGCCTCCGAGACCATCACCTTGGTCAGGTTCAGCTCGGGGTGCTTCGCCAGGAGTTCGGCCGCCAGTCTGTCGGTCTCGCGGGAGGCCGTGCCGTTGCCGATGGCGACCAGCTCGACCGCGTGCTCCTTCGCGAGCCGCGCCAGCCGTTCCAGGGCCTGGTCCCACTTGTTGGCGGGCACGTGCGGATGGATCGTGTCCGTGGCCACGACCTTGCCGGTCGCGTCGACCACGGCCACCTTCACACCGGTACGGAAACCGGGGTCGAGGCCCAGCGTCGCCCGGGTGCCCGCCGGTGCGGCGAGCAGCAGGTCGCGCAGGTTCGCCGCGAAGACCCGTACCGCCTCGTCCTCGGCGGCCGTCCGCAGCCGCAGCCGCAGGTCGATCCCCAGATGGACCTGGATACGGGTCCGCCAGGCCCAACGGACCGTGTCCTGAAGCCACTTGTCGCCGGGGCGCCCTCGGTCGGCGACGCCGAAACGCCCCGCGACGATCCCCTCGTACGAGGAGGGCCCCGGGGTCTCCGAGGGCTCCTCCGGCTCCAGTTCGAGGCTGAGGACGTCCTCCTTCTCGCCGCGCAGCATGGCGAGCACCCGGTGCGAGGGCAGCGCGGTGAACGGCTCCGCGACGTCGAAGTAGTCGGCGAACTTGGCGCCCGCCTCCTCCTGGCCCGCGCGGACCTTCGCCACCAGCCGGCCCCGGCCCCACATGCGCTCGCGCAGCTCCCCGATGAGGTCGGCGTCCTCGGAAAACTTCTCGGCGAGGATCGCCCGCGCGCCCTCCAGGGCGGCCGGGGCGTCCGCGACGCCCTTGTCCGCGTCGACGAAGGCCGCCGCCGCCGCGGCGGGCTCCGCCGACGGGTCGGCGAGCAGCCCCTCGGCCAGCGGGGTGAGCCCCGCCTCACGGGCGATCTGCGCCTTCGTCCGCCGCTTGGGCTTGAACGGCAGATAGATGTCCTCCAGGCGCGCCTTGGTGTCGGCGGCCCGGATCGCGGCCTCCAGCGGCTCGGTCAGCCTGCCCTGCTCGCGCACCGAGTCCAGGACCGCCGACCTGCGGTCCTCCAGTTCGCGCAGATAGCGCAGCCGCTCCTCCAGGGTGCGCAGCTGCGTGTCGTCGAGCGTCTCGGTCGCTTCCTTGCGGTAACGCGCGATGAACGGCACGGTCGAACCGCCGTCGAGCAGCTCGACGGCTGCCTTCACCTGTCGCTCGCGTACGCCGAGCTCCTCGGCGATCCTTGCTTCGATGGACGTCGTCACGGTGTCCCGACTCGCCTTCTCGTGCCTCAAGCTTGCGAGTGCATTGTGCCGGGTCGCTCACCCGTATGCGGTAACCGGCCCGTCCCGCGCGCGTCCCCGGCCGCTCCCCGCCCGGCTCAGCCCTTGCCGATGAGGTCCGGCGGGAAGGCCCCGGCACCGGCCGCCGTGACGAGGAAACCGCGCCCCAGCTCGGTCAGCCGCTCGACCCCGGCGGCGCCCAGGTGCTCGTAGGGGGCGGAGTCCAGGCGGTCCGTGTGGTCCTCCAGGTCGGCGCGCAGCGCCGTCCCGGACTCCGTCAGCTCTCCGTCGGCGTCGAGCAGCCCGCGCCCGCGCAGCCGCTCCGCCGCCGCGTCCCAGTCGGCCCGCCGCCAGCCCCGGGAGCCGAGGAACCAGCGCGGGGTCATGCCCTTGCCGGTGGCGGTGTGGGAGACGAGCGCCTCGACGGGGTCGAGCCCGGCGAAGAGCAGGGCCGCGAGATGTCCGTCGCCCCGGTGCTCGCGCAGCAGACCCGCGGCGTGCCAGTAGACGAGGTGCGGTTCCCCGGGCACCGGCAGGTCCGCGTGGGCCGAGTACAGCGGCCGGGCGTGCCGGGTGCAGGCCTCGGTGGCGCGCAGGGCGAGCCGCGCGGCCTCGGCCATCTCCGGGGAGGCGACGGTCTCCTCGCCGAGCAGGCGGCGCAGGGTGGTGTCGGCGGCCCGCAGCCGCGCGGCCAGCACCTCGGCGGGGGAGGCGGTCTCCCAGACGGCGGGGAGGTGCCGGGCGAGCAGCTCGTGGCTGTAGTTGTAGAAGGTGGCGGCCACGGTACCGGCGCCCACCGCGCCGAGCGCGGCGCTGCGCAGGGCGAGCCGGGCCGCGCTCTGGTCGGTGATGCCGAGGGCCGCGAACTCGCGGTCCAGGTCGGGTGAGAAGAAGAGCGAGGAGTGCAGCGGGTTGAGGGCGTTGTGGCAGCGTCGTCCCGCGCGCGGCGGCAGTCCGGTCGTCATGCCCCCGCACATTACCGACTGGTTGGTACGCCGTGAACCGTCCGGGCGGGACACCGTGTCCGCCGGAGGCGCGGGCGATGGCCGAAAAGGTGGGGCCGGCGTCATTGCGGTCGCCCGCGCCCGGCTCCGAGGATGGGGTCATGACGCAGCGACCCGTCCTCGTCGTCCTCTTCGAGGGCGTCCAGAGCCTCGACGTCACCGGCCCCTGCGAGGTGTTCGCCGGTGCCGGCCGGGCCACCGGCGACCCCTCCGCGTACCCCCTGCGCACCGCCTCCCTGGACGGCGGACCGGTCCGCACCCAGAGCGGTCTGCGCCTGCTGCCCGACACCACCCTCGCCGAGGCCGTCGCCGACGGGCCCCCGCACACCCTCGTGGTCCCCGGAGGCGAGGGCACCCGCACCCCCGAACCGGCGCTCGTCGACTGGCTGCGGGACCACGCCCCGGACGCCGGGCGGCTCGTCTCGGTCTGCACCGGGGCGCTGCTCCTCGCCGGGGCGGGACTCCTCGACGGACACCGGGTGACCACCCACTGGTACGCCTGCGAGCAGCTCGCCCGGGAGTACCCCCGGGTCGAGGTGGACCCCGACCCGATCTTCGTACGGGACGGGCGGCTCTCCACCTCCGCCGGGGTCACGGCCGGAATCGACCTGGCGCTGGCCCTCGTCGAGGAGGACCTCGGCCGGGACGTGGCCCTCGCGGTCGCCCGCCACCTGGTCGTCTTTCTGCGCCGCCCCGGCAACCAGGCCCAGTTCAGCGTCCAGTTGGCAGCCCAGACCGCCCACCGGGAGCCGCTGCGGGACCTCCAGCAGTGGATCACCGAGCACCCGGGCGGCGATCTGTCGGTGGAGCGGCTCGCGGCCCGCGCCCGGCTGTCACCCCGGCACTTCGCGCGCGCCTTCCGGGCGGAGACCGGTACGAGCCCGGGCCGTTACGTCGACCGGGTCCGTCTCGAACACGCCCGGCGGCTCCTGGAGGAGACCACGCGCGGGGTCGAGGAGGTG
This sequence comes from Streptomyces sp. NPDC101490, assembly GCF_044767145.1. Lineage (NCBI taxonomy): Bacteria > Bacillati > Actinomycetota > Actinomycetes > Kitasatosporales > Streptomycetaceae > Streptomyces > Streptomyces sp. NPDC101490. The sequence goes on from NZ_JBIWNI010000001.1 coordinate 268,069, forward strand.
GCCCGCTCCTCCGGCTACGGCACCCCCGAGGCGATGCGCCGCGCCTTCACCAAGGCCCTGGGCACCGCTCCGGCCGACTACCGCCGCCGCTTCCACGCCCCACTCGCCTGAGCCCGCCGCGCCCATGCCCGGCCGACCCGGCCCGACCGTACTGACCGGCCGATCGCTCCGGCGGCCCGGCCCGGCCCGGCCCGCCGTCCGGCCGCACCGGCCCACCCCACCGTCCGGCCCACCGGCCCAAGCGCCACCACCGACCCTCCCGCGACCGGCCCCACCAGGCCGGGCAGCCGGGGGGCACACCGACACCCCCGCGGCCGCCCCGTCGGCAGGACGGCCGTGGGGGCACCGTACGCACCGCGACCGTTCCCCGGGCCCCGGCCGACCCGGCTCCGGCCCGTTCGGCCCGACCCGTCCGTCCCAGCCGACCCGTCCGTTCCACCCGATCCGTCCGAAGGGACTCCCATGCAGATCGCTATCCTGCTCTACCCCGGCTTCACCGCGCTCGACGCCGTCGGCCCGTACGAGATGCTCGCCCGGCTGCCCGGAACCGAGACCGTCTTCGTGGCCAAGGAGGCCGGACCCGTCCGGGGCGACCAGGCCAGCCTCGCCCTGGTCGCGGACCGGACGCTCGCCCAGGTCCCGCGCCCGGACATCGTCCTCGTCCCCGGTGGCCCCGAGACCCGGGAGGTCATGGACGACCCGGAGGTCCGGGCGTGGCTGCGGACCGCCGACGAGACCAGCACCTGGACCACCTCGGTCTGCACCGGCTCCCTGGTCCTCGCCGCCGCGGGTCTCCTCACCGGCCGCCGGGCCACCACCCACTGGCTGGCGTACGAGGAGCTGAGGGCGCTGGGCGTCGAGCCCACCGGGGAGCGGGTCGTCTTCGACGGCAAGTACGTCACCGCCGCGGGCGTCTCCTCCGGCATCGACATGGGGCTGCACCTGGTCGGCCGGATCGCCGGAGACGAGACCGCGCAGACCGTCCAGCTCCTCACCGAGTACGACCCGCAGCCCCCGTACGACGCGGGTTCGCCGGAGAAGGCACCGGCCGGGATCGTCGCCCGGTGGCGGGCCGAGCAGGCGGCGGGCACGGCGGTGGAGGGCTGACCCCAGGGGCCGCTCAGCGCCCGTAGGTGAAGCGGGGCGCGCGGCGCTCAAGGAAGGCGGCGACCCCCTCGGCGGTGTCGCCGCTGCCGTGCGCCCGCTCCTCCCAGTGGGCCTCCCGGTCCGGGCGGCCGTCGATGAACTCCTTGGCCGCCGCCTGGGTCAGCAGCGAGCGGGAGGCCAGCACGCGGGCGAACCCGGTCACCCGCCCGTCGAGTTCGCCCACCGGGTGCAGCTCGTCCACGAACCCGGTGCGCAGGGCCCGCTCCCCGTCGATCAACTCGCCGGAGAACAGCAGGAACTTGGCGGTCGAAGGGCCCACCAGGGCGGCCAGCCTGCGGGTGGAGGAGGCCGGGTAGACGATGCCGAGCTTCGCCGGGGTGATCCCGAAGCGGGCGCCCTCCTCGGCGAAGCGCAGGTCGCAGGCGGCCGCGAGCTGACTGCCGCCGCCGACGCAGAAGCCCCGGACGGCGGCGAGGGTCGGCCGGGGGAAGGCGGCGAGGGCCTCCTCGGCGCGCACGGCGAGGAGGCGCTGCTCGTCGCCGGGCTCACGGAGCCCCGCGATGTCGGCCCCGGCGCAGAAGGTGTCGCCCTCGCCGGTGAGGACGAGGACCCGGACCGAGGGGTCCCCGGCGAGCCGTTCCAGCACACCGGGGAACGCGCGCCACATGTCCGGGGTCATCGCGTTGCGCTTGGCGGGGTGGGAGATGACGACGGTGGCGACGCCGTCCGTGACGCTGTCCCTCAGCTGCGGCTCCATGGGCCGGATGCTATCCGCCGGACCCGAACGTACGATCAGGAAGGGGCCGTCCCGAGGAGGCACCGCATGGCCGAGGACGCCCAGGAGAGGTCCGGGGAGCGCGACCCCGTCCAGGAGATGGCCCGGGAGGGCAAGCGGCTCCACCGTGACTTCGGCTGGCTCGCCGCACTCGGCGTCCTGCTGGTGATCGGCGGTGCCGTCGGTCTGGTCTACACGGGCGTCGCCACCCTCACCTCGATGCTGCTCTTCGGCTGGCTGCTCCTGATCGGCGGTGTGGTGGGCCTGCTCCAGGCGGTCCAGTCACGGGGCACCAGCTACTTCTGGCTCGCCGCGGTGGTGGCCGCCCTGAACATCGCGGCCGGTGTCGTGGTGATCAAGCATCCGGAGGGCTCGGCGGAGGCGCTGACGATGTTCGCCGCGCTGCTGTTCCTGACCGGCGGGCTCTTCCGCCTGGTGGGGAGCGTGGTGGTGCGGGGGCCGCAGTTCGGCTGGACCCTGCTCCAGGGCGCGTTCGGGCTGCTCCTGGGCCTCCTCGTGCTGTTCGACTGGCCGTCCAGCAGCCGGTACGTCCTGGGGTTCTTCTTCTCGCTCGCGCTGCTCTTCGACGGCCTCGGCCTGATCGCGATCGGGGTGGGCGGGCGGAGGATCGTGAGCATGGTGACACCGGCTCACGACCCGGGCCGCGACCCGGCTTCGGACCCGTCGAGGGACCCGGCTGAGGGCGCTCCACCCGAGGTGACAGAAAGCGCACCCGATCAGTCGAAGAACTGACACGGGCCTACGTACTCGATCAGAAGGCAGCCGATAAGTATCGACTTCTGGTCAGTAGGCCGGTCCGACTCCGTGTATTGCCAAGACTCGATCCGTGGCGAGAATCGAGCACGAGGGTGGAAACCGGACCGTGGAGAACCACGGGGGCGTCCCCGCCCGGCAACCGTCCTACGAAGGAGTCTGGCGCTTCACCGCTGCCGCGGTCGACGTCTCCGTCCCCCAGGCCCGGCACGCCGTGCGCGACCTGTTGGTCCGCCAGGGCGTACCGGTCCACGAGGAGATCACGGACGGCCTGCTGCTGATCGTCTCCGAGCTGGTCACCAACGCCGTACGGCACGCGGCGCTGCTCTCCCCGCAGATAGCGGTGGAGGTGGCCGTCGGCCCCGAGTGGATCCGGGTGTCCGTCGAGGACAACCACCCGTACCGCCCCAAGGCCCTGGAGGCGGACTACGGGCAGACCGGGGGCCGCGGTCTGCTGCTGGTCCGGGAGATCGCGGCGGAGGCCGGCGGCACGTGCGACGTCGAGCACACCGCGACCGGCGGGAAGATCATCTGGGCGGCGCTGCCCCTGGCTCCGATGGCACCGGGGCCGGGGGCGGCGCTCGGGCTTCCGGCGGTCACCAGCCCCCGGACGGACCCGTCAGCTCCCTGACGGCCGGACGGGCCGCGTCGAGCACCGTCATGAACCAGGCGGAGAACGGTGCCTCGGCGTGCCGCTCGGCCAGTTCCCCGGGGGTGACGAAGGCGGTGTCCTCGATCTCCTCCGGGTCGGGGACCGGAGCGGCCTGCACGAGGCCGACGAAGAGGTGGTTGAACTCCTGCTCCACCAGGCCCGAGGCGGGGTCCGGGTGGTTGTAGCGGACGGTGCCCGCCTCCGCGAGCAGCGTCGGGGAGACGCCGAGCTCCTCGAAGGTGCGCCGGGCGGCCGCGGCGAACGGCGCCTCACCCGGGTAGGGGTGGCCGCAGCAGGTGTTCGACCACACACCGGGGGAGTGGTACTTGCCGAGCGCCCGGCGCTGGAGCAGCAGCCGCCCCGACTCGTCGAAGAGGAAGACGGAGAAGGCGCGGTGGAGCTGTCCGGGCGCCTGGTGGGCGGCGAGCTTCTCGGCGGTGCCGATGGTCGTCCCGTCCTCGTCGACCAGTTCGAGCATGATCGGCGCCGGGGCTCCGGACGGCTGGACACCGTTCGACGTGATCTCCGGCGAGATCTGTGCCGCGGTGGCTGGTGTGGTCGGCATACCCATCCTTCGCTTCGGTCCTCCGCCCCGGTGGGGCCTGCTCAGTCTGCCGTACAAAAGCGGCTTGTCCGTACTTCGACGGCCGGACGTGGCCGCTCCTGTCGCACGGGGCCGACCCCGGTGCGACAGGAGCGGGAGGCTCCGAGGGGTCCCTACACCCCGAAAGCCGCCGGATAAGCGATCGTCCCGGACGGAACGGGCATCGAATCGTCGAGGACCAGCGCCATCATCGCCTCGTCCGGCACCTCGAAACCTGGCCGGATTGCATACTCGGACGCACGTACGAACCCGAACCGCGGGTAGTACTCCGGATGGCCCAGTACGAGCACCAGCCGCTCCCCGCGCAGCCTGGCCGCGTCGAGCACCGCCCGTACGACGGCCTGTCCGGCCCCCGTCCGCTGGTGCCCGGGAGCCACCGAGACCGGTGCGAGCGCCGCCGCGGGGGCGTCGCCCACCCGGCAGCGGGTGATCAGGGCGTGCGCGGCGACCGAACCGTCCGGGGCCTCGGCCACGTAGGAGAGGTCCGGCAGCCAGGCGTCGGGGTCCCGGCGGAGCGCGTCGACCAGATCGGCCTCGTCCGTCGAGCCGAAGGCCGCCGCGGTGATCTCCCGCACCTCCCCGGCCTCGCCGTCCCGCTCGGGGCGGACCGGCCAGCGCGGGTCCACCGGCCGCAGGACGAAGCCCGCGTACCCGTACGAGCTGCCGTGCTCGCGGCGCAGGGCGATCTCGGCGCGAGCGCCCGCCACCGCCTCCGCCATGCCGGGGACCGCGGTGTCGGCGGCGTCGGCGCGTGCGGCGAGCGGCCCGTAGTACGCCTCCCAGTCGCTCTCCGGCTGGGTGAAGGAGCCGAGGACGTGCCAGCCCGCCCCGATCGCCGCCGCCGCGTTCCCGGCGACGGTACGGAGCGGGTACACCTCCGACCAGAAGGCGCGGGCCGCCGGGTCGGGATCGGGAGTGGTCCAGACGCACTCGGTCAGGACGAGCGTGCCCCCGGGGGCCAGCAGCCGCCGCCACGCGGCGAGCGCCCGGTCGAAGCCGAGGACGTAGGCCGAACTCTCGGCCCAGACGACGTCGAAGGAGCCGTCGGGGAACGGCAGGGCGCCCATGTCGGCGCGGACGGTACGGATCGAGCCGCCGAGACCCCGGGCGGCGGCGGTCTCCCGCAGCTCGGCGAGGAACGGCTCGTGGAGGTCCACGGCGGTCACCTCGGCCCCCGCGGAGGCCAGGAGCAGCGCGCCGCTGCCGGGGCCGCAGCCCAGGTCGAGGACGCGCGGACGCTCGGGGAGCGGCCCGGCGAGCGAGAGCAGCCGCCGGGTGGTGGAGTCGGAGCCGGGGCCCTGCCGGGGAAGACCGTGGTGCAGGGCGAAGAAGGCGTGGTGCTGGGCGTTGTCGGACAACGTGGAGAACCCTTGGTGTGAGGGTCCCGGCCGACGACGAGACGTACCGGTGGAACCGGAGTCAGGTCAGCCGGAGACCCGGAGGAAGAGGAAGGACCGGGTGCTGCCGCTCGGGGCAGCCTCCATCGCGACGGTCATCAACCTCAGCTCCTCTCTCACACGTACCGGACATCCAGGCTAACAGGCGGCGGCACCGGCGCCGGGCCCGTGAGCCCGCCGCCGGTGCCGCCGCCCGTGGTCACAGGCAGAGCTTCCCCTCGTGCTCCGCGTGCCCGGCCGGCTCCAGCTGGAAGGTGCAGTGCTCCACGTCGAAGTGGGAGCCCAGGCAGCCCTGGAGCGAGTGCAGCATCTTCTCGTGCCCCACCGCGTCCAGCGCCCCCTGGTCCACGACCACGTGCGCCGACAGCACCGGCATTCCCGAGGTGATCGTCCAGGCGTGCAGGTCGTGCACGTCCTCGACGCCCGGCAGGGCCAGGATGTGGGCCCGCACCTCCGCCATGTCGACACCCTTGGGCGCCGCCTCCAGGAGCACGTCCAGCGTCTCCCGCAGCAGCTTGACCGTCCTCGGCACGATCATCAGGCCGATCACGATCGAGGCGATCGGGTCCGCGTACTGCCAGCCCGTCAGCAGGATGACCGAGGCCGCGACGATCACGGTGACCGAACCCAGGGCGTCCGCGAGGACCTCCAGGTACGCCCCGCGCACGTTCAGGCTCTCCTTCTGCCCCCGCATCAGCAGCGACAGCGAGATCACGTTCGCGACCAGACCGACCAGCGCGAACGCGATGGCGAGCCCGCCCTTGGTCTCCGCGGGCTCCATGAACCGCTGGATCGCCTCGTACAGCACGTAGCCGCCCACGCCCAGGAGCAGCAGACAGTTGGCCAGCGCCGCCAGGATCTCGGCCCGCGCGAAGCCGAAGGTGCGGTTCCCCGACGGCGGCCGGTTGGCGAAGTGGATGGCGAGCAGCGCCATCCCGAGGCCGACCGCGTCGGTCGCCATGTGGGCCGCGTCCGCGATCAGCGCGAGCGAGTCGGCGAGCACTCCGCCGATGATCTCGACCACCATCACGGACAGTGTGATGCCCAGCGCGATCCGCAGCCGGTTCCGGTAGGCGAGGCCCGCCGTCCCGGTGGGCGCCGGGCCGCCGTGACTGTGCCCGTGGTCGTGTCCAGCCCCCATCGCATGGCCTCCAGATCATGTGGTCCACAAGTGCTCCGATGCGCAAGTGAACTACGGGTGGGGGGTATGCGCAACACGGTACTGAACACCGTTGTCATATGCTCTGACCTGCGACGATGTATTCAGGACGGGGAGTGGCGGGAAGGCGTTGTGCGGGGGTCGGACCCCGCCCCGGGACCGGGGTTTGTGAGCCGGGCCGCCGATCACCGATGATGATCTACGCAGGACGCGGCGCACCCGTACGCACACGGGTGGGCCCGGGGGCGTCCTGCCCGCGAAGCCTCGGTGAACTCACGCTTCTGTTCATCCGATAGCCTCAGCCGACGTGTCGCCGCCCGGTGCCGGGCCGCACCGCCGTGTCCGGGGCCGCCATGGGTTCCGCCGGCCCCTCCGTCAGCTCCAAGGAGTGAGTTCGTCTGTCGACCGCCATCCTCACCGGCCCCCCGGCACCCGGCTCCTCGCTCGACGGAGACCTGCGGTCGCTCGGCTTCGACGTCAGGGCCGCCTCCGGCGCCGACGAGGCCGCCGCGCTGCTGGCCACCGTCCCCGCGGGTGAACGGGTCGCCCTCGTCGACGCCCGGTTCGTCGGCCACCGCCACGCGCTGCGCCTCGCCCTCACCGACCCCCGGTTCCCCGCCGCCGCCGCACCCGGCGCGCTCACCGCGCAGCCCGGGGCCCGCCCCGCGCTCACCCGCGCCCTGAGCACCGCGACCGCCCACGGCTCCGACGACCTCACCGGCACCCTCGCCGACGCCCTCGACGCCGACGGCGTCGCCGTGCACCGGCCCCAGCTCGGCACCCTGGTCGCCGCCGTCCCCACCGACGCCGAGGCCCGCCACCGGGCCCGTACCGCCGTGGACGCCGTCGACGAGGAGGCCGTCCGCCTGCGCTCCGCCGTCAAGGCCCACGACGGCTTCTTCACCACCTTCTTCATCAGCCCGTACTCCCGGCACATCGCCCGCTGGTGCGCCCGCCGCGGACTGACCCCCAACCAGGTCACCACCGCCTCACTGCTCACCGCCCTGGTCGCGGCGGGCTGCGCCGCGACCGGCGACCGCGCCGGATACGTGGCGGCGGGCGTCCTCCTCCTCGTCTCCTTCGTCCTCGACTGCGCCGACGGGCAGCTCGCCCGCTACGCCCTCAAGTACTCGACGATGGGCGCCTGGCTCGACGCGACCTTCGACCGGGCCAAGGAGTACGCCTTCTACGCGGGCCTCGCCCTCGGCGCCGCCCGGAACGGCGACGACGTCTGGGCCCTGGCGCTGGGCGCGATGGTCCTCATGACCTGCCGGCACGTCGTGGACTTCTCGTTCAACGAGGCCAACCACGACGCCACCGCCAACACCAGCCCCACCGCCGCCCTCTCCGACCGGCTCGACGGCCTCGGCTGGACCGTCTGGGCCCGCCGCATGATCATCCTGCCGATCGGTGAGCGCTGGGCGATGATCGCCGTCCTCACCGCCGTCACCAGCCCCCGGATCGTCTTCTGGGCGCTGATCGTCGGCTGCGCCTTCGGCGCCTGCTACACCACGGCGGGCCGGGTCCTGCGCTCCCTGACCCGCAAGGCGAAGCGCACCGACCGCGCCGCCCAGGCGCTGGCCGACCTCGCGGACTCCGGTCCGCTCGCCGGGATCGCGGGCCGCGCCCTGCGCCGTACCGGCATCCTGGTGCTCCCGCCGCTGGTCCTCGCGCTGATCGCCACGGGCGCCCTGCTCGCCGCGGTCCTCGCCGGCCCGTTCGGCGCCACCCAGACGGTCGTCGCCGCGGTCTTCTACGTGGTGTTCGCCGGCGCGGCCGTCGCCCGCCCCCTCAAGGGCGCCCTCGACTGGCTGCTCCCGCCGCTCTTCCGCGCCGCCGAGTACACCACCGTCCTCGTCCTCGCGGCCCGCTCCGACTCCCCGGGCGCCCTCCCCGCGGCGTTCGGGCTGGTCGCGGCGGTCGCCTACCATCACTACGACACGGTGTACCGCATCCGCGGCGGCACCGGCGCGCCGCCCGCCTGGCTGGTGCGCGTCACCGGCGGACACGAGGGGCGCACGCTCCTGGTGACCGTCCTCGCCGCCCTGCTGGCGGATCGCGGTGACGACTTCACCCTGGCCCTGACCGCCCTGGCGGTGGCCGTCGCGCTCGTGGTGCTCGTGGAGTCCATCCGTTTCTGGGTCTCCTCCGGAGCACCCGCCGTTCACGACGAAGGAGAAACAGCATGATCGGCCTCGTACTCGCAGCCGGTGCCGGACGGCGACTGCGTCCCTACACCGACACGCTCCCGAAGGCCCTCGTGCCTGTCGACGGCGACACCACGATCCTCGACCTCACCCTGAAGAACTTCGCCGAGATCGGCCTCACCGAGGTCGCGATCGTCGTCGGCTACCGCAAGGAGGCCGTCTACGCCCGCAAGGAGGCGCTGGAGGCGCGGTACGGCCTCAGCATCACCCTGGTCGACAACGACAAGGCCGAGGAGTGGAACAACGCCTACTCCCTGTGGTGCGCCCGTGAGGTCCTCAAGCGCGGTGTGATCCTCGCCAACGGCGACACCGTCCACCCCGTCTCCGTCGAGAAGACCCTGCTCGCCGCCCGCGGCGACGGCAAGAAGATCATCCTCGCCCTCGACACGGTGAAGCACCTCGCCGACGAGGAGATGAAGGTCATCACCGCCGAGGGCAAGGGCGTCCAGCGCATCACCAAGCTGATGGACCCGGCGACCGCCACCGGCGAGTACATCGGTGTCACCCTGATCGAGGCCGAGGCCGCCGAGGCACTGGCCGACGCCCTCAAGGCCACCTTCGAGCGCGACCCCGACCTGTACTACGAGGACGGCTACCAGGAGCTCGTCGACCGGGGCTTCACCGTGGACGTCGAGCCCATCGGCGACGTCAAGTGGGTCGAGATCGACAACCACGACGACCTCACGAAGGGCCGGGGGATCGCGTGCCAGTACTGACCCGGCTGATCCCCTCGCCGGTCGTCGTCGACATCCGCAGGGGAGCGCTGGACGACCTGTCCGCGCTCCTCGCGGACCAGCGGATCTCCAGCAACGGCAAGATCGCCGTCGCCATCAGCGGCGGCTCGGGCCTCAAGCTGCGCGACCACTTCGCCCCCGAGCTGCCCGGCGCCGACTGGTACCCGGTCTCCGGCGGCACCATCGACGAGGCCGTCAAGCTCGCCGACGCCATGCGCGGCAAGCGGTACGACGCCGTGGTCGCCCTCGGCGGCGGCAAGATCATCGACGTGACCAAGTACGCGGCGGCCCGGGTCGGGCTGCCGCTGGTGGCCATCGCCACCAACCTGTCGCACGACGGGATCTGCTCCCCGATCTCCACCCTGGACAACGACAACGGCCGGGGCTCCTACGGCGTACCCACCCCGATCGCCCTCGTCATCGACCTGGACGTGATCAGGGAGGCCCCGGTGCGCTACGTGCGCTCCGGCATCGGCGACGCGATCTCCAACATCTCCGCCCTCGCCGACTGGGAGCTGTCCCACCGGGTGAACGGGGAGCCCGTCGACGGCCTCGCGGCGGCCATGGCCCGCAGCGCGGGCGAGGCAGTGCTCCGCCACCCCGGCGGCGTCGGCGACGACGACTTCCTCGTCACCCTCTCCGAGGGCCTCGTGATGTCCGGCATCGCCATGTCGATCAGCGGGGACAGCCGTCCCTCCTCGGGCGCCTGCCACGAGATCAGCCACGCCTTCGACCTGCTCTTCCCGACCCGCGCCGCCAGCCACGGCGAGCAGTGCGGACTCGGCGCGGCCTTCGCCATGCACCTGCGCGGCGCCCAGGAGGGCACCGCGCGGATAGTGGAGACCCTGCGCAGGCACGGCCTGCCCGTCGTGCCGCAGGAGATGGGCTTCACCGTGGACGAATTCGTCCAGGCGGTGTCCTTCGCCCCGCAGACCAGGCCGGGCCGCTTCACCATCCTCGAACACCTCGACCTGTCCGACGACCAGATCAGGGACGCGTACGCCGACTATGCCAAAGCCATCCGTAGCTGAGCTCCGCCCGGTCGTCCACCCGCCGGGTGTGAAGGACCGCCGCAGCGGAGAGCACTGGGGCGGCCGCCTGTACATGCGGGAGATCTCGCTCCGGATCACCCGCCGGCTCGTCGGCACCAGGATCACGCCGAACCAGCTGACGTACGTGATGACCCTCGCGGGCGTCCTCGCGGCCCCCGCACTGCTGGTGCCGGGCATCCCCGGAGCGCTGCTCGGCGCGCTCATGGTCCAGCTCTACCTGCTGCTCGACTGCGTCGACGGCGAGGTGGCCCGCTGGAAGAAGCAGTTCTCGCTCAGCGGCGTGTACCTGGACCGGGTCGGCGCCTATCTGTGCGACGCGGCCGTGCTCGTGGGCTTCGGCCTGCGCGCCGCCGACCTGTGGGGCTCGGGCCGGATCGACTGGCTGTGGGCCTTCCTGGGCACGCTCGCCGCGCTCGGCGCCATCCTGATCAAGGCCGAGACCGACCTCGTCGGCGTGGCCCGGCACCAGGGCGGTCTGCCGCCGGTCAAGGAGTCGGCCTCCGAGCCGCGCTCCTCCGGCATGGCGCTGGCCCGCCGGGCCGCCGGTGCGCTGAAGTTCCACCGGCTGGTCCTCGGCATCGAGGCCTCGCTGCTCATCGTGGCCCTGGCGGTCGCGGACCAGATCCGCGGCGATCTGTTCTTCACCCGGCTCGGCGTGGCCGTGCTCGCCGGGATCGCACTCCTGCAGACCGTGCTGCACCTGGTGTCCATCATGGTCTCCAGCAGGCTGAAGTGAGGCCCGCCGTGAGCAGTCCGCTGAAGGTCGGCGCCGTCGTCATCACGATGGGCAACCGCCCGGACGACCTGCGCGCGCTGATCGACTCGGTCGCCAAGCAGGAGGGCGACCCCGTCGAGATCGTCGTCGTCGGCCAGGGCACCCCGGTCACCGGGGTGCCCGACGGGGTCCGCACCGTCGACCTGCCCGAGAACGTCGGCATCCCCGCCGGCCGGAACGTCGGCATCGAGGCCTTCGGCCCCGGCGGCACCGACGTGGACGTCCTGCTCTTCCTCGACGACGACGGGCTGCTCGCGCACTCCGACACCGCCGAGCTGGTCCGGCAGGCGTTCACCGCCGACCCGCGCCTGGGCATCATCACCTTCCGGATCGCCGACCCGGTGACCGGCGAGACCCAGCGGCGGCACGTGCCGAGGCTGCGCGCCTCCGACCCGATGCGCTCCTCGCGGGTCACCACCTTCCTCGGCGGCGCCAACGCGGTCCGCACGAAGGTCTTCGCCGAAGTCGGCGGTCTGCCGGACGAGTTCTTCTACGCGCACGAGGAGACCGACCTCGCCTGGCGGGCGCTCGACGCCGACTGGATGATCGACTACCGTTCCGACATGGTGCTGTTGCACCCCACCACAGCACCTTCCCGGCACGCCTCGTACCACTTCAACGTGGCCCGCAACCGAGTCTGGCTGGCACGTCGCAATCTGCCCGCGCCCCTGGTGCCGGTGTATCTCGGCGTCTGGCTCCTGCTCACCCTGGCCCGTCGGCCCTCGGTCCCCGCCCTCAAGGCGTGGTTCGGCGGATTCCGCGCCGGCTGGAGCACTCCCTGCGGACCGCGCCGCCCCATGAGGTGGCGTACGGTGTGGCGGCTGACCCGGCTGGGCCGCCCCCCGGTCGTCTGACATCGTGGTACCGACGTGCCGCCCATCTTGAACACGAAAGTTTCGACTTGTGAGTGACACACAGCAGGGCGGGGCGGTCGCGACGAGCGCGCCCCCGTCCGTCGACGCGGGTCTGACGCCCGCCGCGCTCGCCGAGAAGTACGGTCTGGCGGTCAGCGGTGCCCGGCCCGGACTGCTCGAGTACGTCCGTGAGCTGTGGAGCCGCCGCCACTTCATCCTGGCCTTCTCCTCGGCCAAGCTCGCCGCGCAGTACAGCCAGGCGAAGCTCGGTCAGGTGTGGCAGGTGGCGACCCCGCTGCTCAACGCCCTGGTCTACTACCTGATCTTCGGGCTCATCCTGGGTGCCGGGCAAGGCATGAGCAAGGACGTGTACATCCCGTTCCTGGTCACCGGCATCTTCGTGTTCACCTTCACCCAGAGCTCGGTCATGGCCGGAGTGCGGGCCATCTCCGGGAACCTGGGCCTGGTGCGGGCCCTGCACTTCCCCCGGGCGACCCTGCCGATCTCGTTCTCCCTCCAGCAGCTCCAGCAGCTGCTGTACTCGATGATCGTGCTCGTCGCGATCGCGATCTTCTTCGGCAGCTACCCCTCGCCCCGCTGGCTGCTGCTCCTCCCCGCCCTGTTCCTGCAGTTCGTGTTCAACATCGGCCTGGCCATGATCATGGCCAGGATGGGCTCCAAGACGCCCGACCTGGCCCAGCTGATGCCGTTCGTCATGCGTACGTGGATGTACGCGTCCGGAGTGATGTTCTCGCTCCGGACGATGCTCGCCGACAAGCCGGCGTGGATCTCCGACATCCTCATGTACAACCCGGCGGCGATCTACATGGACATCGTCCGGTTCGCCCTCATCGACGGCTACGGCTCCGAGAACCTGCCCGCGCACGTCTGGCTGACCGCCCTGATCTGGGCCGTAGTCTTCGGCGTCGGCGGCTTCGTCTACTTCTGGAAGGCCGAGGAGAGGTACGGCCGTGGCTGACACGAACCGGTCCAACGTCCCCACCGTCATCTGCGACGACGTCCACATCGTCTACCGCGTCAACGCCGGTGGCGGCGGCAAGGGCAGTGCCACGGCCGCCATGAGCCGCATCATCGGCCGGGGCAAGGCCGAGGTCAGCCGGGGCGTCCGCAAGGTGCACGCGGTGCGCGGGGTCACCTTCACCGCCTACCGGGGCGAGGCCATCGGCCTCATCGGCACCAACGGCTCGGGCAAGTCCACCCTGCTGCGTGCCATCGCCGGACTGCTGCCCACCGAGAGCGGCAAGGTCTACACCGACGGCCAGCCCTCGCTCCTGGGCGTCAACGCGGCGCTGATGAACGACCTCACCGGTGAGCGCAACGTGATCCTGGGCGGTCTCGCCATGGGCATGAGCCGCGAAGAGGTGCGCTCGCGCTACGAGGGGATCGTCGACTTCTCCGGCATCAACGAGAAGGGCGACTTCATCAGCCTGCCCATGCGCACGTACTCCTCCGGCATGGGCGCCCGGCTCCGCTTCGCCATCGCGGCCGCCAAGAACCACGACGTCCTCCTCATCGACGAGGCGCTGGCGACCGGCGACCGCAAGTTCCAGATCCGCTCCGAGGAGCGCATCCGCGAGCTGCGCAAGGAGGCCGGCACGGTCTTCCTGGTGAGCCACAGCAACAAGTCCATCCGGGACACCTGCGACCGGGTGCTCTGGCTGGAGAAGGGCCAGCTCCTGATGGACGGGCCCACGGAAGAGGTCCTGAAGGCGTACGAGCGGGAGACCGCCCGCTGAGCCGCCCCCGGCCCCGTACCGCCCCCACTGTTCCGGTGGGGGCGGTTCCGTTTTTTGCCCCTCGCCCGGTCGCCTGGAATGTTCATGCGGTCAACATCGGGCAGGATGAGCCCATGGCAGCGAACTCGGGGGGCAAGACCTATCACCACGGCGATCTGCGCAATGCGCTGATCTGCGCCGCCGTGGACCTCGCCACCGAAGGCGGCCCCGAACGGGTCGTGCTGCGGGAGGCGGCCCGCCGGGTCGGCGTCTCACCCACCGCCGCCTACCGGCACTTCGACGGCAGGGGCGAGCTCCTGCACACCGTCAGGACCCACGCCCAGCGGGTCCTGGCCGAGGCCATGGAGCACGCCGCCGCCCGCGAGCCCGGCGCCGACGACCCCGCCCTCGCCGCCGAGCGCAGACTCGGGGCCCTGTGCCGGGCGTACGTCGGCTTCGCCGTGGAGCACCCCGGGCTCTACCGGGCCGCGTTCTGCGCCCCCCGGCCGACCGGCGCGGACCTGACGGCCGGGGAGTTCCGGGCACCGGGGCCCGCGCAGGACCGGCAGCCCGCCGAGCCCGAGATCCGCGCCTTCACCCTGCTCCGCGAAGCACTCGAAGCCCTCGCGGGCAACCCCAGGCCGGGCGCCCGCGCCGCCGGGGGAGCCGCCGCGTGGTCGGCCGTGCACGGACTGTCGCTCCTCCTGCTCGACGGCCCCCTGCGCCGCCTCCCCGCCCAGCGGAGGAACGCGGTGGTCGAGACCACGCTCGCCATGGTCGTCTCCGGGACCCGCACTTCCTGACCTCCGCCTCTGCCCGAACTCCCCTTGATCCAGAGCCGGTTGGCGGGGCGTTCGGGAGGGCGGCGGAGCAGCTGCCACCCCGGAACGCCGACGGACGTCGTACAACGTAAGCTGGACCGGTCTGTTTCGCGGCAAGTAGGGCGATACTCCACAGTCATCGGGCGCCGTGACGGCGGCGCTCCGCGCGGGGGTCGGCGGCGTGTCCGAAATAGGATGGATTGGATCGGCAGTGTAGAACGGGAGACGTGACGGCCATGACGCAGAATCTCCAGCTCCACGAGGGTGTCGCCGTCCCTCCGTCGGGCAGTGCCCTGTGACGGACACCCGGCAGGGGCGCCCCGACGCCTCCGCGCGCGCCACGCTCGGCAAGGCGGCGGACGAGAACTTCCCGGTGGCCCCCTTCTTCCTGCCCAGGGCCTGGCGCGACGACCTCATGGCCGTCTACGGCTTCGCCCGCCTCGTCGACGACATCGGCGACGGCGACCTCGCCCCCGGCGGCTCCGACGCCCGCCACCTCGGGCTCGACCCCGAGACGGCCCGTGACCGGCTGGCCCTCCTCGACGCCTTCGAGGAGGACCTCCACCGGGTCTTCGACGGCGTCCCCCGCCACCCCCTGCTGCGCGCCCTCCAGCCGACCGTACGGCGCTGCGGGCTGACCCCCGCGCCCTTCCTCGGCCTCGTCGCCGCCAACCGCCAGGACCAGTCGGTCAGCCGCTACGAGACGTACGACGAGCTCCTCGCGTACTGCGAGCTGTCCGCCAACCCGGTCGGCAGGCTCGTCCTCGCGATCACCGGGACGGACACCCCCGAGCGGATCCGCCGCTCCGACGAGATCTGCACCGCCCTCCAGATCGTCGAACACCTCCAGGACGTTGCCGAGGACCTCGCCGACGGCCGCGTCTACCTCCCCGCCGAGGACCTCAGGCGCTTCCACGTCACCGAGGACGACCTCGCCCGGCCCACCGCCGGAGCGTCCGTGCGCGCCCTGATCGCCTTCGAGGCGCAGCGCGCCCGCGACCTGCTCCACGCGGGCGGCCCGCTCGTCGGCAGCGTCCACGGACGGCTCCGCCTGCTCCTCGCCGGATTCACGGCGGGCGGCCACGCGGCGCTCGACGCGATCACCGACGCCGGTTACGACGTGCTGGCCGGGGCACCGAAGTCCACCAAGCCGAGCCTGATGCGCCAGGCTGGAGCGGTCCTGCTCCGGGCGCGGAAAGAGGGGTGAGCGCGACCGTGGAGGCACAGCCCCAGCCGTCCGCACCGGTACTGGCCGCCTACAGCTACTGCGAGGCCGTCACCGGACAGCAGGCGCGGAACTTCGCCTACGGGATCCGGCTGCTGCCGACCGAGAAGCGACAGGCGATGTCCGCGCTGTACGCCTTCTCCCGGCGCGTCGACGACATCGGCGACGGCCCGCTCCCGCCCGAGGTCAAGCGCGACCGCCTGGAGGCCACCCGCGCCCTCCTGGACCGCGTCCGCGCCGACAAGGTCGACGAGGACGACACCGACCCCGTCGCCGTCGCCCTCGCGGACTCCGCCCGCCGCTTCCCGATCCCGCTCGACGGACTCGACGAACTCATCGACGGCGTCCTCATGGACGTGCGCGGCGCGACCTACGAGACCTGGGACGACCTCAAGGTCTACTGCCGCTGCGTCGCCGGGGCCATCGGCAGGCTCTCCCTCGGCGTCTTCGGCACCGCGCCCGGCGCCCAGGGCGCCGACCGCGCCCCCGAGTACGCCGACACCCTGGGCCTCGCGCTCCAACTCACCAACATCCTCAGGGACGTACGCGAGGACGCGGGCAACGGACGCGTCTACCTGCCCGCCGACGACCTCGCCAAGTTCGGCTGCGGCGAAGGCTTCGGCGGCGGCACCCCGCCGCCCGGCTCCGACTTCGCGGGCCTCGTCCACTTCGAAGTGCGGCGCGCCCGCGCCCTGTTCGCCGAGGGCTACCGGCTCCTGCCCATGCTCGACCGGCGCAGCGGTGCCTGTGTCGCCGCCATGGCCGGGATCTACCGGCGCCTCCTCGACCGGATCGAGCGCGATCCCGAGGCCGTGCTGCGCGGCCGCGTCTCGCTGCCCGGCCGCGAGAAGGCGTACGTCGCGGTGCGCGGCCTCTCCGGCCTCGACACCCGGCACATCGCCCGGCGCACCGTGAGGAGGCGCGTCTGATGGCGCCGTCCTCCCCCGGCCGCCGCGCAACCGCGGGCGCCGCCCCGGCGTCCCTGCTCGCGGCGGCCCCGGCCGCCCCGGCGGCGACCGCGCCCCGCCCGCCCGAGACGACCCGAACGGAGACCGCGTGACCCACGACGCGACCGAGCGGACCGACCGGCAGCCCCGCGCCGTCGTCGTCGGCGGCGGACTCGCGGGCGTCACCGCCGCGCTCCGGCTCGCCGAGGCGGGACTCGGCGTCACCCTCCTCGAAGGCCGTCCCCGGCTCGGCGGCCTCGTCTTCTCGTTCCGGCGCGGCGACCTGTCCGTCGACAACGGCCAGCACGTCTACCTGCGCTGCTGCACCGCCTACCGCTGGTTCCTCGACCGGATCGACGGCGCCCGGCTCGCCCCGCTCCAGGACCGCCTCGACGTGCCCGTGCTCGACGTCGGCGGGCCCGCGGGCCCCCGCCTGGGCCGGATCCGCCGCGACGCCCTGCCGGTGCCGCTGCACCTCGCGCGCGGCCTCGCCGGCTACCCGCACCTCTCGCTCGCCGAGCGCGCCTCCGTGGGCCGCGCCGCGCTCGCCCTGAAGAAGCTCGACCCCGCCGACCCAGCCCTCGACGGCATCGACTTCGCCACCTGGCTCGGCCGGTACGGACAGTCCCCGCGGGCCGTCGAGGCGCTGTGGGACCTCATCGGCGT
This sequence comes from Streptomyces sp. NPDC101490, assembly GCF_044767145.1. Classification (NCBI taxonomy): domain Bacteria; kingdom Bacillati; phylum Actinomycetota; class Actinomycetes; order Kitasatosporales; family Streptomycetaceae; genus Streptomyces; species Streptomyces sp. NPDC101490. The sequence continues at coordinate 285,554 of NZ_JBIWNI010000001.1, forward strand.
CCCCACCCTCAACGCCCCCGCGGCGGAGTCCTCCATGGGGCTGGCCGCGATGGTCTTCAAGACCGGGCTGCTCTCCGAGCCCGGCGCCGCCGACATCGGCTGGGCCCACGTCCCGCTCGGCGAACTCCACGACACCCGGGCCGCGAAGGAACTGGACGCCCTCGGGGTCCGTACCGTGCTCCGCACCAAGGCCGAGCGGATCTCCCGCACCGACGGCGGGCGTTGGACCGTGGAGGTGCCCGGCGAGACCCTGGAAGCGGACGTCGTCGTGCTGGCCGTGCCGCAGCAGGAGACCCACGGTCTGCTGCCCGAGGGCGCCCTCGACGACCCCGACCGGCTCCTCGACATCGGTACGGCACCGATCCTCAACCTGCACGTGGTGTACGGCCGCAAGGTGCTGAAGCGCCCCTTCTTCACCGCCCTCGGCTCCCCGGTGCAGTGGGTCTTCGACCGCACCGAGTCCTCCGGGCTGACCGGCGGCGGCCAGTACCTCGCCGTCTCCCAGTCGGCCGCCCAGGACGAGATCGACGAGCCCGTCGCCGCCCTGCGCGCCAAGTACCTCCCCGAGATGGAGCGGCTGCTGCCCGCCGCCCGGGGCGCGGGCGTCCGCGACTTCTTCGTCACCAGGGAGCGGACGGCGACGTTCGCCCCCGCACCGGGTGTCGGCCGGCTCCGCCCCGGTGCCCGCACCCGGGCCCGGGGGCTTTACCTGGCCGGGGCCTGGACCGCCACCGGCTGGCCCGCGACCATGGAGGGTGCGGTGCGCAGCGGTCTGAGCGCCGCGGGCGCCGCGCTCTCCACCCTCGGCCGCCGCCATGACCATCCGCTGCAGGAGGCGGCATGAGTGTGAGTACCGGAACAAGAGGAGAGACCGTGCCGACTGTGCCGCCGGGTAATCCGGCCGTCGACACCGCGGACGTGTCCGCACTGCTGGAGCGGGGGCGGACCCTGTCCACCCCCGTACTGCGGGCGGCCGTCGACCGCCTCGCGCCGCCCATGGACACCGTGGCCGCCTACCACTTCGGCTGGATCGACGCGCAGGGCAACCCGGCCGACGGCGACGGCGGCAAGGCCGTCCGCCCCGCGCTCGCCCTGCTGTCGGCCGAGGTCGCGGGCGCCGCGCCCGAGGTCGGGATCCCCGGCGCCGTCGCCGTGGAGCTCGTCCACAACTTCTCGCTGCTGCACGACGACCTGATGGACGGCGACGAGCAGCGGCGCCACCGGGACACCGTGTGGAAGGTGCACGGCCCCGCGCAGGCCATCCTCGTCGGCGACGCGCTGTTCGCGCTCGCCAACGAACTGCTCCTCGAACTCGGCACCGTCGAGGCGGGCCGGGCCACCCGCCGCCTCACCACCGCCACCCGCAAGCTCATCGACGGGCAGGCCCAGGACATCTCGTACGAGCACCGCGAGCGGGTCACCGTCGAGGAGTGCCTGGAGATGGAGGGCAACAAGACGGGCGCCCTGCTCGCCTGCGCGGTGTCCATCGGCGCCGTCCTGGGCGGCGCCGACGACCGCACCGCCGACAAGCTGGAGGAGTACGGCTACCACCTCGGCCTCGCCTTCCAGGCGGTGGACGACCTCCTCGGCATCTGGGGCGACCCGGAGGCCACCGGCAAGCAGACCTGGAGCGACCTGCGCCAGCGCAAGAAGTCCCTGCCGGTCGTCGCCGCCCTCGCGGCGGGCGGCCCGGCGTCCGAGCAGCTCGGTGAACTCCTCGCCGCGGACGCCAAGTCCACCGACTTCGACAGCTTCTCCGAGGAGGAGTTCGCCGCCCGCGCCGCCCTCATCGAGGAGGCCGGAGGACGCGAGTGGACCGCCCAGGAGGCCCGGCGGCAGCACGCCGTCGCGATCGGGGCCCTGAACGAGGTGGACATGCCGGCCACCCTGCGGTCCCAGCTCGTCGCACTCGCCGACTTCGTCGTCGTACGGAAGAGATGATCACCATCACCCTGATATGAGTTCGCGGTCGCCGGCCGGTGCCTCACGGCGCCGGCCGACGGCAGACCCGTGGAAGCAGAAGCAATCCGACTGCCGCAAAGGGGAAGCCATGACAGCGACGACCGACGGAAGCGCGGGGGCCGTGGGCCCCCGGGCGGCCGCGGCCAGCACCACGCACGACACCGACGCCTCCGGCGCCGACGGCCCCGCCGCACGGGCCCTGGAAAGGGGCGTCGGGCACCTGCTCGCCCACCAGGACCCGGCGGGCTGGTGGAAGGGCGACCTGGAGACCAACGTCACCATGGACGCCGAGGACCTCCTCCTCCGCCAGTTCCTCGGCATCCTCGACGCCGACACCACCCGGGCCACCGCCCTCCACGTCCGCCGCCTCCAGTACGAGGACGGTTCCTGGCCCACCTTCCACGACGGGCCCGGCGAGATCTCCGCCACCGTCGAGGCCTACGTGGCGCTGCGGCTCGCCGGGGACCCGCCCGAAGCCCCGCACATGGCCCGCGCCTCCGCCTGGGTCAGGGCGCGCGGCGGCATCGCCTCCGCCCGGGTCTTCACCCGGATCTGGCTCGCCCTCTTCGGCTGGTGGCGCTGGGACGACCTGCCGGAGCTGCCGCCGGAACTGCTCTTCCTGCCGAAGTGGTTCCCGCTCAACATCTACGACTTCGGCTGCTGGGCCCGGCAGACGATCGTGCCGCTCACCGTCGTCTCCGCGACGCGCCCGGTCCGCCCCGCGCCCTTCCCGCTCGACGAACTCCACACCGACCCCGCCCGGCCGAACCCGCCCCGGCCACTGGCCCCCGCGACCGGCTGGGACGGGCTCTTCCAGCGCCTCGACAAGGCGCTGCGCCTCTACCACCGGGTGGCGCCCCGCGCCGTCCGCCGCACGGCCATGAACCTCGCCGCCCGCTGGATCGTGGAGCGCCAGGAGAACGACGGCTGCTGGGGCGGCATCCAGCCCCCCGCCGTCTACTCGATCATCGCCCTGCACCTCCTCGGCTACGACCTGGGGCACCCCGTCGTGCGGGCAGGTCTCGAATCCCTCGACCGGTTCGCGGTGCGGGGCGAGGACGGTTCACGGATGATCGAGGCCTGCCAGTCACCGGTCTGGGACACCTGTCTCGCCACCATCGCCCTCGCCGACGCGGGGCTCAGCCCCGACCACCCGGCCCTGGTGAAGGCCGTGGACTGGATGCTCGACGAGGAGATCACCCGGACCGGGGACTGGGCGGTGCAGCGACCCGGACTGCCCCCGGGCGGCTGGGCGTTCGAGTTCCACAACGACACCTACCCCGACATCGACGACACCGCCGAAGTCCTGCTGGCCCTGCGCCGGGTGGACCACCCGAACCCTGCCCGGGTGCGGGCCGCCGCCGAGCGGGGCATCCGCTGGACCCTCGGGATGCAGTCGCGGAACGGCGCCTGGGGGGCCTTCGACGCCGACAACACCAGCGCGTTCCCCAACAAGCTGCCGTTCTGCGACTTCGGCGAGGTGATCGACCCGCCCTCCGCCGACGTCACCGCCCACGTCGTGGAGATGCTCGCCCACGAGGGCCTGGCCAAGGACCCCCGCACCCGCCGGGGCATCGCCTGGCTGCTCGCCGAACAGGAGCCCAACGGCGCCTGGTTCGGCCGCTGGGGCGTCAACTACGTCTACGGGACCGGCTCGGTGCTGCCCGCCCTCACCGCCGCCGGACTGCCCGTCACCCACCCGGCCGTGCGCCGGGCCGTCGACTGGCTCGGGACCGTGCAGAACGAGGACGGCGGCTGGGGCGAGGACCTCCGCTCGTACCGGGAGGAGGAGTGGATCGGCCGAGGCGCCTCCACCGCCTCCCAGACCGCCTGGGCGCTCATCGCGCTGCTCGCCGCCGGGGAGCGGGAGTCCGAGGCCGTCCGGCGGGGCGTCGACTGGCTCGCCGCCACCCAGCGGGAGGACGGCTCCTGGGACGAGCCCCACTTCACCGGCACCGGCTTCCCCTGGGACTTCTCCATCAACTACCACCTCTACCGCCAGGTCTTCCCGGTCACCGCGCTCGGCCGGTACGTCCACGGGGAGCCCGCGCCCGGCGGCGCGCCCGCGGGCGCGCCGGGTGCCCCGGTCGGCGCCTCGCTCGGCGGGGACCGCTGATGGGGCGGGAGCCGGGCCCCGCCGCCCCGCCGCCGCTGCTGATCGCCTGCGCGCTCGGCATCGAGCAGCTCGCCCTGCGCAGCGGCGACCGGGGCGGCGCCCCCGGGCCGGTCACCGTGCTCCGCACCGGGATGGGCCCCGAGCGGGCCCGTACGGCCGTGTCCCGGGCCCTCACGGCGGAGGGGGGCCGGGAGGCGGCCGTCATCGCCTCCGGCTTCTGCGCGGGCCTCGCCCCCGGAATGCACCCGGGTGACCTGGTCGTCGCCGGGGAGACCCGGGGAGCGGACGGCACGACGCTCTGCACCGGCGTGGAGCTCCTGGTGAAGGCCCTGGTCAGGGCGGTGCCGGGGCGGGCCGTCCACACCGGGCCGCTGATCGGCTCCGACCATGTGGTGCGCGGGCCCGAGCGGGCCGCGCTGCGGGCCACCGGGGCCGTCGCCGTCGACATGGAGTCCGCCGCGACCCTGGGAGCCGCCCGCGCCGCCGGGGGCCCCTGGGGCGGTCCGGACGTGCGCCCGGTTGCGGCCGTCCGGGTGGTCGTGGACGCTCCTGAACATGAGCTGGTCCGGATCGGCACGGTACGCGGGGGAATATCGGCCTTCCGTGTCCTTCGCGCAGTCCTTCCCGCGTTTCTCGAATGGCACCGTTCTTTGCTGCTCCCCAGGAGGTGAACGAGTTATGGCCATGCCGCTCCGTCAGTCCGTCCGGGTCGGGACCTACCTCTTCGAACAGAAGCTCCGCAAGCGGGACAAGTTCCCGCTCATCGTCGAGCTGGAGCCGCTGTTCGCCTGCAACCTCAAATGCGAGGGCTGCGGCAAGATCCAGCATCCGGCGGGCGTCCTCAAGCAGCGGATGCCGGTCGCCCAGGCGGTCGGCGCGGTCCTCGAATCCGGCGCCCCGATGGTCTCCATCGCGGGCGGCGAACCCCTGATGCATCCTCAGATCGACGAGATCGTCCGCCAGTTGGTGGCCAAGAAGAAGTACGTCTTCCTCTGCACCAACGCGATGCTGATGCGCAAGAAGCTGGAGAACTTCACCCCCTCGCCGTACTTCGCCTTCGCCGTGCACATCGACGGCCTGCGCGAGCGGCACGACGAGTCCGTCGCCAAGGAGGGCGTGTTCGACGAGGCGGTGGCGGCCATCAAGGAGGCCAAGCGGCGCGGCTTCCGGGTCACCACCAATTCCACCTTCTTCAACACCGACACCCCGCAGACGATCATCGAGGTCCTCAATTTCCTCAACGACGACCTCCAGGTCGACGAAATGATGATCTCGCCCGCCTACGCCTACGAGAAGGCACCCGACCAGGAGCACTTCCTCGGCGTCGAGCAGACCCGGGAACTCTTCAGGAAGGCCTTCGCCGGAGGGAACAGGCGCCGCTGGCGGCTCAACCACTCGCCGCTCTTCCTGGACTTCCTGGAAGGAAAGGCGGACTTCCCGTGCACCGCCTGGGCCATTCCCAACTACTCGCTCTTCGGCTGGCAGCGCCCCTGCTATCTGATGAGCGACGGCTACGTCCCCACGTACCGCGAACTCGTCGAGGACACCGACTGGGACAAGTACGGCCGAGGCAAGGACCCGCGCTGCGCCAACTGCATGGCCCACTGCGGATACGAGCCCACCGCCGTCCTCGCCACCATGGGCTCCCTCAAGGAGTCCCTGCGCGCGGTCCGGGAGACCGTCTCGGGGAACAACGGGTGAGCGACGCGTGAAGGGCGAGTTCGACCTGCGGGCGCTGCTCGCCGAGCGCGGCGGCGAGGGCTACGAGCTGCACGCCCGCCACCTCAACCACCAGCTGCCGCGCATGCTCCGCACCATCGGCTTCGACAAGGTCTACGAGAGGGCCGAGGGCGCCCACTTCTGGGACGCCGACGGCGTCGACCACCTCGACATGCTCGCGGGTTTCGGAGTGATGGGCCTCGGACGGCACCACCCGGTCGTCCGCAAGGCCCTCCACGACGTCCTCGACGCCCAGCTCGCCGACCTCACCCGGTTCGACTGCCAGCCGCTGCCGGGGCTGCTCGCCGAGCGCCTGCTGGCGCACAGCCCCCATCTCGACCGGGTCTTCTTCGGCAACAGCGGCACCGAGGCGGTCGAGACCGCCCTGAAGTTCGCCCGGTACGCCACCGGGCGCCCCAGGGTCCTGCACTGCTCCCACGCCTTCCACGGGCTCACCGTCGGCTCCCTCTCCGTCAACGGTGAGAAGGGCTTCCGGGACGGCTTCGCCCCGCTGCTGCCCGACACGGCGATCGAGCTGGGCGACCTCGACGCGCTGGAGCGGGAGCTGCGCGGGGGCGACGTGGCCGCCTTCGTCGTCGAGCCCGTCCAGGGCAAGGGCGTCCAGGAGTCCCCGCCCGGCTTCCTGCGGGCGGCCCAGGAGCTGCTGCACCGGCACGGGGCCCTGCTCGTCGCCGACGAGGTGCAGACCGGTCTGGGCCGGACCGGCGACTTCTACGCCTATCAGCACGAGGAGGGCGTCGAGCCGGACCTGGTCTGTGTCGCCAAGGCGCTCTCCGGCGGCTACGTGCCGGTCGGCGCCACCCTCGGCAAGGACTGGATCTTCAAGAAGGTCTACTCGTCGATGGACCGGGTCCTGGTCCACTCGGCGAGCTTCGGCTCGAACGCGCAGGCCATGACCGCCGGGCTCGCCGTCCTCTCGGTCATGGAGAACGAGGGCACGGTCGCCCACGCGCGCCGGATGGGCGACCTGCTCTCCGGACGGCTCAAGGAGCTGGTGCCCCGGTACGAGCTGCTGCGCGAGATCCGCGGGCGCGGTCTGATGATCGGGATCGAGTTCGGCCGTCCGTCCTCACTGGGACTGCGCGGGCGCTGGACGATGCTCCAGGCGGCCCGCAAGGGTCTCTTCGCCCAGATGGTCGTCGTCCCGCTGCTCCAGCGCCACCACATCCTGACCCAGGTCTCGGGGGACCGCCTGGAGGTGATCAAACTGATTCCGCCGCTGGTCATCGACGAGGCGGACGTGGACCGGTTCGTCACCGCCTTCACCGCGGTCATGGACGACGCCCACAGCGGTGGCGGGCTGATGTGGGACTTCGGCAGGACACTGGTCAAACAGGCGGTCGCCCAGCGCTGACCCGCGCGTCGCCGGGCCCCGGCCCCGGGGTCGTATCTCTCCGTGGCCGGGCCCGTACCCGCTCCCCGGGCTTTTGCCTCTGGGGCAAGAAACTTGCCTCAGAGGCACGATCCTGGCGGAATGGACCCATGGACCATGTCCCCGGGGACAACACCCCGGCCCCCGCCCTTCCCGACGTCCTGCCGGACGTCGCCCCGCAGCTGCGGGGCCTGCGCCGCCGCCGGGGACTGACCCTGGAGACCGCCGCCCAGCGCGCCGGTCTCTCGCCCGCCCACCTCTCGCGGCTGGAGACGGGCAACCGGCAGCCCTCGCTGCCCATGCTGCTCGCCCTCTCCCGCATCTACGGTACGACGGTCTCCGAGCTGCTGGGGGAGACGCCCCCCGAACGGGACCCCGTGGTCCGCGCCGGACGCTCCGAGCCCGTCGAGGCGGACGGCTGGATCTACCGGCAGGCCGGCAGCGCCGGGCGCGCCCTCCAGTGCCTGCGGGTCCACGTGCCGTACGCCACCCGTGCGGACATCGTGCGGGTCCACTCCGGTGAGGAGTGGATCCACGTCCTGGAGGGCCGGGTGCGCCTGGCGCTCGGCGAAGCCGTCCACATCCTCGACCCCGGGGACAGCGCGCACTTCGACTCGCTCACCCCGCACCGCATCGGCGCCGCGACCTCCAGCGGGGCCGAGCTGCTCTTCGTCCACACCCTGATGCAGAGCCCCGTCGCCGAGCTGTGCCTCGGCGACGGAACTCCGCACCGTCGCTGACCCCGCCTGATCCTTCCTCCGAAAGGTTCGACATGTCCGAGAAGCACGCAGCGGTCACCGGCGAGGAGCGCGGTGAGGGCAAGTTCCCCAAGGGCCTGGTGCTCCGCCTCTTCGCCTACCTGGTGGCGGGCCACCTCTTCGCCGGCTTCCTGTACCTGCTCTTCATGATGGGCGGGCAGAACTAGGGCCCGTCTGACAATTCCCGTCGTCGCCCGCAGGGCGGCCGCGCGGCGTCAGGTGCGTGCTCTCGGCGTGCTGGCCCCAGGCCCTCGTACTGGACGTACGTGGGTCTGGGGACGGTGCGCCGAGAGTGCGTGCATGGCGTCGTGAGGCAGGCGGGAATTGTCAGACGGGCCCTAGGGCGCGGTCGGCGAGAGGCGGTGGGCCCGTACGGGTTCGCCAGGGCCGCGCTCCACGGAGTCGGCGCGGCCCGGAGGGTCCGGCTCAGACCTCGGTGAGCAGGCGCTCCCGCAGTCGGCCGAGGGTCTCCGGGGTCAGCTTGAGGCCCTCGGCGAGGTAGGTGTCCACCGAGCCCCAGGTCTCCTCGATCGTCTCGAAGGCACCTCGCAGATACTCCACCCGCGCGTCGAACAGCGGGCTCAGCAGCTCCATCACCTCGGGCGACATGGCGTCCGAGGCGGTGGAGCTGCGGCTCACCTTGTACCGGCGGTGCGGGTCGTTCGACTTCACGTAGTCGGCCTCTATCGCCGAACGCTCGACCCCGAGGGCGAGCAGGGTGATCGCGATCGAGAGCCCGGCGCGGTCCTTGCCCGCCGCGCAGTGCATCAGCGCGGGGACGCTGTCCTCCGCGAGCGCGTGCAGGATGCGGCTGTGGTCGGCGGTCCGCTCGACCACCATCTTCCGATAGGAATCGGCCATCCGGTCGGCGGCCTTGTCCCCGCCGAGGATCTCCCGCAGCTGGGCGATGTCCCCGTCCCGCACCAGCCGCCAGAACTCCTTGCCGTCGGCCGGGTCGTTCAGGGGTATGTTCACGTTGCGCACGCCCGGAAGGTCGACGTCCGCCCCCTCGACGCGCACGTCGGCCTGGTTGCGGAAGTCGAAGACGGTGTGCAGGTCCAGCGAGGCGAGGAAGGCGGCGTCCTCCTCGGTCGCGTGGGCGAGGTGGCCGCTGCGGAACAGGCGGCCGGAGCGCACCGCGCGCCCGTCCGTCGTCGGCAGGCCGCCCACGTCCCGGAAATTGCGGACCTCGGCCAGCTCGGGCTCGTTCGCTTCGACGGGCGGGACCTGCGGCAGCTGCTGCGTCACGGATGCTCCTGGAGAAAGTGGCGTTCGGGTACGGCACGGGGCCGATTCCAAGGGTCAATCATCCAGGCAGGACGAACGGGGCGCACCCCCTGGATAGGAATGGGCGATCTGTCCGTATTCACACGTTCCGGATAACACGCCCTGATTGCAGATGAGATGGGAATCGGAGCGTGAGCAGCGTCATAGAAGTGACGGATCGTGCCCGGGCGCGCGACGCAATCGCCCTACGGAAAAAGGGAGTCGAAGCAGTGCCATCCACGGAGGGTGACCGGAATTCCGGGCCCGGCGGCGAGTGGGCGCGGAACTGATAAAGCATCGGCTTGTTCGCACCGAAACGCTCGTCTAGCGTCACCGTCAATCCGGTCGGACCGCCGAATCCTGCCACCGTCCGGAATTCCCACTCATCCCATGCATGGCAGGAGCGGGGGACCCATGAAGTACGCCGGTCCCGCGACGCAGGACGGCTCGGGGTGAAGTCGCGCGAGAGCGCGGCCGGACATCTCCCGTCCGAACCCGACAGCTCACCTCGCAGGCGCCGGAGAGGAATTCGCCATGCCCGCGAAGGGTAAGCACCGCCGTCCCAGGAACAACCCCCTCACCCGGGGCATCGCCGCCGCCGGTACGGGAGGCGCCGTCGTCGCCCTCCCGCTCCTCGGCGCCACCGGGGCCCACGCCGCCGAGCAGGCGGCCCCGACCGCCCCCGCGCGGACCGTCACCGTCGCCGCCCAGGCCAAGGCCCCTGCGGCGGCTCCGGTCACCGCCCCGGCCACGCCGAAGACATACGCCGTCGTCCGCGGCGACCACCTCTCGAAGATCGCCGCCGAGCACCGCCTGACCGGTGGCTGGCAGCGGCTCTACGCGGACAACCGCCAGGTCGTCGGCGAGAACCCCTCGTTCATCCTGCCCGGCATGAAGCTCACCCTCGGGGCGAGGAGCACCGCTCCCGCCGCCGTCCCGGCGAGCCCCGCCAAGGCCGCCCCGAAGGCCGAGCACAAGGCCCCCGCGCAGGGCTCCGGCGACTCCACGCAGACCAGCCGGAGCTCCGAGCGCCCGGCGGCCCAGGCCACCACCCCGGACTCCGGCTCGGCCACGACGCAGTCCTCCGGCTCCTCGGCCTCCTCCTCCGGCTGGGTCAAGCCCGTCAGCGGCGGCTTCTCCACCCCGTACCGCGCCTCCGGCTCCATGTGGTCCTCCGGCTACCACACCGGTGTCGACTTCATCGCCTCCTCCGGCACCACCGTCCGCGCCGTCGGCGCGGGCACGGTCGTCTCGGCGGGCTGGAGCGGCGCCTACGGCAACGAGGTCGTCATCCAGCACGCCGACGGCAACTACTCGCAGTACGCCCACCTCTCCTCGCTCGCCGTCTCGGCGGGCCAGGCGGTCTCCGGCGGGCAGCAGATCGGCCTCTCCGGCTCCACCGGCAATTCGACCGGACCCCACCTCCACTTCGAGATCCGCACCTCGTCGGGCTACGGCTCCGACATCGACCCGCTGGCCTACCTCCGCCAGCACGGCGTCTCCGTCTGACGCACCCGCCCCACCGAAGGCCCGGCACCCCCGTGTGCCGGGCCTCCGGCGTATTCCGGCTTGGCAATTTCTTTATCGGTGTCATATGTCACCCGGCGTCAACCCCTCCTTACGGTCGCGTAGGTCACATCCGAAAGGGAAGGATGTCGCTCCGTGGCAGACGATTCGAGATCAACAGACAAGAACGCATTCGGGTCGTACGCGGCGATCGGTGACAGCTTCACCGAGGGTGTCGGAGACCCCGGACCCGACGGGACGTACGTCGGATGGGCGGACCGCTTCGCGGTACTGCTCGCCGACCAGCTGCCGGAGCACGACGCCTTCCGCTATGCCAACCTGGCCGTACGCGGGCGTCTCCTCGACCAGATCGTGGCGGAACAGGTCCCCCGGGCGAAGGAACTCGCCCCCGACCTGGTGACCTTCTGCGCCGGTGGCAACGACATCATCCGCCCCGGCACGGACCCCGACGACGTCGCCGAGCGCTTCGAGCGCGCCGTCGCCGACCTGACCTCCGCCGTCGGCACCGTCATGGTGACCACCGGCTTCGACACCCGTGACATCCCCGTGCTCAAGCACCTGCGCGGCAAGATCGCCACGTACACCGCCCACGTCCGGTCCATCGCCGACCGCTACGACTGCCCGGTCCTCGACCTGTGGTCGCTGCGGTCCGTGCAGGACCGGCGGGCCTGGGACGACGACCGGCTGCACCTCTCGGCCGAGGGCCACACCCGGGTCGCGCTGCGCGCCGCCCAGGTCCTCGGTCTTCCGGTGCCCGCCGACCCGGACCAGACCTGGCCGCCGGTCCCGCCGCGCGGCACGCTCGAAGTGCGGCGCGACGACATCCACTGGGCGAAGGAGTACCTCGTGCCGTGGATCGGGCGCAGGCTGCGCGGCGAGAGCTCCGGCGACCACGTCGAGGCCAAGCGTCCGGACCTCATGCCCCTCTGAGCGGCGCCGCGGCGGGGATGCGCTCCAGGACCCCACCGGCGAACACGTCGTACAGCGGCAGCGTCTCCAGGTGGACGTAGCCGATGTGGCAGTCGCAGACGGAGAGGGGGCAGGCGCGGGGCCGCAGGGCCGCACGGTACGAACCGTCGTACAGGTTCCCCAGCTCGGCCCGGACGAAGTGGCAGCGCCGGACCGTGCCCTCGCCGTCCACCGAGATCACCGACTCCCCGGTGCGGCAGGGCAGCCCCGCCGAGCGGTGCGGCTGTCTGCTGTACGGGAAGAGGGGGTCCAGCTCCGTCCACCGCGCGGCCTCCGCGTCGGTGTACGTGTGCCCCTCGGCCGCGTTCACCCACAGGTACACGTGCGGCGGCAGCGCCTCCCGCAGCCGCCGCGCGTGCTCCAGGTGCTCGGGCAGCCCGACCACCCCGACGCTGAACCTGACCCCGAGGTCCGCCAGCTCCCCGCACTTGCCGAGGAACCGCTCGTACGGGGTCTGCCCGGGGTGGTACGTGCACCAGAGCGCCACGCTCTCCCGGTCCGCCTCGGCCAGCCAGTCGGTCCGGCAGCTCAGGTTCGTCTGGATCGCCACCCGCTCGATGTGCGCGAGCCGGGACAGGTCGACCAGCGCCCGCCGGTACCAGGACCGGACCAGGCCCTCGCCCCACGGGGTGAACAGCACGCGCAGCCGGTCCTCGGCCCGGTCGGCCGCCCACCCGGTGAACCGGTCGAGCGCCGCCCGGTCCGCACGCAGCAGCTCCTTGCTGTCACGGCGCTTGGCGAAGGGACAGTAGGGACAGTCGAAGTCGCAGGAGGCGAGCGGCCCCCGGTAGAGCAGGGTCAGGTCCACGGCCGCCCCCTACTTCGGCTCGTACGCGGCCATCGCCGCCCGCACGGCGGGGGAGAACAGCTCGGGGCCGAGTCCGTCGGAGTGCGCGAGCCCTTCCGGCGACAGCCGCAGCAGCCCCTCGGGCGCCCCCGCGTCCAGCCAGCCCCGTGCCTCGAACCGGGCCAGCTCCCCGGGGAAGTCGGCGAACGGCGAGGAACCGAACCGCTCCTCGTACCCCGCCACCGGCATCCCCGCCGCCTGGAGCAGCGACTGCAGCAGATGACGGCGACGGGCCTCCCCGGCGTCCACCCGTCTGCCCACCTCCGCGCGCGAGAAGTCCGCCGTCCCCGTGTACACGTCGATGATCGAGCGGATCTCCCGCATGTCCACCGCGTAGTCGAAGGAGTAGTGGAGCTCCGAGGTGTACGACCGGGCCCCGCAGCCCAGGCCGATCATCCCGTCGGTCTGGCAGGCGTGGTCGTCCGGACCCAGCGGCGCCGCGTCCACCCGCCGGAACATCCGCATCGACACCTGGGCGTAGCCCCGTGCCAGGAGATGGTCGCGGCCGTACCGGTACAGGCGCAGCCGGTGCGCGTCCCACTCCAGGTCCGCAGCCCCGCGCCCGGCAGCCGAGAGCCTGCCGAGCCCGGTCAGCGGCCGGACGTACAAGGGGTACAGATACAGTTCCTCCGGCTCCCAGGCGAGGGCCGCGTCCAGCGAGGCGCGCCAGCTCCGCTCCGTCTGCCCGTCGATCCCGTAGATCAGGTCGATGTTCAGCACCGGCACGCCGGTGTCCCGGATGCGGCCGAGGGCCGCCTCCACGTCGGCGCGGCGCTGCGGCCGGACCGCCGCCCGCGCCTCGGCCTCCACGAAGCTCTGCACTCCGATGCTGAGCCGGGTCGCGCCCCGCTCGGCGAGGACCGCGAGCCGGTCGGCGGTCGCCGTCGCGGGCGAGGTCTCCACGGACAGGGGGATCGCCCGCAGATCGGCCCCCATGCGCTTCTCCGCGATGTCGCAGAGCCGCTCCAGCTCGGCGGCGGTGAGGAAGGTCGGCGTGCCGCCGCCGAAGGCCGCCGTGGCGAACCGCACCGGTGATCCGTCCCCGAGGGCCTCGCGCACCGCCGTGGCCTGGCGGTCGAGCGCGTCGAGGTAGCGGGCGGTCAGCTCGTCCGGGGCGCCGATACGGGTGAAGAGGTTGCAGAACCCGCAGCGGACCTCGCAGAACGGTATGTGGGCGTAGAGGGAGAGCGCGTCCTTCGGCTCGTCCGCCCAGAGCGCGGCGAGCGGGGGCTTCGGACCGGGGAGCGGCCGGTACGAGGTCTTGTGCGGGTACGCGTACACATAGGCGCGGTACGGGCGGAGGGCGTCGTCCGTCATGCCGTGGCCTCCTGTCCGGGGCCCGCCAGCGCGAACTGCGCGTACGGGACGGTCCAGACCACCTCGTGGCCGAGACGGTGGCCGGTGTACCCGTCCTCCCCGTACGCCGTGCCGTGGTCGGAGCAGACGACCGCGAAGCACGGGCGGCGGCTGCTCATCGCGTCGAACAGCCGCCCGATGTGCCGGTCGACGTACTCCAGTGCCGCCGCGTGGGTGGCCCGGGAGTCGCCGGTCTCGCGGGTCGCGCCGGGCAGATGGAACCAGTTGGGCTGGTGCAGCGCCGACACGTTGACGAAGAGGAAGAGCTTCCGCTCGGGCGGCAGGGCGGCGACGACCTCCTCGGCGCACGCCACCTGCGACTCGAAGGACGTCGGGGAGGCCACGCCGAACGACGGCTCCCAGTGGCTCTCCTGGAACAGGTCCGGCAGCACGCTCCCGAGCGGCGGCCGCCTGTTGAAGAAGCCGACCCCGCCGACGCACACCGTCCGGTAGCCCGCGTCCGCGAGGCCCGAGACGAAGTCCGGGGTGTCATGGACCCAGGTGCCGTCGGCGGTCGACTCGCTGCCCGCGAAACGCGCCGCGAACAGGCGCGGATGCGGCCCCTGACCGGTCGGCGTCGGCAGGAACCCCGCGAAGATCGCCTGGTGAGAGGCGTAGGTGAAGCTGCCCGGCGCGTGCCGCCGCTCCCAGACCCCGCCGGGAAGATGCCGGGCCAGGTGCGGGATGCGGCCCTCGGCGGCCAGCTCCGCCGCCACGTCGTACCGGAGCGTGTCGAGGGTGACCAGGAGCAGGTCGTGGCTTCCGACGATCACGTTCATGTCGGGCCGGGGCATGTCGGGCCGGGTCGCGTGGTGCTGCTTCACATGGTGCTCGTTCACGTGGTGCTCGTTCCTGCGGTGCGGTCGTGGTGCCCCGGGGCCGGGGCACCTTGCGGTGGACGGAAGTCCGGGAACTGGGCGGCGACCTGCGCCGCGTAGGTGTCGAGGCCCTCGGCTCCGCTGCCGGGCAGCCCGGTGAGACCGGGCAGCAGATCGCCGAAGGCGTTGACCTCGCCCACGGCGAACCGGCGCCAGCCCGAGCCGGGCAGCAGGTCCACGCCCACGCACCGGGTGCCGGGGAAGACGGCGGCGGCCCGCTCGCACACCTCCAGCGCGTCTGTCCACCGTCCGCCCGCCGCCGCGATCGCGTCCCGTGCCGCCGCCAGATCGCCCCGGGCACCGCCCAGGTGCAGATTGGTCATGGGCGAGCGGCTGGTGCGGACGACGGCGTGGGTGGCCCGCCCGTCGACGACGACCACCCTCAGATCGGCCGCCCGGCCGCCCTGCGCCGCCTTGGGCAGCCACCGCTCGACGTGCAGACCGTCGGGAGCCAGGGCGTCCACGATCGCGGCGATCTCGTCCTCGCGCGAGTAGCGCCGGACCCGCAGCGAGTTGAACAGCCGCCCGTCGGACCCGCGCTCCACCGACGTGGTCGCCTGACACCGCCCCGCGCCGTTCGTCTCGACCGCGAGGACCCCCGAGGCGGACGAGCCGTGCGCGGGCTTCACGAACACCCGGCGCAGCCCCGGCCGCCCGGTCAGCTCCCTGAGGTCCGCCCAGCCGCGCACCGCCGGAGCGGCGGGCCCCGACGTCGGGGACTCCGGCACCGGCACCCCGGCCGCACGGAGCAGACCGTGGGTCAGCCGTTTGTCGAACAGGACCGCCAGCTCCGCCGGATCGTCCACCAGCGTGGCGCCCGCCGCTGCCACGGTCCGGCCGAGGTCCGCCGCCGCGGCGACGAACCGCGCGTACCAGCGGCCGGTGCCCTCGACCCGCGCCGGATCGTCGAGCCCCCGCAGCAGCCGGTCGGCCTCCGGGTCCTCCCCGGGCGAGTCCAGCCGCACGGTCTCGCCCGCCGCGAACCGCGCGGTGCCGCGCAGCACCTCGGGCCAGGACACCGCCCGCGCCTCGGGCAGTCCGGCGGCCCGCAGGGCGTCCTGGAAGAACGCGACGCGGCGGCCCGCCGGATCACCGACGACCACGAGGCGCGGGCGGGCGGTCATTCGGCGACCGCGACGTACCGGAAGACGTCGCCGTCGCCGTCGTCCTCCGGCTCCTGCGCGTCACTGAGATCGACGGTCACACCGTGCGGTTCGAGCGCGGCGAGCACCCGCAGCCGCACCGCGTCCGAGACGTAGTGGTGGGAGAGGTCGAGATGGCTGAGGTGCGTCAGCGGCTGCCCTTCGAGCAGCGCCGTCGCGCCCTCGTCGGTGAGCACCCCCATGGAGAGGTCGAGCCGCTCGATCCGGGCGACCACCGGGGCGCCCGCCACGGCGGCGGCCACCTCGTCCTGGATCAGGCTGTTGCGCAGCGCCAGTCTGCGCAGGGCCGGGAGGGACGAACCGTCGAGCACCGGGGCCAGGTCGTCCGGCGTGCTGTCGCCGCCGTACTCGTCGGTGCCGAGCCACAGTTCCAGGTCCTCCAGGGCGGGCAGGTCGCTGCCCGCGATCCCGCGCACCACCTCGGCGGGCAGACCGCCCGTCTCCACCACCAGCCCCCGCAGCCCGGTGTGCCGGACCGGCGGGAACACCAGACCCGTGCCCCCGCGCACACCGAGCCCGCGCAGCTCCGGGTAGGCGGCCAGCAACGGCGTCACGTCGGACTGGACGATCCACGAGATCTCGCAGTCCTCCACGACCATGTCGCCCAGGAAGACCGCTTCGAGCCCGGAGAGCCGGTCGTTGGCGCCGATCAGCGCCGTCACGACCTCCGCCGACGAGGTGTCGTACGCCTCGTTCCAGCCACCGACCACGAGGGCCCGCACCCGGCCCGCGTCGACCGCCTTCAGGAACCGCTCGAAGCGCGGTGCCCACTGCTCGTCCCGGGGGCCGCAGTACGTGGGGGCGGAGATCCGCCAGGCGACCGCCCCCGCGTCGGGCAGTTCGACCCGGGCTTCCGCGTCCGGGAACTCGAACACGGGCAGGCCGTGGAACTCCTGCAAGTAGTGGCCAATGGTCATGACTGCGCTCCCGGACGACGGATGACGTACGACGTACGCCGTGGATCGACTGACGCCAAGAGTTGTACCAAGCGCCGCTGACAACGCCCCCCGCCGGGTCGGTCCGGAGCCGATTGTCAGTGCCGGGCCCTAGCGTCGTTCCCGTGTCCGGCCACCGGTGCCGGACGGGGATGGGGAGAGCCATGTACCGGCAGGGAGACGTACTGATCGCGCCCGTCGACGAGACGGCCGTTCCGGCGCGTGCCAGGACCGCCCAGGGGGAACCCAGGGACGCCAGGGGCCGTATGGTCCTCGCCCTGGGCGAGGTCACCCGGCACGCCCACGCCGTCCCCGGGCCGGGCAGGCTCGTCAGGGAGCCGGGCCTCTTCGGCCCGCTGCTGCTCGAACTGCCCGAGGGCGGCCGGGTGGTGCACGAGGAGCACGCGCCGATAGCGCTGCCGAAGGGCTGGTACCGGGTGGTGCGTCAGCGGGAGTACGTGCCCGGCGCGTTCCGGATCGTCGCGGACTGACCGAGCGGGATCGGGCCGAGCGGCGAACCGGCCGGGATCCGGCCGCGCTCGAAGGCCCGGCCTAGGCACGCGGACCGGGGATCTGGTTGAACGGCCACCTGGCCGCCCGGCTGAACGGCCACCTGGCCGGGAGCCGTCTGTCGGGAGACCCGTCTGTCCGCAGACCCGGCCCGACGGAGAACCGGCGAATCCGGCCGAGCCGCCACCGGCCGGGCCCCGGCCGCTCGGACACCGCCCGACAGGGACTCCGCCGGACAGAGGTCCGACAGGGGTTCCGAGAATCCGACACAGATCCGACACAGACCCGGCCGGGACCCGGCCGGACAGAGACCTGGGGGGACACCGACATGAACCACACCACCGCACTCGACAAGTGGCGGTCCGTCGCCGCCGCCACCGGGCCCGCCGACCGGGCGGCCGCCGAGGCGGGAGTCCGGCACGCCTACCGGACGGCGGGGCTCCCCGCGCCGGAACACCTCGTCTGGGCCGACTCGCCGCTGGCCGCCGTCACCCTCGTACCGGCCTTGGCGGACCGGGGCCGCTCGGTACGGGACGAGGTGCGCACCCGGCCGTGGGCCGAGGAGCGCCGCCGCCTCCACGACGCGCTCGGCCCGGCGGGCTGGGCAGACCACTGGCGGAGCACCGGGGCCGTCCTGTGGGACCTCACCCGGATGCTCGCCGACCGGATAAGGGCCGGGGTGACGGACGCCTTGGAGGGCGCGGAGCGGACGCGGGAGACGGGCGACGCCCGCCTCCTGCTGCTCGACGCGGTGCTGGGCCAGCACGACGCCGCCTGGCTCGTCGCCTTCGAAGGACACGGGGAGCGGCTCGCGGGTCTCGCCGCCGTCGCCGAGCACGCGGGCTGGTGGTGGCCCTACGAGAACGCCGTCGTGCTCTGCGAGCGGCCCGTCACGCTGCACCGCGACGAAGCCGGCCGCCTCGACCGGGGCGACGGGCCCGCGCTGGCCTTCGCCGACGGCTTCGCCCTGCACGCCTGGCACGGCATGCCCGTGCCCGCCGCGTTCCTCGCCGGGCTCGCCGACCTCACCCCCGAGCGGATACGGGAGGAGGAGAACGCCGAACTGAGGCGCGTGATGCTGGAGCACTACGGCTACGACCGCTACCTCGCCGCCTCCGGCGCCCGGCACCAGCACCGCGACGAGACCGGCAGGCTCTGGCGGATCGCACTGAACGGCGACGAGGACGTGGTGATGGTCGAGGTCGTCAACTCCACGCCCGAACCGGACGGCAGCCACCGCACCTACTGGCTCCGGGTACCGCCCACCACCCGGACCGCCCGCGAAGGAGTCGCCTGGACCTTCGGACTGCACGCCGACGCCTACCGGCCGCTCGTCGAGACCTGAGCACCCGGCCGGGGACGGACAGTCCGTTCGGGACGAACCGGCTGGGAGCGGACAGCGCGAGGGGTACGGAAGAGTGAAGGGGACCGTTGCCAGGTGTGGCGTACGGGTGGTGGCGGCGCCGGGTGCTGGGATGTGCCCGCCGGAGCCCCGGCACCCATTCCCGAAGGGACCGCCCGTGACGATCCGACGGCCCAGTGCCGCCCGTACCGCCCGACTGCTCGCCGCCACCGCCGTGCTCGGCGGCCTCCTGGCCGCCCCCGCCGCCCCCGCCCTGGCCGCCACGCCCGAGCGGTCCGTCCCCCGCGCCACGGCCCCGGCGGAGACGCCCGCGACGGTCTCCGTCACCGGCAACGGACGGGCCGCCGCCGCGCCCGACCTGGCGATCCTGTCCGTCGGCGTCGAGGCCACCCGCAAGACGGCGAAGGAGGCGATGGCCGCCCAGAGCAAGGCGTCCGAAGCCCTCCTGGACGTCCTGCGCAGACAGGGCATCGAGCAGCGGGACATCCGCACCGACAGCCTCTCGCTCGCCCCGGTCTACACCCAGAACACCGAGGGGGAGAGCAAGGTGACCGGCTACCAGGCGGGCCAGACCTTCTCGGTGAAGGTCCGGGACATCGACCGGACGGGCCATGTCATCGGCGTCGTCAACGACGCCACGGGGGAGGAGGGCCGGATCAACGGAGTCGTCTTCGACGTCGCCGACCCGACCTCGCTGCGGGTGAAGGCCCGGGAGGCGGCCTACCGGGACGCGCACGACAAGGCGGAGCAGCACGCCCGGCTGAGCGGCCACCGGCTCGGCCGTCTGGTCTCCCTCAGCGAGGGCGAGTCGGTACGCCCGGGCCCCGGCGCCGCGCCCGGCATGTCGGCCGACGAGCCGAGCGTGCCGCTGGCTCCCGGTGAGATCGAGGAGCAGATCACGGTCTCGGCGGTCTTCGAACTGGTCTGAACGGAGAACGGCCACGAGCGGCCGACCCGAACCGGCGAGGCCCACGGGCGGACCCGGCGGCCGGCCGGACCCGATGAGGGCCACGGTCATGGGCGAGCGGGGCGCTCGGTCCCACGGTCCGAGGGGCGGTGGGCCACCGGGCCCTGAGGGCCCATGCGGCCGCGCGTCGGTGGTCGGCCCCGAGGCCGCTCCCGCCGCGACGGTCCGCCGGTTCCCGCCCCGGTGCGGTCCGTCGGTCGACCGTCCGGCAGACACCGCCGCCTGCCGGTGCCCGGACCGGCGGACGCCGTCCGACCGGTCCGCGTACCGGCCGGACGACGACGGCCGTCAGCCGGTCGCCGGTCACGCGGTCGGACGCCGCGCCGGTCGATCCGTCGGTCCGTCGGTCCTTCGGTCCGTCGGTCGACGGCCGGACGATCACGCCTCGCCTCACCGCTGGGGCGGCCGTTGTCCCGGAGGCCGGGGGTCGACGGTCGGCCCGTGCGCTCCCCGGCGGTCACGTGCGCCCGTTCGCCCCGGGTTCCTCGGCCGGTGCGCCGGGCGCCCGCGTCTCGGTCGTGGCGGTCGCCTTCTCGTCGGTCGTGCCGCCGCCGTCGCTCCCGGGGGCCGGGAGCCCGAGTTCACGGACGAGTGCGGCGTCCGCCCAGCGCAGCATCGCGGCGCGGGAGAGGCCCCCGGGGTAGGCGGTCGTCTGCACCGCGAGGCCGTCGAGGAAGGCGGTGAGCCGCCATGCCGCCGCCATCGGGTCCGCGCAGTGGAACTCCCCGGTGGCGGTCCCCTCCGTGATCACTTCCACCAGCGACCGCTTCCACTCCTGGTCGAGGGTGTGCGCGACCTGTCGCAGCTCCGGGTCACGCAGTGAGGCCGCCCAGCCCTCGATCCACAGCCGCCAGCCCTTGGCCTGTCCCGTCGGGGCGTACCAGCGGACGGCGGCGCGCAGCCGCCGCACCGCGCTCGAGCGGCGCCGGAGGATCTGCCGGAGCTGGGTGAGGTCACCCTCGGCGGCATGGGTGAAGGCGGCCGCGACCAGCTGTTCCTTCGAGGAGAAGTGATAGAGCACCAGGGCGTTGCTGACACCCAGCGCGGTGGCGACGTCGGAGATCCGGACGGCCGCGACGCCCCGGGCCTCGATCTGCTCGACGGCGGCCCGGAGCAGTTCCTCCCGCCGTTCGGCCACGCTCAACCGCACTCTTGCCACCCGGGCAGCCTACACAGCACATGACACGGGCATGATCATCACAAGGGTCTGCCCCGTACGGTCCGCCACGCGACGCCCGCCGTTCCCACCCGTCAGGGGCCATGCACCGCCCCTTTCGGCCGGTGCTGCCGGGGGCGTGTGAGCCCGTCCCGTACCGCTTTCGGTGGACTCAGTACCAGCCGTAGCGCTCGGCGATCACCGGCAGCCGTTCCGCGACCAGCGCGTGTGCCGCGGCGCGCGGGCTCGTGCCGTCCGCCTCCGCGCGGTCGAGCATCCCGCCGACGAGCGCCCTCATGGCTCCGCGTACCCGGTCGAAGGCCTGGTCGGCGTCGGCCTCGATGTCACCGAAGAGCGTCCACCACCACCAGGCGTTGGTGCACGAGTTCACGACCACGTCGGGCAGGACCGTCACACCGCGCGCGGTGAGCGCCTCCTCGGCGTCCGGCAGGACCGGCATGTTGGCGGCCTCGGCGATCCAGCGGGCCGTGATCCGGCCCTGGTTCCCGGCGTCGATCGCGTACGAGACGGCCGCCGGGACCAGTACCTCCGCGTCGGCCGCGAGCCAGGCCTCGCCGGGTTCCTCCCGGTCACCGGGCCCCAGGGCCGCGCGGTCGACGGCCCCGTGGGCGTCCCGTGCGGCGAGCAGGGCCTCGACGTCCAGGCCCCCGGGGTTCACGATGGTGCCCCGGACGTCGGCGACGGCCACCACCAGAAGACCCGCCCGCGCCAGGAACCGGGCGGTCGCCCCGCCCATCGTGCCGAGCCCCTGCACGGCAACCCGGGTCCCGAGGTGCTCCCGCCCGGCCCGGTCGAGGGCGACCAGTACGGACTCGGCGACCCCGAGACCGCCGACCAGCGCGTCGAGCCCCATGCCGTCCACCCGGACCGCGAAGGCGTCCGCGAGCCGTTTCCGGGCGGCGGCCTCGTCGTCGAGGAGCGGGTACACGGCCTGCACGGAGGAGACGAGACCCGCCTCGGCCACGGCCCGGTCCACCACCTCCTGGGTGAGCCCCAGGTCCTCACCGGTGGTCCAGAACCGCTCGACGTACGGACGCATCGCGCGCAGATACCGCACCAGTACGCCGTACGCCTCGGGGGACCGGGGGTCACAGTCGACGCCGCCCTTGGCGCCGCCCAGCGGCACGTACCGGGCGGTCTCGTCGTAGTGCAGGGCCTCCTTCATGGTCATGCCACGGGCGAGTCCGGCGACCTCCGCCTCCGTACAGCCCTCCCTCATCCGCAGTCCACCGCTGGCCACCCCGCGCACCAGTCGGTCCACCACGAGGTACCCCCGGCGCCCGGTCACATGATCGGTCCAGCGGACGGACATCAGGGGGGCGGCACTCATGACGGGACTCCTCCGGGTGGGACGGACCGCGCGGCCCACACCGACCGCGGCCGCCCATACTGAACAGTGATTCAGTATGAAGGGTGATCCGGCGCACCGGACGCTCGCCCTCCGGCGACCGTGGCCGTCCCGCAGACGAACGCGACCTCCCCGCCGACGAGCGCGACCGGCCGCGGCCCGCACCTCCCACCGTCAGCCTGCCCTCCCTGCCGTCCCTGCCGTCCCTGCCCTCCGGTCACGACCGGACGGTCCTGTCCGGTCGGCGGGCACCGGCGGGCCGGTCCGTGCCCTCCCGCCGGCCACGAACCGACCACCTCGCCCTTCCCCGGTACCGGCCGGACCGTGCCTGCGGCGATCGACCACCCCATGCCGCCCCCGGCCACCCCGCTCTCTCACCGCCCAGAACACCCGCCCCGGCCCCTCCTCCCGCCCATCAGCGATCTCCTCCGCCCCTCCCGCCCCCGTCGTCCTTCGCGGGAGCCGCCCATAATGGAACGACCCCCAGAGATCAGGAGGTCCTGTGACCGGTACCGGCTCCGACCGTTCGCCGCGGGCGCGGCTGCGCGCGCTGCGCCCCGAGTCCTTCGGCGCGGACCCCACGGGTGCGCGCCTCGCCCGCATCCGGCGCTCGCCGAACTTCGCGGACGGAATCTTCCAGAACCCCGAACAGGCCCGCCGGGGCCCCTCCGGCTCCGGCGTCGAGTTCGCCAAGATCTACTTCGACAAGGAAGGCCGCTCGCGCCGCGCCCCCACCGGCACGATCCCGGTCCACCCCACCACCGTCGCCGACCTGGCCCGCCCCCCGGCCACCGGCCTGCGGCTGACCTGGATGGGGCATTCCGGCGTCCTCGCCGAGATCGACGGCCACCGGGTCCTCTTCGACCCGGTCTGGGGCGAGCGCTGCTCCCCGTTCCCGTTCGCGGGGCCGAAGCGCCTCCACCCGGTGCCCGCGCCGCTCGCCGCGCTCGGCCCGGTCGACGTCGTCGTGATCTCGCACGACCACTACGACCACCTGGACCTGCCGACGATCAAGGAGCTGGCCGCCACCGACACCGTCTTCGCGGTGCCGCTCGGCGTCGGCGCGCACCTGGAACGCTGGGGCGTCCCCGCCTCCCGGCTGCGCGAGCTGGACTGGAACGAGTCCACCGTGATCGGTGACCTGCGGCTGACCGCCACCCCCGCCCGGCACTTCTGCGGCCGGGGCCTGCGCAACCGCCAGATGACCCTGTGGGCGTCCTGGGCGGTCGCCGGGCCCGAGCACCGTGTCTTCCACAGCGGCGACACGGGCTACTTCCCGGGGTTCAAGGACATCGGCGAGGCCCACGGGCCCTTCGACGCCACCATGATCCAGATCGGCGCCTATTCGGAGTTCTGGACCGACATCCACATGACGCCCGAGGAGGGGATGCGGGCCCATCTGGACCTCCAGGGCGGCGGTCCCGCCGGAGTGATGCTGCCGATCCACTGGGGCACCTTCAACCTGGCCCCGCACCCGTGGGCCGAACCGGGGGAGGGCACGGTGACGGCCGCCGCCGGGGCCGTCCAGCGCATCGCCCTGCCGATCCCCGGCCAGCCCTTCGAGCCCGGCGCCGAGCGGCTGCCGGACACCCCGTGGTGGCGGCCGGTCGCCAAGGCCCCCCAGGGCGGATGGAACACCACGGGCGTAACAGAGGGTGACGGTCACCCCAGGGGTGTGGCCGGAGCGGATGCGGACGAAAAGGCCGCCACGGGGGCCGGGACCTCTCCCGGGGGTCCCGGTACGGACTCCGGCCGGGGCGCCCCGGAGGCCGCGCGGACCCCCTGACGCAGGGAAGCGGACCGAGTGGGTCCGCTTCTGTCCCGGAGGCGTACGAGAGCCAGGCCGGGGGCGATTTCCGCAGAGGGCGGAGGTGTGACGACACCTCCGCCCTCTGTCGTTCCAGCCCGTCCAGCCCGTCCAGCCCGTCCAGACGGTTCTTCCCGGCCATGCCGTTCGCTTTCGGCCGGTGTTCTCGGTCAGCCGTGCGAGCGGCAATACCAGACGAGGTAGCTCTACGGGTGAGTTTGCCAACTGCGCATCGCGCGTGAACGGTTGGCGACTACAGTGTGTGGTCGGTGATCATCGGTAGGTTCATCGCACCCCGCCGTCGACCCCGTGAAGAATCCACCCTCAGCGACCCCCGCAACGCCGATTCCTGGGCACGTACCAAGGACACTCATGTCTCAACTTCGCGCACCCGCCCCGCGGTCCGATCGCCGCGAGGGCGGGCGGCACGGCCGGCCGGGCGCCCGGCCCGCCTCCGGCGGCAACACCCCCCAGGTGCAGCCCCCCGCGTCGCACACGACGGAAGCCCGCATACGCCCCCAACTCCTGCGGACCTCGGTGCTCCCCGCCGTCGCGGTGGCGCTCGGCTGGGCCGCGGCCGTCCTGTTCACCATCCGGTCCACCGGTGCCGAACCCACCTCCGGCCTCTGGATCGCGCTCACCGGCGCCGCCGCGCTCACCGTCGCCTCCGTGACCGCCGCCGCGCTCGGCGCGGACCGCGCCGCGAGAGCCGTGCGCGACCGCTGCGAAGCCCTGCGCCGCTCCGGTGTCAGGGGACAGTCCGAACTCCGCACCATCGTCGAACAGTTGAGCAAGGGGGAGCAGCTCCCGGCCCGCGCGGCCCTTCCGCCGAACACCGCGGGAGACGACGAGTTCGACCTGCTCGCCCGGGAACTGGCCCGCTCTCAGGAAGCCGCCGTGGCCGCCGTCGTCCAGGCCGCGAAGCTCGCCGGTCCCACCGGCAACGAGCAGAAGGTCGAGGTCTTCGTCCACCTCGCCCGGCGCCTGCAGTCCCTCGTCCACCGCGAGATCCAGCTCCTCGACGAACTGGAGAACGAGGTCGAGGACCCCGACCTGCTCAAGGGCCTGTTCCACGTCGACCACCTGGCCACCCGGGTCCGTCGGCACGCCGAGAACCTGGCGGTGCTCGGCGGCGCCGTCTCCCGCCGCCAGTGGTCGAACCCCGTCAGCATGACCGAGGTGCTGCGCTCCTCCATCGCGGAGGTCGAGCAGTACCCCCGGGTGAAACTGGTCCCGCCGATCGACGGCACCCTCCGTGGCCACGCCGTCGCCGACGTCATCCACCTCCTCGCCGAGCTGGTCGAGAACGCCACGCTCTTCTCCGCGCCGCACACCACCGTCCTGCTCCGCGCGCAGTACGTCTCGGCGGGCCTCGCGATCGAGGTCGAGGACCGCGGCCTCGGTATGCCCGTCACCGAACAGGCCAGGATGAACACCCTGCTCGCCGACCCCGACCAGGTCAGCGCCGCGCACCTGCTCCAGGACGGCCGCATCGGACTGTTCGTCGTCTCCGCACTGGCCCGCCGCCACGGCATCACCGCACGCCTCCAGTCCAACATCTACGGCGGTGTCCAGGCCGTCCTCGTCCTCCCCCAGGGCCTCCTCGGCACCGACGCCGACTGCCTGTCCACACCCGAGCGCCGGCCCTCCGCCCACCCCGTACCCCCGGTGCCCGCACCCGGCCAGAGCCCGGCACCGACCGCCTCGACACCCCCGCCGAGGCCCGCGCCCCAGACCCCCACCCCTCTTCCGGCCCCCACCCCCCACAGTCACCCGGAGCCCGCCCGCGCCCGGAGGAGGAGGAACGGATACGGCGAGCAGCCCCGTACCTCCACGTCCGGCCCCTACGACGACCCCAGCCGCACCCCCGCGCCCACCGGGTACACGGAGCCCCCTCGCCCCCCGGCCCCCCACGGCCACCCCGACCCCACCCGTACCCCCGCCGCCGCCCCCACCCGGTCCGACGACGCCCCTACGGGGCCGCCCGCATCCCTCCTCGCGCCGCTCCCCACAGCGCCCGCGGACGGTGGGCGGCCCCTGCTCCCCAGGCGACGCGCCCAGGAACACATCGCGCCCCAACTGCGTGACGAACCCCTGGCCCGCAAGCCCGAGGACCACGCCCTGCACGACCCCGGCCTGATGGCCGCGTTCCAGCGCGGCATCGGTCTCGCAGAATCCCAGCCGACCCCCCACGAACCGTCGCTCCCCGGCGACGCGCACAAGGAGTAGATGCACCATGGCGAGCAGTGTGCCAACCGGCCATTCCTCGGACCTCGACTGGTTGCTGAGCGGACTCGTCCAGCGGGTCCCCTACACCCGTAACGCCGTCCTGCTCTCCTCCGACGGACTGGTGAAATCCGTCCACGGCCTCGACCCCGACGCCGCCGACCACATGGCCGCCCTGGCCTCCGGCCTCTACTCGCTCGGGCGCAGCGCGGGCGCCCGTTTCGGCGACGGCGGCGAGGTCCGCCAGGTCGTCGTGGAACTCGACTCCACCCTCCTCTTCGTCTCCACCGCGGGCTCCGGCACCTGTCTCGCGGTCCTCGCCGGCCGGGAGGCGGACGCCGCGGTCCTCGGGTACGAGATGGCGATGCTGGTCAAGAGCGTCCGGCCGTACCTGGTCACTCCCGCGCGGCAGGCGGCCGGTGCGATGGGCGGCTACGGGCAGCCCGCGTGACCCTGACCCCGGAAGGGCCCTGGCTCGACGACGCGGCGGGCCGCCTGATCCGTCCGTACACCGTCAGCGGGGGCCGGACCGAGCCGACCACCGCACTGGACCTGCTGTCCATGGTGATGGCGACCGGAGCGTCGCCGCAGGCCCACCTGGGGCCCGAGCACAGTCTGGCCCTCGGGCTGTGCGAGGGACCCACCTCGGTGGCCGAGATCGCGGCGCACCTGCGCCTCCCCGCCGTGGTCACCAAGATCCTCCTCTCCGACCTCGTGGACTGCGGCGCGCTCACCGCCCGCGCGCCGCTGCACCACGCCCATCCGACCGACCGTTCCTTGCTGGAGGCAGTGCTCGATGGCCTACGACGACGGCTCTGAGCGCCGCGAAACGCCCGCGACCGATACCTTTCCCACCGCGCTGAAGATCCTGGTGGCGGGCGGTTTCGGCGTGGGCAAGACCACCCTCGTGGGTGCCGTCAGCGAGATCGCGCCGCTGAGCACCGAGGAACTGCTGACCTCGATCAGCGTGGCCACCGACAGCCTGGTGGGGGTGGAGTCCAAGACGACGACCACCGTCGCGATGGACTTCGGCCGCATCACGCTCGACGACCGGCACGTCCTCTACCTCTTCGGGACCCCGGGCCAGGAGCGCTTCTGGTTCATGTGGGACGAGCTCTCCGAGGGCGCCCTCGGAGCGGTCGTGCTGGTCGACACCCGCAGGCTCCAGGACTGCTTCTCGGCGGTGGACTTCTTCGAACGGCGGGGCATCCAGTTCGTCGTCGCGGTCAACGAGTTCGACGGGGCGTTCCGGTACGAACCGGACGAGGTGCGGGCCGCGCTCGACCTCAGGCCGGAGGTACCGGTCGTGCTGTGCGACGCCCGTACGTCCAGCTCCGGCATCCGCACCCTGCTGACCCTCGTCCAGTACCTGCTCGCCGCCCTCCCGGCCGGTGCGCCGAGCTACGGAGCCATGCCATGACGTACGACCCGACGTGCCACCTGCTGCTGACCCCGGTGGACAGGGAGGCGCCGGTCCGCGCCCGGCGGCTGCGCGAGCTGGGCCTCGGGGAACGGGCGGACCCGGCGTTCGACGCGTTCGCCCAGCGGCTCGCCGAGGTGACCGGGGCGCCCTTCTCGATGGTCAACTTCATCGACGAGAACCGCCAGTTCTTCGCGGGGCTCCACACCCCCGAGGGCACCCTCTCGGGGAGCGACCTGGGCGCGGCGGCGGCAGGCGCCGCGGCGGCGGGCAGTCTGGGCCGCCAGCTGGCCCGCGACCGGGGCTACTGCCCGTACGTGGTCGTCCGCCGCAAGGCGCTGGTCCTGGAGGACGTCTGCGACTACCCGCGCTTCGCGGGGAACCCGGTGGTGGACGAGATCGGCGTCCGCTCGTACATGGGGGCCCCGCTGATCGACCGCACGGGGGTCGCTCTCGGTGCCGTCTGCGTGTTCGACACCGAGGTGCGGGCCTGGGGGCGCGCGGGGCTGGAGACGATCAAGGCGATGGCCGCCGAACTGGTGGAACAGATCCACCGCCGCGAGGAGGGCCTGCTCTGACCCCGGCACCTCACCGCCCGGAAAGGGGTTCGTGACCACCGGGGAAAGTGCGGTATTGTTCTCATGCACGCCGGGCCAGGGAAACCGCAGGTCAGACGGGCATCGGGACGTGGCGCAGCTTGGTAGCGCACTTGACTGGGGGTCAAGGGGTCGCAGGTTCAAATCCTGTCGTCCCGACTTTTCGAAGTCGGATACCGAGGGGCCGTTTCAGAGAGATCTGAAACGGCCCCTCGGCCGTTTTGGGGACCGGTCGGGGACCGGCTCGCCTTGACCCGGGTCAGCGGGCCCCGACGATCGGGCTCGGCAGGACACGGGGCGCGCGGAGCACGCTGAGGTGGGCGAAGAGGACGACCTCGCTCCAGCCCTGGTACTCGCCGTGGGAGGCGGCTACGGGTGCGTCGGCCGGTCGGGCAAGTGATGTCCGGTGGAAGGGCCCGCGCTCGCGGGTCGAGGAGCTCGCCCCCGGCCTGCTCGTACAGCTTCTGTAAGCCCGTCACGCGTGCGGGGTCGACCTTGATGATGCCGTCGCGGACCGCCTGCTCCATGACCGCGCCTCCTCTTCGGTGTCTCTCCTTCGGAAAGGAATTGCGGCGCTTGGTCGTTGGGGCGAACCAGCGGACACCGGCGCGGGGTGGGGCCGGGGCCGGTGGGGGAGCACCGGCCCCGGCCCACCGGGAGCGAACCCGTTACATCGGCTCGGGGAAGATGTCGCTGATGCTCCAGGCGACGCTGAAGCACGGGAAGGCTTCTTCCTCCTGATCGGTCTCCAGGACCTGGAGCGCGAGGATCTGGCTCATGGATGATCTCCTCTTCCTGATGGTTCTCGTCGGAGCGGTGCCGGTCGGTCACCGCGCGCCCCGCCACGGAGCTGCTCGCCGCCGTGCCGGGGAGTTCAGGGGAGGCCGCGCGGTGCCGTCAGACGGCGGCCGGGAGTCCGGGGCGCGCGGGCCGGGGCCCGTCAAGGAGCGGTCCGGCCAGCAGACGGTGGAGGACCAGCAGGACCCCGGCGCCGCCGCTGGACAGGTCCGCGGTGAACCGTTGCGAACCGGCGCCGAGGAAGCGGACGCCGCGCCGGTACGGGACGGCGTACTTCAGCAGGCCGGTCGCGGCCCGCACGGCGTCCTCGCGCGCGGTGTCCGTGCCGGTGAGCTCGGCGTGCACGGTCAGGGACCAGACCAGCCCGGCCAGCCCCCGGTGCAGTCCCGCCTCCTTCGTGGCTCGGGAGACCCGGATCCCGGCCACCAGCCGGGGCAGCGCCGTGGCGCAGCGCTCGTCCGCAGCGGTCGCGGCGTAGTGCGTGAGCACGGCGACGAGCCCGGCCGCTCCCGTGCCCAGGTACGGCATGGCACGGGTGAGGCGCGCGTCGTCGGAGAGCGACAGGGAACCGTCGTCCAGCGCGAAGGTCCGGTCCAGTTCCTCGTGGAGCAGCAGTCGGCCCGCGTCCAGGAAACGGCCCTCGCCGGTGACGTCGGCCAGGCGGTGCAGGAAGAGGGCGAGCCCCGAGCGGCCGTGCAGCAGGCCGCGGGCGTCGTGCTCGCCGAGGACGGCCGCGAGGTCGGCGGTACGCAGCTCTTCCCCCGCTGCCGCCGCCCTCCGCAGGTGTCCGTCCTCCCCGGTCAGCCGGTGCAGGGCGAGCCACGCCAGACCGACCCCGGCGCGTCCCCCGGCCAGTGTCCCGCAGGAGGCGGTGAGCGGATGGGCGTCGGCGTCCCGGAGCAGGTCGACGGCCTCGTCCAGCCGACCCAGGCCGGCCAGCACCCGCGCCACGCCGGCCGAGCCGACGAGCATGCCCGGGGGCAGCGCGCCGCGCAGGGCCAGCGCGTCGCGGCGCAGCCGCTCGAGGACCGGGCCCGGCACCGGGGACCCGGCGCGGTGCAGGGCGTGCACCACCCCGGCCGTACCGTGGGCCAGGCACACGTTGTTGGTCCGGAACGCCTCCGGCGAGGGCGGGAAGGCCCACTCCGGCCGGTCGGGGTCGGCGGTCTCCAGCAGCCCCGCCGTCACGTGCCCGGCCAGCCGGGCGAGGCAGCCGCGCGGATCGGCGTCCACCTCGGCCGGGGACGGCGGACGGACGGGGCCGTTCCGCTCGCGCGACCGGTGCTCCGCCCGATGGAAGGCGGTCGCCCGCTCCCACAGGTCCGGCGGCGGAGCGGCGTCCGCCAGATCGTGGCGCAGGAGCGCCAGGTTGGCGGGCGCGTGCTCGGCGACCTCGTGGAAGGGCGCCAGGAAGGCGAGGGCTACCGCCGAGGCTCCGTAGCGGTCCTGGAGCAGCCGGTCGCCGTCGGTCCGCCGCAGTCCGGGCGGCGGCGTGAATCCCGGAGTGCCCAGCCCGGACGGGGTGTCGGACAGCGCCGAGGCCGCCTCGAAGTCCACGAGCCGGATCCCGCCGGACGGTGTGACCAGCACATTGCCCAGACTGAGGTCGCCGAAGCGGTGACCGGCGGCGTGCAGCCGCTCCAGCGAGGCGTCCAGCGAGTCCAGCAGCCGTCGGCACGCCTCGTAGTACGCGGCGACGGACCCGGCGGTGCGGTCCGCGCGGGCCAGCGGGGAGGACCGGCTCAGCCAGGCCACCAGCGGCTGCCCCGCGACGTGTTCGGTGACGAGGAAGTCGTGCTCCCACTCCGTGAAGTGGTCCAGCGGCTCGGGCCCCACCCCCGGGGCCGCCGCGTGCAGCGCGCACAGCACGTCGTACTCGTGGCGCAGCCGCCGCCGCGCGTCGGTCCCGTCGAAGACCAGGCCGTTGTGGGCGCGTGCCTCCTTGAGGAAGACGGTGCGGCCGGTCCGCCGGTCGCGGGCCCGGTAGGCCCCGCCCGCGTTGCTCAGGCGCACCGCGCGGATCACCTCGTAGTCGCGGATGAGGATCGGGCCCGCGTGCGGCGGCTCCTCCCGCTCCACGAAGGGGTCCGTGATCCCGGAGGGCAGGAGGAACGCGGGCAGCCGCGCGTCCACGACCTCGTGCCCCGAGCCGTCGAGGACCGTCCCCACGCGGGTGCCGTCGGGGCGGAGCAGGCTGCGGGCGCCGTCGAAGGAGCCGTAGCGGTAGTGGACCGTCCGGGAATCGCGGAAGCGCCGGTCGGTGAGGACGTACGGGCCCTCCTCCCCGTCGAGCGCGTCACGCAGCCTTTCGAGCAGTCGGTGCGCGGTCGCCGTGTCCGGCGGGTACACGGCGCAGAACTTGCCCGCCTGGGCCCGCGCGGCGTGCTTGTGATGGAGGAACAGGAAGAAGAACCGGGCCCTCAGGTGCTTGAACGGCACGCCCTCCGCGAAGCAGATGCCGGCGACCGTGTCGAGCACGTGCTGCGCCCGGTCGAGCCGCGCCGACACATGGATCTTCCAGCCCTGCCCGGCCCGCGGCGCGCCCCACACCGTCCAGATGCCCTGGTCGGAGCCGAGGACGCCCGACGGCACCTCGCGGGGGGCGAAGCGCGGCCCGGGGTCGCCGATGGCGGGCAGCGGCAGGTAGTACTCCGGGTCCGCGAGCGCCTCGCCGAAGCCTTCGAGCACGGGATCTCCTCACGGGGTGATGATGGGCCGCCCCAAAGATCTCCCGGGCCGGACGCGGTGACCGGCAGACGGGGAGGCGGTTCGGGCGGCGGTAGCGGACGGGCCGCCCGCACCACCGGGGCATTCGCCGCGCTGACCACGCGCTCAGGAGGCGTGCCGTGCCGCAGGCGATGCCGCTCCGGCGACCGAGGCCCGGCGGCGGTCGGAGACGTCACCGACCGGCCGGCGGCGAGTGTCCGGCCGACGATCCGATGACCGGATGACCTTCGGAGGAAGAGAGGCCGAGTCCGTCCGATGGGATGGGGAGTCCTGTCGCTCCCCACGGCGTGTGACGCAGGGCACGCGGCTGATCGCGGAACGCCCTCGTGACGTGGCTGGAAGGACGCGTCGGCGGCCCTGGCCGCCGCGCTGCCGACGGCCGTCCTGCTGGCCTCCCGCACTCCGCCCGGACGGGCGGGTCTCCGCTCCGCACCGGTGCGGAGGCGGTGGGGCCGGGTGATGTGCTCCCGTGGGATCCCGCCTGCTTGAATGCGGGAGTGATCGAACTGGTGGTTGGTGTGGTGGCCGCGGCCCTCGTCGGGTGGGTGATGCGCAGGAAGCGGCAGCAGAGGGCGACGGCCATGTCCGCCGGGCGTCCGGCAGGGGTCCCCTGCATGCTCAAGTGGTCTGCTCAGGGCTCCCGCTGGAAGGCGGGACGTCTGCTCATCGGCGCCGGCCCCCTCGTCTGGAAGTCTTCCCCGGGCAAGCGGGAAGTCACTCTGCCGCGCGATCTGGCTCAAGCGGGAGTGCGTTCGCCCTCCCTGCGCGAGGGGATGACGATCAACCCGGGATCACGGATCGTCACATGCGAGTCGTCCGGCGGCGAGGTCCTGATCGCGGTCATGCCGACGGAACTGCACCAGGTGACCAAGGCCCTGGAAGGCGCGTAGCCCCCGCTCGCGCCGTCGACGGGGGAGTGGTGGGCCAGCGGGTCGGCCGAGTCGTCACTCACCTGCGCGACCTCGCCCCACCGTATGACCAGACCAGCCCCAGAAGCGGCCCTGACCTGACTGCGGCGCGCTGAATCCCGGCCGCCGCGGCCTTCCGGCGGCATGTGAACCGCGACGGCTTCCCTCCGCTCCCCCACCACCGCCTGACCCTCATCCCGAACCGGGCCCGGTGCCCGGTACGCCCCGGATGCCCGCCCTCTCCCGCGTGATGCCGTGGCACCGGCATCCCTTCGACGGCCGCACCGGGCGCCGGTGGACGCGACGGCGGGCCCGCCGTGCCACCGGTCGACGGTGTCCTTGCCGTGTGGTGCGGGTCAGCGCATGCCGGTGACGGGCCAGGCGCGTCGGAGTCCGCGAGGACGAACCGGGTGGGACCGAGGGGGTCGCCGCCCAGAATGACCGATGGTCATCGTCGCTGATGGGGAACCCGCTGGTGAAGGCTGTCCGCAGGGCCGCTCGAAGGCACCGGCCGCGTGTCCGTGCGGCCGCTTCGGCATGGGCGGGACCGGCGCAGGCTGTCCCCGTGGACGTCGGCCGATCGGGGGTGTTTCGGTGCCGGGGTACAGGGCCGGGCGAGGGGAGCCGGTGCGGCGGCGTCGGCTTCGTGAACCCCGGGGTTAACGACCGTTGAGGGTCCGGCCGTTGTTCCTCCCGGGCGGTGGCGGGATTCTTGGTCCGTCCCCGAGAGCAGAGAGCAAGGAGCAGTGCCGACATGCCCCTCCATGGAGTCGCGAGGTGTCAGCCGAGGTGAACGTCACCGGTTCCACCGTGGTGCTGGACGTCGTGGATCCGCCCGCCTCCAGCCGGTTCTTCACCACCCACCTGGGATACCGGGAGGTGCTCGCGGGCGAGGACTTCGTGGTTCTCGCCCGCGGCGACCGCGCCCCGGATGTCCTGCTGCGGCAGCGGGACCTCGAACTGCCGCCCGCCCGGCCTGTCGGGGTGCTCGTCTCGTTCGCGGTCACCGGCATCGCCGCCGAGGACGAGCGGCTGCGGAGGGAGCGCGCCCACATCACCGTCCCCCTGCACAGGGAGCCGTGGGGCGCCCGGCAGCTGGAGCTGACGGGCCCCGAAGGATTCGTGGTCCAGCTCGTGGAGTGGACCGCCCCCGCCGGGGCCTGACCCTCCGGTGCGCGGCCCGGCCGCGCCCGCGCCCCCTCGTAGCGTTCGTGTTCATTTCAGCGCAACGAACGCGGGTCGATCGTTGCGTCAATCTACAGAGTCATTGCAACGAAAAATCGCTTTGAGTAGCCAATATTCCTAAATGAAGCGCACTTGGTGTTGCTCATAGTGTGAAGGCAACGTAGCGTTTCCAATGTCAGAAACAATGAGCCGAAGGGCAGAGCCATGCAGAGATTCGACACCCCCACCCCGGTCTCCCTCGTCCTGGACATCCCGGCGGGCGACATCCGGCTCGTCGCCGCGGACGGGGCCGACACCACCGTCGAGGTCCGTCCCGCCGACGCCTCGAAGGGGCGGGACGTCACGGCGGCCGAGCGGATCGTGACCGAGTACCGCGACGGCGTCCTCAAGGTCGCGGCCGAACCGGCGAAGAACCCTGTGCGGGGCGACTCGGGATCCGTGCGGGTGACGGTCGGGCTGCCCGCCGGCTCCCGCGTCGAGGCGAGGACCGCCGCCGCGACGATCCGGGGCGTGGGGCGGCTCGGTGACGTGGCCGTGGACGGCGCGCGGGGCTCCCTCCGGTTCGACGAGACCACGAGCGCCCGCCTGACCCTCCTCGCCGGGGACATCACGGTCGGCCGCCTGGGCGGCCCCGCCGAGATCGAGACCCAGCAGGGCGGGATCACCGTCGAGGAAGCCGTGCGCGGCACCGTCGCACTGCGCACCGCAGCCGGCCCGATCTCGGTCGCCGTCGCCGCGGGGGTGTCCGCCTCCCTGGACGCGGGCACCGCCCACGGCCGGATCAGCAACGCGCTCCGCAACGCCGACGGCAGTCCGACCCTGGAGATCCGCGCCACCACCTCCCACGGCGACATCACCGCCCGCGGCCTCTGAGCCCCGCCCAGCCCGATCACCCCGCCCGCCCGGCACCACACCACCAACCACCCATGACGCGAAACCCAGCACCACACCACCACCCATGACGCGACACCCGGCACCACCACACGACACCCGCACCACCACAGAAGGACGATGAGCATGAGCACCACTCAGGACTACCTCGCCGCGGAACAGCTCCTCCACCGGCCCGCCCGCCCCGGCCGGCTCGTGGTCGGCGACAGGATCCGGCCGCAGTGGATCGACGGGGGAGCCCGGTTCTGGTACGCCGTGGCCGACGGCCCCGGCCGACGGTTCGTGCTGGTCGACCCGGCGGCGGGAACCCGCGAACCGGCTTTCGACCACACCCGGCTCGCCGCCTCGCTGGCCGCCGCCTCCGGCAAGCCGGTCGACCCCGCGGCGCTGCCCTTCACGTTCATCGAACTCGACGGGGACGCGGTGGAGTTCGCCGCGCTCGACGCGTACTGGCGCTGCGAGCTCGACGGCTACGGCTGTGAGCGGACCGAGTTCACCCCGCCGGGCAGCCCACTGGAGGTCCGGTCGCCCGACGGCGGGCTCGCGGTGTCCCGGCGGGGGCACGATCTGTGGGCGCGCTCGCTGTCCGACGGACGCGAATGGGCGCTGACCGCCGACGGCGCGCCCGACCACCAGTACGGCACCGGTCCGGACTGCACGGCCAACACCGTCCTGCTGAGCAAGATAGGTCTGCCGCACCTGCCGCCCGCGGTGGCCTGGTCGCCCGACTCGACCAAGGTGCTGGCCCACCGGACCGACGAGCGCCTCGTACGGCGGACCCACCTCCTCCAGGCCCGGCCCGCCGACGGTGGCGCGCCCCTCCTGCACACCCGGCGGTACGCCCACGCCGGGGACGAGCACATGCCCCTGGCCGAACTGGTCGTCCTGGACGTCACCACGGGGACGGTGGTCCGCTCGCAGGCCGCGCCGCTGCTGATGCCGCTGCTGTCGCCGATCGCGGCCAAGTGGGCGTGGTGGGCCCCGGACGGCTCGGCCGTGTACTACCTCGACCGGCCCCGCGACCTGCGCACGCTCACCCTCAACCGGCTCGACCCCGTCAGCGGCGAGGTCACCACCGTCGTCACCGAGACCGGACCCACCCGCGTCGAGCCCAACCAGTGGGCGTACGAGCCGCCGATCGTGCGGGTGCTGGCCGACGAGGTGCTCTGGTACTCGCAGCGGGACGGCTGGGGCCACCTGTACCGGTACGACCTGCACACCGGCGAACTGCTCGGGCAGGTCACCTCCGGACCCTGGGCGGTGCGGCAGATCCTGCGAGTCGACGAGACGGCGCGGGAGGTCTTCTTCACCGCCTCCGGGCTCGTCCAGGACGACCCCTACCGGCGCACGGTGTGCCGCGTCGGCCTCGACGGCTCCGGCTTCACGAAGGTCACGGACGACGACGCGGACCACGTCCCCACCATGCCGCCCGGGCAGGGCTACTTCGTGGACTCCGCCTCCACCGTGGACACCCCGCCCGTGACCCGGGTGCGTGACTGGAACGGCCGCGTGCTGGCCGAGCTGGAGCGCGCCGATGTGAGCCGGCTCGCCGCCACCGGCTGGACGCCGCCCGAGCGCTTCAGGACCAAGGCGGCCGACGGGGTCACCGACATCTACGGCGTGCTGTACCGGCCGCGCGGCTTCGACCCCGCCCGGCGCTACCCGGTGGTGGACAACGTCTACCCCGGCCCACAGCTCAACCGGGTCCTCCCGAGCTTCGACCCCGGTGGCCTGGGCATGGACGCCGAACCCCTCGCCGCGCTCGGATTCGTCGTGGTCGCCGTCGACGGCCGGGGAACCCCGGGCCGCAGCAAGGCGTTCCACGACTTCTCCGACGGCCGCCTGGCCGACGCGGGCGGTCTGGCCGACCACGTCGCGGCACTGCGGGAGCTGGCCCTGACCCGGCCGTGGATGGACCTCGACCGGGTCGGCGTCCTCGGCCACTCCGGCGGCGGATACGCCGCGGTACGGGCCATGGCCGACTTCCCCGAGGTGTACAAGGCGGGTGCCGCCCTCTCCGGCTCGCACGACACCCCCCACTTCAACCTCGGCTTCGTGGAGGCGTACGACGGGGCGGACAACCCCGAGGCATGGGCCCGCTCCTCCAACCTCGCCCTCGCCGACCGGCTGGCAGGCCCGCTGCTGCTCGTCCACGGCGGCATGGACGACCAGGTCCACCCGGACCACACGCTGCGGCTCGCTGACGCGCTCATCGCCGCCGACAAGGACTTCGAACTCCTCGTCGTACCCGGCGCCGAGCACACCTTCATCGACTGCGTCTCCTACGTCCGCAAGCGCTGCTGGGACTTCCTGGTGCGCGAGCTGATGGGCACCCGCCCGCCCGCCCACCGCCCCGCGCCCTTCCCCCTCGGACCCGAACTGCTCGCCGAGCTGTTCGCCTGACCCCGTCGTACCGCCGGGGCGCCACCTCATCGAACCGCCGGGCCGGACACGACCGGCCGGAGGCCAGGCGCCCCCCAGGCGTGCCCGAGGGCCACGCACGCCGAGACCGGCTCCGCGAACCCCGCCGAACCGACGGTCTCCCGCCGAGGACGACCAGCCGCGGCACACCTCCGCTTTGCCCCGCACCGCGCGCGCGTGCCAGGCTGGCCCGCGCTGCACCCGGCCCACGGGCCGGCAGCTGACCAACGGGGTGAGAAAAATGGAACTGCGGGACATCGAGATATTTCTGCCGCTCGCCGAAGAACTGCACTTCGGACGGACCGCCCAGCGGCTCTACGTGTCGACCGCACGGGTCAGCCAGGCCATCAAACAACAGGAGCGCGGCATCGGCGCGGAGCTGTTCCGCCGCGACAGCCGCAACGTACGGCTGACACCGGTCGGCGAACAACTGCGCGCCGACCTGCTGCCCGTCCACCGCGGCCTGCGGGAGAGCCTGGAGCGGGCCAGACTGGCCGCCCGGGGCAAGACCGACGCGCTGCGCATCGGCATGATCTCCAGCAACGCCCACGAACTGCGCCCCTACTGGGACGCCTTCCGCTCCCGCCACCCCCAATGGGGTCTGAGACTGCGGCACGCACCCTTCGCGGAGCCCTTCGCCGGGCTGCGCCGCGGGGACGTGGACATCCTGGTCTGCTGGCTGCCGGTGCTGGAGCCCGACCTCGTCGTCGGCCCGACGTTCTTCACGGAATCACGCGTGCTCGCCGTGTCGATCGACCACGAGCTGGCCGGACACGCCACGGGAAGCCTGGAGATGCTGGGCGACTTCCAGGTCCCGACGGGCCTCTCGCTGCCCGGCTACTGGGTCGACGCCTACACACCACCGCACACCCCGAAGGGCCGCGTGATCGAGCGCACCCAGCCGGTGGAGAACATCGACGACATCTTCGCCCTCATCAGCGCCGGCGAGAACATCAACCCCTTCCCCGCCCACGTGAGCCGCTACTGGGCCCGCCCGGACATCGCCTGGCTGCCCCTCCCCGACATGGACACCCTCGACTTCGGACTGGTCTGGCGCGGCGAGGCGGAGAACGGCCTCGTACGAGCCTTCGCTCAGGTCGTGCGCGACCTGGCCGTGAACTGAGCCCCCGGCCTCCTCCGGGAGGATCACGCCCCCGGGCATCCCACGGGACGGGCGGGGCCACGCCGAAAGTGGCCCTCCCGGCCCCCACCCGCGGCACCGGCACGGTCTCCGGCGCCGCCGGGACGTCCGCCGGACGCGTGGGGGGCGGCGAGCGCCCCGCCCCTGTCGTGTCGGCGCTCTCTCTCGCGGTCGGCGGCCAGTGAGCACTGGCCGCCGAGGTGGATTCATGTGCGCGCGAGGGAGCTGGGGCGGCTCCGTTCAGGAGTGGCGGTGGTACGCCTTGTTGGCGATGCGCCAGCCGTCCTCGACACGTACCAGCAGGAAGACGTCGGTGAAGGTGTCCGCGCCGTGCGCCAGCGTCATGGTCGCCGTCGCGACGGAGCCGTGGACGTCCACGGCGTCGATCCGGCGTGACCGGCCGGCCTCGTCGGGGGCGGGCGTGCCGTGGAAGAGGGCGCAGTACGTGTCCAGGGGCCACGAGACGAACGCGCCCTCCCGGATTCCCTCGATGTGGGCGCTGGGAAGGAACGCCTCACGGAAGTGTGCGGGGTCGCCGGTGGCATGGCCGCGGACGTAGGCGCGGAGGGGTTCGAGCACCGCGTCCGGCACGGCGGGGACCGTGGCGGCGAGGGCGATGTCCGACTCGGCACCGACCGCGGCGTCGGCGGGGAGGTCCATCAGTCCGGCCGCACCGCGCAGGGGCAGGCCCGAGGCGTCGGCCAGCAGCGCCATGTCCTTGGCCAGTGCGCCGATCGTGAACTCGGCCGGGGGTGAAACCGGTTCGGAGACCAGGAAGGCGCGCTTGCGGGCCACGAGGCCGCCGAGCTGGCCGAGTTCGAGGACATCGAGCACCTGGGCGCGCGGCAGTCCGAGCGCGTCGGCCTGCCGGAGCGTGTCGCGCAGGGCGAGAACGGCCCCGGAGAGACTGTTGTTGGCGATCAGCTTCAGCGCCGCGGCGGTGGCCGCGTCGTCCACGGGCCGTACGGTGCCCAGGACGTCCAGCACCGGCCGGACCCGGTCCAGCGTGTCGCTGTCGGCCGCGGCGGCGAGGATCTGCAGGGCGCCCGCCGCGACCGCCGACACGGAGCCGAGCACCGGCGCGTGGACATAGGACGGGCCGAGGCGCGCGGCCAGCTTCGCCGCCTCGGCGGGCGCGATGGTGCTGACGTTCACGACCGTCGTGTCCGGGCGCAACGAGCCCTGGACGTCGTCGAGGACCTGGCGGCAGGCCGGGCCGTCGAACAGCGCCAGGACGACGAGGTCGGCCCGCGCCACCGCGTCGTGCGCGTCGGAGGTCGTCTTCACGGCGTCGGAACCGCGCCCGGAGCGGGTCCAGCCGACGACGTTCCGGTTCTGGGCGGTGAGGCGGGCCGCTATCGCGTCGCCCATGCGCCCGAGGCCGAGGACGGCGATCGTGTGTGCTGCAGTCATAGGGGCCACCTTGGTGTACGGGGCGGAGGGCGACAAGTGGAGATCACGCGGGGCTCGTTCCGGCCGGTGGGTTCGTTCTCCTCGGTGAGTCCGGTGAGTCCGGTGAGTCCGGTGAGTCCGGTGAGTCCGGTGAGTCCGGTGAGTCCGGTGAGTCCGGCGGGATCGGCCCGGATCGGCGGGTTCAGTCGGTCAGGTCGAAGAACTCCGCCGCGCGGGCCAGTGCCGACGGGTCCGCCTCCAGGTCGCCCTCGCCGTGGGCGCGGGCCAGCAGCGCGCCACGCCAGTTCATGCCGAGGTAGTCGGCCGTACGGCGGAGCATCCCGGTGAGCGGTTCGGTGTCGGTGTCGTCACCGCGCGCGTACGCGGTGACGGCCCACAGGTTCTTGCCCCGCATCCGCTCCCGGAAGCCGACGTCCGGAAGGCCGCCCCAGCGGGCCCAGTAGTCGAGGTAGAGCTTCGTGGCGGCGGAGACGCTGTACCAGTGCAGCGGGGACGCGAGGACGATGTCCGTGCTGTCCAGGGTCGCGTCGAGCAGCACCCTCTCCGGACCGTCCAGGAGCGGTCCGGACGGGCGGGCGGGGAGCGGCAGTTCGCTCAGGCTGAGCCAGCCCGCGGCGGTGTCCGAGGGGAGGCCCTCGGCGGCGTACCGGGCCAGGGTCTCGGTGTTCCCGCCGCCGCGCGGGCTGCCCAGGATGAAGGTGAAACTCCGGCTGCGTACCGATTCGAGCGTGGCAGTCACAGCAGTCCTCACTGCTCGTGGTGGTCGGGCGGAGTGGTCGGGCACGGCGGTCAGGCCGGGCGGTCGGCCACCAGCCGGAGGTGGTCCCGGGCGTCGCTGTGCAGCTGGTCCGAGTAGTCGATGGCTCCGCCGGGGCCCGCGTACCGGAGCTTGCGCGCCCCGGAGGTGCGGCGCAGGATCGTGACGCTGTTCTGCATGAGCTTCTGCGACTCCAGCAGGCTGACGACCTCCAGCTCGCCCGGGTGACGCTCCTGGAACTTCGCGATGTAGCGGCGGACCGCGTCGCCCTCCGGGTACGTCATCAGGTAGTGCATGACGACGAGGCCGCCGTCCGGGTCGATGAGCGGCCAGAAGTGGTCGAAGAACCACAGGCACTCCCAGGCGTCGACCCAGGCGAAGTCGATGGGGGTCAGCTCCTCGGGGAGCTTGTCCAGCGAGTCCTTCAGATCGGCGTTGACGACGGTGACCCGCTCGTCCAGGCCCAGTTCGGCGAGCACCTCGCGGACCCGGCCGGCGGAGGACTCGGCGATGGACAGGTTGTCCACGGCGGCCAGCATCGGACGGTACGGCTCCAGATGTGAGGCGGGCGTGACGAGCGGGGGCTCGGCGAGCAGCCAGCCGTCGTCGAGCGGGCGTCCGGCGTCCAGGTGCTCACGGGTCTTCGCGGCGAGCGCGAGGGACTCGGCGGCGACCGTCCGCTCGGCCTCGGCGAGCGCGGCGGCGAGGAAGGGCGTCGTATACCCCATCCCGACCTCCAACACCCGCTGCGGACGCAGAAGTTGCACGAGGTTGGCGAGAAGTGGACCGACCACCTCCGTGCCCATTCCGGGCACCGACAGCCGGGCGACCGCCGTGCGGAACTCTTCGCTGTGAATCGAATGAGGCATTTCCATCCCTTGGTAAATGCGGTGTCGAACTGCTGGGAGTGGGCCCACTCATGCTTTCCGGCGCACAGTTGCTGCAACAACTTTCTGACCTAACATGTATGCGCAGCGCATGATCACGCAGGGGGGCAAATGTTGCAAACAGGGTGTGTGGGTGCACGGTGTGGACCAGGGTTGTGCGAGTCGGGACTACGCCGTTACGAAAGCGCCGTCACCGGTGGGCCGGTCCCGGCCGAGCCGCCGGTCCGTTGCGCGACCGAGCTGGGACTGCTGGTGCCGGTGCCGGGGGAGCCGGGGCTCCTGGCGCCGGTCGCGCCGACGATAGCCGCCGGCCGGACGCTGGCTCCGCTGGAGCGGGAACTCGCGGACAGCAGACGCCGTTTGGAGGCTCTGGCCAAGACGTTCGAGACGGCGGAGGCCGTGTACACCGAGGGCCGCCAGGGTGGCCCGCAGTCGTCGAGGGTGCTGCGCGGTGCCGCCGAGATCGCCGAGACGATCGACACCGCGGTCGGACTGTGCAAGGCGGAGCTGCTGACCGCCCAGCCGGGCGGCCGACGGCCACCGCAGATCCTGGAAACGGTCGTCCGGCGCA
Organism: Streptomyces sp. NPDC101490; assembly: GCF_044767145.1. Lineage (NCBI taxonomy): Bacteria > Bacillati > Actinomycetota > Actinomycetes > Kitasatosporales > Streptomycetaceae > Streptomyces > Streptomyces sp. NPDC101490. The sequence goes on from NZ_JBIWNI010000001.1 coordinate 327,556, forward strand.
ATCTGGACCTCCTGTCGAGGGGCGTCTCGCAGCGCACTCTCTATCAACATGCCGTATGGAACCATCCGCCTACGGCGGAATACATCCGCACTGTGGTGGAAGCTGGTGGCGGAATCCGGACCGTTGATGAAATGTTCGACCGGGTCATTATCTGTGACCGTGCGGTGGCATTCATTCCGACGCTTTCCGATTCTCCGGACGAGGCTTTGGAAGTACGTGATCCACATGTCGTCCGTTATCTCGCCAATGTCTTCGAGTACGCCTGGGCCCGCGGCACTCCGGTGGACCCGGCCGCCGGGAAAAGGCCGGAGATCGTCGTCTCCGAGCTGGAGCAGAGCATCGTCCGCTTCCTGGTCGCCGGACACACGGAGGAGAAGATCGCCCGCGGACTCGGTATCAGCCGCCGGACCGTGGCCGAGTACATCAGCCGGATCTCGCGGCGTCTCGGCAGTGTCAGCCGGGCCCAGCTCGGCTATCTGATCGCGACCAAGGGGCTGTTGTCGGAGCCGCAGAACGAACGGGACTGCCCGTCGTGACGGTTACCGGTGGTGGTCCGGAATGCCGACTTCCCCCGTGGTGGTGACGTCGTCGGTGATCTCTTCGGAATGTCCTCGGCCGCGGACTTCGGGAGAAGGAGACGATGTGTCATGAATGCCGCACCGCAAGGGAGTCGAGGGTCCGCCGACGGGCGCGGGCCGCGGTGATGTCACGGACGACGGCCCCGCAGACCGCCGCCGTGTGTTCGTACAGGTAGAAGTGGCCACCGGGCCAGGAGTGCCGCTCGGCCGGGGCGGTGGTGCGGTCGGCCCAGGGCGCGGCGAGCGCCGGATGGGCGACCGGGTCGTCCGCGCCGGTGAACAGGGAGAGCGGCACCTCCAGCGGCGGGCCGGGCCGTTCCTCGTACGTGTCGACGACGGCGAGGTCCCCGCGCAGCGCCTCCACCATCGGTCCGACGATGTCGGGGACCGCGAGCACCTCCTCCGGGGTGCCGCCCAGGTCCCGCAGGAAGCGGGTCAGCCGCTCCCGCGACCACAGGTGCCGCTGGGCGCGGTCGGGGCGATGACCGGGCGCGGGCGCGCCGGAGAGCCCGACCCAGACGGGCGGCCGGCCATCCCCGGAGAGCTCCCGGGCCAGTTCGTACGCGACGAGGGCGCCCATGCTGTGGCCGAAGACGCCGTACGGGCCGTCGAGCAGCCGCCGGGTGAGCGGGGCGAGCCAGGCCACCGCCTCGGTGGTGGAGTGGAAGCCGCCCTCGCCCATGGCCATCAGGCGGCCGGGGAGGTCCACGGCGAGCAGCCGCCAGTCGGTGGGCAGGTGCCGTGGCAGCGGGGCGAAGGCCGCCGCCGATCCGCCGGCGTGATGGACGAACAGCAGCGTGAACGGCGCCTCGGCGGCCCGGTCGGACGTGCCCGCGGAGCTGTCGTCGCCGACCGGTCGGGCCGGGGGCGCGGTGACCGGGGCGAGGAGGCCCCGCAGGTCCTTCCAGCCCGCGTACGGGTATGCGGGAGCGGTCACCGGCCTCGGTACTCCAGTGCCGTCACGCTCCAGCTGAAGCCCATGCCGCTGGCGGCGACCAGGACCAGGTCCCCGGGCCGTATCCGCTCGTCCGCGATCAGGTCGCCGAGCGCGATGAACGGGTCGGAGCCGCCCATGTGCCCGTACCGGTGGTAGTTGAAGACGCTCTTCTCGGGCGGGACGCCGAGCCTGGCGAGCAGCTTCTCGTGCATCCCCTTGTCGCCCTGGTTGACGAGGAACCAGTCGACGTCGGCGATCCGCCTGCCGAGGGTGGTGAGCACGTCGTCGACGCGGGCCGGGAAGTTCTCCAGATAGGCGTCCCCGAGCCCCTGCCGACGGCCGCGGCGGCGCATCAGGACCCGGTCGTCCTCCACGTCGCCGGAGTAGTAGTCGGCCCACGAAGGGTCGGTGCGCATCGACGAGGTCAGCACGTCGAGAAGGCAGTTCTCGCGTCCGATGAGCAGCGCGGCCGGGGCGTCGCCGAAGTTGAACAGGGCTTTGGACTCGGGGTCCTCGTGGTCGACCAGCCGGCTGAGCCGGTCGCCGATGAGCACGAGGGCGTACGGCGCGGTGCCCAGGGCGAGTTCGGCCAGGGCGGTGCGGACGGCCGTCATCCCGCCGTTGCAGAAGTTGGCGATCTCGAAGCAGTGGGCGCCGCCGATGCCCAGCTCGTCGGCGACCTTGGCGGCGGGCGACCAGAACGGCAGGTCCCACTCGCCCGAACCCGCGTAGACGACGAGGCCGATGTCGTCCGGGTCGATTCCCTGGCGCTCCAGGACGGTACGGGCGGCGGTCGCGGCCAGCTCCCACGCGGCCTCGTCCTCGTCGAGGGCGGGGAACCGCTCGGTGTGCGTGATGGCCAGGATGTCGTCCACGGACACGCCGGAGGACTCGTGCAGCTCCCGCACGTCCACCGCCGACGACGGGAACACCACCTCGAAGTCGACGATCCCGCCCGGGGCCCGTACCCCTGCCCTACCGGTGTGCTCGACGCGTTCGGTCATGACGTGCTGCCCTCTCCGTCGATCGAGGTGTTCCGGCGCAGCCGGTTCAGGTGCTCCAGGCTCGCCAGGACGGTGGGCGTGGGCAGCCCGAAGTCGATCAGGCAGGCGATCTCGTCCACGCCGATCGCCCGGAAGCGTTCCACCATGCGCTCCGCCTTGTCGACGGTGCCGAGCAGTCCGCCGTCGTCGAAGTAGCGGTCGAAGGAGCGTGCCACGATGAAGTCGACGTCCTCCGGCGACAGCTTGGACGCGTCGAAGCGCCTGCCGTCGAGCCGCGAGCCCAGCAGCAGCCCGAGCGAGCTGCGCAGGTAGTCGCCGAGCGGGGCCCGTACGGTCTCGCGGACGGCGTCCTCGTCCGGGCCGAGGAAGGCGTGCACCATCAGGGCGACGTGCCCGGTCCAGCCGTCGGGGCGGCCGAGTTCCGCGACCTCCTTGCGGTACTCGGCGATCTTGTGGGCGAGGTCGTCGAGGTCCTGGCCGAGCAGATGCGTCAGCAGACCGGAACCGGACCGGCCCGCGTTGCGGAAGGTCTCGACACCACCGGCGCTGGTCACCCAGACCGGAAGCTCGGGCTGCACCGGCGGCGGGTAGATCCCGAGCCGCTGCTCGCTGCCGACCCCGTCGGTGACCGTGATCCGCTCGCCGCGCCACAGCGCGCGGACCTGCTCCACCTGCTCCAGGAGGATCTCGCGGCGGTTCTCGTAGTTCTCCGGGCGCAGCGCGAAGTCCGCGGCGTGCCAGCCGGAGGCGAAGGAGAGACCGACGCGGCCGCCGGAGATGTTGTCGACGACCGACCACTCCTCGGCGATGCGCAGCGGATGGTGGAGCGGGGCGACGACGCTGCCCGCCCGGATGCCGATGCGCTCGGTCACGGCGGCGATGGCCGCGCCGGTCACCGAGGGATTGGGGTAGAGGCCCCCGAAGGGGTGGAAGTGGCGCTCCGGGGTCCACACCGCGCTGAAGCCGTTGCGGTCGGCGAACTTGGCTCCTTCCAGGAGCAGTTCGTAGCGGTTGGCGGTGGACTCGGTGCTGTCGTTGGCGAAGTAGAAGAGGCTGAAGTCCATGGCGTGCGTTCTCCGTTCGGGCGGCGGTCAGGAGGTGACGGCCGCTGCGGTGCCCGTCCCGGGGGCCGGTTCACGGGTGCGTTCGGCCCAGGAGGCCACCGCGGGCGCGGCGAGTCCGGCGCCGAGGAGCAGGGCCGCGAAGATGATCCAGGCCGGCCAGCCGAACTGCACGATGAGCAGCGTGGCGAGCGCGGGGGTGACCATCGAGCCGAGCTGGGTCGACATGCCGAACATGCCCTGGTACTGCCCCTGCGCGTGATCGGGGGCCAGGCCGAAGGCCAGCGACCAGGAACCGGCGCTGTAGAGCATCTCGCCGATCACGTGCACGGCGGCTCCGGCGAGCAGCGCGGCGACCGCGACCCACACCGGCCGGTCGGCGGCGAGTGCGAAGAACCCGCAGCACACCGCGAGGAAGACTCCGGACCGGCGCAGGGTGCGGGCGCCGCCGCGGACGTCCTCGCTGCCCTTGCCGGCGCGGACCTGGAAGAGCACGACCATGATCGTGTTGAGGATGAGGATCACCGAGTACAGCCACTTCGGCGCGTTGGTGTGGCCGGTGATCCAGATGGGCAGCGCGACCGTGAGGATGGCGACGTTCATCACCAGGACGGAGTTGAGCAGGGCCACCGCCGCGTACGGCAGGTCGCGCAGGACCACCCACTTGGGGCCGGTGCTCTCCTTCGGCACCGGAGCGACCGACGGCACGGTCGTGTAGGCGGCTCCGGCGATCAGGAACATCACACCGCCCGCGACGAGCAGGCCGATGTAGGCGGGCCGGTTGTCGAACCAGAGCGCGACGGCCCCGGCGGCGGCGCCGAGCGTCACCCCGAGGTTGCTGACGGCGCGCATGTACGACCAGGCGCGGACGCGGTCCTCCTGCGGGATGAGTCCGGCGATCAGCGCGCCGCGGGCGGCGTCCGTCGACGACTCGGCCATCAGCGCCAGGCTGGTGACCACGACGAGGGCGGCGAAGCTCTCGACGAAGGCGTACGCGCCGACGAACACGCCGAGCAGCAGCAGGAATCCGACGGTCGTGTTGCGCGGGCCCAGGATGTCGGCGAGCCGGCCGGCCGGGATGCTCGCGGCCATCGCCATCGCCGCGCCGATGCTCAGCGCGAGCCCGACCTGCACGGCGGGGATGCCGACGGTACGGGTGAAGAACAGCACGCTGACCGCCATCAGGACACCGTGGCCCGCGGTCTTGGCGAAGTTGCTCAGGCACAGGGTCCGAACGATGCCCGGTGGCGGGATGATGTCATCGAGAAACGCCATGATGGCCTCCACTGCCGCCGGCCGGTCCGGCCGCGGCGAGGTCGGGGGACTGGAGATCGCCGGTGATGCGTGGCCGGTCGATCTTGCCGTTGGGGTTCAGCGGCAGGGAGTCCAGGTGCCGGAACCGCCGGGGCACCATGTGGACCGGGATCCGCTTGCGAAGCCAGCGCCCGAGCTGCTGCGGTTCGACGGGCGTGCCGGTGTGGCAGCCGACGAGTTCGACGTCGTCGCCCCGCTTCAGCGCGATGACGACGGCCTGGTCGAGGTCCGGGTGGCGGCGCATGGCGGCCTCGATCTCGCCGAGTTCGACGCGGTAGCCGCGCACCTTGACCTGGTTGTCGAGCCGGCCGAGGTGCACGAGCCGGCCGGACTCCCAGCGCACCCGGTCACCGGTGCGGTAGTAGTGCTCCGCGGTGAGCGGGCCCTCCCCGTCGTACGGCGTGGCGCCGTCCTCGTCATGGCTGAGGAAGCGTCCTCGGTTGTCGGCCGGATCGAGATAGCCGTCGAAGCGCTGGGAACCCCGGACGACCAGCTCGCCCTCCTCGGCGGGGCGGCCCGCCTCGTCGAGCACCAGGTGGTCCAGGAAGTCGTAGACGGGCCCGACCGGCACGGTGTCGTTGGAGGTGGCGGGCCAGTCGGCCGGATCGGCGGCCAACGCGAACTCGGTGCACGCCACGGTCAGTTCGGTGGGGCCGTAGACGTTCTCGATCGACGCCTGCGGGGCGACCGCGTGCCAGGCCCGTGCCTGGTCGTAGGACAGCTGCTCGCCGATGAACACGCTCATCCGCAGGTCCGTCGCCAACCCGGTCGGCAGATTGCCGAGCTGGGCACTGACGGAGACCACGGACGGCACCGAGAACCAGTGCGTGACGCCGTTCTCCACGATGTAGTCGACCGGCGAGAGGAGTTCGGCTCGGCCCGGTACCACCAGCGTTGCTCCGCCGCCCCAGGTGACGAAGAGGTCGAACACCGAAGGGTCGAAGGTCAGATCGAAGGTGTGCGAGGTGCGGCAGCCGGGCCCGATGCCGTAGCGCTCGATGTTGTGCCCCAGGTACGGGCTCAGATTGCGGTGCCGGATCGGCACGCCCTTGGGGCGGCCGGTCGAGCCCGAGGTGAACAGGACGTACGCGACCTCGTCCGGCCCCGTGGTGTACGGCGGCAGCTCCGACGCGGGGGTGGCCGCCGTTCGCCCGGCGGCGGCCACCTCGGCCGTGTCCAGCCGCAGTTCGGTGGCCGCGCAGCCGCCGAGACCGCCGTCGAGCTGCGCCGCGTCCTCGGCGTCCACGATCAGCACCTCGGCGCCCGCCAGCTCCACGATCATCCGGTTGCGCTGCACCGGGAAGGAGGGGTTGACCGGGGTGACGCACGCGCCGAGCCGCTGACCCGCCAGATAGGCGGCGAGGACCGCCACCGAACGGGTCGCCATCACGGAGATCCGGCGGGGCGCGGAGCCGTGCGCCGCCAGGATCCGCGCGGCGATGTGCTCGGCGGCCCGCCGCAGCTCGCCGTAGCTCAGCACGGTGCCACCGGCCTCGACGGCGGGCTCCTCCGGGTGCCGCTCGACGGTCCGGTCGAACCACTCGTACAGGGTGCCGGGCAGCTCCCCCGGGGCGGGCTCAGCCATGCGACACCTCGGCGGCGACGACCGTACCGGCCCCGGCGCGCGGGACGGCCAGGTCGGGGGCGTCCAGGCGCATGGTGGTCGGTGGCTCCTGCCGTACGGGCTCGATGTGCAGCAGCTCGATGCCGTCCCGGTCCGGGCCGGTGACCGCGGCGGCGCACGGGCAGGCGTCGCCGGTGAAGCCCCCGAAGCGGTAGGCGACCTCCATCATCCGGTTGCGCTCGGTGCGCCGGAAGTCGGCGGCGAGGTGCACGCCCGCGGCCGCGGCCCGGTCGGTCAGCCAGCGCAGGATCACCGAGCCGGCGCCGAAGGAGACCACCCGGCAGGAGGTGGCGAGCAGCTTGAGGTGCCAGACGCCGGGGAGCCGTTCGAGCAGCAGGATGCCGACGGCTCCGTGGTCGCCGAAGCGGTCGCTCAACGTGACGACCAGTACCTCGTGCCCCGGGTCGGCGAGCAGCGCGCGCAGCTCGGCGTCGCCGTAGTGCACTCCGGTGGCGTTCATCTGGCTGGTGCGCAGGGTGAGTTCCTCGACCCGGGTCAGGTCGGCTTCGTCGGCCCGCCGGATCGTCATGACCAGGGCCAGCGTGCGCAGGAACTCCTCGTCGGCGCCGGTGAAGTCCTGGCGGGCCGCCTCCCGGCGGGATCCTGCCTGGTACATCTCGCGGCGGCGGCGCGAGTCGGCGGTGACGACCGGGCTGAACTCCGGGCGTCCGGTGAGTTCCAGCGCCTCCTCGGCCCGGTAGCGGCGCACCTCGGGGAGGTGATGGCCGACCTCGGCCCGCTCGGCCGGCTGGTCGTCGATGAACGCGAGGGTGGTGAGGGCGAAGTTCAGCTGCTCGGCGATGGCGCGCACGGAACCGGACTTGGGGCCCCAGCCGATCTGCGGGTGTACGAAGTACTGGGCCAGGCCCAGCTGTTCGAGCTGCCCCCAGGCGTGGTCGTGGTCGTTCTTGCTCGCCACGGCCTGGAGGATGCCGCGCTCGTCGAGGGTGGTGATCACCTGTCGGATCTCGTCGGGGAGCACGACCTCGCCGTCCTCGAGCAGGGTGCCCCGCCACAGCGTGTTGTCGAGGTCCCACACCAGGCACTTGACGGTCGTCACGGGGGCGGTCCCGGAGGAGTCCGGGGACACGGGGGAGTCGGGGATCTCGGAAGTCCCGGCGTTCTGGAGCACGGTCACACCTCCCACAGGGTCACGGCCCAGGCCGCGACCGGGCTGTTGTTGAGCACGAGCACGAGGTCCCCCGGGGCGAGTTCGCCGCGCGCGAGGAGCCGGTCGAGGTTGAGCACCACGTCCATGGCGCCGAGGTGCCCGTACACGGCGAGATGCTCGCCGCACACCGGATGGATCGGCAGGCCGAGCAGCGTCTCGTAGAACTGGTACGCGCTCGCGGTGACGTTCTGCATCAGCGTCGTGGCGACGGCGTCCTTGTCGACGCCCGCCTCCGCGAGCACCTCGTCGACCATCCGGGCCAGCCGCATCCGGCTGTTCATGGCCAGTTCGAAGCGGTACCGGTCGGCCGAGGAGCACTCCTCGCGCCACTCGTAGGACGGCACCTGCTTGTAGTCGACCCGGAACAGGTCGTGGAAGGTGCCGTCGGTCTCCTGGCGGTGGGCCCGCAGCACCGGCCGGCCGCCCCGGACCAGGGTCATCGCGTAGGCCCCGTCACCGATCACGGTGACCGGGTACCGGACCCGGTCCAGGCCGGTCGGGCGGCTGCCGTGGGCGATGAGCACGCTCTGCCGCGACGGGTCGGCGAGCAGCAGGTCACGGCCGAGCGCCCAGGCGGCGCTGGACCCGGTGCAGCCGAGCCCGTCGAGGGTGAAGGCGAAGGCGCCGTCGAGCTTCGCCTCGGCCTGCACCCGGCAGGCGTCCGAGCCGAGCAGGACGTCGGGGGCGCGCGGCCCGACCAGCATCAGGGTGTCGGGCCGGGCAACGGCGGGCCCGTTCCCGGCGAGCCCGTCCAGCCGGTCCAGCAGACCGCGTACGGCCAGGGCGGCCAGGTCACCCGCGGTCGTGTCCTCCAGGACGCCGACCGTACCGATGCCGCTGCCGCACACGAACTCTGCTGCCTGCGGGTCGAGTTCGGAGAACTCGGGCAGGTCGACGGGCGCGGTGAGGACGGTGGGCAGGACGGTGTGGACGACGCCGATGCCGATACGGGTGTCCGCGCCGGTCCCGGTCTCGCTGGCGCCCCTGTCTGAGGTGCGGCTCATGACCACACCGCCAGGGCGTGCTTGCCGAGCAGCAGCTGGCTGATCTCGTTGCTGCCCTCGATGATCTCCATCAGCTTGGCGTCCCGGTAGGCACGGGCCACCGGGCCGCCGTCCCGGGCGCCCGCCGAGGCGAGCACCTGCACGGCCGTGGCCGCGCCGCGTGCGGCGTGCCCCGCGGCGAGGTGCTTGGCGGTGACGGCGGAGGTGACCAGCTCGGGGGTGTTCTCGTCCCAGCAGCGGCTGGCCTGCTCGGCGCAGCGGGCCGATGCCTCGTGGGCGACGTGCAGCTCGGCCAGGTGCCGGGCGACCAGCTGGTGGTCGGCGAGCGGCGCGCCGAACTGACGCCGGGTCGCGGCGTGCGAGGCCGTGGCCCGCAGACAGGCCCGCAGGATGCCGACGCAGCCCCAGGCCACGGAGACCCGGCCGAAGGTGAGCGCCGAGGTCACCAGCCAGTCGACCGGGAGCCCGGCGCCGCCGAGCAGCCGGTCGGCCGGCAGCCGCACCCCGTCGAAGGTGATGTCGGCGTGTCCGGCGGCCCGGCAGCCCATCGGGTCAGCGACCCGCTCCACGGTCACGCCAGGTGCGTCCGTGGGGACGACCACCGCGCCCGCCCCGGCGCCGTGGCGGCCGAAGACGACGAGCAGGTCGGCGTAGGCGCCCACGGTGATCCAGGACTTGCGGCCGTCCAGGACGATCGTGTCGCCCTCGGTGCGGATCGTGGTGCCCATCGCGCCGAGGTCACTGCCCGCGCCGGGCTCGCTGAACGCCACCCCGGCCAGTCGGCCGGAGGTCAGCTCACGCAGGTGGACGGCCTTCTGCTCGTCGCTGCCGAGCCGCTCGACGGTCCAGGCGGCCATGCCCTGCGAGGTCATCACGCTGCGCAGGGAGGAGCACAGGGCGCCCACGTGGGCGGTCAGCTCGCCGTTGTCGGCGCTGCTCAGACCCAGACCGCCGTACGCGGCGGGGACCTGGGCGCAGAGCATCCCCTTGCCGCCGAGCTCTCGCAGCACGTCGAGCGGCAGCTCACCGGACCGGTCCCAGCCGTCTGCGCGGTCGCCGATCAGCTCGGAGGCCAGCAGCTGCGCCTCGGCGCGGGCATTGCCGCCCGCCGTCGGCTCACTCATCGACGCCGTCCCGCAGCCGCAGTACGAGCGCGGTCATGGCGTCCACGCTGCGGAAGTTGTCGAGCGTGAGGTCGGGGCCGCCGACCTGCACCCCGAAGGACCGCTCGACGTGCACCAGCAGCTCCATCGCGAACAGGGAGGTGACCAGACCGGTGGAGAACAGGTCGACGTCGGCGGTGACCTCGGTCTTGGTGCGCTGCTCCAGGAACGCGGTGAGCGTCTCGCGGATGGCGGCGGTGTCCTGCCCGGCCGCGCCCTGCCCGGTGGCGTCCTGCTGAGTGGTGGGGGTGCTCATGTCGTGCTTCCTCCGTAGGCGAAGAATCCGCGGCCGGTCTTGCGGCCGAAGTCGCCGGCGGCGACCTTTTCCAGGAGCAGGGCGCAGGGCTCGTAGCCCGCGTCCCCGGTGCGCTCGTGCAGGACGCGCAGGGAGTCGACCACGTTGTCGAGACCGATGAGGTCGGCGGTGGCCAGCGGGCCGGTGGCGTGGCCGAGGCAGCCCTCGAAGGCGGCGTCGACGGACGCCGGGTCGGCCACGTCCTCGGCGACGATCCGGGCGGCCTCGTTGATCATGCGCTGCAGGATCCGGTTGATCACGAAGCCGGGCCCGTCGCCCACCACGACCCCGCGCTGGCCCAGGGCCTCCAGGAGCACCTGGGCGGCGGCGACGGCGGCCTCGCCGCTGCGGGGCCCGCGTATCAGCTCGGAGGTGTGGATCAGATAGGGCGGGTTCATGAAGTGGATGCCGACCAGGTCCTCCGGCCGGGCCACCGAGTCGGCCTGCTCGTCGATCGGCACGGCCGAGGTGTTGGAGATCAGCAGGGTCCCGGGGGCGACCACCGCCGACACCTCGGCGAGCACCTTCGCCTTGAGCGGGGCCAGTTCGGTGACGGCCTCGACGACGGCGGTCGCCCCGGCCACGTCCCCGATGAGGGTGGTGGTGACCAGCTCGCCGGTCGCTCCCTCGCGCGGCAGCTTGCCCATCATCCGGGCGAACCGCAGCTGCCCGGTGGCCGCGGTACGGGCCTTGGCAAGGATCTCCTCGGAGACGTCGACGAGGATCACGTCGATGCCACGGCCCAGGGCCAGTGTGGTGATGCCGGTGCCCATGACGCCCGCGCCGATGACGGCGAGCCGGTGCGGGGCGGCGTTCTCGTCGCCGGACGGCGTCGGGTCGTCGCTCACTTCTCCCCCTCGATGCCCGTGCCCGCGCCCTCGGCCGCCAAGGCGGGCAGGAGCGAGCCGATGTCCTCGGTGCGGTGGGCCAGGAAGGCCAGTCCGCCGCGCAGCTGCTCGCCGGTGACCAGCGGGGAGAGCCCGGCCTTCCGCAGCCACGGCTGCCAGCCGCGCGCCTGCACTCCGGCCTCGTCCAGCTCGTGGCCCTCCATCTCGTAGAGGGCGGTCGCCGCCAGTACCTTGCTGCCGGTGGCCGTGGCGCGCTCCGCGACCAGCCGCTGCCACTCGGTCAGCGGCACGGTGCGGGTCGGAAGTCCCGCTTCCTCCAGCGCCTCGAAGAGGTCTTCCAGGCTCGGCGAGATCTCGTCGACGAGGTGGTAGGCGCGGCCCACCGACTTTCCGGACAGGGCGAGTTCGGCGACCGCGCGGGCCAGCACGTCCACCGGGGAGACCGGCATCCCGCGGTCGTCGACCGGACGGGCGCCGACCACCAGGCCGCTGGCGAGCAGGAACCAGATGAGGTCCTTGTCGTTGCAGGCGCCGGTCGTGCTGGAGGCCATGATCAGGCCGGGACGGAACACCCGTACCCGCATCCCGTCCTGGTCGGCGCGCTCCAGGAGCCGCTCGCCGACCCACTTGCTGACGCCGTAGCCGCCGAGCTGCGGGTCGAGCGGCTGCTCGCGGGTCTCCATCAGCCGTCCGTCGGTGCCCGCGGGGGCGGTGGCGGCGACGGTGGAGATGAAACTGATGTCACGGATGCCGAGCGGACGCATCCAGTTCAGCAGCGCGACCAGCGGCAGGATGTTGTCCTCGCGCAACATGCGGTACGGCTCGGTGAAGACGACCTTGGCGGCGCAGTGCAGCACATGGCCGACCCGCTCCGCGAGTTCACCGCCTCGGTACGTCGCGCAGACCTCGGCGATGCCGCGCAGGTCGCCGGGGACGGCGTGGACGCGCTCCGGGTCGGGCTCGGCCAGCCCGAACTTGGCGGCCGTCGCCCGCAGCCGGGCCATGCCCTCGGCCTCGTCGGCGGCCCGGACCACGCAGTAGACACGGCCCTTGGAGGCGCGCACCAGCTCGTCGAGGAGGAAGGCGCCGAGGTAGCCGGTGGCACCGGTGAGCAGGACGTCCTTGCCGGGCGCGGTCTTCTTGGCGAGCGGCTCCAGGGCGATCTGCAGGTCGGCGTCGACGAGCGCGCCGTCGCCGTCGGACGCCGGGTCGACCTCCTCGTCGCCGAGGCCCGCGCCGTTCAGCAGGCCCTCGACGATGGTGGTGAGGCGGCGGACGGTGGCCTGGCTGCCGCCCGCCCGGTGGATGTTCACCAGGACGCCGAAGCGCTGCTGGATCTCCAGGACCAGCTGCACGGACAGCAGCGAGGTGCCGCCGAGCGAGGCGAACTCGTCGTCCAGGCCGATGGTCTCGTGGCCGAACAGGTCCTTCCACAGCTGGATCAGACCGGCCTCGACGCTGCCCTCGGCCGCGGTGGACGCGGTGCCGGTGACGGCGGGCGCGGCGGCGACCGGCCCGTCGTAGCTGAGGTGGTCGAGCGCCCAGTGACGCTTGCGGGTGAAGGGGTACGTCGGCAGCGCGACGCGGCGGCCCCGTCGGCCGTCGAGCGCGGACCAGTCCACCTCGGCGCCGTGCAGCCACGCGGTGGTCACCGCGTCGTCGAGGAGCTCGGCGAGGGCCTCCTCGTCCAGCGGGTCGGCCAGGGCCACCACATGACGGCCCTTCGCGGGCTCGCCGTGACCGACGAGGATCGGGAACCGACCCTCGGGCACGCTGTCCTGAGAATCCGTCAGGGATTCCCCCAGCTCGGGCAGTGCGGCCCGCAGACCGGCCAAGAGCGCGGCCGACGGCTGCGGGGCGTCCGTCGAGGGCAGGACGAGGACGGGGCGGCGGCCCGCGGCCCGCTCGGTCCGCACGGCGGGCGGCCGTGGCATCCGGAGCGCGGCGGCCAGGCGCTCGCGGGGCGCGCTGACCACGCGCCGCTCGTCGAAGACGGCCCGGCCCGCCCGCAGGGTGTGGGCGACGTCCCCGGCGTCGAGGTCACCCTCGTCGAGGGCGTCGGCGAGCCTGCGGCAGGCCTGGTCGAGCTCGGCGCGGGTACGGGCCGACAGCACGAGGCGCACGGTGGCGCGGCTCGGGGCCGAGGGGCGCACCGGCTCCGGCGGGGCGGCCAGCACGATGGCCGCGTTGGTGCCGCCGACCCCCATGGAGTTCACCAGGACGTGCCGGTCGGCGTCGGCGCACTCCTCGCCGGTGGTGGTGACGAAGAACGGGCTCTCGTCCAGGATGCCCGGGTCGCGCGGCCGCTCGAAGGTCGGGTGCGGCGGGATCTTGCCGGTGCGGGCGACGTGCACGGCCTTGATGAAACCGGCGATGCCGGCGGCCGGACCGGTGTGACCGATGTTGGACATCACCGAACCGAGCGCGCAGTACGAGGTCTTGTCGGTGCTGGCGCGGAACGCCCGGTCGAGCGCGATCAGTTCGATGTTGTCGCCGACCGGTGTCGCGGTGCCGTGCGCCTCCACGTAACGGAGCTTGTCCGCGCCGACCCCGGCGGTGCCGAGGGCCGCGGCGACGACGTCGGCGACACCGCGCGGGCTGGGCGCGATGAATCCGAGCCGGTCGCCGCCGTCGTTGCCCACGGCGCTGCCCCGGATGACCGCGAGCACGTTGTCGCCGTCGGCGAGCGCGTCGTCGAGGCGGCGCAGCGCGACGACGCCGACGCCCGAGCTGTAGGTGGTGCCGGTCGACGAGGCGTCGAAGGAACGGCAGTAGCCGTCCTCGGACAGGACGCCGCCGGGCTGGTGGCGGTAGCCGCGGAAGGGTTCGAGGACCGTCGCGCCGCCTGCCAGGGCGATGTCGCACTCGCCGGACAGCAGGCTCAGGGTGGCGTAGTGCACACCGTACAGAGAGGAGGAGCAGCCGGTCTGGAGGCTGACGGCGGGGCCGCGCAGTCCCAGCTTGTAGGCCGCGCGCGAGGTCATGAAGTCGGCCTGCCCGCCGACGGTGAGTTCGAGGTCGTCGACGGCCGCGCGCAGCCCGGACTCACGGGCCTTCGCGGCGAGCAGGGCGGCGGAGTAGTTTCCGGCGGCGCTGCCCGCGAACACACCGACGACGGGGCCGTTCTTGCTCGCGGGGTGCCCGGCGCTCTCCAGCGCCTCCCAGCAGGCCTCCAGGAAGATCCGCTGCTGCGGGTCGATGGTCTCGGCCTCGCGGGGCGGGTAGCCGAAGAACGGGGAGGCGAAGTCCTCGACGCCGGGCAGCGAGGTGGCGACGCTGACGAAGGCGGGGTCGGCGAGCATTTCCTCGCTGACACCGGAGGACTTCAGCTGCTCCGGGGACATCTCGCGCATGGAGACGACGCCCCGGTCGATGTTGCGCCAGAACTCCTCGGGAGTGGTGGCGTCGGGGTAGCGCAGGCCGATGCCGATGACGGCGATGTCGGTGGCGTTGCTCATGGTCCGGGTTCCCTCGCTCACTCGGAGACGCTCTGGTCGCGGCGCGCGCGGCCGAGCAGGCCGGCGCGGTTGCGCGCGCCCAGGTCGGTCAGCCGCTCCTCGGCGCCGGAGGTGTCGGCCAGCAGGGCCACCTGGGCCTTGACGGTGCTGTGCTGGAACAGGTCGGAGACCTTCAAGGTCCGTTCCGTCAGCGGTTCCAGCTCCTCCCACAGCATGATGAGCAGCAGTGAACTGCCGCCCGCCTCAAGGAAGTTGACGCCCTCGGGTACCTGATCGGCACTGTCCAGGTCGAGCACGTCGGCCCAGGCCTGCCGGACCCGGTCGAGCAGGTCGGCCTCGCTGAGCGGGGTCGTGGCCACGGTGTTGTTCACGAGATGCTCCTGGTGAAGGGGTGGGAGTCGGGGGCGGCGGCGAGGTCTTCGGCGGCGGCGACCACGTCGCTGAGGAGCGTCTCGGCCGTGTCCCGGGTGAAGAGGTTGACGGCGTACGCCAGGCAGAGGTCCAGCTGGTCCTCCGTGGCCTCGGTGGCGACGAGTTCGAGCTCGTACTTGATGTGCAGCGGTTCCAGCGGGAGGAGCCGGGCACCGACGCCGTCGGCGAGGGCGGCCGGTCCGGTGTCGCCGCTCCGGGCGCTGAGGAACACCGGGGTGAGGGCGGGTCTGCTGAGGTCGCGGTCGCTGTGCAGTTCGTTGGCGAGGACGTCCAGGGCCACGTCGGCGTGCCGGTAGGAGACGGAGCAGCTCTCCCTGACGCGGCTGAGGAGCTCGCGCCAGGTGGGTTCGCCGCGCAGGTCGAGCCGGAGGATCAGGGTGTTCACGAACATCCCGATCGCCTCGGTGGCGGACGGCTCCTCGCGGCCCGCCCACGGGAAGGCGAAGAGGAAGTCACGCTGGCTGCCGCGCCGGGCCAGGGCCACGGCGAGCAGTGCCGCCGTGGTCATGAAGAGCGTGCAGCCGTTGACCTCGGCGGCCACGGCGCGCAGCCGGGCGGCGGTCTTCTCGGGCAGTCGGGCGGTCAGCGAGACCGCCTCGGTGGACTGGAGTTCGGCTCGCGGCCAGTCGTGCGGCAGCGCGATGTCGTTCGGCGCGCCGTCGAGGTGTTCGAGGAGCGCGGTGGCCTGCTCCCGCTCCCGCGCGGGGGCGGCCGGACCGAGGCGGGCCGGGTGGGTGGGTTCGGCGAGTACGGGCGTGGCGCCGGTGGAGAGGGCGCGGTAGGCCGTGCCGATCTCCGCGAGCAGCAGGTCGCGCGACCAGCCGTCGGCGACGATGTGGTGGACCACCAGGGCGAGCACGGTCCGGTCGGGGCCGAATCCGAGGATCTCGGCGCGGGCGGGCGCCTCCCGCGCGAGGTCCATCGGCGCCCAGCACAGCTGGGACAGCCTGCCGCGCAGCCGGTCGGGATGCCAGTTCGCGGCGTCGGTGACCTCGACCGGAGCCGGAGTGGCCGTGGTGCGGTAGGCGACGTGGCGCTTGCGCCGGTCGAGACAGAACACCGAGGACAGCGCGGGGTGGCGGGTGAGGACGAGGTCCACGGCCCTGCGCAGGACATCGCGGTCGACGGCTCCGGCGTACTCGACGAGGGTGGGGATCAGATAGGCGGAGCGCAGCGACGGCAGCCGGTCGAGGAACCAGAAGCGCTGCTGCACCGGAGAGGCCTGGTGCGTCTCGGTGTCCCCGCCGGCGGGCGGCGCGGTGGGCCGCTCGGCGGGCTCGGGCGTGACCCCGGCGGCCCGTGCCTCGGTGAGGAGACGGGCGAGACCGGCGACCGTGGGCCGTGGGAGGAAGGCCCGCGGCGAGACGGCGAGTCCGTGCCGCCGCTTGGCCTCGGCGAGCATGCTGACCGCGAGCAGCGAGTGCCCGCCGAGCGCGAAGAAGTCGGTGTCCGCGGTGAGCGCCGCCGCCGGGGGTACGGGCCCGAGCCCGCCGCGCTGGGCGAGCGCGGTGACGAAGAGTTCGGCTGCCTCGGCCTCGGCTCCGCCGAGTGCCGGACCGAGCGCCGCACCGGGCGTCGGGGGCGCGTCGGCCGCTCGGCCGCCGTCCGGGACGGTGGTGTGGGTGACCGGCTCGGGCGGCGGGGGCAGTTCGTCGGCCCGTGGCTGGCCCGGCAGTTCCGGCAGCGCGTCCAGCGGCGCGTCCGGATCCGCGACCGCCGCGTCGAGCAGCGCGGCCACGCCCTCGGCGAGGGCCCGCACGGAGGATCGGCGGTACAGCTCGGTGTCGTACTCGACGGTGACGTCCAGACCGGCGGGCCCGTCCTCGAGGATCAGCAGGAGGTCGAACTTGGCGGTCCCGGTCCCCAGGACGGCGGGCGCGGTCCAGCCGCTGCCGCCGGACCGGGGCGAAGGCGCGTTCTGGTAGACGAATCCGACCTCGACCAGCGGCCGACGGCCCGCCGCGTGCGCGGCGGCCACGGCCGCGGTGAGCCGGTCGAACGGCACCCGCTGGTGCGACAGCGAGCGGAACGCCTCCTTGCGGGTGGCCTTGCACAGGCCCCGGAACGAGTCCGCCGGATCGATCCGGCAGCGCAGCGGCGTGTTGTTGACGAAGAAGCCGACGGCCTCCTCGAGGCCCGGGTGGTCCCGATTGGCCGTCATCGTGCCGAGCAGGAAGTCGTCACGGCCCGACCAGCGACGCAGGACCGTCTGGACGGCCGCGGTGAGCACCACGTACGGAGTGACGCGCAGGGCGCGGGCGAACTCCTCGACCCGGCCGCGGACCTGCGGCGGGACGGTGACGGTGAGCTGCTCGCCGGACCGGGTGCCGTCCGGGAGGGCCGTCCGGTCGGCGCGGCCCGCCAGCCGGAGGCCGGGGGCGACCCGCAGCATCTCGGCGACGCGCTCGTCCAGGGCCCGCACGTTCGCCGCGTCGTGCTCGGCAGCGCGTTCGAGCGCGGCGAAGTCGGCGTAACGGGTCGGCAGCGCGGGCAGCTCCGCCGGATCTCCGGCGGCCACCGCCTCGTAGGCGCGGGCCAGGTCGTCGAAGAGCGGTGCCAACGACCATCCGTCCACCGCGATGTGATGGATGGTCAGCAGCACGGCGTCGCCCTCGGGCAGGCCCCGCCACAGTGTGCACCGCACCAGCGGACCGGTCGCCAGGTCGAAGGGCGCCCGGCCGCGTTCCCGTGCCTCCCGCTCGACCCGGCTCGCCGCCTCCGGCTCACCGGTGAGGTCGACGACCTCGACCGGCACCGGCTCGGCCGGGCGCACCTCCTGCACCGGGCGGCCGTCGACGAGGCCGTAGACGGTGCGCAGCGGCTCGTGCCGCCCGGCCACCGCCCCCAGGGCGAGGGAGAGGACCTCGGGGTCGAGCGGTCCCGGGGCGCGGAAGAACAACGGGACGTTGTACGTCGGGTTGCCCGGCGAGGTGGCGTCGGCGAACCACAGGCGCTCCTGGGCGAAGGAGAGCGGTGAGGGCCGGTTTCCGGTCATGAGGCGCCCGCCAGGGAGGTCGAGGCCACATGCGCGGCCAGCTCGTCGAGGCTGTCGGTCAGCAGCACCGCACCGGCGTCGACCCGGACGCCGAGGCGTTCCCTCACCCGTACGGTCATCTGCATGGCGAGGATGGAGTTGCCGCCGAGGTCGATGAAGTTGGCGGTCGGCTCCACGGACTCGGTGCCGAGCACCTCGCGCCAGATGTCCTGGAGCACGGCGAGCGCCGGGGCGTGGCCGGGCACGGCGTCGGGGCCGGTGCCGGTGGAGACCTCCGGCGCCGGTCCGCCGGGCGGCGCGGCGGGCGCGTCGAGGAGCCGCAGCAGCTGCGTACGGTCGGCCTTGCCGGTCGAGCCGAACGGGACCCGGTCGAGCACCAGCCAGCGCGACGGGAGCATGTAGCTCGGCAGGGTCTCGCCGAGCTGCCGGTGGAGGGCGGCGGGCAGCTCCGCGCGGCCGGTCCCCGCGTCGGCCTCGGGCGAGGGCAGGACGAAGCCGACGAGCGTGGCGGCGGCGCCGTCCCCGGTCTTCTCGACGAAGGCCGCGTCGGCGAGGCCGCCGGTCGTCGCGGCCCGCTCGATCTCCTCCAGCTCGATGCGGAAGCCGCGCAGCTTGACCTGCCGGTCGGTGCGGCCGAAGAGCTCGACGGCGCCGCTCGGGAGCAGGCGGCCGGTGTCGCCGGTGCGGTAGATCCGCGCACCGGTCGAGGGCAGTGTGACGAAGCGGTCCTTCGTCAGCTCGGGGCGGGCGAGATAGCCGAGCGCGACACCCGGCCCGCCGACGCACAGCTCACCGGTACCACCGGCCGGCACGTCGTTCAGCTCCGCGTCCAGGAGGTGCAGGGAGGTCTCCTGGAGCGGGAAGCCGACCGGCACCCGGTCGAGACCCGAAAGGCTCGCCTCGGTGCAGTCGAAGTACGCCGCGAAGGTGGTCGTCTCGGTCGGGCCGTAGCCGTTGACCAGCCGCCCCGGCGGTCGCGCCGCCAGCACCCTGCGCACCGCGCCCAGCTCCAGCTGCTCACCGCCGACCACGACGGTGCCCACGCCGGAGAAGGCGTCCGCGCTCTCGCGCGCCACCGTGTGGAAGAGCGAGGTGGTGAGGAACATGGCGTCGATCCGCTCGGTACGGATCAGCGCGGTCCACTCGTCCATCGCCAGCTCGGTCACGGACGGGAAGACCACGACCGTCGCGCCGCCGCAGAGCGCGTTCCACACCTCGAAGGTGGTCGCGTCGAAGGCCGGATTGGCGGAACTGGCCACTCGGTCGCCCGGTTCGACCGTGCAGAACAGCGCGTTGAGGGCGAGCCGCAGCACGGCCCGGTGCGGGACGACGACACCCTTGGGGCGGCCGGTCGAACCCGAGGTGAAGTTGACGTAGGCCGGGTCGTCGGCGTCACCCGTCGGCGCGGGCACCGGCAGACCCGGGTCGTGCTCGGGCTGGTCGAGCGGCTCGACGCCCTCGGGCAGCCAGGAGGACAGTTCGGACCAGCGGCCCGTGTCGGCCCGCCGGGTCTCCGGAGCGCGGACGATCACCCGTGAGCCGGACTCGCGCACGATGTCGGCGAGCCGCCCGGTGGGGGCGAGGGCGTCGAGCGGGAGGTAGGCGGCGCCGCAGCGCAGGATGCCGAGGAAGGTGACGATCAGGTCGACCGAGCGGTCCTGCGCGACCGGTACGAGATCGCCCCGGCCGACACCCCGGCGGGCCAGCTCGGCGGCCAGCCAGCCGGAGCGCCGCCACAGCTCCCGGTACGAGAGTGCCCGGCCGCCCGCCGGTTCGCGTACCGCGCAGACGTCGGGCGCCCGCTCGACCCACTGAGCCACGACGTGGTGCACGCCGACTGCCGTCATTTCCTGCCTCTCCGCTGAAATCGAAAGCAACTGTGCGTCGAACGGGACCGGATCATCCCCAGCCGTGGTCCTCGGTTCCGCCGGCGAGGGCGAGAAGGCCGTCCTCCGCCGCGGGCTCGATGCCGATGAACCGGCCCCAGCCGTGGTCCGCCACATTCCGGCCGGTCGTCTCGGCCAGGGAACCGGCACCCGCCAGGAGATCACCCGAGACAGCCGGAGCGGTCGCGAGGAAAATGGCCGAGACGGCCAATCCCGTGGACTTGACTAACCGGTGGGTACGCATCGTTCTCCGTTTCGGTCGACGGCCTTCGAAGGTTTTCGGCCGCGTTCGCTTTCCGACCTCCACATCGTGTGATGAGCGAGGAGCGCGGATCAATGAACCGTGATCGCATACCTGTGCGGCGCATCATCATGCGGACCGGTGAAACGGGCATCCCGGACTGCCCAGGTGAGCGGGCTCGTCGGCGCTCACCTAGGCTGGGCAGCGTTCACCGGAGGGGCGGGCGCGCGTCATCTGCCCGTCGTGGCAACCGGATCCGACTCGAAGGAGGCTCGTGTGACACTCTTCGGCCACGACCTGACAGACTCCGCCCAATTGCGCCCACTGGAACCGTGGCAGGCGGAAGAATTCGCCGAGTACGTCGCCCGGGTACGGCCGCATCTCGCGCCGTGGCTGCCCTGGGCGCACTTCGTCGTGGACGCGGAATCCGCCCGCACGTTTCTCCAGCGGTACGCGGACACGCAGAGTCAGGACGGCGGCCGGATCTTCGGCATCTGGGTCGACGGCAGAATGGAGGGCGGGGCGCTGTTCCGTATTTTCGACACGCCGACCGGCGTGTGCGAAATGGGTGTCTGGCTCTCCCCGGACGTCCAGGGAAAGGGCCTCGTCACACGCGCCGCCGAGTATCTCGCCGACTGGGCACTTCGGGTGCGCGGAATGCACCGGGTGGAATGGCGGGTGACACCGGCCAACGAGCGGAGCATTGCCGTGGCGAAACGGCTCGGAATGCGGTACGAGGGCACGCTGCGTGAGGTTTTCGCGTTCAACGGCGCGCGGCAGGACCTGGAGGTCTGGGCGTTGCTCGCGGGGGACCGAGGCTGACAGGACGTTCACGGCGGCCGTTGGCCGTGTGACCGTCGGCCGAACGCGGGGAACCGGCCCGGCGGGTGGGCCCGGCCCCCTGCCGCCCCGCTGAACAGGACTCCGGTCGGCGCGGCGGCCGGACAGGTCGGGGACGGCGATCGGTCCGGGCCATGGCAGGGCGGCTCGGCGGCGCCTGGAGTGGCCCCAGACCGGTCGGCCGAGCACGTCCGGGCAAGTACGCGCCACACTGTGCCGACGGGCAGGGCATCCCGCTCACCGCGTCCCTGACCGGCCGAAACCGCGACGACATCACCCGGCTGCCGCCCTCGCCCGGGAAGAACCCGCCCCTGGGCCGGCGCGTCCGGCGGGAACGCGGACCATCCCTCCAGCCTCCAGCCGCCGGGGGCCAGCCGCACCCCCCCGGCATCAGGCCGCCCCATGCTCCGTCACTCCGGTACACCCCGGAGCTCCGGGTGCCGCTCACCCGCCGGATCCGAGGCGCCGCAGCAGCCCGGTGCGTCGCCAGGCCGTGCCCCCGACCGTGACTGTTCCCCCTGCCGTCGCGCCCCGGTCCGTGCCCCCGTAGCGGCCAGGACCCCGATCGCCCGGTCGTCCACCGGAGTTCACCACCGGCTCGGCGGGACCGATGACCCACCTACGACTTCTTCAGGCCAACTCTGCTACGGCTCAAGTGAATTGACGCACCACCCTGCTAGCTTCGGCCACAGTCTGACGGAGTCGGGGGGGCTCATGGGACGGGAACGGGCCACACACACGCACTCCGGTGTGCCGAGCGCGACGTGCGGCACGGCCGGGACGTCCCGGTGAGTACGCCCATGCCGAGCCCGACCGGTACCGCGTCGCCGAGCACCAGCCCGAGCTCAAGCCCCCAGCCCACCACGTCACCGACCGCCGGGGCCAGTCCACCGCCACCGTCCGGACAACCCGGAGGTCCGTCCGGCTCCCAGCCGACGCCGTCGCCGGCCCCGAACGATCCGCCGGTCCCACCGGGCCCCGCTCCACCCGCCCAGTTGCCGCCGACGCCCCCGCCCGCCGTGAGCAACCCGTGGACGGCACCCGGCGGATTCGACGTACAGCCCTCGCACCTGTATCAGGTCTCCTCGGCCCTCGCCGTCGAGCAGCAGTCGTTCCACAGGGCGCTCGCACAGTTCCTCGACGTCCACTCCGGCTATTCCAAGGTCGGCGGATCCGGCACGGTCACGGTCGAGTTCGCCGCCCAGTACGCCGCGGTCCTCGCCCTGCTCATCGAGGTGCACGGCAAAGCGGTGGTCGCCATCGGCGGCGCGGCGGTCGGCTTCAGTACCACGGCCGACAACTTCCGGCAGGCGGACGCGGCCACCCATCCCTTCAACCCGCCCTTCACACCGCAACCGCCGCCCCAGGTCATCTCCACACCGCCGGTGTACGCGCCCCCGCCACCGTTCGGCGTCCGCGACGGCAACGCCGTCGACGACTTCGCTGACATCTTCGACGACGGAGACATCCCCGGCTCCCTGATGCGCACCGTGATCGAGGAGGCACTGCGCACCGGCCGCGCGCTGGAGATCCTCCCGCTCCCCAACTACCTCAGGGTCAACGAGCTCTCCCAGGCTTGGCTCCCGTACCAGACGGGCCTCGGCATCATCCAGGGGCAGCTCACCAGCACCGTCGACGCCATCACGGACCACTCCAACGGGGACTGGCACGGGGCGATGCTGCAGTTCGTGTCGTCGCTGTGGGGCACGACGGCCTGGGGACAGAACACGTCGGGCTACGCATGGGCACACACGCCGCCGACCGGCGCGGGCACGAGCCTCCCGGTCTTCGGCGTCCTCAGCACCACCGCCCAGATGCTGGCCCAGACGATCCGGTCCTACGCGGAAGCCGCCGAGAAGGTCCGCACGGAGCTGCGCGGGATCCTGTACAAGGCCATCAGAGATGCCTTGGCCCTCCTCGACCTCACCGACGCCAAGGACTTCTTCACGAACTTCTTCGAGCGCCTCAAGAAGTTGTGGAAAGGGCTGGGCGCCGCGGTCCTCCTCAGCATCGACACGGACGCCGTCAACCGGGCCGTCGACACCTACGAGACCGCGCTGCGCACCCAGACGCAGGAGGTCAAGAACCTCCTGGAGCCGCTCCGCGAGGCCGCCCGCGCGGTGCCGACCTTCCAGTCGCAGTCGGCCCGGGCGGAAGCGTTCGGCGCCCGCTCGCTCTTCGAGTTCGACCGGTCGATCGTCCCCCTCAACGAACAGTCCCGGGACCCGAACAACCGCTTCGGCATCGACCTCGCGTCCATGGAATGGGAGCGCAACGACTTCCAGCCACCGCCGCCCGACGCGCTGAGGCCCGGGAAGGAGGCCCACACGATCGACAAGCACATCGGGCTCACCCCGGAGCAGCTGATGCACCGGCTGCGGGACCAGGGCGGCGCGGACGCGTCGACCTTCCGTGACCTTCCGTCCGCCGAGCGGTACGTACAGGCCGCGGTGAACGAACCAGCGAAGGCGTCCGAGTTGCAGACCTGGATGCGCAACCAGGAACAGAAGGTGGCCAACGGCACTTTCAAGCCCGGGTCGGTCAAGGCCTGGGACTTCCCCGTCACGGACGCGAACGGGCAGGCGGTGGCCGTCGGCACCTCCGTGAGCCAGGCGGACTTCTCCGCGTCGGGCTTCTCGGCCCAGCCCAAGAACGTGCACACGGTGCACGTGGTCCTCGCCTACTCGCCCGAGTCGAAGTCCTTCTACGTGCTGACCGCCTACCCGAAGGCCCCCTAACATGCGTCAGGTGACCGAACCGACTGACGCCCTCCTCACCAGCGGGGTGCTGGCCCGCCTCGTCGGCCTCGCCGCTGCCTCGCGGAACCCGGGGGCCGCCCCCTTGGAGGACGAACTCCAGCGGTTCTCCCGGCTGATGCGGGACTCGCACACGATCGCCTGGGTCATGCCCTTCGAGGCGGTGGCCTCGCTCCTCGACGGCCTCGCGGACGAGTGCGGCACGGAGCGGTTCACCACCAGACCGGCAGTGTTCCGGGACCGGCTCGCCCGCGCGGCCGGTGACGAACCCGCCGACGCCTTCCTGCGTTCCCTGGCGGAACTCGTCCGCGACCCCTGGTTCGGCGTCGCCCCGGGGTATGACGAACTTCCGCTCTCGCAGTGGGAGGCACTCGCCCGCTTCGACGTCGTCAACGAGTTCGCGTCACAGCTGCCCACCGGCGAGTACGGCATCGACCCGGAGGCGGAGGCACGTGACCTGGTCGCCATGGACCACCCTGACTGCCACGACAGGATCGCCGATCTCGCGGGCCAGGCGCAGCGCCTCCTCTGTATGTTCCGTTCGCCCGCCGAACTCGACGCGGCCTTCGCACCCGTCATGCCGTCGGTGACCGACGCCCGGCTGAGGCTCCTCCTCGCCGCCGTCCACGCCCACTTCGCCGAGCAGCACTGACCCGGCGCCCCACCACCCCACCCACCCCCCGCCGTCACGGAAGGAGCCACCGCGATGCCCCACCAGCCCGACCTCGCCGTGACGGAAGAGGACCTGAAGTGTCTCGCCGACGACCTGGACGCCATGCGTACGCACATCGACGGACAGGTGCGCAGGATGGACGCGATCGTCGACCGGGCCGAGGCGCGATGGCGCAGCGAGGCGGCGACGGCGTACCGGAAGCTGCACCGGGAGGCCGGTGCGGACGCCGTACGGGTCCGGGAGATCCTCGGCGTCCTGGCGGAGGCGGTCCGGATGAGCCGGGACGGGTTCACCCGGCAGGAGCTGGACGCCCTGCGGCGCTTCCGGGCCGAGTCGAAGGGGGTCGACGTCGACGCGGAGGTACGAGCACTGTCCGGGGAGGCGCCGGGCGGTGGTGGCGGGACGGCGCCGACCAGCAGGATCCACGACATCTGAACGTACGCCCGAACACGAACACCCGTGAGGCAGGGGGAACATGAACGACGACGGCTCGATCACGGTCGACCTGGTCGCGCTGCGCGAGATGGCGGGCGACCTGGAGGACATCGTGAAGTCGCTCAACGAGCGCCTGGCCGCGCTGTACGAACGCGCGGTGCCGGTCGTCCTGGCCTGGCAGGGCGAGGCCCGCGAGGCGTTCGTCGACGAACTCGACCGCTGGGACCGGCAGATGGAGGATCTGCAGGCCGCGCAGAAATGGCTGCACGCCATCGCCGCGACCGGGCACGCCAACTACTCCGCCGCCCAGCGGGCCTCCCTGCGCGGCTGGGGCGGGGCCTGACATGACTTCCGGTACGACCCCCGACCTGACGAAACCGCCCGCGCCACCCGTTCGCGCGCGCGCCGACCGCGCCGCGACCTTCCCGGACCGGGCGACCGCCCGGTGGGCCACCCAGCAGGCCATCGAGCTGAACGAGCAGCTCATCCACCGCTGGCTCGCCCAGTCCACCCGGCGGCGACTGGTCATCGAGGCCACCTGGCCCTCACGGCCCGATCCGGTGGGCACGCTGCTCACCAACGGGATGGCGCTGGCGGGCCAGGAGCCCGTCCCGGTGCGCGCCGTCCGGGTCGTGCTCCGCCGGACCGGATCCGGCGGGCCCGGCGGGCCTCCCTTCACCGTGCACTCCTCCCTGCCCATCGTCCTGTAGAGGCCGCTTCCGTGTCCCTGAACCCCGCCGAGCACGACCGCAAGTACGGCGAGCTCGACCAGGTCGTCCGCTCCCACCTGGGTGTCGGTCCGCACGCGCCCGAGGCGGTGACGGGCTATCTGCGGCAGACCTGGCGCACCCGGCCCTGGGCCATCGCGGTCGCGGCGGAGCAACTGCGGGTCTACGCCGACAATCCGCCGGGGCGGCTGCGGTTGCGGCTCGGCGAGTACTACCGGCTGCCCGACGTGGGACTGCCGCCCGAGGAGATCCGGGGCTGGCTCACGGGCCTCGCCGACCGTCTCGACGCGAGCCTGGTGAACGGCGAGGCTCCACCGCCCGGCGCGCCGGAGAGCCCCTGGGAGTGGCGGGCCCGCTTCCCCGAGCTGGCGCAACTGCTCGGGGGCTGGTTCACGCAGGACATGCCGGAGGAGTACGACGATCACGAGGCGGCGCTCGCCGACTATCTGGACGGCACCGATCCGGGCCTGGTCGCCCAGGTGACGGGGGAGCTGTACGACCTCCTGGCCCTCGGCCTCGACGAGGACGGCCTGGCGCTGGCCCTGGTGACGCTCGGCGCGGAGGTCGAGCCCCCGGCGCCGTACACCCCGGGCGCCTGGCTGGCCACACTCGCCGCCCGCCTGCGCGGCTGACCGGCCCCGCCCCGGTCACGGCGTACGGCGCGGGCACCGTACGGCCCGGCCGTGACCGGCACGGGTCCGTACGGTGTGCCGGCGGCCGGGGCCGACCCGACCCCGACACTCCACGTCATCGCGCGAGCCGCCTCGGCCCGCCTCCCCCGTGGCTCACCAGGTGACCGGCAGGGAGCGCAGGCCGCTGAAGAACTCCTTCGAGCGCCAGCGCAGTTCCTTCTCCGGGACGGCCAGGCGCAGGCCGGGCAGGCGGGCCGTGACGCGTTCCAGGGTCGTCTGGAGTTCCAGGCGGGCCAGATGGGCACCCAGGCAGTAGTGGATGCCGTGTCCGAAGCTGATGTGCGGGGTGCCCGGCCGGTCGAGCACGATGCGGTCGGGGGACGGGAAGGCGACCGGATCGTGGTTGGCGGCCGCCTGGGAGACCACGACCGGCTCGCCCGCCCGCACCAGGACCCCGCCGAGGTCCACGTCCTCCTCCGCGTACCGGGGCAGGGTCAGACCGTTGAGCAGCGGTACGAGCCGCAGGAGTTCCTCGACCGCGCGGGGGATCACCTCGGGCCGCTCGCGCAGCGTCGTGAGCAGCTCCGCGCCGCCACCGCCCGCCTCGCGCGGGAGCAGCAGGACCGCGAAGAAGTTGGCGATCTGGTTGGTGGTGGTGACGAAGCCGCCGATCAGGACCTCGTTCAGCAGACCCATCAGCTCGTCCGCCGTCAGGGCGCCCTCATCGGCGGCCCTGACCAGGACGGTGATCAGGTCGTCGGCGGGGGTCCTGCGGCGCGTCTCGACCCAGTCGTTCATACGGCCGAAGAAGTCCTGCGCGTGGCGGCGTACCACCTCGGGGGTCACACTGCCGGAACACACGGTGTCCGCCCAGGTCCGCAGTCCCGGCTGATCGGCCTCCGGTACGCCCACGATCTCGCAGATCAGCGTCATGGGCAGGGGGAACGCGAGGTCCTCCACGAGGTCGGCGGGCGGGCCCGCCGCCACGATCCGGTCGAGGAGCCCGTCGGCCACCTCACGGACCCGGCCGCGCAGCGGCTCCATCCGGCGGGCCGTGAACTCCTTCGCGAGGAGCGTGCGCAGCCGTGTGTGGTGCGGGGCGTCGAGCGCGATGAGACCTCCGCCGGCCCGGGGCATCGGGCCGATCCTGGGCTGGTCGCGGCGGACGGCCTCCGCGAGGCTGAAGCGGGGGTCCGACAGGACGGCGCGGACGTCCTCGTAGCTGGTCGCGAGCCAGGCCTCGTCCCCGTACGGCAGCCGGACACGGACGGGGGGCCCGTCGCGCAGCTGCCCGTAGCCCTCGGGCAGACCCAGTCCGTCGCTCGTCCAGAACGGGTACGCGAGGGGCTCCGGGGTGGCTTCCGGGGCGGGGCGGACATCAGGGGGCAAGGTCACGGGACGCCTTTCTGGGCGGTGCCGAATGCACAGCGGTGCGGATTCTCGGGCGGTGCGGCTTCTCGGTGGTGCGGGTACTCAGCGGATGCTCGGGCGGTGCGGATGCTCGCGTGGCACGGTCCCTCCCGTACCGCCGGAACACCCGGCCTTGCGGGGCTCCGGCGGTACGGGACTCCGGCGATACGGGACCCCCGGCGGTACGGATCCTCAGCGGTGCGGGCCCACCGGGACGTCGACATGGGTAGGGAGCGGGGCACTGGTGTCGACGGAGGCGGTGAAGTCGAGCCCGTCGTCCCGGCAGATGAACTGCATGACCTGCCGCCCGGCCGCCGCCGCGCGGATCAGGCCGCCGGTGGTGGCCCAGACCCCGGAGAGGTAGAAGTTCCCCAGGCCGGGCAGGACGGGCCCGTTCTTCTTGACGAGCTCCTCCATCGCCTCGCCGCTCTCCACGAAGGGCTGCCAGCCCAGGAAGGTGCCCTCGAAGCTGTTGGTGTAGCGGATCTGGGTGAGCGGGGTGCAGGTGTCGCGGACGGCGACGGAGTCCTTGAGCCCCGGATACAGCCCGTCGAGGTAGTCGACCACGGCGTCCCGCGTCCGCCGCTTGGCGAGGGTGTACGCCTTGCCGCGCTTCACCGGCAGGGTGTGCAGCTCCGTCCCCCGGCGGGCGCGGCTGAGCCGCTCCGGCCCTTCGGCCAGCTCCCGCCAGGGCGCGGTGTCGGAGAAGTAGGTGGCGTAGACGACGCCGGTGCCCTCGGGCGACAGCTCGGGGTAGAAGTGGTTGCGGAACTGCACGTTGAGGCTGGGATGGCGGATGCCGGTCAGCCGGGACGCCGTCTCCTCGTCGAGCAGGTGTGTCGTCGTCGGGTCGGCGTCCGGGAACGGCCGGCGCAGACCGAGGAACACGCTCGCGTAGCCGGGGAAGACCATGCCCGGCTGGTGCAGCGTCTCCCGGTACAGGGTGGCGTACTCGCCCTCCAGATAGCGGCCGTCGAGCAGTTCGAGCAGCGTGGTCGGACCGTCGCAGGCCGAGACGATGATGTCGGCGTAGTGGTCCTCGCCGTTGGAGAGGCGCACTCCGACGGCCCGGTCGTCCTTGACGAGGATCTCCTCGACCATCGCGTTGTACGTGATGTCGCCGCCGAGGGCCAGATAACGCTGCTCGATGGAGCGCGCCAGGCCCAGCGAGCCGCCCTCGGGGACCCCGGCCGAGCGGTGCGCCTGGGCGGCCATCTGGAAGTAGAACGGCAGGACGGGGAAGCCGGGATGCTTCTCGTACAGGATGTAGTTGAAGGCGTCCCTGAGGAGCGGGTCCTTGAAACGGGCCGAGTACTCCGTCATCAGCACGGACATCGACGTGCGGAAGAGATTGAAGTACGGCAGGAAACCGGCCAGCATCCGCCACCGCTCCCGGCGGCTCATCAGCCCCACCGGCTTGAGGAACGGATACGAGGGCAGACAGGCGATGAACTTGCGCAGCCCCGCGCAGAAGTTGCGGATCGCCCGTGCGTCGGGCGGGGACAGCGACAGCAGATGGCTCTCCAGCCGGTCGGGGTCGCAGTAGAAGTACACGGTGCGGCCGTCCCTGCCGCGCACGGTGTTGAACACGTCGAAGTGACGCATCTCCTTGCCCTGGAGCGCCCCGAGTTCGAGCCAGATCTGATGCATCTCGTTGCCCGGACCGTTGCCGAGCAGCCAGCTGATGCAGGCGTCGAAGGTGTAGTCGCCGCGCCCCCATCCGGTGCAGCAGCCGCCGGGGATCTCGTGCATCTCGAAGACCCGGGTGCGGTACCCGTTCATCTGGCCGTACGCACCGGTGGAGAGACCGCCGAGGCCCCCACCGATGATGATCATGCTCTTCCTGCGTGTCGTGGTCGTCGCGGTCACGTGACCGTCACCTCACCCTGCGGGTCTCGAGCTGGGGCAGCCGTCCGAGCCTGTCCGGATGCCAGGGGACCGTTCCGCGGCTCTCCCAGGCGCGGAAGTCAAGACCCAGGTCCTTGCACAGGTACTGGGTGACGAACCGGCCGCTCGCGGCGGCGCGGATCAGGCTGCCGCCGCCGAACCACTGGCCCGCCATGGAGAAGCCGTCCAGGCCGGGCAGCCGCATCCGGTCCTTGTTGATCAGGCCCGTGATGACGTCGTCGGCCGGGGTGAAGGACTTCCAGCCGAGGATGCTGCCGTTGCGCACCCCGGTGTACCGCTCGGTGGTCGTGGGAGAGGCCACGTCCACGACCTCGATGGAGGCGCCGATGCCCGGGTGGTGCCGCTCCAGGAAGCCCCGGACGAAGTCGGCCGCCTCCTGCTTGCGGGCCCAGTAGGCCTTGCGGTCCGTCGTGCGCAGCTGCTTCCAGGACGCGTAGTCGCTGAAGTAGGTGCAGTGGACGACGGACTTGCCGGGCGGCGCGAATCCGTCGGAGTAGCGCGACCGCATCTGGACGACGAGGCTGTTCTGCAGGACCCCCGGCAGTGCCGCGCTGTCCTCGTCGGAGAGCAGGTACGTGGTGCTGTGCCGGGCCGACGGGTCCAGTTCGCCGTCGAGGCCCACGAAGACCGACACCACCCCCGGATAGAGCACGTCCGGCTGCTCCATCATCTCGCTGAAGAGCTTGTCGATCTTCGGGCTCGTGTACCGGCCGCCGAGCAGCCGGTCGATGGTGGTCGCGCCGTCGCAGGCCGAGACGACGTGATCGGCGAAGTGCCGCTCACCGCCCCGCAGTTCCACGCCGACCGCTCGGTCGTTCTCCACCAGGATCCGTTCCACCCGCGACCGGTAGTCGATCCGTCCGCCGAGTGCCGTGTACCGCTCCTCGACCGAGCGGGCCAGGCCCAGCGAACCGCCCTGCGGGAAACCGGCGTTGAGGTGGAAGGCGCTCGCCATGTTGAACAGATAGGGGAGCAGCGGGAAGACCTCGTGGTCCTGGAAGAAGATGAACGGGAACGCCCGGCGCAGCAGCGGGTCCTCGAACCGGTCGCAGAACTTCTCCATCCGGGTCACTGCGGTGCGCCAGAGCAGCGCGAAGGACGGCAGGACCGCCCGCAGCATGGCCAGCTTCTCGCCCGCGGACTGGAGCGGCGGCGGGGTCAGGAACGGGTACAGGTTGATCCGGGTGAACCGCCGCAGGTCACGGCAGAACGCACGGATCGGACGGGCGTCCCCGGGGGAGATCTCCAGGAGGTGCGCTTCGAGCCGGTCGGGGTCGTTGTAGAAGGTGACCGAGCGGCCGGTCTCGTCGGTGACGGTGTTGAACATCTCGAAGTTGGCGATGGTCTTGCCGTCGAGCGCGCCGAGCTCCCGCCAGACCCGGCTCGCGTCGTTGTTCCGCCCGGTGCCGGTGAGCCACTCGATGCAGTAGTCGAAGACGTAGTCCTGGCGGGACCACGCGGTGCAGCAGCCGCCGGGCAGGACGTGGCGCTCGAAGATCCGGGTCTCCGCGCCGCTCATCTGCGCGTAGCAGCCGGTGGAGAGGCCGCCGATGCCCGCGCCGATGACGATCACCCGGGGCGTCTCCCCGGGGGTGCGCCCGCCGGGCTGCCACGGTCCCCGGTCCTCCCAGACGGGCCTGTCGTCACGCGCCATGGGATGCCCCGTCCGTGTGGTCGTCCGCCGGGGAGGCGGAACGCTCCCGGGCGGTGCTCGTGAGGGACTCGTCGAGCGCGGAGAGCACCAGGGACGCGTTGCGCCCGGCGGGCTTCTCGTCGAGCATCTCCGCGTGCAGTCCCGCGCCGCGGACCACTCTGCTCGCGCTGGTGGACGCCGAGTGCCAGCTGCCGCGCCGACCCGCCCCGTAGAACTGCGCCTTCGCCTCGTCGGCGATCACGGTGACCGTCGCGGTGAC
Source organism: Streptomyces sp. NPDC101490 (assembly GCF_044767145.1). NCBI lineage: Bacteria > Bacillati > Actinomycetota > Actinomycetes > Kitasatosporales > Streptomycetaceae > Streptomyces > Streptomyces sp. NPDC101490. The sequence goes on from NZ_JBIWNI010000001.1 coordinate 358,862, forward strand.
CACCCCGTGGTTCGGGGTGCGCCCGCAGTACGCCAGGTAGTCCCTGGCCTGTTCGAGGGTCTGCGCGGTGACGGTCTCGGACTGGGTGTGGCGGCGCAGGTGGTCCCGCAGCTCGTGCTCGAAGGCCTCGGTGTGCTCGACCGAGATGCCGTACTCCTCCTCGATGCGGTACGAGTCCATGATCACGACATGGGCCACCTCCCGGCCCCGTTCCTCCAGCCGCTTGGCGACCTCGAAGGCGAGGTTGCCGCCGAGCGAGTAGCCCAGGAGCAGGCAGGGCCCCTCGGGCTGGAGCGACTCCACGAGGTCGGCGTACCGGACGCCCTTGTCCCCGTCGACGTGGTTGAAGGCGATCAGCTCGTACGACCGCAGGTGCGTGGCGAAGTGGCGGTAGACGAGACCGTGGCCACCGGCGGGCGGGAAGCAGAAGAGCAGGGGCCCCTCACCCGTGTTGAAGGAGAGGTGGGAGAGGTTGCCGGAGACCCGGCCGGTGACGATGTCCTCGACGGTACGGGCCATGCCGTGCAGGGTGGTCACCTTGAAGAGCAGCCCCACGGGGATGGCGATGCCGAACTCCTTCTGGAGCCGGTGGATCAGCTCGATCAGGGTGATGGAGCTGCCGCCGGAATCGAAGAAGTCGCTGTGGAGGCCGACCAGTTCGAGACCGATCACGGCCTTCCAGTGGGCCGCGACCCGCTCCTCGTAGAGGGTGACGGGAGGCTCGTGGTCCTCCTGGGCGGACACGACCCGGGGCGCGGGGAGCGCCGTCGGGTCCACCTTTCCGTTCGGGGTCAGGGGCAGTGCCTCCACCGTCTCCAGGAAGGCGGGAATGAGGTACGTGGGCAGATGGGCGGCGAGATGGCGGCGCAGGGCCCGGGGGTCCGGATCGGCCCCGTCGGCGCGCACCACATAGGCGCAGAGGGCGGGTTCGCCGCCGGGATCGGTCCGCACCAGGGCGTACGCCTCCGCGACCTCGGGGAGCGCCGTCAGGAGCGACTCGATCTCCCCGGGCTCGATGCGGTGGCCCCGCAGCTTGATCTGGGCGTCGGCCCGGCCGAGCAGATGGAGGTGGCCCAGGGCGTCCCTGCGCGCCAGGTCCCCGGTGCGGTAGAACCGCTCGGGCACCGCGTCGGGGCCCGGGTCCAGGGTGAGCGTCACGAAGCGGCGCTCGGTCTGCTCGGGGTCACCCGCGTACCCCAGGGCGAGTCCGGCCCCGCCGGCCCACAGCTCCCCGGTGACCCCGGGTGGCACGGGCCGCAGGTGGGAGTCGAGGACGTGCAGGACGCAGTTGGGCAGCGGCGCCCCGATGGGGACCGTGCTGTTCGGGTCGAGGCCGGTGGTGGGGCCGTCGAAGCAGGCGCTGTCGACGGTCGCCTCGGTCAGCCCGTAGGAGTTGACGACCCGGGTGTCCGGGCCGCAGAGCCCGCGCAGCCGGTCGTACTCCGCGACCTTCCAGGTGTCGGAGCCCACGATCACGAGCCGCATGAAGTCCAGCCGGTGGCCGCCCTCCTCGCAGTGCGTCATCAGGGCACGGGCCACGGCGGGCACGAACTCGGCGCGGTCGACGCCCTCGGCGGTCATCACCTCGTGCAGCCGGGCCGAGTTGAGGAGGAGGTCACGGTCGGCGAGCACCAGCCGCCCGCCCGAGCCGAGGGCGCGGACCAGGTCTCCGGTGAACACGTCGAAGGAGACCCCGGCCATCTGGAGGTGCACTCCGGGCACGTCCTGCGGGCCGTACTCCTCCCGCCAGGCGGCGCACAGGGCCGCGAGAGCGCCGTGGGACACCTGGACCGCTTTGGGGCGGCCCGTCGATCCGGAGGTGTGGATGACGTACGCGGGCGTCTCGGGTCCCACCTCCGCGTCCCCGTCGGGGAGTTCTCCGGCATCGGCCGGGACGCCGGTGACCTCCGGGTCCTCCGCCAGTACGTCGGTGATCAGTTCGGCACCGGGCACGTCGAGACGTCCCGTGTTCGCCGGGTCGGTGAGGACCAGCCGCGCCGACACGTTCCCCGCCATGTAGGCGAGCCGCTCCGCCGGGTGGTCGGGATCGAGGGGCAGATAGGCGGCCCCCGCGCGCAGGACGGCGAGGAGCGCGACGATCAGCTCCGGCGACTTCGGCAGGCACACCGCTACGGCGCCACCGCCACCGCCACCGCCACCGCCCGCGCCCCGCGCCCGCAGCCGCCGGGCCAGCACCGCCGAGGCCCGGTCCAGCTCCGCGTAGGTCAGATGGCGGGCCGTGCCGTCCGCCCCCGTGGCCGGAACAGTGACGGCGACCGCGTCGGGAGTACGGGCCGCCGCCTCCGCGAACAGCCGGTGCACCGGAGGCTCGGGCTCCAGGACGCGCCCCCGGGCGGCCGGACCGTGCAGGATCTCGTGCCGCTCGGCCGCGCCGAGCATGTCGAGTCCCGCCACCGCACCCCCGCCGGGAGCGCGGGTCAGCGCGTCCAGGAGGTTGCGGTAGTGCCGGGCCAGCCGCTCGGCGGTCTCGGGCCGGAAGAGGTCGGTGTTGTACTTCAGGACGCAGTGGAACCGGTGCTCGGACTCGTCCTCGTACGCCGACAGGGTCAGGTCGAACTGGCCTTCCTCCTCGGGCAGTTCGATGTAGTCGAGGTGGTAGCCGTATTGCTGCGAGGAGACCTTGTGGGCGAGCAGGATGAACATCGCCTGGAAGACCGCCGAGCGGCTGGGGTCGTGCTGGAGGCCCAGCTTCTCCACCAGCAGCACGAACGGGTACTCCTGGTGGTCGATGCCCCCGAGCACCGTCCCCCGGACCTGGGTCAGCAGCTCGGCCACGGTCGGGTCACCGGCCAGACTCGCGTACAGCGGCAGGGGGTTGACGAAGTAGCCGTACACGGACGACAGGTCCTCGTCGGTGCGCCCGGTCACCGGACTGCCGACAACCAGGTCGTCCTGACCGGAATAGCGGTGCAGCAGCAGGTAGTAGGCGGACAGGAGCACCATGAAGACGGTCACGTCGTGCTGCCGCGCCAGGGCGTGGACCCGGGCGCTCAGATCCTCGTCCAGGACGAAGAACTCCGAGGCGCCGTTGTGGGTCTGGACGGCGGGCCGGGGCGCGTCGGTGTGCAGGGTGAGCGGCGGCACCTCGGCGGGCAGGGCACCCCGCCAGTACTCCAGCATCCGTTCGGCGTCGGGTGAGGCGAGGAACTGGTTCTGCCGGTTCAGGAAGTCGACGTAACGCCCCCGGACCGGGGCGAGTTCGACGGCTCGGCCCGATCGCATCCCCTCGTACAGGGAGAGCAGTTCCTCGATGAAGGTGAACGTGGAGATCGCGTCCGAGACGATGTGGTGGACCGCCTTCATCAGCACCCAGCGGTCCGGCCCGCGCCGGAAGAGCCGGAACCGCATCAGCCGGTCCCGCGCCAGGTCGTACGGCCTGCGGTACTCCTCGACGATCAGCTCACGGATGTCCTCCCACTCCCAGCCCTCGACGTCGAAGACGGCCATGTCCGGTTCGACGTCCTCCGAGACGATCTGGAGAGGCCGGCCGTCCTCCATCACGAAGTTGGCCCGCAGCACCGGATGCCGCTCCACCAGGGTGCGGACGGCGGCGCTCATCAGCTCCGGGTCGATCTCGGTGCGCACCTCGACCGCGCCGCCGATGTTGTACGCGAAGCCGTCCGGGTGGAGCTGCTTCAGGAACCACAGGGCCTTCTGGTTCTGGGTCAGGGGGTGGCGGGACGCGTCCTCGTGGACCTCCACCGCCGCCCCCGTGTCGGGGCCCGCCGCCCGCGCGGCGAGCTCCGCCGTGGCGTCGCGGAGCTGCGCGGTGAGCTCGCGCAGCGGAGCCCCGCTCAGCAGGGCCACGACCGGCAGGGCGACCCCGGTCGCCGCCTGGAGCCGGGCCCGCAGCTCCATGGCGAGGAGCGAGTCGATGCCGTGCGCGTTGAGGCCCGCGTCCGGGTCGAGCCGGTCCGCGCCGATCCGCAGGACGGCCGAGGCGCAGCCCAGCAGCAGATCCGCGACCAGCGCGGTCCGCTCCTCCTCGTCGGCGGCGGCACGGAAGCGGTCCAGATAGCGGGTGTCCCGCGAACCGGCCGCGGCCGGGTCCGTGGCGCTCGCCGCCTCGGCCGCCAGCTCTCTGACGAGCGGGGGCGGCGACGGGTACCAGGCGAGGAACGTCGTCCAGTCGACGACGGTGGCGATCAGCAGCTGGGCGCGGTCCTGGCCGAGGACCCGCTCCAGGACGGCCATGCCCGCCGCCGGGGAGAGCGAGGTCATGCCCCGGACGACCCGGTAGTGCTCGACCAGGCTCAGTTCCTCGATCATTCCGGTCGCCCAGGGACCCCAGTCCAGGCTCAGGGCGGGCAGCCCCAGCGCCCTGCGGTGCTGTGCCAGGGCGTCGAGGAAGGCGTTGCCCGCCGCGTAGTTCGTCTGGCCCGTCGTGGTGAGCAGGGACGCGACGGACGCGAAGAGGACGAAGTGGTCGAGCGGCTCGTCGCGCAGATGGTGGTGGAGGAGCCAGGCGCCCGCCGCCTTCGGGTGGAACACGGAGTCGAAGGTGGCGCGGTCCATGGCCGGGACGGGGGTGTCCCGTACGTGCCCGGCCAGGTGGAAGACGCCCCGGACGGGCGGAGCGTCCCGGTCCCGGTAGTCGGCCAGCCATTCCGTGAGCGCCTGCTCGTCGGAGATGTCGATGGCGGCGTGGACGGGATGGGCGCCGAGGGCCTCCAGCTCCTTGACGAAGCCCACCGGGTCGCTCGCCGGGGAGTCCGGGGCGAGGGCGCGCCAGGTGGCACGGTCGGGGAGCGGTGTACGCCCGATGAGGATCAGGTGCCGGGCGCCCCGCTGGACGAGATAGCGGCACAGCAGCCTGCCGAGCGCGCCGAACGCGCCGGTGACGAGGTACGCGCCGTCCGGACGGAGCCGGGGCGGGAAGGGACGGGTGAGTTCCTCGGGGCGGGTGAGCCCGCTGACGAGACGGCGTCCCTCCCGCAGGGCCACCTCGTCCCGGGGCAGGTCGGGGGAGTCCGGGGCGAGGATCTCACGGAACAGCGCCTCGGCTTCGGCGTCGGCTCCGGCTTGGGCGCCGGTCGCCGCTCCGGTTCCGGCGTACGCACCGGCCTCGGCGTCCGTCGGCACCCCGGCCCGCGTCCGCGCTTCCGTGGCATCCGGGTGCCCGGAAGCCGTTCGGGTTCCGGCACCGGACTCCGCTCCCGCGGTCTGCGGCCGTTCCCGGACGGCACCACCGGCGGCGGCTCCCGGTGCGAGCGGCAGGTCGATCAGCTTGCCCCGGTGCGCGGTCAGCTCCTGGTGCCGCAGCACCCGGCCGATGCCCCAGGCGGGCGCGCCGAGAGGGGACACCGGCTCACCGGGCACGGCAGCCTGGGCCCCCCGGGTGACCAGGTGCAGCGCGGCGGGCGCGGCCGTCTGGCGGGGGTCGTCGTGGAGGGCCTGGGCCAGCGCGATCACCGAGTAGGCGCCCACCGCGCCGTGCGCGTCCAGGTCCTTCCTGGCGGTGTCCTCCAGGGCGGGCAGGTCCAGGTTCCACAGATGGACGACGGTGTCGGGCGCGGGGGCGTCCGCGTCGACGGCCGCCAGGTCGGCGAGGAGTCTGCGCAGGTCGTCGGCGCTGCCGGGGACGACCCGGGAGTCCCGGCCGGCCGGGTCGAAGGCATAGGCGTCACCCGGCCGTACGAGATGGCAGCGCGCGCCGACCGCACCCGCGAGCGCGGACAGCCGGTCCGCCACTCCGCCGGGCCGGTCCGCGAGCAGCAGCCAGCCGCCACCCACCGGGGGTGCCGGTTCCACGGCGGTGTCCCGGCCGTCGGCGCCGCTCTCCAGGGGCGCTTCCGACCAGGTGAGTTCGGCGAGCCAGCCGTCGATGGTGGACACCGACACCGTCGACGAGACCTGCTCCACGTCGGCGGCACGGAATCCCCGCACGTGCCCGAGCGGCTCTCCGTCCTCCGTGTAGAGGGCGATGTCGCCGACGAGTTCGTCGTCCGCGCGCCGGGTGACGGTGGCGTGCGCCCACAGCGGACGGTCGCCCACCGGGACCGTCCGCACCGCTTCGATGGTGAGCGGCAGCAGCATTCCGCCGCCGGGCTCGTCCGTGGCGTCGGGCAGCCCCGCGACCAGCAGGGCCTGGAAGCAGGCGTCGAGCAGCACCGGGTGCACATGGTGCTCCGCCGCCCCGTCCACGGTCGGCCGGATCAGGGCGAGCGCCTCGCCGGACGTCCGCCAGACCTCCGCGATGCCCTGGAACGCCGGTCCGTAGTCGTAACCGCGGGCGCTCAGCGTCTCGTAGCACGCGGTCGCGTCGAGGTGCCGGTCCGCCCGTGCCCGGACGCCCTCGGCGTCCAGCGGAGCGGTACGCGCCGCCGGGGCCCCGCCGCGCACCACACCGCAGGCGTGCACGGTCGGCGTGTCGCCCTCGGTGGCCACGGTGAAGGCGGAGGTCTGCGTCGAGAGCGACACCTGGACGGCCCGGGGCGCGTCGTCGGGCAGGAAGAGGGCCTTGCGCAGCTCGATGTCGCCCAGCTCCGCGTCGGTCCCCCCGGTCAGCGCCCGGAGGGCCTGGTACGCCATCTCGACGTATCCGGCGCCAGGGAAGAGGGTCCTTCCCTGGATGCGGTGATCGGCGAGGTACGGGGTGGTCTCGACGTCGAGGGCGACTTCCCAGGCGGGTTCCGCCGTGGCGAGGCGCCGACCGAGCAGCGGATGGTCGATCCGGCCGAGCCTGATCTGCGCCACGGGCTCGGGTTCGGTCCAGTACCGGTCGCGCTTCCACGGGTACCGGGGCAGCGGCACGCGCCGCCCGTCCGGGTGGAGCGCCGTCCAGTCCACGGCGCAGCCGAGGGCGTACAGCGCGGCCAGGGAGGTGGTGAAGCGCAGGGCCTCGCCCTCGGCACGGCGGATCGACGGCACGGTGGTCACGGCCGTGGGGTCGCCCTCGCGGGCGGCGACGCATTCCCTGACGGAATGGCCGAGCACCGGGTGGGGGCCGATCTCCAGGAACGTGCGGTGCCCGTCGGCGAGCAGGGCGTCGACGGCCGCGCGGAACCGCACGGTGTCACGGACGTTGCTCCACCAGTAGTCCGCGTCGAGTTCGGGCCCCTCGGCGCGGCCCTCACGGCCGGTGAGGTACAGCGGGAGCCGCGCGGGCCGGGGCTCGATGTCGGCCAGCTCCGCCAGCAGCTCGGCTCTGATCTCCTCCATCACGGCGCTGTGGTACGGGACTTCCACGTCCAGGAACTTGGCGAACACGCCGTCGGCGCGGAGCGCTTCGGCGTACTCGGCGAGCGCCTCCCGCTCCCCGGCCAGGGTCAGGGCGCCGGGGCTGTTCACGGCGGCCACGGACAGCCGGTCGCCGAAGGGCGCGGCGCGCCGGACTGCCTCGTCCTCGGGCAGACCGACGGCCAGCATGGTGCCGGTGCCCGCGAGCCGCTGCTGGAGGCGGCTGCGCTGCAGCACGATCTTCACCGCGTCCCGCAGGCTGTAGACCCCGGCCTCGTAGAACGCGGCGATCTCGCCGGTGCTGTGCCCGACGATCGCGGAGGGGTGCACTCCATGGGCGTGCCAGAGGGCGGAAAGGCCCACCTGGACGGCGAAGTTGGCGGGCTGGGCGAGCCAGGTCTCCGCCATCCGGGACGCGGCCTCGTCGGCGTTCAGCTCGGCGGTCAGCGACCAGCCCGCCTGGGCGAGGATCTCCCGGTCGACGGCCTCGACGGCCTCCCGGTAGACGGGCGAGGTCTTGAACAGCTCGCGGCCCATGCCCCACCACTGCGGTCCCATGCCGGTGAAGACCCAGGCGGGCGCGGTGTGCCGGCCCTCGCGGTGCCTGCCGAGCAGGACACGGGAGTGTTCCTCGCCCCGCGCGTACGCGGCCAGCGCCTCGTCGAGGTCCTCGCCGGTCTCGTACACCACGGAGAGCCGGGCGTCGTGGTGCTGCCGGTGCCGGGCGAGGGAGTGGGCCAGGTCCGTCAGGGCGCCGGGGGCCGCCGGGTCGTGCGGGTCGGCCAGTTCCGCGCGGACGGCCTCGGCCAGCTCCGGAAGCACCGAGGCGTCGTGGGCGCTGAGGGGGAGCACGCGGTACGCGAGGCCGTCGGTGGCGGAGCGCTGCCCGGACACGGGCGCCCGCCGCTCCTCGGCGGTGCGCGGGGGCGCCGCTTCGAGGAGCACGTGCGCGTTGGTGCCGCCGAAGCCGAAGGAGTTGACCCCCGCGCGCGCGGGCCCCTCGTGCTCGGGCCAGGGGGTGACCCGGTCCGGGATCTCGTAGGGCGCGGCCTCCAGGTCGATCGCCGGGTTGACGTTCTCCAGGTTGATGTGCGGCGGGATCAGCCGGTGTTCCAGGCTGAGCGCCGTCTTGATGAGACCGGCGATCCCGGCGGCGGACTCGGTGTGCCCGATGTTCGTCTTGACGGAACCGATGTAGCACCGGGCGCCCGGCTCGCGGCCGACGGCCAGGGCGCTCGCGAGGGCGTTGGCCTCGATCGGGTCGCCCACCGGGGTGGAGGTGCCGTGCGCCTCCACGTACTGGAGGCTGCCGGGGGTGATCCCGGCCCGGGCGCAGACCTGCTCGATGAGGGTGGCCTGGGCGTCGGCACTGGGCACGGTGATGCCGTTGGTGCGGCCGTCCTGGTTGACCCCGGTCTCGGTGATCACGGCGTGGATCGGGTCGCCGTCGCGGAGCGCCTCCGAGAGGAGCTTGAGGACCACGATGCCGACGCCCTCGGCGCGCACATAGCCGTCGGCCCCGGCGTCGAAGGTGCGGGAGCGGCCCTCGGGGGAGAGGAATCCGCCCTTGGTCTCGGCGATCGTGTACTGCGGGGTGAGGTGCAGCAGGGTGCCGCCGGCCAGCGCCAGTGAACTCTCGCCCCGGCGCAGGCTGTCGCACGCGAGGTGCACCGCGACGAGGGAGGAGCTGCAGGCGGAGTCGATGGAGAGGCTCGGCCCCCGGAAGTCGAAGCAGTGCGAGAGGCGGTTGGAGACCATCGTCATCATCGTCCCCGTCGCCGTGTGGGCTTCGAGGGTGTCGAACCTGAGGTCGGCGAACTGGAGGATCTTGTAGTCCAGGGTGAACGCCCCGACGAAGACGCCGACGTCCCGCCCGGCCAGTTCCGCCGGTTTCTGTCCGCCGTCCTCCAGCGCCTCCCAGGTGACCTCCAGGAGCTTGCGCTGCTGCGGGTCCATGGCGTGCGCCTCGCGGGGGCTGATGCCGAAGAACGCCGGGTCGAACTCGTCGAAGCCGTCGATGTAGCCACCGCGTCCGCCCACGAGACGGCCTGGTTTCGCCTTGTCCTTGCTGCCCAGGCCCGCGACGTCGTACCGGTCGGCCGGTGTGGGGGTGATGCAGTCCTTCCCGTCGACCAGGTTGCGCCAGAAGGAACGGTGGTCGTTCGCTCCGCCGGGGAATCGGCAGCCGATGCCGATGACGGCGACCTTCTCGGGGGGTGTGGGGGGAGTGACCGGCGGGGACGTACGGGCTTGTGTGGACATGAGCCTTCCTTGAGCCGCGAAACAGGCGCGCGCGAGGGGAGTGACGCGCGCCGCACGAACGTGAGCGGGGAGGGAAACGGAGCGGTGGAGGAGATACGGGGAACGGGCCCGGTCACCCGGTGGAACGGCGCCAGGGGTGGACGAGCGTGGTGAGGATGCGGCCGGTGGCCGGGAAGGCGCGCGGGTCGGTCAGGCCGACCGCCTCCGGCTCACGGCCGGGGCGCCAGGTGAACGTGTGGAAGACCCTGTCCCACAGGGCCAGGTCAGAGCTGTAGTGACCGGCTTCGGACAGATCGGTGCTGTGGTGGAGCCGGTGCTGTTCCGGGCCGGCGAGGACGTGGTTGAAGGGGCCGAGCCGCACGCGGATGTTCGCGTGGACGAAGTACCCCTGGGCGACGACGAAGAGCCCCACGGCGAAGACCGCGCGCTCGGAGAAGCCGACCAGCGCGAGGGAGAGCTGGACGAAGCCCTGCGAGATGACGACGTCGGCGACGTGGTTGACGCCGTTGTTGGCGACGTTGACCTTGCTCGGCACGTGATGCACGCCGTGCAGCCGCCACAGCCAGGAGTAGGTGTGTCCTGCCCGGTGCACCGCGTAGCTCGCGAGGGAGCCGATCAGGAGCGCCAGCGGGATCTCGGCCCACAGGGGGAGCAGCGGACGCGGATTGGCCAACGCGCCGACGCCGAGGAGTACGAGGCTCTGCCCGAGCGTCCCGCCGGTGGCGGTGAGGACGTAATACACACCGTAGTACCCCCACTCCCGCCGGTCCGGACGCCAGGAGGCGTCGTACGGGATCAGGAACTCCAGCAGCACGAGAAAGCCGAGCACCGCGAACTGGAACATGAAGGTGGCCATGCCCGGTTCCCATCCGCGCCACTGGGTGAGGGCGAAGACGGTGACGACGGCGAGCAGCAGGACGGGCTGGACGGCCACGGTCAGTGCCTCTCGCGTCGGTAACCAGGGCATGGCACGCCTCATTCACAGGGACGACGGGTCGGATGAGAGCGCTTTCGGCACGACGGAGGCCTAGGCGTCAATCACAGTATGGAGTCTGGAGACTACGGACAGCAACAGATCCACACCCGGCGCGCGGTGTGGCGGGCGCCGGTCCAGTGCCCCCCGCGCGCCCCCTGTTCACCACCGAAGATCATCTCAACCCGGCATGTTTCGCGGAATGTTGACGGGCGGGCGAGAGGAATCGATTCCTCGCGGCCGGACGGGACCGGCGATCGAGGTCGCTGTGAGGGGCGTGTGCCGTACGCGTGCCAGCCATGTGCGAAGTTGCGGGTGGGGCGGATGGTCGATGAGTGCGGTTCGGTTGCCCGGGGCCCTCGGGGTTGCCTTCGTGGGTGATGTGGTGTCGGTTATGGGATGAGTTGTGTGGTGCTTCCCGGTGGCTGAGGGGCTTGCCTGAACGCTCCGGCGGTCGCCGGAATGATCATCAGCTCGACTCGTGCGGCGGGTTCGGTGCCCTGGACGGGTGCGGACGCCGTCCAGGGCCCGGTCCGGGGCTGGTCGGAGCGCTCGGTGGCTCCGGGGCCGAGGGAACTCGCGGCGCCCGTGCCGTCCGGGCGTGAGGGCCGGCGGGTCGGTACGTCACGCGTGCGGGGAGGCGGCCTCCAGGGCGGCGACGGTGCCCGACATGATCGTCCGGATGTGGTCGGTGATGTGCGTGGCGGGCCAGTCCCACCAGGCCACCGCGAGCAGCCGGGCGACGTCCTCCTCGTCGTACCGGACGCGGAGGAGCCGTGCCGGATTGCCGCCGACGACTCCGTAGTCGGGCACGTCCCCGGTCACCACCGAGCCCGCGCCGATCACCGCTCCGTGGCCGATGCGCACGCCCGGCAGCACGGTGACGCCGTGCCCGAACCAGACGTCGTTGCCGACGACGGTGTCACCCCGGGAGGGCAGGCCGGTCAGCAGGTCGAAGTGGTCCGACCACGAGCCGCCCATGGTCGGGAAGGGGAAGGTGGACGGGCCGTCCATCCGGTGGTTGGCCCCGTTCATGAGGAAGCGCACCCCCGTGCCCAGCGCGCAGAACCTGCCGATGACCAGTTTCTCCGGCCCGTAGTGGTAGAGCACGTTGCGGGTTTCGAAGGCGGTCGGATCGTCCGGGTCGTCGTAGTAGGAGTACTCCCCGACCTCGATCAGCGGGGACTTCACCAGCGGTCTGAGCAGCACCACGCGCGGTTGTCCCGGCATCGGGTGGAGGACCGTCGGGTCGGCGGGCACGGGCATGGGAACGTCTCCTCGGAGGGTCGCGGTCCGGTCCCGGCCCATGATCGCGGCACGGCGGCGCCGGGAACACCGGGTTTCCGTGGCGCGGCGATCGCCACGGTGGGTGGGCGTTCCCCGCCGCCCTGCCCCCTCTGCCCTCCCTGCCCCCTTCCCCCCTGCCCTCCCGCCCTTCGAGGTCCGCTGTCCTGACCTGTTCCGTTCTGGCCGGGTGCGGTTGCCAGTGGCGCGCGCCCCGCCCCGCGCCCCGCCCCGGGGGCCGTCCGGGTGGATGACGGACGTCTTACGGACCGGCGCGCTCCGGTCCGGGGGCCGGTGCGGGTCCGTAGCGTCCGGGGCATGCGCGTACTCGTCACCGGCGGAGCCGGGTTCATCGGCTCCCACATCGTCACCGCCCTACTGCGGGCCCGCCATGAGCCCGTGGTCCTCGACGCCCTGCTGCCGGGGGTGCATCCGGTCGCGCCGGACCCGCCCGCCGCGGAGTTCGTCCGGGCGGACGTGCGCGATGCGTCGGCCGTGCGTGCCGCGCTGACCGGGGTCGACGCGGTCTGCCACCAGGCCGCCATGGTCGGCCTCGGACAGGACTTCGCCGACACCCCGGAGTACGTGAGCTGCAACGACCTGGGCACCGCCGTCCTCCTCGCGGCCATGGCGGAGACCGGTGTGCGGCGGCTCGTCCTCGCGGGCTCGATGGTGGTGTACGGGGAGGGGCGGTACGAGTGCCCCCGGCACGGTCTCGTCCGGCCGGACCCGCGCCGACCGGAGGACCTCGCCGCGGGCCGCTTCGAACCCCGCTGCGGGCGGTGCGGATCGGAGCTGGTTCCCGGTCTGGTGGCGGAGGACGCCCCGGCGGACCCCCGGAACGTGTACGCCGCGACGAAGCTCGCCCAGGAACACCTGGCGGCGGCCTGGGCCAGGACCGTGGCGGGGACGGCGCTGTCGCTGCGCTACCACAACGTGTACGGCCCCGGGATGCCACGGGACACCCCGTACGCGGGCGTGGCCTCCTTCTTCCGTTCGGCGCTGGCCCGGGGCGAGGCGCCCCGCGTCTTCGAGGACGGCCGTCAGCGCCGGGACTTCGTGCACGTACGGGACGTGGCCCGCGCCAACGTACGCGCCCTGGAAGCCGTCTCGGGACCGCCGACCGGCGGCCTCGTCCCGTACAACGCGGGCAGCGGCGAGCCACGGACCATCGGTGAGACGGCCGAGGCCCTGGCCGTCGCGTACGGCGGCCCGGCGCCGGTGGTGACCGGGGAGTTCCGGCTCGGCGACGTCCGGCACATCACCGCGGACTCCGCCCGGCTGCGGCGGGACCTGGGCTGGCGGCCGGAGGTCGGCTTCACCGAGGGGATGGCGGAGTTCGCCCGGGCGGGACAGCGGGCCCCGGCCGTCGCCGGATAGCGCCGCCGTACGGCCCCGCACGGCGGGCGGGGATCCCGGCGGCCCTCAGCCCGGCGCGGCGGGCAGCGTCACCTCGAAGCGGCAGCCCCCGCCACGTTCCGCACCTCCGCGCGGGCCTCGGCGATGCCCCGGACGGTGGCGAGCCCGAGGCCCGCCCCCGCAGGTGGGGTGCGGGCGTCGGTGACCACCTCCGTCACCGTCGGGCCGTCGTCCACCACCAGGATCCGGCCGGAGTCCCCGGACCGCCGTGCTCGTTCATGACGCCACCCCGGCACCCGCCGGGCCCCGGCGGCCACGCCCAGCCGGGGGTACGCGGGACGACGTCCGCGTTTCGTGAGGAGCGGAAGGGCCCCGGAGGGCCCCGCGGTTCCTACGGTGAGCGTGTGACACCCATGAGCGTAGATGTCGTCCTTCCCTGTCTCGACGAGGCCGAGGCCCTGCCCTGGGTCCTCGCCCGCGTCCCCGCCGGATGGCGGCCGATCGTCGTCGACAACGGCTCCACCGACGGCTCGGCCGCGCTCGCGGCCGAGCTGGGGGCCACCGTCGTCCACGAGCCCCGGCGCGGCTTCGGCGCCGCCTGCCACGCCGGACTGCTCGCCTCCGACGCCGAGTTCGTCTGCTTCTGCGACTGCGACGCCTCCCTCGACCCCGGACTGCTGCCCGGCATGGTCGGCACGGTCGCGGAGGGTGCGGCGGACCTCGTCCTCGGACGGCGCAGGCCCACCGCGCGGGGCGCCTGGCCCGCCCACGCCCGCGCGGGGAACCTCGCCCTGTCCTGGCTGCTGCGCCGCCGCACCGGCCTGCGGCTGCGCGACCTCGGGCCGCTGCGGGCCGCCCGGCGCGAGGCGCTCCTCGGCCTCGGGCTCTCCGACCGGCGCAGCGGCTACCCGCTCCAGATGGTCGTCAGGGCCGCCGACGCGGGATGGAAGGTGCGCGAGGTCGACGTACCGTACGCGCCCCGGGCGGGCCGCTCCAAGGTCACCGGGACCTGGAAGGGCACCTGGCAGGCCGTCCACGACATGCGGCGGGTGCTCGACGAGCCGGTGGCGGCGGGCGGGGGCCGGGCGTGACCGCCCTCCTCGTCATCGCGAAGCAGCCGCTGCCGGGCCGGGTGAAGACCCGGCTCACGCCTCCGTTCACCCCGGACGAGGCCGCCGCGCTCGCGGAGGCGGCCCTCGCCGACACGCTCGCCGCCGTCGCCGCCGTCCCCGCGACCCGTCACGTCCTCGTCCTCGACGGGGCCCCCGGACCGTGGCTGCCGCCCGGATTCACCGTCGTCCCCCAGACCACGGGCGGTCTCGACGCCCGGCTCGCCGCCGCGTTCGGCGCCTGCGCGGGACCCGCCTTCCTCGTCGGCATGGACACCCCGCAGCTCACCCCGGCGCTGCTGTGCCGCGCCCTCGAATGGGAGGACCACGACGCCTGGTTCGGCCCGGCGGCCGACGGGGGCTTCTGGGGCCTCGGGCTCGCCGCGCCCGACCCCGGCCTTCTGCTCGGCGTCCCGATGTCCCGGCCGGACACCGGTGCCGCCCAGTACGTGCGGCTGCGCGCGGCGGGCCTCAGGACCGGCGTCCTGCCCGTCCTGCGGGACGTGGACACCGCCGAGGACGCGCGGCAGGTGGCCGCCGAGGCGCCCGGCACGCGCTTCGCGGCCCGCCACGCCGCACTGGCGCCCCGCCCCGAGCCGACGGGAGCGGTCGCGTGACCGCAATGACGACCTGGCGGGCCGACGCGTACACCGAGGCATTGCGGACCGGGCGGGGCCCCCTCTTCCTCCGCAGGGACGACGGCTGGCTCCTGCCCCTGGAGGTCGAGCGGTGGTGCGAGGCACCGGACGCGGCCGACCGGTCCGTCCTGGACCGCTGCCACGGCACGGTCCTGGACATCGGCTGCGGCCCGGGGCGGCTCGTCGCCGCCCTCGCGGCCGAGGGCCGCCGCGCGCTGGGCATCGACATCAGCCCGGAGGCCGTGACCCGTACGGAACTCCTCGGCGGCACGGCCCTGTGCCGGTCGGTCTTCGACCCGCTGCCCGCCGAGGGCCGCTGGGACACCGTGCTGCTGATCGACGGCAACGCCGGGATCGGCGGAGACCCGGCCGCGCTGCTGCGCCGGCTCCGGCGGATCACCGCCCGCACCGGTCTCGTCCTCGCCGAATGCGCCCCGGTGGACGTCGACGAACGCTGCGAGGTACGGGTGGACGACGGCCGTGGCGGTCTCGGTACGCCGTTCCCCTGGGCCCGCGCGGGCGTCCGGGCCCTGTCCGCCCTCGCGGCCGGGACGGGCTGGTCGGTGTCCGAGACGTGGACGGTCACCGGTCGGCCCTTCCTCGCCCTCGCGCCACAGCCGTGTGCGGCCGGGTCCGGCTGAGCCCCGGCCCGTCCGTTGCCGGGTCCCGCTGAGCCCGGCTCGCCCCGGGTGCGGCCGTGCTCCGCCGGACCTGAGCCGGGCGTGGCGGGGCCCCGCGAGTCCTTGGCCTACGGGGGCATGGCCGTGCCCCGCCGCGCCCGGATCCGCACCTGGGCCTGGGCCTGGACCGGGGGCTTGCCCGAGTCGTCCGTCGCCGTGCCCGACCGAGCCCCGGCCGTCCGTTGCCGTGCCCGGCCGTCCGTCGCCGGGCCTGCTGGGCGCCCGCCTCAGCCGTCCGCCGCCGCGCCGTGCTCGGCCCCGCCCGGTTCGCGCCTCAGCCGTCCGGTTGCCGCTCGGTCCGGGCCCCGGCCTCCACCACGGGGGGACGCGGCCGCGCCCCACCCCGCCGTCGCCGCACCAGCATCGTCCCACCCGTCACCACGGCCACACAGGCGAGCACGATCAGGAGGTTGCGCCCGTACGGAAGGGGGAGCACCGACGGGTTGGGCGCGGGGCGCGGGGCGAGGAGCGCCGGGAGCGTCAGGAAGACCACGGCACCCGCAACGACCAGCGCCCCCCGCACCAGGCCGCGCCCGGCGCGCCCCGCGAGCAGCAGGCCCACGGCGAGGACCACCGGGGCGATGATCCCGTCGTGCAGGACCAGCGCTCCGGCCAGCCACACCAGCACACCCACCGGATCCGGCTGGTCCGCCACCAGCCACCCGCCGAGACCGATCAGACCGAGCCCGAGCCCGCCGAGCACGTACCGCGCCACGTTCGTCCCGCTCACAGCACCTCCAGCCGGTGGACCCACTTGGTCTGCAGGACCCCGGGCCGGTTCGGGGCGATGATCCGCGCCGGGAACCCGTGGTCGAGGGAGAGCCGCCGCCCGTTGAGACCCAGCGCCAGGAGGGTCAGCGGATCCTCGGCGTACTCCGTGCCCATCTCCATCACCCGGTAGGACCCGGCGACCTCCAGGGACGTCACCCTGAGGCCGTTCACCCCCGGCCGTCCGCCCGCCCGCTCGATCAGCTCGCGGACCCGCACCCCGGTCCACTCGGCCTCCACGCTCCAGCCCTCCACACAGGCGATGGGCAGCCGCACCCGGGTCTGCGGCAGCGCCGACAGTCCGTCGAGCGTCAGGCGGTACGGACGAGGTCCGAGGACCTCCAGCCGCCACCCTCCCAGCGCCGCCGCCGACACCCCGGCGGCAGCCGCCGTCCGGTTCACCGGCAGCCCCTGCGGCCCGTGGTCGGGATGCCGGGGCGCGAGCAGGTCGAGGGACTTCAGCGGGGTGAGGGACTGGCCGACCGTCGTCACCGTCACGACACCCGCCGCCGCGACCGTCCCCAGGAGCAGCGAGCGCCGGTCGCGGACGTCCTCGGCGGGCAGCGCGAGCGTCCCGGGCGACAGGCGCCGCCAATGGGCCCTGATCTCCGGCGCCTTGACCGCCATGTGCAGCAGGATCGAGCCCGCCACGACCCACGCCACCGCGAAGTGCACCGGGACGAAGGAGAACGGCCACGGATACCACTGGACGATGTTCAGCAGACCGGTGAGCACCTCGAACAGCGCGCCGGAGACCAGGACCGCGACGGACAGCCGTTCCAGGGCGTGGCGCACGGACCGGACCGGCGGCCAGGTGAACAGCCGCGGATAGACCGTCCACAGCTTGACCAGGAGCAGCACGATCGCCACGAGACCGGTGGCGACGTGCAGCCCCTGCGTCAGCCGGTAGCCCCACACCGGCCGCGCGGGCAGCCGGTCGGCGAGCCAGCCGGGCGGATGCTGGAGGTAGTGGCTGACGAGTCCGGTCAGGAAGCAGACCGCGAACGCGGCCCCGAGCCAGCGGCCGACGGCCGTCGCCGTGCGCGCGTCGTGCAGGCGGCCGGTGAACTCGGGCGGCCGGAGCGCACCCGCCGGGGGACGGAGCCGTCCGGGCATACGAGAGGTCATGCCGTCCATGACACCCGTACGGGCGGCCGAACGGGCTCCGCGACACCTTACGCAACCCGAACGCCCCGACGGGTCGCCCCGGCACCGGCCCCGTCCGCTGTCAGGCTGCGCCCATGCCCCGCACCCGCCCCGTCCTCCGCACGGTACCCCTCGCCGTGTTCCTCCTCGCCGCGCTGACGACCGCCCTTGTCCTGCTGCTGCGGGACGACACGGACGGTGGCGCCCTCCTGGCCGGGTACGCGGGATGCTGGGCGCTGTACGCGGTCGCCCTGACCGTCCTGCGCCGGGTGCCCGCCCGCGCGGTCGTCCCCCTGGTCCTGGCCGGAGCGGTCGCGGTCACCCTCACCGGTCTCGCCGCCGCTCCCCGTACCAGTACGGACTCCTTCCGCTACGCCTGGGACGGCAGGGTGCAGGCCGCCGGAACCTCCCCGTACGACCACGCTCCCGCCGACCCGGAACTCGCGGGACTCCGCGACCGCTGGCTCTTCCCCGAGGGCGGCGCCTGCGCGTCCGGAAAAGACCTCGTGCCGCTCGCCGACGGCGGCTGCACCCGTATCAACCGGCCCACCGCGCACACCGTCTACCCCCCGGTCGCCGAAGGCTGGTTCCTGCTGGTCCACGGGCTGTCGCCCGGGGACGTCCGGCACAAGGCGCTCCAGACGGGCGGCGCCCTGCTCGCCCTCGCCGTGACCGGGCTGCTCGTCCTCGTCACACGGGGGCGCGGCGACCCGTGGCGGGCGGCGCTCTGGGCCTGGTGCCCCGCCGTCCCGGTCGAAGCCGTCAACAACGCCCATGTCGACGTCCTCGGCGTCCTGTTCTCGGTCGCAGCCCTCGTCGTCGTCGCCCGCCGACGCGTCACCGGAGGCGTACTGCTCGGCCTCGCGATCGGAGCGAAGATGCTGCCCGCCGTCCTGCTCCCGGGCGCCCTCTCGGGGGCGCGCCGCCCGAGCGCGGTCCTGCGGGTCCTGGGGCCCGCCGTCGCCACGGTCGGCGCGCTCTACCTCCCGTACGTCCTTCTCTCACGGGGCTCGGTCCTCGGCTATCTCGGCGGCTACGCCCAGGAGGAGGGGTACGACGATGCCTCGGCGGGCGGACGGTACCTGCTGCTGCGGCTCTTCCTGCCCGACGCGTGGGCGCTGCCGGTGGTCGCCCTCGCCATGACGGCGGTGGCGCTCACGGTCTGGTGGCGCGGAGACCCCGAACGCCCCTGGAGGGGAGCCCTGTTGACGACGGGTGCCGCCTTCCTCCTCATGACTCCCGGCTACTCCTGGTACGCGCTCCTCCTCGTGGCCCTCGTCGCCCTGGACGGCCGCTGGGAGTGGCTGGGCGTGGCCCTCGCCGGAGCGGTCGCGTACCTGGTGGGCGGTGACGCGGCGACGGCGGCGTACGGAACGGCCGCGCTGGTGGTCCTCGGCGCGGCCCGGGTGCGGTCGCGCGGCCGGAACCGGAACCGGCCGCACGCCCCTGGGGGCGGTACGGAACCGGGTCATCCGGCGCCGCCGCTGGAAGCCCCGTACCAGCGGTGAGAGGTCGCCCAGCCCCTCTCATCACCCTTTCGCTGTCCGGTCGTTGTCCATCGAGGTACGAGACGAGAGCGGCCGTGCGTACGACGGCCGCCGGGCGAGACGGAGGCCCCGCGCCATGCAGGAGCGAGACGAACCACGCGACCGGCCCGAGAGGGGCGGCCCCCACCCGTCGGCCGCCATCGGGATCATCGGAGGGAGCGGCTTCTACGAGCTGCTGGAGCCGTGGTGGCGCGGCGAGGTCCCCACTCCCTACGGCCCGCCGTCCGACGCCGTGACCGTCTGTGTGGTCGAGGGCCGCCGGGTGGCCTTCCTCCCGAGACACGGGGCCGACCACGGTGTACCCGCGCATCGCATCAACTACCGGGCGAACCTCTGGGCGTTCCGGTCCATGGGTGTCCGTCAGGTCCTCGCGCCCTGTGCCGTCGGGTCGCTGCGCGGCGACCTCGCCCCCGGCCGTGTGGTGGTCCCGGACCAGCTCGTCGACCGTACGGCGGGGCGGACGCAGACGTACTACGACACGGGTGCGGTGCACGTCTCCTTCGCCGATCCGTACTGCGAGCGGGGGCGGGCCGCCGTCTTCAAGGCGGCGAGCGAGCGGGGGGAGGACGTCCACGACGGCGGGGTGATGGTCGTCGTGGACGGCCCGCGCTTCTCGACCCGGGCCGAGTCGCGGTGGTTCGCCGGGGCGGGCTGGTCGTTGGTCAACATGACGGGCCACCCCGAGGCCGTGCTCGCGCGGGAACTCGCCCTCTGCTACACCTCCGTGGCCCTGGTGACCGACTACGACGCCGGGGTCGAGCGGGGGAACGGCGTCTCGCAGGAGGAGGTGTTCCGCGCCTTCTCCGCGAACGCCGAACGCCTGAAGGGCCTCGTGCTCGAAACCGCCCGCACCCTGGAGACCACGCGGGACTGCACGTGTGCCGAGGCGCTGGACGGGATGGAGCTGCCGTTCAGGCTGCCGTGACCGCCGTGACCGCCGTGACCGCCGCGACTGCCGTGACCTCCGGGTGATCGTTCCGGGCGGGCCTGCGCAGGCCTGTGCGGGCCCGTGCGTGTGGGGGAAGGTCCGTGCGGTGGGGAAGGACGGACGGTCTGGTGACCGTCCGCCCCTGCCTCGTGGGCGAGTTGGTGTGTGCCGTGGCGCCTCGCTACTTCAGACCGTTGTCCAGCGCGGTCATCAGCTGCCCGTTCGGGGTGTCGCCCGACATCTCCCAGACGAAGCCGCCCAGCAGACCCTTGGACTTGATCCAGGCGGTCTTCTTCCCGATGGACCAGGCGTCGTCGAAGGACCACCACTGGCCGCCCGGCCCGGTGTAGCCGTACGTCGAGACCGACTGCTCGTCGTGGCGGACGACCATGTTCGGGAAGCTGGTGATCAGATTGTTGTAGCCCCTGACACCGGCTTCGGTGTCGAACTGGCCGGGTGCGGCGCCGGTCGCGCTCTGCCACTCGCCGTTGACGCCGCCGTCGGCGACGCCCTGCCAGCCGCGCCCGTAGAACGGGAAGCCCACGTTGAGCTTGCGCGGGCTCACCCCGGCGTCGAGGTAGATCTTGATGGCGTTCTCGACGCTGAAGTGGAACGGGTACGGGTCCTGGGTGTCCGTGTAGAGGTTGGAGCCGTGGCCGACGCGGTTCGGCTCCCAGGAGTTGTCGCTGCCCGCGCCGTGGAAGTCGTACCCCTGGACGTTGGCGAAGTCGAGGTACTCGAAGATGCGGCCGATGTCCCAACCCGCCTGGATCTTCGCCGGGTCGGCCGGGGTGAACGCGGTCAGCAGCTTGTGTTCGCCGCCGAGCGCGTCGAGCTGCCTGCGGAACTCCGCGAGCAGCGCGGTCAGGTTGTCCTTGTCCTGCGGGCCGTAGTGGTTCCCCGGGTGGCCCTCGGAGCCCGGCCACTCCCAGTCGATGTCGATGCCGTCGAAGATCCCGGCCCCGGTGCCCGGTCCGCCCGCGCCGTTGTAGACGGGCAGATCGCCCTTGATCCACACGTCGACACAGGACTTGACGAACTTCTCCCGTGACTGCGGGGTGGCGGCGGCGTCCGAGAAGAACTTGGAGTACGTCCAGCCGCCGAGCGACACCACGACCTTCAGTTTCGGGTACTTGGCCTTCAGCTTCTTCAACTGGTTGAAGTTTCCGCGCAGTTTGCCCCAGCCGTCGTCGGCGATGCCGTCCACGGACTGCGCGGCGGACATGGGACGGGCGTAGTCGGCGTCCGCGTCACCGGCGCCGGTGCCCTCGTCCGGGTCCTGCGGGTTGCCGGTGACGCCCTTGGTGACCCCCGCCTGGCAGGTGAGGTTCTTCGGGTCGATGTTCTCGAACGAGTAGTTGATGACGTCGAGTTTGGCCGCGGAGCCGGAGGTGTCGAGGTTCTTCACGAAGTACTGGCGTCCGTAGATGCCCCACTGCGCGTAGTAGCCGACCTTGAGCTGTCTGCCCGCGCCCGCCACGTCGTCGGTGGTGACGGTCAGGGCGTTGGAGGCGGGGGACCGGTTGTCCGCGGTGTCCCGCGCCTTGACGGTGAAGCCGTACGCGGTGGCGGGGGAGAGCCCCTCCACGGTGGCGGCCAGGGTGTCCGCGCCCACCGACTTGACGAGCACGGCGCCCCGGTAGACGTCGTAGGCGGCCACGGCGACGTTGTCGGTGGACCTGTCCCAGGCCAGGCCGACGGTGGAGGCGGTCCTGCCGGTGGAGCGGAGGTTGCCCGGTGCCGTGGGCGGTGTCGGGTCGGTCGCCGGGTCCACGGTCCGCAGCGACAGCGCCGCACTGGCTGGTCCGGTGTTGCCCCGGACGTCCTTGGCGCGGACGGTGAAGGTGTAGGCGGTGGCCGGGGTGAGTCCGGTGACGGTCGCGGAGGTGCCGGTCACGGTGGCGACGGTGGCCGGGCCGTTGAGCACCTCGTAGGCGGCCACGGGGTGGTCGCCGCCACTGGCGGCGGTCCAGCTCAGCGCGACCGTGCTGGCGGTGACCGCGTTGGCCCGAGGCGCTCCGGGGGCGGTCGGCGGGATGTCGGGGCTGCCGTCGCACTTGTCGCCGTTGACCGTGCAGCCGGTCGGGGCGCCGGGGGTGCCGGACGCGGTGAACCAGTAGCTGTACGGCTCGGTGGTGCCGCCCGCCGGGACGTTGGCGTTGTAGTAGGCGTTCTTGACGGTCACATGGCGGCCGGAGACGGTCGCGTCGCCGTTGTAGTTGCCGGACAGGGTCACCCCGGCGGGCAGGTCGAACTCCAGGGTCCAGCCGCTGACCGGGGCCGTACCGGTGTTGCGGACGATGAACGTCCCCTTCCACCAGGAGCCGTTGT
The DNA here is from genome assembly GCF_044767145.1 of Streptomyces sp. NPDC101490. Classification (NCBI taxonomy): domain Bacteria; kingdom Bacillati; phylum Actinomycetota; class Actinomycetes; order Kitasatosporales; family Streptomycetaceae; genus Streptomyces; species Streptomyces sp. NPDC101490. The sequence continues at coordinate 381,087 of NZ_JBIWNI010000001.1, forward strand.
CCTGGGTGCTGAAGGACGCGGTGAGGGTGCCGGCCGCCTGGGCGGGCGCCGCGAGGGCGGTGAGCCCGGCGAGCGGCAGCAGCAGTGCGGTGCCGAGGACGGCGAGACGCCGCCGCAGCCTTCGTCGTGGGGCGCCGGAGCCGGGCGGACGTGCCGCCGTCCGGGCGCCGGGCAGTGCTCTGTCTCCGGGAAGTGGTCTGCGCCAGTGGAACATGGTTCTCCCTGTGGTGGTGGGGTGGTACAGGGGTGAGATGAACCGTGCGCGTACGCCAACGTGTGCCCGGCCGAAGGCAGCCCGGTGAGCGAGGCGGAACCGGTGCGCGGACCGGGCACCGCCTTCTGTCAGGACGCCCCATAACGTAGAAGGTCTGGACCAATGCGTCAACGGGTTCGGAATGAGCGCGGGGTGGGTGGCTGCCCGGCGGCGTCAGACGTAGGTGACGGTGACGCGCTCGAAGCCGAGTGCGCGCAGCAGTCCCTGGAGCATGGCCGTCGTGTTCCGCTCCGCCCGCGATGTCAGGTCCGAACCCTCGGCCGCCTCGCCGATGTGGCGCGCCGCCAGCACGTTGACGGCCTGCTCGCTCGCCGGGTTGTCCGAGAAGAAGTCGCCCAGCCGGTCGAGCAGTCCGCGCTGTTTGGAGACCGCGTACGAGCGTCCGGGATCGAGCGCGGGGGCGGCGAGGCGCGCGTGCGGCAGGCGCAGGGTAGCCGTGGTCCGTCGGGTGTCGACCGTCACGGCGTCTTCCCCGACGCCGCCGAGTTCGACGTACGCGCCGACGCTGCCGGTCGCCACGTAGAGGGTACGGGTGCCCCGGATCGCGGCCGGGAGGAACTTCGCGTCGTGTTCGAGGTCGACGACCACCTGGTAGGTCCCGGATGCTCCCTCGTACCGCTTCATGTCCTGGACGGACTTCAGGACGGCGGGTCCGGACCGGTCCTTGACCTCGGTCCCGAACACGTCCAGGCCGGGCAGGCGCAGGAGCTGGCCCACCGTCATGAGCACGACGGCCAGGACGAGCAGGGCGACAGCGGCGAGGGGCCACCGGCGCCCGCCGCGCTCTCGTCGGGGGAGGAGCGAGCGTCTTCTCTCCGTGTCTTCTCGCATGGTCGCCTGTTGCCCTCCTCTCGGAAACTCATGCTTAACCACCTTGAAAATGATGGCTGTTGAGGCGTGGGTGGTCTGTGGTGAGGCTCTGCTGGGCCGCGCCGAGGGGCGCGGAATGAAGGCTCCGCACCCGGGTAGGCGACGCCCGTCGGAAAGCTCTCCCGCGAAGGAGTGGTGACCACATGATCAGCTGGGGTGGACCGCGGAGACGGCCGAAGAAGTCGGCGGACGGCATGGCGGGGCGGGCGGGCCGGCGGGTGGGGCGGTTCCGCGCGGCGAGGGCGTTCCGGGCGGCGAGCGGGAAGGATCTCGCCACGGCAGCCACGGCAGCCACGGCAGTCACGGCGGCCACGGTGACCGCTGCGGGCACTGCGGACCGGGCCGGAGCCGTACCGTCCCCTCCCGAGACGGACGGGGTCCCGCCGAAGCGGGCGAGGCCGGTTCGCAGCGGTCCGGGCCGGACGGTCCGGGCACTGGTCGCCGTGCTGGCCCTCGCCGGGATGGTGGTGTTCGCCGTCGTCCTCGCCCGGCTCACGCTGGGGGAGTCGCCCGCGTCCGTACCGCTGACCCACGACAACCTCACGCCGGGCCGCTCGATCCGGGCCTATCTGCACCAGCCCGGTTTCGTGGAGACCGTGAAGCAGCTCGGCGGCAACGTGGCCCTCGGCGTCCCCTTCGGACTCCTCCTGCCGCTGCTCTCCCGCAGGGCCCGTGGCGCCGTACGGGTCGCTCTGCTCACCGCCGCCACGATGCTGGTCGTGGAACTGGTGCAGGGCGCCCTCATCACCGGCCGGGCCTTCGACATCGACGACGCCCTGCTGAACACGGCGGGCGCGCTGCTCGGCTACTTCCTCCTCGGCCGACGACTCGGCCGCGCGGTCCACCCCCGCACGCGTGGGCGCTGGTGGCGCCGGTCGGAGGCCGGGTCCGTGTGACCTCTCGGAGGGGTGGCGGGGCCAGTGGGTCGTTCCGCTGGGGGAGGAGGCGGTCGTCCACCCGAGGCAGGGCGGGCGCGATACCACTGCCGAAGAGCAGCGGGATCACCAGCAGGACGAGAGGAGCGGGACCACGGCGAGCCTCCCTGGGATCGGATCGGACCGGACCGGTCGGCGGTCGGCGGGCGGCGGGCGGATCCGTGTGGCTGACGTCCGGACCCGAGGACCGCTTGTCCCCTCCGCGGACGCCCCTGGGCGGGGACCGTGACCGTTCGGGGGTACGGGTGGGAATTCCGCTCGGCCTCGGGGGAGCCGAAAGGCCCGGACCGGCTCTGTGCGGGAGCACCTCGGCCGTCGGAACACCCCCGCTTGCGCGGGGAGCAGAAGACCCTGGTCCCCGCGATCCTGCTGGACACCGGAACATCCCCGCTTGCGCGGGGAGCAGTCCTCATACGCCTCCGGGTTCCGGACCCCGGAACTTCAACTCCGTCTCCACATCGAACCGGTACTGCTCGCTTGCCTTCGCGTGCGCGGTGACAGTGGCCTGCACGGCAGCCGCCGTGTCCACGGTCAACGCCCCGGCCTGAATCTCCTCCCAGGCGCGGGTCTCCAGCGTGATCAGCTCGTCGGTCAATTCGATCGCCACCGGCGGATCGTACGCTGAGCTGCGATCTACTCTTCGAGAGGCTCAGCGAGATGCGCGCTGGCGATCTCGTCGATCCGCCGTGCGAGGTCGAAGTCGGCAGCGGTCAGCCGGTGCCCGGCATCGTGGGTCGTGATCCCGAAGCGCACCTTCCCCCACCGCAGGTCGATGTCTGCGTGGTGCCCGATCAGCCGCTCCACATCTGCGACATGCACAATCATCGCGACCCCGCCGTGATACCGGATCCCGTACCTACGGGTGATCTCGTTTCCATCACGGCGCCACCCCGGCACCGCCTTCAACGCGGCCGTGATCTCGCCCTCGCTCAGCGGCACCTTTTCGTCCGACACGTCAGCTCCCCTCCGTCACCGGCGCCAGGGCTTCGATCAGCTCCCGGCCCACGGGCGCATGGTGCCACGGCCGCATCGCCCGCTCCAGGGTCGCCAGCTCCCGCCGCATCCGGGCCGACCCGGTCTCCACCGCGATCCCCGCGACCTTCCGCGCGATCTCCACTGCCTGCTCCGGCTCCCGCGCGGTGGCCGCCGCCGTCGCGTGCCGAGCCATGTAGACGCCGCGGTCCCGCCGCGCAGTCGCGGGCACAACGGTAAGCACCTGGGCCCACAGGGCGCTCGCCTCGGACCCGAGCCCGAGACGGCCGTAGCAGGTCGCGCGCTGCACCTCCAGGTAGCCGGGCGTCCGACGGCAGGCGTTGCCCCAGGGAAGGTCGTCGTCGACTCGGGGCAGCAGCCGGTCGGCCTGGTCGATGAGCCGGTCGACGGCTGCGCGATCGCGCAGCAGGCTCGCGCCGTGCGCCTGCTGCTGCATCGCCATGACGTGGATCTTCGGAACGACGGCGGACGGCTCGTCAAGGGCGGCCTCGCACAGGTCGACGACCCCGGCCCCGTCACCGAGGTCGGTTCTCACCTGGGCCGAGTTCACCATGGCGTAGCCGATGAGGTGTGGATCCCGGGCCCGGAGGGCTATCTCCTGGGTGATGCCGCGCCAGAACGCGGCCGCACTCAGGTCGCCTGCATCCTGGTAGAGCCAGCCGACGAGCGCAGCGTACGCGGCGCCGACGCGAAGGAGACCGCGCCGCGTCTCCCCGGTCGCGCTCCGGGTCAGCTTGTCGATGAGCTGGTACTGCGGGCCCAGCGTGCCGATCAGGTCGTGCGGGCCGAGCAGCATGTCCGCGCGGTAGTGCCCTTCGAGCTGGTCCTGGAAGTAGCCAACGAGCGCGGGGTCGACCTGCTGGGGGGCGAGGGGCCCGGGAACGAGGGCGGCGGCGGTGACGTGAAGAAAGGACTGCTGCTGCACGGTGGTCTCTTCGCGGTGCTCGGGCCGATTCCAGCCCGGCGGGGTCGTGAAGCCAAGGTCCTCCGGCCACTTCCCGAAGGCGTCGTGGAGAACGACTGCGGTGTCCTCGGACGGCCACCCGGGGCGGGCACCTTCCCACCGGCGCCAGGTCCGGGGGGACACGGCGAAGTGCCGGTCGTCGAGGAGTTGCTGACCACGGGCACTGAGTTGTTCAGCGGCCCTGTCTGCCGACCGCCAACCAAGGCGGAGCCGGGCGGATCGTAAGGGGTCGTTGCGGCTCATGCCGCCAGTCTGAGCCGTCAACGCGGTTCCTCGGGGCCGTGGCCGTGACATGGCCGGACGTGGCCACGCGATGGCCTGTCTGCGCGGAGTCGTGCCCGCCCATCATCGACCCGACACCACCGGGGCGTGCGCCGATACGCGGGATCGCCCCCTGACGGAAGGACACACCGATGCCTGCGGGGCTCTCGCCTGGACCGGCCGACACCGCGCCGAAGGCACCACGCCGGGAGTGCGCGTACTGCCCCACGCCCACGGCCGACTGCTGTGTCCGCACGCAGTCGTCCGAGGCCAACAGCAGCAGGCACGTGTACGCCCACAAGGCGTGCGCCGCCAGGGCCGGCGTGACCCCGCTCTACGAGTTCACCGACGACCAAGAGGCGAGCCGGTGACCCGCCTGCGCTTCGCCAGGTGGACGATCGGAGCCGACCCGGCCCGTCCCGCCCCGGCCCGCTACGCCTCGTGCAAGGAGTGCGAGCAGTGCTCGCCTGTCAGCACGATCCTTCGCGAGCCGGACCTGTGGGCCCTGGAGCACGCCGGACGCACCGGCCACCGCGAGGTCGTGTCCGCCGACCTGATCGCCCGCCCGGCCGAGGAGACATCGTGAGCAGCGTCTACGGCCCGCCGGTCTGCGCGCAGTGCGACCGGCCGATCCGCGGCGACATCCGCCGGTTGGAAGTGTTCTCCTCCTCGGGGGCGCGGCCGGACGTCCTGGTCCACGCCACCCGCCTCGCGTGCCTGGACCCGTCCCTCGACCAGCCCCCGGCCCGGCCGGACGCCCGGTGAGAGAGTGGCACCGCCAGGCCGTCTACCTGGTGATCGTGCTCGACCTGGTCACCGCCCTGGCGGTAGGCATCTTCAGATAGCCCGCTGATCTCCTGTTCGCACGGCCTACGGCGGACACCGAGCGAGCAGGGACAGGCCCCGGCCGGTACGCCAGTGACGGCCGGGGCTACTGTCCGCCACCGCACTCGCCGCCCGCACCCTCCGCGAAGCCCTGAGCGATGCCTGAGCCCACGGCGGCGGCCGACCCGGCGCCCGGCTTCCGTACCTCAGCGGTCGGGGGAGGGCGTGGGCCGGGAGCCGGCCGATGTGAAGATCCAGCGGTTGACCGCGAGGGCGTCGTTCGGCTCCGGCAGCGGGCCACGGCCGTGCAGGACGGTGAAGTCGTACGGCCTGCGGATCTCCACGGTCCAGCCCCGCCGGGCGAGTTCACCGGCCGAGTCCGGCCGCGGCCGGGTGTCGAAGAGGGACAGCAGGTCGATGCCGAGACGTTCGCGGGCCGCCACGTACACCGGATTCGCCCGTACCCCGGGCGACTCGGCGATCTCCTTGATCTCGTACGCCAGGGTGCTCCCGGCGGCGCTCAGCCGGTCCACGGTGGCGACGAGCCGCCGTTCGGCCTCGGCCGGGAGGTAGAGCAGCAGCCCCTCGGCGAGCCAGGCGGTCGGGGCGGTGGGGGAGAAGCCCGAGTCGAGCAGCGCCCGTTCCCAGTCGTGCCGCAGATCGGCCGCGAGCGGTCGGCGCCCGGCCGCCGGGGCGGCCCCCGCCCGGTCGAGCACCTCCTGCTTGAAGGCGAGCACCTCGCCGGTGTCGATCTCGTGGACCGTGCACCCGGGCGGCCAGCCGAGGCGGAACGCCCGGGTGTCCAGCCCCGCGCCCAGCAGCACCACCTGCCGGACGCCCGTCCGTAGGGAGTCCAGCAGATGGTCGTCGAGGGCGCGGGTGCGCAGCCCGAAGTACCGGCCGAGGCGTCCCCAGAGCGGATCGGCGTCCCCCAACGGCACCTGGTCCGGGTGCACCGGCCAGTCGGCCGACGCCGGGGCCGCGCGGACGAAGTGCTCCGCGAGCGGGTCCGTGGCCAGGGCGTCGGGGCGATGGGTCTCGATGGCGCGGGCGGCGGCCACGAGCAGCGCGGTCCGGCCCACGCCCGCCGTCACACCGGCGGTCAGCCCAGGGGCGACGGGCACGGTGCCTCCTCCGGCCGGGTGCCGCCCCCCGCCCCCGCGATCGGTTCCGGCGTCGTCCACGCCCCCGGGTCGTCCGCGGTGGTGGTCCGGGCGCCGTAGAGGACCCGCATGAAGCGCAGGACGGTGTCGTACGGGAGGTGGAGCGAGGTGGTGCACTCGGTCAGCACGGTGACGTGGAAGCCCTTCTGGAAGGCGGTGCGGGCGGTCGAGTCCACGCACACGTCGGCGAACAGTCCCGCGAACACCAGGTGCCCGATGCCCTGTTCGGCGAGATGGGCTTGGAAGCCCTCGGAGAGGAAGGCGTCGAAGACGGCCCGCTTGGTGAAGACCCGTTCCCCCTCCGCCGGGGCCACCGCGTGGAACTCCGCCCCGGGGGAGCCCTCCAGGCACTTCGGCCGCTTCCCCAGCCGCCGGTCGCGCCACCGCCAACTGGGGCCCTGGTGCGCGGTGTCGCCGAGGAAGCGCACGAAGACGACCTCCACGCCCCGCCGCCGGGCCGTCTCCACGGCCCGGATGCCACCGGCGACGGCGGCGTCGAGCACGGCGGGATCGCCGGGGAAACGGGCGCGTGCCGTCGGGGTCGCGCAGAAGTCGTTCTGCAGGTCCACGACGACCAGGGCCGTTCCGGACGGCCCGGTCACGATCCGCCGACCAGGGCCGTCGTCTCCGCGGCGGCGACCGCCCCCAGCACGTCCAGCACGTCGAGCAGGGCGTCGACGACGGAGGTCGTGGTGTGCCCGCCGCCCAGGTCGGGGGTGCCCACCTCCCGCTCGGCCAGGGCGCCGAGGGCCGTCTCCACGGCCCGGACGGCACCGGCGGCCCCGCAGTGCCGCTCCGCGACGAGGGCCGCCGCGCGGACCGTTGCCACCGGATTGACCAGGTCCCGGCCCGCCAGGTCGTCGGCTGAGCCGTGCACGGTCTGGTACTCGACGAGACCGCCCGCCCCGGGACCGAGGAAGACGTTCTCCGTGCACCGGTTCTCCTGCCGGTCGGAGCCGAACCGGTCGAGCAGCACGACGTGCATGATGTCGGCCCACTCGTTCCCGGCGACCAGGAGCGTACGGTCGGGGAAGCCGTGGGCGAGGAGATCGCGGTTGACCGTGTCCGGCTGGAACACCTCGATCCGCACCCCGAGCCGGGCCGCTAGCTCGGCCACCCAGGTGTCGAACACGCCGTCGAGCAGATGGAACTTGTACGCCAGCACGATCCGGTCGGGGCCGCCGTCGGGCCACTCCCGGCGCGCCCTCTCCAGGGCGTAGCCGACGACCGCCCCGGTGACCTCCCGGCTGAAGGTCGTCGTGCGGACGATCTCACCGGGGGAGTGCCGGTTCTCACCCGTGTAGAAACCCTGCGCCTGGTCCCGTACCAGCAGCAGTGAGGCCGGTCCCTCGGTGAAGAGGTCCACCTTCACCGCGCGCAGCCGCTGGCGCACCAGGTAGAGGGACTGCGCGTTGATCGCCGTACGGAAGACGGCGGGGACGCCGCTCCCGGCCAGCTCGCGGCAGAACCGTTCGTAGTGCTCCGCGTCCTGTGCGGTCAGCTCCCGGACGCGGGCGGTGTCCGGTTCCGCGCGGAGCGAGACGTACGAGTGGTAGAGGCGCGGGGAACGCACGACCTCGACGCCGAGCGGGAGCCCGGAGGTGAGGGAGCCGAGCACCCGCTCGAAGACGTCGGCGAGTTCGGGGCCGGTGCCCCGGCCCACCGCGAGCCCGACCACGGGCCTCGCGGCGGGTAACTCGCCGTCCGCGCCCCGGGGGGCGACCCGGGTCACCGGGAGGTGCTGTCGGTGAGGTGGTCGCCGGGGATCCCGGCCTTCTCGGGCCGGTAGTAGTCGCGGATGCCGTCCGCCCAGGTGGTCACCGGGATGCGGTCGCCGTCCACCGGCTCGAAGGCGTCGAAGAGGGACTCGATGTTGGGCCGTTCGAAGCCGATCGCCGTCATGAGGGCGAGGAACTCCGGGCGGTCGACGAAGCCGTCGCCGTCCGGGTCGCCCATCGCGGCGAGCGCCTCGGCGAACTCGTCCACGGTGTCGTCGAACCGCTCCGGGGAGAGCACGACGGCCTCGAACTCCTCGTAGCTGATCCGCCCGTCGCGGTCGGAGTCCAGCTCGGTCTCCAGCGTCTTCCAGTACTGCTGGAACGCGCCGAGCAGCCGGGCGGTCGCGGCGTCGCCCGCCGTCGGCACCGCGGCGACGGCCCGGTTGCTCATCAGCGTGAAGTCGTCGGGCTCGATGGCGCCGTTGCCGTCGGCGTCGAACAGGGAGAAGACGAGCCGCACACGGTCGTGGGCCTGAGGAGTGGTCATCCTGATGTGCCTGTGCTTTCGGGAGCGGGGAACGCGCCGGGCGCACCCCGGCGGCTGCTCCATTCTCCGGTCGCCCCCGGCGCGCGCCCCCGCGAAACGTGCCCGCGCACACGAAGGAGTGGAATCCGCCGGGCCGTGCGTGAAGCACCACCCGGCGGGGAAGCACAGGTGTCCCGTCGGCGTCGGCGCGCCACCGTCAGCGCCCTCGCCCAGACCCCCTCCCTCGCCCGGCGCCCCGCCCTCGCCCAGCGCCGTCGGCGCGCCCTCTCACTCGCCCAGCACCGTCACCACCTCCCGGCACACCCTGCGCGGGCCCTCCGCCGTCACCTCCAGGACCCAGACGCCCGGACCCGCCGTCAGCGACACCCGACGGGTCTCCCCGGACGCCTCGCCCTCCCCGTACCCCTCGGCCCCTCCGGGCGCCCCGGACCCCTCGGCGAACGGGACCGGCGGGGACGCCGGAACCCCGTCCCGGGTCAGCACCGCCCGCAGGTTCCGCCCCGCCAGCCCCTCGCCCGTGGCCAGTACCTCGAAGGGCTCGCCCGCCAGGGCGCACTCCGGCACGTCCAGGCCGAACTCCTCGTCCCCGGCGAGCAGATCGCGGGCCGCCCGGCCCTCCCGTATGACGGACAGCTGATGCCCCACCGAGTCCCCGCCCGCCATGTCGGCGTGCCGGTACCCGTTCCACACCGCGTCCTCCTCGTAGTCCAGGGCCCAGCCCGCGAACGCGGACTCCCTCGGGACCGTGCCGTCCCCGGACCACGCGCGGCCCCCGCCCAGGTCCGTCGTGAACCGGGTCCCCTCCGGCGCGACCACCACCCCGTGCACCGTCGGATGGGCCGCCCCGCCCAGGCAGTGCACCCGGTAGGGAAGCCGGCCGCCCGGATCGCCGCGCCGGTTGGCGTCCCGCGCCTCCTGGAACTCCCGGTCGAACGCGAACGCGTCCTCCACCAGGGCCGTCGGCAGGTCCGGCACGGCGTGACGACGGTCCATGAGGGAGCGGCGCCGGGTCCTGCCCGGCACCAGGACCGCGTCGTACACCGGCAGCAACTGCGCCACCGACGGCAGGGTCAGGGCCAGTTCGCGCAGCGTCTCGTTCACCACCCCGCCCGCCCCTCCCAGAGCCGCGCCGCGCAGCCGCCCGTCGCCCACCACCGGACCGACACCGTGCCCCGACAGGAACCGCACCGCCTTCGCCGCGCCCCGGTGCGGCGTGCCCAGCGTCACCAGCGTCCGTGCCGTCTCCCGCCCGCCCAGGCACTCCAGGTAGTAGCGCCCGACCAGACCGCCCATCGAATGACAGACGAGGACCACCCGGGGCTCGTCCGGACGGTCCGGATGGAAGGCGTCCACCCGCTCCCGCCACCGGGCCAGCGCCCGCTCGACGCACTCCTTCAGATCCCGCGCCGTCAGCCGGTTCGACAGCCGCCAGTCGTACGCGAAGGGCACGTACTGGCCCTCGGCCAGTTCGCCCAGGGCCGCCCGGACGTCCGGGTACCCCAGGGACGACAGCAGTCCGGGCAGCGCGTCCGGCGTCTTCAGCAGCCCGTCCGCGACGAGCGCGTACGGCCCCTCCGGACGCCCGTCGCCGATGCCCGGCGGCAGTGCGACCTCCGCCATCACCCGGGCCCGGCCGCGCAGCCGGAACAGCGCCCGCAGGGACTGGTTCCACACATCCCGTCCTTCGCGGGTCAGACGGCTGCCCAGAATCCCCGGGACGAACACCACAAGGTCGTGCCTCACCGCGACTCCCTCTCCTTCCACCTGTGCTGGGAGCACGGCCCCGTGGCCGCGCCCCCGGTCCCCGGCGACCGGCCGCCCCCGTGCCCGGAGGACGATGAGGCGAACGGCCGTCTCCGTACCCGAGGACCATGAGGCGCCCGGCCGTCTCACGGCCTTCCGGGCACCGGAGTCCCCGGCCCCGACGGCGCGAGGAAGGCCGCCGGGAGCCGGATCACATCACACCGGTGATCGCCCTGGAGCGCCACCACCAGACCGCCCCGGTCCCGCGCGGCGGCCGCCGCCCGTACCGGATATCCGCGCCGGGGCACCCCCGCACCACCCAGCCAGGTCCCGGCCCGCACGTCCCACACCGCGGGCGCGCGACGCTCGTCGCACACGAGGAGCAGGGGCCGCTCCGGAGCCCCGGCGAAGACCAGCGAGGTCACCGCGAGCGCGTCGCCCGGCAGCGTCCGCCGCTTCCCGGGGCCCGAGCCGCACTCGGCCACCCTGACCGTCCCGGCGTCCACCCACGCGAGCAGCGGAACGGACTCCCCCTCCTCCGCGTCGTACCACTCGCCGAGCGCGATCCTGCCCACCTGCGGGCCGGTGTCCCCGCGCCCCGGGAGCGCGATCCGCTCCGCCCGCGCCAGACCGCCGTCGCGGTGCTCCCACAGCAGCAGCGCGTCCCCCAGATCGGCTGCCAGCCAGCTCGTCCCGTCGGTCATCGCCCGCGCGTCCACCCCGCAGGCGCGCACCCCCGCCGGTACGGACTCGCCGCGCCGCCAGCCCCGCGCGCCGCCCACCGACAGCTCCGCGCACTCCACCCGCTGCCGGTCCGGCGCGTACAGCCGCACCACACCGGCGTCCTCGTCCACGACCAGCCCCAGCGCGGGCACCCGGTTCCCGGCGTCCCCGCCCAGCTCCAGATCGTGCTCCGCCCGTACGGCCAACTCCTCGGACAGCAGCCAGAGACGGACCGTCCGCCGGGCCGCCGCGACCACCACCCACGACCCGGCACAGCGCTCCGCGCGGACGGCGGTGACCTGGTCGACATGGCCGAGGACGACCACCGGCGCGGACGCCGGGGCGCCCCGGCCGGGCCGCGACACCAGCACCCGGTCACCCCGCACCCGGCAGAGCAGCGGCGCCTCCCCGCCCGCCTCGGCCAGCGCCACCAACGGCCGCTGGTCATGGCTGCGGCGCGGCAGACCGCGGCCCGAACCCAGCGCCGACGCGACTTCGAGGACCCGGATGTGGGAGCCGTCGGCCACGGCGAGGACCCCCTGCCCGTTCGGCTCGAACGCCAGCGCCCCCACCCCGGGCGCGGTCAGCGCGAACCGTGCCTCGCGGCCCGGGTCCGCCGGGTCGAGGACACGGACGGTGAGCCCCTCCTGCACCGCGAGCAGCGTCACCTCACCGCAGCGGCCGAACGCCAGCCCCCGGGCGGGCGAGTCGAACGCGTGCACAGGGGACGCCTCCACGGGACCCCCCGCCCGGTCGTCCGTCTCGCACAGCCACACCGACACCCGCCCGCCGTCCGCCACCGCCAGCCAGCCCTGCGACCGCCCGTCCGGCGACGGCACATCGAGCGCGGCGGCGGCCACCGCGGGATAGCCCAGCGCGCCGAGGTCGAGACCGGCGCCCAGCAGCCCCCGGCCGCCCCTGACACCGAGGTCCACCTCGTGCAGCACCGCCCGGCGGCCCGCCGCCAGGAGGAACACCCGGCGGCCGAGCACGAGGGCCGCGAGCCGCTCGGTGTCCGCCGTGCGGATGTCGACCAGGCTCTCGTCCCGCTGGTGCAGCGCCCCCCGCTGCCACCGCCACATCCACAGGTGCCGCCCGTCGGCGGCCCACACGATGGTCTCCGCACCCCGCTCCACGGCGGCGAGCGTCCGCACCGCACCACCCCAGCGGTACGCGTAGTCGGGTCTTCGCGCACCGGACCGCCAGAAGTACACCGCCCGGTCGTCGCGGGCCACCGTCGTCCGGTGCGGGCCCGTCCCCACCTCCCGCACCTCGGCCAGCGCCTCGCCCCGCGACCGCTCGGCGCCATGGGTGCGCCGGGTGAGCAGCCGGAGCCCCGACTCCGCGTCCAGGACGAGGACTTCGCCGCGCCCGCCCGCGGCGAGCGTGTCCCCGGCCCGCCGTTCCGTCGCGCCCGTGCCCGCCGTCCAGCTCAGGGTGCGCGCCCCGCCGAGCGGCGCGGGCAGCCGCCATTCCAGCGGGTCCGGCGGCTGGTCGGTCCAGTACTCCTGCCAGGGCAGGAAGCCCTCGGTCCGTTCGAGGAGCGCGTACGCCGTCTCCCGGTGGCTGACGAACGCGGTGGCCCGCAGCAGCGCCCGCCGCTCGGGGACGTCCAGGTCGCGGAAGGCGTCGCCGACCCGGCCGTACAGCGCCGCCCCGTCGCAGTCGCGGGCGAGCGCGGAGGCCAGCGGCAGCATGACGGCGGGGTCGGTCCGCACCAGGAACTCCAGGTCCTCGAAGAGGGCCCGCAGATGCCCCGGACCGGCCTCGGCCGCATGGGCGCCGAGGTGCCCCAGCGTGTAGGAGTCGGCGCCCCGCCAGTCGGCCGAGGCCCCTTCGCGCAGTGCGGCGACGGCCCTGAGGTGCGCCTCGGCGGTGTCGAGCCCGGCCCGCCGCAGCAGATGCGGACCGTAGCTGGGGTGCGCCAGATGGAAGGAACTGTCCCGGGTGTCGGGGACGAGCTGCCGTACCACGATCCCGCCCGCCGCGCCGAGCCCCACCCGGTGCAGATCACCGGCGGTCAGCTCCGAACTGCCTTCGTCCCGAAGGGCGTTGGCGAGGACCAGCCACGGGCCGCGCCGGGCGAGACCCGGCTCCTGCACGACGGCGAGCGGACGCAGCACCTCCTCGGCGCGTTCGGCGCCCTCCTGCGCGGCGAGGTGCCCGATCTCCTCGGCGAACCGCTCGCCGAGGTCCATGCGGCCCTCGTCCATCCAGCGGGTCAGCTCGGCCTCGGTCACCGCCCAGGGCCGCCGGGCGAGGTACCGGGCGGTGAGCCGGGCCACCAGGAACGAGCCCCGGCTGCGGGCGGCGACCGTCCGGGCGATCCACTCCCGGTCCTCCGCGTGCGGATACGGGGGCGCCTCCGCCAGCACCGAGGCCACCATTCCGGCGATGCTCTCGCCCGCCTCCTCGTCGTCGCCGAGCACCAGCGGGGCCACGCTCTGGTCCAGCGTGTCCGTGAGGGTCTCCTCCGTCTCCCGGGCGGTGGTGCGACGCCGTGGCTGCGGCCGGGTGGCGACGACGACCCGGACGCCCCACAGCGATGCCAGCGGGTTGAGCAGATGGCGTGCGATCTCGTGGGCCTGCTCGGGCAGTGCCTCGTCGAGGGCGTCGAAGAGCAGGTTCAGCGAGCCGGACGCGGCGACCAGCTCGTCGACCGCGCGACGGCAGCGGTCCGGTGTCACCGGCCCCTCGGGCAGCGGCGGCATCCCGCCGAGCCCGGCGAGCACCTGCCACAGGGCGCCCGTCAGCGAGTGCAGGGACCGGCCCCGGCAGGACAGCGCGGCATGGACCGTACCGGTGCGGGGGAGGGTGGCGGGCGGCAGGCCGGGCCCGAGACCGTCCCGCCACGAGGACAGCGAGGTCAGCGCGAGCCGCCCGAGGAGAGCCGTCTTGCCGCTGCCCGCGGGACCGGTGACCGCGAGCAGCCCCCGGGGATGGGTGTCCATCCAGCGGACCACCCGGCTCAGGGCGCCGTGCCGCCCGGCGAAGTGACGGCGCAGGTGCCCGTCGTCCTCCAGGCCGAACTGCTCGGCACCGAACCAGGGGGTACGGTCCCGCAGCACCGCCGTGGTGTGCACCTTGCGCCGGGGTTCGACGAAGTACGGGTTGTCGAGGAAGTTGTTCGGCAGCGCCCGGACCTCGGTGTACGCGGGACGCTGGGCGGGCTCGTCTATCCCGGAGGCCGCCGCGGCCCCGTCGACGGCCTCCAGGAGGTACGGCACCGGCAGGTGCAGCGCGGCCGGGTCGAAGGGGCGCGCGTGGTCCGCCGCGACGAACTCCGGTGCGTCGAGCACCTCTTCGAGCCAGTCCACCCAACGGCCGTCCGGCACCGACGAGTCCGTGCCGGAGGTGGCGACGACGACGAACCCGGCCCTGCGGTGCCGCCGGGCGTGGCCGATACTGTCCCGCTCGACGGAGAGGGCACGGTCGAGCGCGGCCGGCAGGTGCCCGTGCGAGAAGCAGGCGTCCACGACCAGCAGGGTGTCGGCGGTGGAACCGGGACTGAGCAGCCGGTCGACCAGGTCCGTCAGGGCGATCGCCCGCCCGGGGTCGAACCGGCCGTCGGTACAGGAGTCCTCACAGGCGAGGAAGTAGCCCAGCGGGCCCAGGTCGTAGCCGTGCCCCGTCCAGTACAGGATCTTCCGTTCGGCGCCGTGCGCGAGGAAGTCCTCGATGCCCGCCCATAATCGCGCGCGGGTGGCGCCCTCCGCGTCGACGGGGACGCTGTCGCCGAAGCCGAGCCGGTCCCGGGCGATCCCGGTGAACCGGTCGCGGACCTCGTCGACGTTGCGCAGGTCCGGCAGGACGCGGCGCGCCCCCACCGGATGCGCGTAGCGGGACACGGCCACCGTGCCGACGAGCGCCGAGGCCCGCCGCTCCGACCGGATCATCGTCAAGTGCTCGACCACATCACGTCCGTATCATGTCCGGGCCACCGTGACGTGTGCCACACGTCAACGCGAACACACTCATTAAAGGGGTCGTCGATGGTTCAGCGGGACAGGTTCACCCTGCTCGGCAGGGAAACGCCATGTCACCTCTTCGAAGGTGACGGGATACGGCCCATCCTGGAGGACGACATCCGGGTCAAGTACCGCCCGGACCGCGTGGAGTTCCCGGACGAGACCGGTGGCTGGCGGCACGCCATCCAGGAGGCCGAGGAACGCAAGGAGGCGCTGGGGCAGCCGTACCGCTGGAACAACAAGCGGTTCGCCGTCGAACGGATCGTGGTCACGCGCACCCACCTCGCGGAGGACCCGGTCGTCACCCTCGCGCTCCAGGACGCCGACTACTACGACTTCCTCACCACCTCGATCAACCTCGACCGCACGCAGGAGAACGGCCTGACCCTGCGCGAGCAGTACCTGGAGAGCCAGGACCCCGTCGACGCCCCCGCGTACATGAACTGCAGCTTCGGCGTGAACGTGGCCCTGGAGACCGGCCTGGACGGCAGGATGCTGTTCTCGCACCGCAGCCCCCGGGTGGCCGGTCCCCACAACGACCACTGGAACTCCTCCGCGAACGAGGGCCTGGCCAGGGACCACGACCTGCCCGCCGACGGCTCCCCGGTCAGCCTGTACGCGGTGGCCCGCCGGGCCCTGTTCGAGGAGCTGGCCGTGCACGCCACGGACGAACTCGACCTGGAACTGCTCGGGTTCGGCCTCGACCTGCGCAACCACCAGTGGGCCGCCTTCTTCCGGGCCGTCCTGCCCGGTCTCGACGAGGAGGCGCTGCGGCTGCGCTGGTCGCGCGGGGTCGGCGACAAATGGGAACACGACCGGTTCGCCTTCGTGCCCGCCGACCCCGAGTCGGTCCTCGGCTTCATGGCCGACCGGCCCGCCGAGAACTGGACACCGTGCGCACCCGCCCTCTTCTACCTGGCCCTGGTGCGGGCAGCCGTCCGCCGCGCGGACGGCGACCCCGCCGCCCGCTTCGCGGTGGAGGAGGCGGAACAGCGGGTCATGGCCCGGCGGGACCTGTAGGACCACCGGGGCCGGAGGGGAGCGCCGCGCCCCGGATCGCCTCCGCGAGCGCCTCCGGCGAGCGGGTGGACAGATAGACGTACGGCGTCGGGTCCGCCGGGTCCACGACCTCGACGCGCAGCGCCGTGGTGACGTAGCCGCGCATCAGCGTGAACGCCCGGAGGTCGGCCCGGTGGGTCCGCCAGGCGCGGGCCTCCTCCCCTTCGAGGGCCTCCGGCTCGCCGAGCGCGGACACCGGGATGCGGGCGTCCCCCGCGACGAGGAGCCCGCCGACGATCCGGATGCGCGCCGAGCCCTGGGCACTGACCGTCGACGCGGCGATGCCGGTGCCGACGGCCAGCGCGAGCAGTGCGGGGAGCAGCCCGTAGGGGAAGAAGACCAGGGCCATGGAGAACCCGAAGAGGAAGGCGATGAACCACCAGGAGCGCGGTGCGTACAGCCGTTCGTCGTAGGTGGCGGGGGCGGGCGGGGGAGCGGGGGGCATGGGGCACCTCGGGGTGTCGGGGAGGAAGGGACGGGCCGCCGCCGGGCGCGGCGGCGGGATCAGCGGGCGAGACGGGCGTCGATCAGCGCCTTGAACGCCTCGTACGTGGCCGGGGTCGCGATCTTGATCCCGTCCACCAGGAACGTCGGGGTGCCCTGGACGCCGAGGCCCAGACCGTCCCGCTGGTCGGCCCGCACCCGCTCGGCCGTGCGCGGGTCGGCGAGCGCAGTGTCGTACGCCTTCAGGTCCAGGCCGATCTCCCGCGCGTACGAACGGAACACGTCGGCCTTCGACTCCTTCGCCTCGCCCCACTCGCGCTGGGTGGCGAAGAGCCGGGCGTACATCTCGGCGAACTTCCCCTGCCGGGCGGCGGATTCGGCGGCCAGGGCGGCCGACTCGGCGTTGTGGTGACCGGGCATGGGGAAGTAGCGGACGACGAACGTCACCCGGTCCCCGTACTCCGCGCGGAGCTTCTCCACGACCGGGTACGACGCGCCGCACGCCTCGCACTCGAAGTCCAGGAACTCCACGACGGTCAGTTCGCTGCGCTGCGGGGTGCTCAGCCGGTGGCTGTCGCCGCGCACCGGCAGGACCTCGGCGGCGGGCGTCGCGTTGAGCCCGCCGTCGGTCCGGCCCTGCGGGTTCAGCAGCAGGAACGAGCCGAACGCGGCGGCGAAGGCCGCCGCGAGCACGGCGGCGACGATCAGGTTCTTCTTCAGCTTGCTCATGATTCCTCGGTGGGGGACGCGGTACGGGAGAGGGAAGGGGACAGGGGGGAGGGCGCGGGCTCGGACTTCGGTGCCGAAGCCGGAGCCGGAGCCGGAGCCGGAGCCGAGGCTGGCTCTGGTACCGAGGCCGGCTCCGGTGCTGGTGCTGGTGCTGGTGTGGGTGTGGGGCGGCGGGCGGGCGGTGCGGCGCGGCGGTCGCGGGCGTGGAGACCCGCCAGGTACGCGTTGTACGCGGCCAGCGGATCGCCCTCCCCGCCACGGTCGATCCGGCGGTCCACCCGACGGGCCTCCCGGGCGTCGGACCGCACCCACTGGATCGCGAGCACCACGGTGGTCAGCAGGACCGGGATGTCGCCGGTGGCCCAGGCGATGGCCCCGGCGTCGTACTGGTCGGCCAGCGCGTCCGGCACCCACGGCCGGTCGAGCCGCTCCCACCAGCCCGCGCCGATCAGATCGGTCGAACTCATCAGGGAGATGCTGAACCAGGAGTGGAACGGCATCGTCAGGATGAGCACGAAGAGCCTGCCCAGATGCGGCGGGCGGCGCGGTCCCGGATCGACGCCGATGATCACCCAGAAGAACAGCAGCCCCGTGCCGAGGAAGTGCGTCAGCATCACCACGTGCCCGAGATGACTGCTCATCAGGGTCTCGAACAACGACGTGAAGTACACCGCGAACGCACTGCCGATGAACAGGAAGCTCGCCACCACGGGATGCGAGAGGACCCTCACGTAGCGGCTGTGCAGCAGCTTCACCAGCATCTCGCGGGGGCCGTCCGGCTCGCCCCCGAGCACCTTGGGCAGCGCGCGCAGCGCCAGGGTCGCGGGGGCGCCGAGGACCAGCAGGATCGGCACGGTCATCGCCAGGACCATGTGCTGGCCCATGTGCACGGCGAACGTCACCTTGCCGTACACGGCCAGCCCGCTCATCGTCGAGAACACCGTCACGGCCAGACCGGCCAGCCAGGAGACCGTACGGCCGACCGGCCACCGGTCCCCCCGGGCGCGCAGCTTGCGCACTCCCGCCAGGTACAGCAGCGCGGCGGCCCCCGTACCGAACGCGAACAGCGGGTCGAAGTGCCACTCGGTGAACAGCGGGGTCCACGGGAAGTCGCCCAGCGGCGGCGGCATCGGGAAGCCGAGCAGTTCCTCGGCCGGGCTCCGGGGCGCGCCCGCCGACCCCGGCGCGGGGGTGCGGGAGAGACCCACCGCCAGACCGGTCGCCGCCGCCATGACCAGCAGTTCCCCGGCGGCCAGCCGGACGAACGCCGATCGCGAGCCCGAGGCGAGCGCCGGGAGGGCGCGCCTGCGGTGCAGGAACCCGATGCCGCCGAGGACGGCGAGCGCCGCCGCCTTGGCCAGCACCATCAGCCCGTACCCGGTGCTGACCAGCTCGGCGACGGAGAGCCTGACCACGGCGTTCACCAGACCGCTGGCCCCGACCGCGAGCAGTGACCAGGCAGCGAGCGGACCGAACCGCCGGGCCGCGTCGGCCGCCCGGGGCTCCCGGCGGGCCACGACCACCAGGAGGAAGAGGAGCCCCCCGGCCCAGACCGCCGCGCCGACCAGATGCAGGGCGAGGCTGGTCACCGCCGCGTCGTGGTTGCCCGCCGCCGAGGAGTGTCCGGTGAAGGCGGGCGGCAGCAGCCCGGCGACCGCGAGCAGCAGGGCCGCCCGCGCCCAGCGGGACGTGCCGATGCCGAGGCAGAAGGTCGCGAGCAGGGCCGCTGCGGCGGCGGAGAGGGCGTACGCCCGCCCCTGTGCGTCGGTGAGGACGAAGTCGGCGACCGTCGCGGGGGACAGGACCGTGCCCACGGGCCGCGCGAACAGGTCCGAGAGCGTGAACACGAGCGTGGCGGCCGAGGCCACGGCCCAGCCGCCCGCCGTGGCCGACGCCCAGGTCAGATACCGCAGCCGCACCGGATCGAGCCGCCGCCCGCCGGGCAGGAGCACGACGACCAGCAGCAGCGCGCCGACGGTCGCCACGGCGGCGACGTCACCGAGGGCCCGCGCGAGGGGCAGGCCCCAGGCCGTGACCGGCCCGGCGTCCTCGATGCCGGGCACGGCGGCCCCGGCCCCGCCCCCGGTCCGTACCACCACGAGGGCGACGGCGAGGCAGAGGAGCAGCGCCGCCGTGAGGACGGCGGGGAGCCTCAGGGGGCGGCGGGCGGCGGAAGGGCGAGGAACGGTCGGTTCAGTCGCCACGGCGGGTCCTCCGGCGCCGGGCCGCGAACACGCCGAGGGCGCAGACGAGGGCGAGGAGACCAGCGCCCGCGAGCACGGCGGGGGTGACGGCGGAGGAGCCCCGACCGGGGGCCGGGCGGCCGGACGCGGTGGTTCCGGTGGGGCTTCCGGAGCCGGTGGGAGCACTGGTCTCCGTACCGGCGGCGGAGGTTCCGGCGGCGCTCGGACCGGCCGCCGTGGTCGTCGTCGGAGAAGGCCGCGCCGCTCGCGTCTGCGGTGTCTGCGGTGTCTGCTGTGTCGGTCGTGTCGGTCGTGTCGGCTGTGCCGGTTCGACGGTGAAGGTGTACGAGCCCGAGACCGGATGGCCGTCGGCGGAGACGACGCGGTAGCCGACGGTGTACCGGCCCGCGAGGGCGTCGGGGCGCAGGGCCAGGGAGACCTCCCGGCCGCTGACCCGGGGCGCGCCGAGGGCGGCCGTGGTTCCGTCGGCCGCCGTCACCGCGACCTGCGCGTACTTCTGGTTCATGGGGTCGGTGAAGGTGAGGACGACCCGGGAAGGGGGCGCGCCGAGCGAGGTGTTCCGCGCGGGGCTGCTGTTCTCCAGGCCGGTGTGGGCCGCCGCCCGGGGGGCGGCGAGGGCGACCGCGCCGAGGGCCAGCGGCACGGTGAGGGCGCGCGCGGCCGTACGGGCGGCGCGCCGGGGGAAGGCGTCCATGGGTGGGGAGGCTCTCTGCTGGGTGCCGGTGACAGGGGCCACCGGGCGGTGGGGCACCGGCGAAGGGGCCCCGTCACCTCGTCAGAGCAGGCGGGGGCCGCCGGTCGGCGCCGGTCGGAAGAGGAGCGGGGCGTACGGGCGCGGCGGGGCGCGGCCCCGTTGCGGGCGTACGAGCAGGGCCGAGCGCAGCGCCGAGGTGCCGCGGCGCAGGATGCGGCGCGGGCCGGTGCCGGAGGTGACGGCGAGCGGCCGCCACAGGAAGAGCAGCGTGCGGTGGACGACGTCCAGGAGAGGCCGGGCCTGCCACAGGAGGCGTTCGGTGAGGCCGAGCAGCCGGGCGGCGATCAGCACGGTCATCAGGTGTCCGGCGAGGAGGACGCCGGACGGGGGGCCGCCGGCGGCGCCGTGCTCGATGAACCAGGGGGAGCCGGTCGCGGAGCCGCCGGGATCGACGATCGCGGCGCAGGCGCCCGGCAGGGAGTACGCCGCGTGATAGGCCAGCTGGGAGGCGGTGAGGGCGCCGGCCACCTGGGTGTCGGTGAGTCTGCGGCGGGTGACGAAGGCGGCCCCGGGCACGGCGACGGCCGCCGCGACGAGCGTCACGAGCCAGGGAGGCGTGTGCCCCCGGGACAGCGCGTGGCCGACGAGGGGAAGGAGGACGCAGAGCACCGCGAGCGTCCCCGCCCGCACTCCGCGCAGCGCGCCCACGGCCGGTGAGGCGGGGCGGTTCGCGCGGAGCGGTCGCATCGGGTCGGCCTTCGTGAGGTCGTCGGGAGCGGGCGGAGAGGACGAGGGGCTGCGGACGGGCCGTCCGCCCCGGACCGGCCCGCTGAAGGGTACCCGCCGAGGCAGTCACCCCCGGAGGGCAGGGGGCCGCTGCACCGGAGTGCCGTCCCTCAGGGGGCGGGCGGGACGTGTGCGCCCCTGAGCTCGACGCGCACGGTCCGGTCCGGGTGAACGGTCGGGCGGCGGAGGGCGTTCAGAACCACTGGTTCCGGCCGAAGGTGGCGACGCAGGCCCGTCGGACGACGTCCCCGCCGCGCCCGCCACGGGTCCTGTCCTGTGCGTGGGGCCCGGGTGGCCACGTGCCCGTGCGGGCGGCCCGTCGGCGCTCTCCGCCGCCTACGCCCGCACGAACGCGTCCTCAGGGGTCTCGTCGAGTACGAGGCCGCTGTCGAGGCGGACGCGGGCGGTCACCCGGTTCCGTTCCCGCTGGAAGGCCGTCCACGCGGCTTCCAGTGAGGTGACCTGTTCCTCCAGCCGGGCCAGGCTCTCCGGGGGCATCTGGGGGCCGTAGTCGTCGAGGAGCGTCTTGAGCCGTTCGTACTCGCGGGCGTCCGTGCTCCACCGCTTCTCGTACGTGCGCACCCGCTCGACCGTGCCCTCGGTGCCCGCCGCCACGGCCAGGAATCCGGCCGGAGACCCGTCGTCCCGGGTGACACCGCCCAGCCGCAGGTCCGTCGTCAGCCGGACGCGCAGGCCCGCCGTCAGTGCCATCGGTGTCATCGGTGTCATGGGGTGCTCGTTCCTCCCGGTCGGCCGGGTCACGGCCGCTCGCGCGCGGAGGAACCCGGGGGGCCCATTATTCAGGGCCCCCGGGGGCCCGGTTCAGCGGGCGAGCTGGGCCTCCAGCCAGGTGAGGACCTCGGGGGTCACCGGGTCGGTGATGTCCGCGAACTCCTCGTGCTTCTTCAGGAACTTGGCCACGTACGGGCAGACCGGGACGAGCCGCCTGCCGGAGGCGCGGACGTCGGTGAGCGCCTGCTCGACCAGGATCGAGGCGAGGCCCTGCCCGGCGTGGGCGTCGTCGATCTCGGTGTGGAAGAAGACCCGCTGCCGGTCGCGGTCCCGGTAGGCGGTGAGGCCCGCGCGCCGGTCGTCGACGAGGATCTCGTAACGGTGGCGGGCCTCGACGTCACGGACGACGGGGGTGCCGGTCTGCTCGCTCATGGGGGGCCTTTCCGGGGGAGATGGAGGGGGGTTCAGGTGCGGGGCGGGTTGCCGCGCGGGGTGAGGGAGGCGTTCGGGAGGACGGGGGCCGGGAGCCTGTCGCCGGGGTAGCCCTCGACGTGGCCGAAGCGGTCGGAGGCGCGCTCCCACTCCTCCCGCGCCTCGACGATGTCCTGGTGGGTGCGGCCGATGAAGTTCCACCACATCACGATCCGCTCCTCGAAAGGGGTACCGCCGAGGAGGACGGCCCGCGCGCGGTGGCCGGACTCGTTGGTCAGGGTCAGGGTGGCGTGGCCGGGAGCGACGTAACCGAGTTCGGCGGGCTCCAGGACCGTTCCGGCGAGCCGTACCGTGCCCTCGTCGACGAGCAGACCGTGCTCGAAACCGGGATCGACGTCGAGGGTGACGGTGGCGCCGGGGTCGAGGAGGAGTTGGGCGCCGAGCAGCGGGGTGAAGGTGGGGACGGGGGAGGTGTCCCCGGCGAGGGTGCCGAGGAACACGCGGAGTTCGGCGCCGTCGAGCCGGACCGGGGCGGGCGCGTGGTGCCGGAAGTCGCGGGGGGCGTGGCGGTGTTCCTCGGGGAGGGCGACCCAGAGCTGGACGCCGTGCAGGACGGTGGTGCCGGGGGTGGAGACCTCGGTGTGGCTGATGCCGTGTCCGCCGGTCATCAGGTTGATCTCGCCGGGGCGCACGAGGGCGTGGGTGCCGAGGCTGTCGCGGTGCTCGATCTCCCCGGTGAAGAGCCAGCTGGCGGTCTGGAGACCGGTGTGGGGGTGGGGCGCCACGTCCATGCCGCCGGACTCGGCGACCCGGTCGGGCCCGTAGTGGTCGGCGAAGCACCAGGCGCCGATCAGGCTCCTGGACCGCTGGGGCAGGGTGCGGCGTACGGTCATGGCGCGCGGTCCGCCGAGCGGGACGTCCCGGGCGGTGAGGATCTCGACCTCCGTGTCGGACATGGCCGACCCCTTTCCTGTGATCTCCATGAGAGGTGTAGTTTCGTTTTCAACAATAATGGGTGATCATAGCCCCAGAACCCGTGAAGCGCACGGGGACGGCGAAGGAGCACATCGTGACCGACGTGACACGGGCCACCGACGGCCGACGGGTCTACCTCGACAAGCAGCACCCGGCGAGCTACCAGGCGCTGCTCAGGACCGCCGAGACCGTCCGGGCCGAAGCCGCGCGGGCGGGCCTGGACCGCGTTCTCGTCGAACTGGTCAACCTCCGCGTCTCACAGATCAACGGCTGCGCCTCCTGCCTCGACGTGCACACCCGGGCCGCGCTCCGGTCCGGTGACACGCCCCGGCGCCTCGGCGTGCTCCCCGCCTGGCGGGAGACCGAACTGTTCACCCCCAGGGAGCGCGCGGCCCTCGCCCTCGCCGAGGCCACCACCCACCCGGCGGACGGTCTCGCGCAGGACCGCGCCTACGAGGAGGCCCGCGCCGTCCTGGACGACGACGAGATCTCCGCCGTCGTCTGGGTGGCGATCACCATCAACGCCTTCAACCGTGTCTCGATCATGAGCCGGCACCCCGTAAGGGACACGGCGGCCCCCGTACGGGACGTGAGCGCTCCCGTAGGGGACACGGTCACTCCCGCAGGGGACGCGGACGGGGCCGTACGGGATCGCTGAGGTCCCCCTACGGGATCACCGGCGCCGGGGGTGGTCCTTTCGGGCGGCCGGGGCCGTTTCGGGTGGCCGGGGCCGGGAGCGGCCGTGTCCGACGGCGGGGCGGGCCGTTGTGAGGGTGTGACCTCTACACGACGCATCACCTCGCTCCTCGCCGTGGCCGCCGCCTTCACCTGCCTCGGTGGCGCCTCCGCCGCCCAGGCCGCGACCAGCCCGCTCGGCCCCCCGATCAACCCCGTCGCCGAACTCGACGCGCTCGCCACCACCGGGCTCCCCGCCGAGTCCCGCGCGCAGTACCCCGGGATCGCCGGTCAGCTGAACGGCCTCAACGGGCTGCACGACCTGGGCCAGCTCCGCCAGCTCACCGACCAGGCCGCGCCGGTCACCGGGCTCCTCCCCGAGATCTCCTGACCCCTACGGCCCCCGGCCGACCGTCGTCCCCGAGGGGCGGGGGGGGGGGGGCCCCCCCCCCCGCCCCCCCCCCCCCCCCCCCCCCCCCCCCCCCCCCCCTCCGGCCTGCCCAGGACCGCCCCCTCCGGCCAGCCGTCCCGGCGTCCGGCCGTCCGGGACCGCCCTCCTCCGGCCTTTCCCGGCCGGGACCTGATCACCAGCCGAAACGGCGGTCCACGAGGGCGGCGAACTCCTCGAAGGTCAGCACCCGGTCCCCGTTCCGGTCCGCCTCGTCGAACAGCGCCGACGCGTCGTCGTCGCTCCCCACGCCCCAGAAGGGGATCACCCCCCGCGCCGCGAGGGTCGGGCCCTTCTCCCGGAGCGCGTTGATGACCTCGACCCGGGTGAGGGCGCCGTCCTGGTCGAGATCGAGCGCGTCGAAGAGGACGCGTGCCTTGTCACTCATGCTCTGTCCCGTTCCTGTTCCCCCGGCAGGGGCGTCGCGGTGGCCGGTGCGGTCCGGCCGTACCGCACGGGAAGACGCCGTACGGGCCCCGCACAGTTGCCCGGTACGGTCCACCGGCCGGGTTGTCCACAGGTTCCGTCGGCGCCGCCGGAGTGTCCTCGGCGGCCTATAGGCTGGACGAATGGTCCTCACCGACGAATCCTCCGAGATCTCCGACGCGGCGCGGGTGCTCCAGCGCGTCTTCGGCTACAGCTCCTTCCGAGGGGAGCAGCAGGAGATCATCGAGCAGGTCGTCGACGGCGGCGACGCCCTCGTCCTGATGCCGACCGGCGGCGGAAAGTCCCTCTGCTACCAGATCCCCGCGCTGGTCAGGGACGGCACGGGCGTGGTCGTCTCCCCGCTGATCGCCCTCATGCAGGACCAGGTGGACGCGCTCCGGGCCCTCGGCGTCCGGGCGGGTTTCCTCAACTCGACGCAGGACACGTACGAGCGGCAGGCCGTCGAGCAGGCCTTCCTCGCCGACGAGCTGGACCTGCTCTACCTGGCCCCCGAGCGGCTGCGCACCGAGGGCACCCAGCGGCTCCTCGACCGGGGCAGGGTGTCGCTGTTCGCGATCGACGAGGCCCACTGCGTCGCCCAGTGGGGCCACGACTTCCGGCCCGACTACCTCGCCCTGTCCATGCTGCACGAGCGCTGGCCCAAGGTGCCGAGGATCGCGCTGACGGCGACGGCCACCGAGGCCACCCACCGGGAGATCGCCGCCCGCCTCGGCCTGGAGGAGGCCCGGCACTTCGTCGCCGGGTTCGACCGGCCCAACATCCAGTACCGCATCGTCCCCAAGAACAACCCGCACAAGCAGCTGCTCGAACTGATCAGGACCGAGCACGACGGCGACGCCGGAGTCGTCTACTGCCTGTCCCGCTCCTCGGTGGAGAAGACCGCCGCGCTCCTCGTGGAGAACGGCGTGGCGGCCGTGCCGTACCACGCGGGCATGGACGCCCGGACCCGTGCGGCGAACCAGTCCCGGTTCCTGCGGGAGGACGGCGTCGTCGTGGTCGCGACGATCGCCTTCGGCATGGGCATCGACAAGCCCGACGTGCGGTTCGTCGCCCACCTGGACCTGCCGAAGTCCGTCGAGGGCTACTACCAGGAGACCGGCCGCGCCGGACGCGACGGCGAACCGGCGACCGCCTGGCTGGCGTACGGCCTCCAGGACGTCGTGCAGCAGCGGAAGATGATCGACGGCTCCGAGGGCGACGAACAGCACCGGCGCTCCCTCGCCCAGCACCTCGACGCGATGCTCGCGCTCTGCGAGACCGTCGACTGCCGCCGAGTGCGGCTCCTCGCCTACTTCGGGCAGCAGAGCGGACCCTGCGGCAACTGTGACGCCTGTCTGACTCCCGCCGAGTCCTGGGACGGCACGGTCGCGGCCCAGAAGCTGCTGTCCACGGTGTGGCGGCTCGCCAAGGAGCGGCGCCAGAAGTTCGGCGCGGGCCAGATCATCGACATCCTCCAGGGCAAGCGGACCGCCAAGGTCATCCAGTTCGACCACGACGGGCTCTCGGTGTTCGGCATCGGCGCCGACCTGGGGACCGCCGAATGGCGGGGTGTCGTCCGGCAGCTCCTCGCGCAGGGCCTCCTCGCGGTGGAGGGCGACTACGGCACCCTCGTCCTCACCGACGGCAGCGGCGAGGTCCTCGGCGGGCGCCGCACCGTCACCATGCGGAAGGAGAAGGCCCCGGCCGCCGCCCGCAAGGAGTCCGGCGCGCGCACCGGCAAGGGCGCCCGGGTGCCGGTGGACCTGCCCGCCGAGGCCGCGCCGGTCTTCGAGGCCCTCCGCGCCTGGCGGGCGGCGACCGCCCGCGAGCAGGGCGTACCGGCGTACGTCGTCTTCCACGACGCGACGCTCCGGGAGATCGCGACGCAGCTCCCCGGCACGGTGGCGGAACTGGGCACGGTCGGCGGGGTTGGCGAGGCCAAGCTCGCCAAGTACGCGGAGGGCGTCCTCGGCGCGCTCGCGGAATGCGGGGCGACCGGGGGCGGCGCCCCCGCCGGAACGGAGACGGCCGACGGGAACGGGGCCCCTGCCGGAGCGGCGGCCGTCACCGGCGTCAGGGCCGCCGTGGGGAACGGAGCTGCTCCCTCCGCCGGGACGCCCGCCCGTGCCGAGGCGCTGCCGGCCGACGCTCCGTACGACGAGGAACCGCCCTACGACATGGACGAGACGGAGGAGCCGCCGCCCTGGGACGACTGGCGGTGACGACCGGCCCCGGGCCCCGGGGCCGTCCGGACAGCGGCCGGTCATCGACGAGGTGACCGAGGCGGCGGGGCGGTGGGGCGGTGGGGCGGACCTCCGCGTCGGGGTGCGGCCGGGGCCCGTGCCCGGCCACGGAGGCCGGTCTCCGTCCGGGCCGGGCTCGCGGCTCGGACGGCCCCGCCGCCCCCGGCCGGGCCAGCCGCCCTTGGGCCCGCTTCGTCGGCTCCACCGCCGCCCCACCCCGCCACCACGGTCGGGCCCGCCCCGGCCGGTCCGATACTCCGCCCGGCCCGTCGCAGTGGAGGGGCCCACCCCGCCACCTCCGCCGGACCCGTGGCCTTCGCCCGCAGCCGCAGCCGCAGCCGCAGCCGCAGCCCCACCCCGCCGGGCCCGCCCCGCCACTTCCGTCGGACCCGCAGCCGGGTCCGCCGTCGCCAGGCCCGGCCACCCCACCCCTGGCCATGCGTCCGGGGCCGTACCGGTGGTGCTTCCGAGGGCTCCTGTGGCCCCGTACCGCCGTGGAATCCCTGAGATCCATTCCGGTTGCGGAGCCCGAACGACCAGGTTTGAGTGGGTACGACCCCCTCCGCGTCCCTGGAGCTGACATGTCGATGGCGTTCGGTTCACCCCTCGGTTCGTCCGATCCGTTCAGCGACATGCTGAACCGGTTCTTCGGGATGTCGCCCGCGTCGTCGCCCCCGGCCGTGCAGCGCGTCCCCATCGGACGGCTGCTCACCGAGTCCTCGCACGAACTCCTCAGCCTGGCCACCCGTAAGGCGGAGGAGGACGGCACCTCCGACCTCGACACCGAGCACCTGCTGTGGGCGGCGACGCAGGTCGACCCCTCGCGGCGGCTCCTCTCCCAGGTCGGCGTCGACCCCGAGGCGCTCGCGGCGCAGCTGGACGCGGTGCTGCCCAGGGAGTCCGGCGAACCCTCCTCGGAACCGGGGCTCACCCCGGCCGCGAAGCGCACCCTGGCCGCCGCCTACGGGCGTTCGCAGCAGGCGGGCGTGTCGTACATCGGCCCCGAACACATCCTCGCCGCCCTCCTCGACGACTCCGACTCCGGCGCCACCCGCCTGCTGGGCGCGGACGGCCAGGACGTGGAGAAGCTCCGTGGCCTCACGGACCGGGCGGCCCGTCCCGAGGGCGGGGCCCAGACCGCCCCCAAGCAGCCCGCGACGAGCCTCGACGAGTTCGGCCGGGACCTCACGGAGGAGGCCAGGGCCGGAAAGCTCGACCCGGTCGTCGGCCGGGCCGAGGAGATCGAGCAGACCATCGAGATCCTCTCCCGCCGCTCCAAGAACAACCCCGTCCTCATCGGCGAGCCCGGCGTCGGCAAGACCGCCATCGTGGAGGGTCTCGCCCAGCGGATCGTCGCCGACGAGGTCCCGGCCACCCTCAAGGGCAAACGGGTCGTCTCCCTGGACCTGTCGGGCATGGTGGCGGGCGCGCAGTACCGGGGCCAGTTCGAGGAGCGCCTGAAGAAGGTCATCGAGGACGTCCAGAACGCGGGCGGCGACGTCATCGTCTTCATCGACGAACTCCACACCGTCGTCGGCGCGGGAGCCACCGGCGAGGGCTCGATGGACGCGGGCAACATGCTCAAGCCCGCCCTCGCCCGGGGCGAGCTGCACGTCGTCGGCGCCACCACCATCGACGAGTACCGCAAGCACATCGAGAAGGACGCGGCCCTGGAGCGCCGCTTCCAGCCCGTGCTCATCCCGGAGCCCACGGTCGAGGAGACCGTACAGATCCTCGAAGGACTGCGCGACGCGTACGAGGCCCACCACCAGGTCCGGTTCGCCGACGGCGCCCTGACGGCGGCGGCCGAACTCTCCGACCGGTACATCAGCGACCGCTTCCTGCCCGACAAGGCCATCGACCTGATGGACCAGGCGGGCGCCCGCGTACGGCTGCGCGGCGCGGCCCGCTCCACCGAGGTCGTCAGCCGGGAGGACCGGCTCGCCAAGCTGCGGCGCGAGAAGGACCAGGCCGTGGCCGCCGAGCAGTTCGACAAGGCGGCCGACCTGAAGCGGGAGGTCGCCGACGTCGAGGGCGAACTCGCCGGGATCGAGGAGCGCCGTGAGGGCGTCGTCTCCGTCACCGCCTCCGACATCGCCGACATCGTGTCCCGGCGGACCGGCATCCCCGTCTCCCAGCTCACCGCCAGCGAGAAGGAGAAGCTCCTCAGGCTGGAGGAGGAGATGCACGCCCGGATCGTCGGCCAGGACGAGGCCGTCACCGCCGTCTCCGAGGCGGTGCGCCGCAGCCGCGCGGGCATGGGCGACCCGAACCGTCCCGTCGGCTCCTTCCTCTTCCTCGGCCCGACCGGCGTCGGCAAGACCGAACTCGCCAAGACCCTCGCCGACCTCCTCTTCGGCGACGAGGACCGGATGATCCGGTTCGACATGAGCGAGTTCCAGGAGAAGCACACGGTCGCCCGGCTCGTCGGGGCACCCCCCGGATACGTCGGTTACGAGGAGGCCGGACAGCTCACCGAGAAGGTGCGCCGCAACCCGTACAGCGTCGTCCTGTTCGACGAGGTGGAGAAGGCGCACCCCGACGTCTTCAACACCCTGCTCCAGATCCTCGACGACGGGCGCCTCACCGACGGGCAGGGCCGCACGGTCGACTTCCGGCACTGCGTCGTCATCATGACGTCCAACATCGGCGCGCACCGCATCCTCGCGCACGAGGGCGACGCCGCCGAGCTGAAGGACGAGCTGATGGAGGATCTGCGGGGCCGGTTCCTGCCCGAGTTCCTCAACCGCATCGACGACATCATCGTCTTCCACAGCCTCACCGAGGACGACCTGTCGGAGATCGTCGACCACCTCCTCGACCGCAGCAAGCACCGGGTGCGGGCACAGGGCATGACCCTGGAGGTCACCGACGCGGCGAAGAAGCTCCTGGTCGCCCACGGCCACCAGCCGGAGTTCGGCGCGCGTCCGCTGCGCCGCACGATCCAGACCGAGCTGGACAACCGGATCGCCTCGCTGCTCCTCGGCGGCGAGGCCGACCCCGGGGACACGATCGTCGCCGACGTGATCGACGACTCGCTGCACTGCACCGTCCGGGCGCCCGCGCCGACGGACGACGGCGGAAGCACGGACGCGGAAGCGGACTCGGGCGCGGCACCCGCGGAGAGCGGCACGGCAGCCGCCTGACCCGGTCCACCCGCCCCGGGGCCCGGCCGACACCGGCAGGGCCCCGGGGCGGACGTGCTCCTGGGGAGCGTACGGGGGACGTATCCCGCATGTCCCCAGAGCCGTAGGGGACACCCGCAAGGGTCCGAGGGTGTACGGGGTTCCCCGCGAGGCCCCCGGGGCCCTACGGGCCATCCCCCACGCGCCCCCTGGTCCGGGTCTCAGGCCGTCGGGACCGGGTGGATCCGTTCGTCACCCGTGTACACGTTCATCGACGTGCCGCGCAGGAAGCCCACCAGGGTGAGCCCGCTCTCGGCGGCGAGGTCCACGGCCAGCGACGACGGCGCCGACACCGCCGCGAGCAGCGGGATCCCGGCCATCACCGCCTTCTGCACCAGCTCGAACGAGGCCCGGCCGCTGACCATCAGGACCGATCCGCGCAACGGCAGCAGACCCTCGCGCAGGGCGTGCCCGACGACCTTGTCCACGGCGTTGTGCCGGCCGACGTCCTCCCGCAGGCACAGCAGTTCGCCCCCGGCGTCGAAGAGCCCGGCCGCGTGCAGCCCCCCGGTCGCGTCGAAGACCCGCTGGGCCGCCCGCAGCCGGTCCGGGAGGGCCGCCAGGACCTCCGTACCGATCCGCAGCGGGTCCTCGGCGACCGACCAGGCGGCCGTGGTGCGGACCGCGTCGAGACTGGCCTTGCCGCACAGACCGCACGAGGACGTCGTGTAGAAATTGCGCTCCAGGGAGGCGTCGGGGGCGGCGACCCCGGGGGCCAGCACGACGTCGACCACGTTGTACGTGTTGCCGCCGTCGGCGGTGGCACCCGCGCAGTAGCGGATCCCTGCCACGTCGGCGGCGGCGTGCACCACGCCCTCGCTCACCAGGAACCCGACGGCGAGGTCGAAGTCGTCCCCCGGGGTGCGCATCGTCACGGTCAGCGGGCGCCCGCCGACACGGATCTCCATCGGCTCCTCGGCGGCCAGGGTGTCCGGACGGTAGGAGGCGTTCCCCTCCCGTACGCGCAGGACCCGCCGTCGTACGGTCACTCGGCCCATGGTCCGCTCCTCTCCTCGGAGCACTGCCCCGGGCGTGATGACGGGCGTACCGCTCCCGGCTGCCCCGTACGACTCTGCCACGGCCACCCCGTACGGGTTCCCCACGGGGTGCCCGGGGCTCCCGCCCCGGCCGTGTGGCCGCGCGATGCCGGGAGTCACCGCGGAATGCCGGGCGTCACCGTGAAGTGCCGGGCGTCAGGGCCCTCCGGTCGCGGCTCCGGACAAGGGCAGGGCTGCCACCCGGCCGATCCCGTGCTGCGTGCCCGAAGTCCCGCGCCTACGCTGACGCTGTCCTGTTCTTCCCTTTTGTCGGTACTTGCGTGTGTGGGCTCCGTCGGCACGCGCGCGTGTGCGGGCCATCGGGAGTCTCGCTGATCACCGTCCGGCCGGGAGCGCCATGGTCGTCGTCCAGCCCGTCGTCACGCCGCCCACCCGCGCAGCCGTGTTCCTGGTGGCCACCGTCAACCCCGGTGGTGAGGCCACGGTCAGGGACGCGCTCCAGGACCTCTCGGGCCTGACCCGCTCCGTCTCGTTCCGGCTGCGCGACGCCGGTCTCACCTGTGTCGCCGGGATCGGCTCCGACGCCTGGGACCGGCTCGTCGGCGGCCCGCGCCCCCGCGAGCTGCACCCCTTCCCGGCCCTGAACGGCCCCCGGCACCGCGCCCCCGCCACCCCCGGTGACCTGCTGTTCCACCTGCGGGCCCGGCGCCCCGACCTCTGCTTCGAGCTGGCCCGGCTGATCGTCGACCGGCTCGGCGGCGCCGTCGGCGTCGTGGACGAGGTGCACGGCTTCACGTACTTCGACGAACGCGACCTCCTCGGCTTCGTCGACGGCAGCGAGAACCCCATGGGCGCCACCGCGACCGGAGCCGTCCACATCGGCGACGAGGACCCCGGCTTCCGGGGCGGCAGCTATGTCGTCGTGCAGAAGTACCTGCACGACATCGCCGCCTGGGACGCGCTCACCGTCGAACAGCAGGAACGGGCCATCGGCCGGAGCAAGGCCGCGAACGTGGAGATGCCCGACGACGTCAAACCGCCGGACTCGCACGTCGCGCTGAACACGATCGTCGACGAGGACGGCGTCTCCCGGCAGATCCTCCGAGCGAACATGCCGTTCGGGCAGGTCGGACGGGGCGAGTTCGGCACGTACTTCATCGGGTACGCGAGAACCCCCTCCGTCACGGAGCAGATGCTGCGGAACATGTTCCTGGGGAACCCGCCGGGCACCACCGACCGCATCCTCGACTTCTCCCGGGCCGTCACCGGCAACCTGTTCTTCGTGCCGAGCGCCGACCTCCTCGACGACCTGCCCACCGCGCCGCCGGACGCCGCCCGCCCGGGGGACACCCTCGGCATCGGCGGCCTGAAAGGAGCCTGAGCCCCCATGACGACCCCCGAGGCCACCAGCCAGGTCCACCACGGACCCGCCACGACCAACCTGCACCGCGAACTCGCGCCGATCACGGCGGAGGCGTGGGCCGAGATCGAGGAGGAGGCCCGCCGCACCTTCCGGCGCCATGTGGCGGGGCGCCGGGTCGTCGACGTGCCCGACCCGGCCGGACCCGGCCTCGCCGCCGTCGGCACCGGACACCTCACCGACATGAGCCCGCCCGCCCCCGGTGTCACGGCCCGGCTCCGCGAGTCGAAACCCCTGGTCGAACTCAGAGTGCCGTTCACCGTCGCCCGGTCCGCCGTGGACGACGTCGAGCGCGGCTCCAAGGACTCCGACTGGCAGCCCGTCAAGGACGCGGCCCGCGCGATGGCGTTCGTCGAGGACCGGACGATCTTCGACGGGTACGGGGCGGCGGGCGTCGAAGGGCTGCGCACCCGGTCCTCCAACCCGGTCGTGCGGCTGCCCGCCGAACCGCGCGACTACCCCGACGCGGTGAGCCGGGCGCTGACCGCCCTGCGCCTCGCCGGCGTCGACGGACCGTACGCCCTGCTCCTCGGCCCCGACGAGTACCGGGCGGTCAGCGAGACCTCCGACCACGGCTACCCGATCGCCGCGCACCTCACCCGGATGCTGGACGGCTCCCCGATCTGGGCCCCGGCGCTCAGCGGCGGCTTCGTCCTGTCCACCCGGGGCGGCGACTTCGAACTGCGCCTCGGACAGGACCTGGCGATCGGCTACACCGGGCACGACGCGGACAGCGTCCAGCTGTACTTCCAGGAGACGCTGACCTTCCTGGCGTACACCGACGAGGCCGTGGTCGTCCTCGAACCCTGAGCGGGGGCGTCCGCCGTCCGGTCAGCCGCCCAGGGACAGGACGACCGCGGTCGCCGGGCCCTCGGGCGTCAGGTACGAGACGGTGTCACCGGCCCGGTGGCCGAGCAGGGCGCCGCCGAGCGGGCTGTCGACGGTGACGACGGTTCCGTCGAGGACGACGGCGTCCTCGCCGATGCGGACCGTGGTGCGGGTGCCGTCCTCGAACCGCACGGTCACGGTGGTGCCGACGCCGACCGCGTCGGTACGGGGCGCCCCGGCCGTCGCGGCCTCGGCGAGGCGCCCGTGGATCTCGTCGATGCGCAGGTCCAGCCGGTTCAGCTCCGTGACGCGTTCGAGTTCGTCGGCCTGGTCGGCGTGGTCGCCCGGCTGGTCGCCGCCGTCCCGCAGGGTGACGGCGACGGCCTCGCGCTCGGTGCGCAGGTCGGCGAGTTCCCGCTCCAGGCCCTTGCGGGCGTGGGCGCTGATGGGCTCGGGTCCACCGGTCATTCGTGCTCCCGTGGTGCGGTGCGGCGGCACGGCTCTCGTACCGCGAGCAACATACGGAACGAAGGGGCGTTTCGGACATCATTCGGGGCGTCGGCCCCGGCCCGGCGCGTCGGAGGGGACGTCAGCCCGTGCCCGGCGACGCCGGAACGGGAATGTCGTAGACGTGCCCCGGAGTCACGATCTTGGTGATCGCCTGGCCGAAGAGGGTGCCGGGTGCGCTGCCCTCGTGCGTGACGTCGGTGTTGAGCAGGACGACCAGGGTCGCCCGGGACTCCGGCAGGTAGATGGTCAGCGACTGGTACCCCGGCAGGGAGCCGTTGTGCCCGATCCACCCCTGGATGTCGAAGATGCCGAGCCCGTATCCCGCGCCGGCCACCCCGGTCGGATACGTGTGCAGCCGCTCCGCCTGGGTCGCGGGGCTGAGGAGCGTCCCGGTGGCGACCACCCTCGCCCAGGTCCGCAGGTCCTGGAGGTCGGAGATCATCGCTCCGGCCGCCCAGCCCCAGGACGGGTTCCAGTCGGTGGCGTCCTCCAGTTTGCCGGACGCGGTCTGGTTCGTGTACCCGTGCGCGTGCGGGCTGGGGAAGGCGGCGTCCATCGGGAAGACCGTGTGCCGCAGACCCGCCGGATCCAGGACGTTCTTCTGGATGAACTCGTTCAGCGGCATCCCGCCGGCCTTCTCCACGACGAGACCCAGCAGGATCAGGTTGGTGTTGCAGTAGTCGAACTCGGCGCCCGGCTGGAACTTCACCGGGTGCTTGAACGAGTAGTCCAGCAACTCCTGCGGGGTGAAAGGCCGGTCGGGGTCGGTGGTGAACGCCTTGTAGAAGCCGTCGTCCGCCGAGTAGTTGAACAGCCCGCTGCGCATCGACGCGAGGTTCCGCAGGGTGATCCGGTCGCCGTTCGGCACCCCGTCCACGTACCGCGAGATCGTGTCGTCGAGCTTGACCTTGCCCTGGTCGACGAGTTCGAGCAGGGCGGTGACCGTGAACGTCTTGGTCTCGCTGCCGATCCGCATGTACAGACCCGGGTCCATCGGCTGCCGGGTCTCCTTGTCGGCCACGCCGAAGGAACGGATGTACGTGCCCTTGCCGGGCGCGGACAGGCCGACCGTCACACCGGGCACGCCCGTCTGCTTCATCACGTCCTGGACGGCCCGGTCGAGTTGCTGGGCGACCGCCGGGGTCAGTTGCGGGAAGTCGTCGCTCGCCGCCGGGGACGAACTCGTCAGGACCGTTCCCGGGGTGGGCGGTTCGGCGGCGAAGGCGGCGCCCGCGCCGACCGGCGCGGCGAAGATTCCGAGAGCCGCGATGCCCGCGCAGACGCGTCTGCGGCATGTGCGTGAGTACCTCACGGCGGGCCCTCCTGCCGGCCGGGGACAACTCCACCTCCCAGGCTAGGACGGGGCGGCCCGGCGCGCGCGGCGACCCCCGGACCGGTCTGCTACGTTGCGCGGGCCCCGCACCCGGGAAGCCCGGGGCGACGAGCGAGGAGAAGAGACACGATGGCCGTCATCCACGAGACCACCATGCGGCCCACCAAGCTGGAACTGCTCGCCGCGTGGCTCCCCGGCCAGAAGTGGTTCACGGGCACGGAGGCGAGCCCCGCGAAGGCCGGGGGCTTCCGCCTCGACGACCCGGCGGGCGAGGTCGGCATCGAGTTCATGGCCGTGACCGACCGTGACGGAGCCGCGTACCTCGTCCCCCTCACCTACCGATCGGCTCCCCTCCCGGGCGCCGGGCACGCGCTCGTGGGGACCTCCGAGCACGGCGTCCTGGGCACCCGCTGGATCTACGACGGCGCCCACGACCCGGTGTTCGTCGCCCAGTCGTACGCGCTCCTCACCGGCCGGACACACGCCCAGGACCAGAACCTCAGCGACGCCGTCGACCCCACCGTCACCGTGACGCCCGCCGCGTCGGCGGGCCCTTCCGACGCGGAACCGACCGGAGTCGTGGACGGCCCCGGCCACACCGACGTGGCGGTACGTGCCGGGGGCGCCGCCCCGACCCTGCGCCTGAGCCGCCGACTGAGCCCCGGCCCGGAGGCGGCCCCCACCGGCGGGGGCCGGGTGGAGGCCGAGTGGCGCCTCCCCGACGGCACCCGGGCCCGGGGCACCTACGCGCTGCTCCTCCCCGACGGGTCCTGAACCGGAACCGTGCCGTGCTCCCGGAGGAAGGCGCCCGCGTAGGCGGCGGCCTCCTCCTTGGTCGCGGACGGTGTCCCGGGGTCGGCGGCGCCGCGGGTGCCGTCGGCTCCCAGACCCGTCCACCGCCATTGCCCCGAGGGCTGATCATCAGTCAGTTCCGCACGACCGCCGAAGAGTTCGAGGACGACCGGAGCGACCGGCCCGCGTCCGACCGCGTCAGGCCACTTCTTGCGCGCGCCCTGCCGGGTGATGCCCCACGCGGCGCCGAGCCGCTCGTAACTCGCCCCGTAGGCCCCGGCGGTGCCCGCGGCCGTCGCGGTGAGATGCCCGACCCGGGTGTCCACCACCTTCCAGGTGGCGAGCACGGACAGGGCCACCTCGACCGGGTCCTCGCTCCACATGCGCTCCTCGGGCAGGCCCGTGGCGCGTG
The DNA here is from genome assembly GCF_044767145.1 of Streptomyces sp. NPDC101490. Classification (NCBI taxonomy): domain Bacteria; kingdom Bacillati; phylum Actinomycetota; class Actinomycetes; order Kitasatosporales; family Streptomycetaceae; genus Streptomyces; species Streptomyces sp. NPDC101490. The sequence goes on from NZ_JBIWNI010000001.1 coordinate 417,396, forward strand.
CGCGCAGGGCCGAGGCGAGGGGGGTGAGGGCGTCGAGGAGGGCCTTGTCGAGCGCGGAGCGCTCTTCGGGAGTGATCTCAGGTATCGCCATATGGAAACTTTAGTTTACGTGCGGCGGTTCCGACAACTGTGGTTGTCGTTGAGGTGTGAGGGTGTCCTGGCAGGGCGCGGAAGGAGGCTCCTGCGCGTGCGCCTCCGGGCTCCGTCGGCGTGTCCCGGGCGTGCGCCCGCAGAGGGAGGCCCCCCTGGCCCCGGTGCCTACTCGGGGCGGGCCGGTTGTCGGGGAGATGCCCCGCCCCCGTACCCGCCCGTTCACGGCCGCAGGGCCGTCGCCAACTGCGCCCGTGACCGGACGTCGAGCTTCTGGTAGATCCGGGTCAGCCGCGCCTCCACCGTCTTCACGCTCAGATACAGCTTCGCCGCCGCCTCCTGGTTGCTGGCGCCCTGCCCGACGAGCCGGGCCAGCCGCAGCTCCGCCTCCGTGAGCGCGGAGAGACCGGGCAGTGCCTCCTCGCTCCCGGAGCCGGGCCCGGGGCCCTCGACGGTGCCACCCGCCGGGGTCTCGGTGGCGAGGGCCAGCCACGGCGCCGCCCCCGCCCGTTCGAACACGGTCGCCGCCTCGTACAGAGCGCCCTGCGCCGCCGACCTGCGCCGTCTGCGCCGCTCCACCCGGGCCAGCGCGATCAGGGCCCGCCCCCGCTCCAGGGGCAGCCCGGCGCGCCCGAACCGCTCGGCCGTCCTGGTCAGCAACTGCGCCGCCTCGTCCGTCCGCCCCTCCGCGGCCAGCCACAGCCCGTGGACCCGGTCGCAGCCGAGCAGCACCGTGTTCCGGCCGAGCCGGGCGGCCACCGGCCGTACCTCTTCCAGGAGGGTCCGGGCCTCGTCGCCCGCGTCGGTGGCGAGCAGCGCCTCGGCCAACTCCTCGTGCCAGCGCAGCATCGAGGGGTCCACGGTCGACTGGGCGCGCTCGTCGGCCTGGACGCGCCGCAGGGTCTCCAGGGCGGCGGCGACGTCCCCGTTGACGAGCTGGACCCGGCCCAGCGCGTACCGGCTGCGGGAGAGGAAGATCCGGTCACCCTCCTCCTCCGACGCCTGGACACTGCGCCGGGCGTAGCTCGCCGCCCGTGCGAAGCTGCCGCCCGCGGTCTCCGCGAGAGCGAGGGCGTACCAGGCGGGGCCGGGGGAGAGGCCCGCCTCCAGGGTGAGGGCGAGGGACTGTCCGGCGTGCGCGAGGGCGCTGGGGCAGCGGCCGATCCGCGACTCGATCTCGGCGAGGGTGCGGAAGAGCTCGATGGCGTCCTCGACGGAGCCTCGCCGCCGCACCAGCGGGAGGAGCGCGCCGAGTTCGTCGCGGGCGTCGGACAGCCGGTCGTCGAAAAGAGCATGACGGATCGTCAGGATCTGGGCGGCGTTGCGGATGCCGAGGGGGCGTTCGGCCAGCTCCAGGGCACGGGCCTGGGCCAGGACGGCCTCGGTGTCGGGCGAACCCAGGGCCCGCTCCATCCGCGCCTGGACGGTCAGGGCCTGGGCCGCGAGGCGCGGGTCGCCGGTGGAGGCGGCGAGCGCGGCCGATTCGAGGGCGGCGGTCCTGGAGCGCTCCGGGTCGCCGTCGGCCAGCACGTACTTGATGGCGAGCCGAAGTTGGACGGCGGCCCGCAGCGCGGTGTCCTCCTCGGAGTCCTCCATGGCGTGCACGTACATCTCGTCGAGTCCGGTGAGGCCCTGCCCCGCCGTGTCGAGCACGGCGAGCCGCGCCCTGACCCGGTCGGCGGGTCCGGCGTCGCGGGCGAGCAGATCGGTGGCGGCCCGCATCGCCAGGTCGGCGCGGGCCGCACGGGCGGCCTCCTCGGCGGCGTCCACGAGCCGGGCGATCCGCCGGGTGCCGTGCCGTCCGGGGGTGGACTCGGCTGCCAGCAGGGCGAGTTCCGCGGCGAGCGCGCTGTTGCCCCGGCGGCGGGCGAGGTCGGCGGCGGCGGCGACCTCGGCGGCCAGGTCCTCGTCGGGACGATCGGTGGCGAGGGCCCGGTGCCGTACCGCCTCGACGGGATCGTCGACGACCTCCGCGAGGGCCGCGTGTCCGGCGCTCCGCTCGGCCCAGCAGGCGTCGTGCACGAGGGTGGAGGGCAGCAGCCCCGCGGTGAAGGAGAGGGAACCGTCCTCGGCGAGCGACACCAGGCCCGCGCGCTCGGCCGCCGCGAGGTCCGCCTCGGCGTTGGACCGCCCCGCACGCCGTACCAGGGCCGCCGACGGGCGCAGCGCGAGGGCGGCGAGCAGCAGGGTCGCGCGGACGGCGGGGGGCGCGGCGCCGAGGAGCTGGCGGGCGAGGTCGCGGGCCCGGCCGGAGAGCGTGAGGGCCTCGGCGTGGTGCACGGGGGTCCGGGCGTCGGCGAGCGAACGGCCCACGGCGAGCGCGAGCCGGGGATTGCCGCCGCTGGCGCGGTGGATGCGCCCGGCCATCCGGGAGGGCAGCCGGTGGTGGATGAGGAGTTCGGCGATCTCGTCGGCGTGCAGCGGTGGCACGAGCAGGACGTCCGCCTCGGACGGCACCCAGAGCCGGGTGGCGTACGGGTCCTCGGTCCGATGGGGTTCGCGGTAGGGCCCGCCCGCCTCCGCGTACGGCTCCGGGGTCTCGACGGCCACCACCCGCAGGCTCGTCGGCGCCAGGTGGAGGGCGGAGCGGAGCAGGTCGGCGCTGTCGGCGTCCATGTGCTGCGCCCCGTCGACGACGAGGAGGACGGGGCCCCGGCGGGTGAGGGCGCGCAGGATCTGGGCGATGCCGAGCCGCAGCGCGATCGGGTCCCAGCCGCCCGCCGCGAGGGGCGCCTCGCGGCAGAGCATGGCGACGGCGGTGCGTTGGGGGCCGGGGAGTCCGGCGAGGACCCCGGGGGTCCCGGGCGGGTGGGCGCCGGGGTCGGGGCCGGAGTCGGGGCGGACCGTGGTGGCCGCGACGGAGGCGACGAGCGCGGCGGCCGAAGCCCCGGGTATCTCGCGGTCGGAGGGCAGGGTCGCCAGCCAGATGACGGTCTCGCCGCGGGCCTCGGCGCGGGTGGCGGCGGCGAACGCGACCTCGGTCTTGCCGACTCCGGCGGGACCGGTCAGCAGGGCGCGGCCCCGGGCGGCGAGGGCGCGTTCGAGCCGGGCGAGGAGTTCCTCGCGGCCGACGGGCGCCGGTCCCGGGGCCGTACCCGTGGGGCGGGGGACGAGGTACGGAGCTGTCGCCACTGGTCATCCCCTCCGCCCCCGGGGGGCCCGGCCCGTGGGCCCCGTGGGCTGAGAATACGGAGCCCACCGGCGGAGTCCAGGCCCCTTGTCCGGCATACGGACAGGGCGCCCCGGCCGTCCGGTGGGCGCGGACGCCAGGACGCGCCCGTGGTGTGGACCACGGGCGCGTCGCTGACCAGCGGTGATGCTGATGTGGGGGGTGGTTCTGTGGGGGACGCGATGCGTCAGAAGGTGAGGCTCCACGAGTCGATGTAACCGGTGTCACCCGTGGCCACATCGCGGACCTGGAGCTTCCAGGTGCCGTTGGCGACCTCGCTCGACGCGTCGACCGTGTAGGTGGCGAGGACGTTGTCGGCGCTGTCGGAGGAGGCGGACGCCTTCAGGTTGCGCACCGTGCCGTCGGGGGCGACCAGGTCGACGACCAGGTCTCCGCGCCAGGTGTGCTTGATGTCCACGTCGACCTTGAGGGCGGCGGGCGCGTTGCCGGTGCGGCCGGTGACGGCGATGGAGGACGTCACCGTGGTGTTGTCCGGGACCGTCACGTCGGTGGCGTTGGTGAAGACCGTACCCGCGGGCGGGGTGGCCGTGACGGCGTCGACGGTCTTGGCCGTGTCGGCGATGCCGCTGCCGCAGCCGCCGGTGCAGGTGCCGGGCAGCGGACGGGCGTTGGCCTTGATCGCGGTCTCGATCTGGGCCGGGGTCAGGGTGCTCTTCGCCGACTTGAGCAGCGCGGCGAGACCGGCGATGTGCGGGGCGGCCATCGAGGTGCCCTGGTAGGGCTTGTAGTTCTCGGCCGACTGGGTGGTCGTGCCCGAGTTCAGCGTGGAGTAGATGGCGTTCTCGGGGGTGGTGACGGTACCGGGCGTGTCGGTGGCGCGGCGGGTCTCGCCGCCGGGCGCGGCCACGTCCACGAGGGTGCCGAAGTTGGAGTAGTACGAGCGGCTGCCGTCGCGGTTGGTCGACGCCACGGTGATGACGTTGGCGCAGTTGGCGGGGGTGAAGCTGGAGGTGTTGGCGTTGCTGTTGCCCGCGGCGACGACGACGGTGGTGCCGCGCGAGACGGCGCCGTTGATCGCGGTCTGGTAGACGCTCGGGCAGGTGGAGCTGGCGCCGCCCAGGCTCAGGTTGACGACCTTCGCCGGGTTCGCGTTGGCGGGGATCCCCGGCACGGAGCCGCCGGAGGCCCAGGTGATGGCGTCGGCGATGTCGGAGGACGAGCCGCCGCACTTGCCGAGCACCCGCACGGGCTGGATCTTCGCGTTGTACGCGATGCCCGCGATGCCCTTGGTGTTGTTGGTGACGGCGCCGATGGTGCCGGCCACGTGGGTGCCGTGCCAGGAGGAGGTGGAGGCCTTTGAACCGACGCCGCACTCGTTGTCGGTGGCGTTCCAGTCGCCCTCGTCCTTCGGGTCCGCGTCGCGGCCGTTGCCGTCGCGGGCGTCGGCGGAGGCGGAGATGAAGTCGTATCCGGCGACGACGTTGGCCGCCAGGTCCGAGTGGGCGGCGTAGCCGGTGTCGATGACGGCCACGGTGACGCCGGAGCCCGTCGTCTTGTCCCAGGCAGCGGGAACGTTCATGCCGCCGGTGGGCTCGAAGAGGTCCCACTGCTTGGCGTAGTCGGTGTCGTTCGGGGTGACCGCCATCGCGTAGGCGCGGATGTCCGGCTCGACGGAGGCGACGGACGGGTCGGCGCGGAAGGCGGCCATGACCTCGGTCACGTCCTGCGGGGAGGCCCCGCCGCCCAGGTTCACCAGGGCGGCACCGCCCGCGAGGCGGCGTTCGAAGGAGAGCTTCTCGCCCGTCTTCGCGGCCTTCTCGGCCGTGTCGCTCTTCGCGGCGGTGTTGGAACCGGCCTCGGCGGCCTGGTTCTTGTAGGTGACGATGACCTTCTCGACGGGGGCGCTGGGGAGCGCCCGCATCGTCTGCGAAGCCGGGGCGGGCTTCGGGGTGGCTGCGCCCGGGGCGGCGGCGAACGCCCCGGAGGTGGTGGCAGCGGCGCCGAGTATCGCGGCGCTCGCGACCACGGATATGAGTCTCCGCCTGGAACCGTTCAAGGTGTGGCCCTTTCGATCACGACGTAACTGCGGAGCAGTGGCGGCGGCGCGGGGCTCACGGGGCGAAGTGGGGTCGCGGTCCGCAGGTCCCTGGGCTGGGGGCCCATGCGCCGCCACCGGCGCAACGGCCCGGGTCAAGGCCGCCACCGGCGGATGTCACCCTCCACATGCACCTGTCAGGTGCGGTCGGAGGATGGTATCTGCCGGTGCGGAGGACAGTAGGCAACGGGGGGGTGAACCCGATACGGGGAAAACCCTTGTCACCCCTCATGGGGCGGCGGGGGGTGGTGAGGGATGGGCGCGACCCGCGCGCCGGAAGGGGCGGTGCGGGGACGGGGGAAGGGCGGGGCAGGGACGCCGGAAGGGGCGGGGCGGGGGCGTCTCGCCGGCCCCTGCCCCGCCCCTTCCCGAGGGAAAGCCGTCCGGGATCGGCCCAGTTCGCGGGCCTGCCGGGTCGGCCCGGGCCGAAGGGACCCGCCCGGCTCGGCTGCGTCAGGCCCTGCCCGTCCGGTCCGGCCAGCCCCACCCGGTCCCGGCAGCTCGGCAGGTGTCTGCCCGGTGCTTGTCCTGCCCCGCCTGGTCGGGACGGGCTCGGTTCGTGCCCGTCCTGCCCGATCCCTTTCCTGCCCGGTCCCGTCAGGCCAGTCACCCGCCCGTACCCGCCCGTCCCGGCCCGGGGCCGTTCGCCCCCAGGACTCGGACCACCGCCTCACTGGACCGCCCCGGTAGGACGGCCCGGTCGGACGGCCCGGCCGGACCGCCCTCCGGGTCAGCCCAGTTCGAGGGTCGTGACCCCGAAGACCCGCTCGCGCGCCACCGGACGCACCGGGCCCGTGTACATCCGGGCCGTCTCGAACGTCGGCCGCAGTCCCCGCTCCTCGGCCAGCCGGGCCGCCGCCGGGTTCGACTCCGGCATGTCCACCGCGATCCGGTCCGAGCCGAAGTCCCTGGCCTCGGCGGCGAGGGCGTCGAGCAGCGCCCCCGCGTCGGCCGGGGTGTCCGCGAAGAGCGGCCCGATCCGCGCCTCCCCCTGCGCGGGGCGGACCACCCCGTACCCGACCGGCCGCCCGTCGGCCACGCGGACCAGCGCGCGGTGTCCGGGCGTCGCCACCCAGGCGGCGAGGAACCGTGGCCGGTCGGCGTGGTGACAGGCCGCGTCATAGGCGGCGAGGACGGCCGGATCGATCCGGCCGGCGGGCACGACCCCGGTCACGGGAGCGTCGGGCGCCGGGACCTCACCCACGTAACGCGCCGTCCGGTACGCGGTGGTGAAGCCCGAGCGCCGGTAGTTGTCCTGCTGGGCGGGGACCCCGTCGAGCCCGATCGCCCGCCCGCCCGCGTGCGCCAGCGCGGCCCGCCAGGTGGCGAGACCGTGTCCGTGGCCGCGCAGTTCGGGCCGGACGAGGTAGAAGCCCAGGAACGCGTACGCGTCGTCGTAGGTGACGACCGAGATCGCCGAGACCGGCTCCCCGTCGACCCGGCCGAGGAAGAAGCCCCCGGGGTCCTGCGTGAAGAACGCCCCGGCGTCGGCCAGACCGGGGTTCCACCCCTCCTCGGCGGCCCAGGAACGGACGATTTCCCAGTCCGTGACCGTGGCGGGCGAGACGGACAACGAGCCGGAGGAGACGGAGACCATGGAGATTCCTTCGACAGCCGGGAACGGGCGGCGGACGTCCGGTCGCGGGAAACCGGACAAAGCGCGCCGAGCATAACGCCGTACGGCCCCGCTCCCGGCCCTGGCCGAACGATTCCGGCCGCGCCGTACGGACCCCCGGGAGGGTGCCCAGAGAGGGTGACCCGGGAGGGTGCCCAGGGAGGGTGTCGCCCGGCCCGCGAGGCACGGCCGCGACCCGTCACCCGTACGAGGGCCGCTCAGGTCACGAGCCGCAGCCGTGTTCCCGCGACCCCGAGCCGGACCGTCTGGCCCCACGTCAGTTCCAGGGCGTCCGACTCGACGCCGTCGCCGAAGACCACCAGCCGGTCCGACTCGACGGTGAGCCGCAGCGCCCGGCCCCGGTCGAGCAGCCCCTCCACCCGGCTGGTCCCGGTCGCCGGGGACGGCCAGGCCTCCCGGACGAACCAGGCGAGCCGGGCGTCGGCGGGAGCGGGCAGGGCGAGCGCGCTGGAGCGCTGTTCCCACAGCGACCGCAGCCACCCCGTCGCACCCGTCCCGGTGCCCACGAGCACCCCCGACGAGGCCTGCGGCTCGGGCGGGACCCCGGGAGCGTCCCCGTCCAGCGTGTACCGGGCCGTCTGATGGCCGCGCGGGCCGACATAGATCTCGTTGAGGGCCAGGAGCCGCTGGGTGTCGTCGGTGACGGCCTCCACCATGGTCAGCTCGTCCACCGCCGCGCCCGCCGTCACCGCGTGCGGAAGGAGCCGCCGGGCCCGGTCGGCGCGGTGCCGGACCAGGACGCCCGGATTCCGGCCCGGGTCGGCGTCGATCCCGACGACGGGCTGACCCGTCAGGTACTTCGCCGTGTTGGCGACCAGCCCGTCCTGCCCGACCACGACGACCACGTCCTCCGGCCCGAACGGGAACCTGTCCAGGTCGTCCCGCTCCACCCGGGTCCGCCGCCAGGACAGCGGAACCGCGCCCGCCACCTCGGCCAGCGCCCGCCCGGCCCGCTCGTGCCGCTCGCGCACGGCGTCCACCGAGCGACCGCGCGCGGAGAGGAAGAACGACGCCTGCCCGTGCGTCCCGTGCCGGGCGAGCAGCTCCTCGTACTCCGTGGTCCGGTGCACGAGCACCGCGCGCGGTGCCAGGCTCACGACCCGGCCCCGGCCCCGCCCTCGCCCAGTCGGGCGAGGAGCCCGGTCAGCACGTCGGGGGAGAGCGTCAGATGCTCGATGCGGGGCAGGTTCTCGGCCGCGCGGCTCACCGCGAGCGCGCGCAGGGTCGTGGGCGGCACCTCGGTGTGCGCCGCGAGCCACGCGGACTGCGCGGCGGCGCGCGCCGCGCCGACCTCCCGGGCCGCCTCCGCCTCGGCACGGGCGAGGCGGACCTTCCGTACGGCCTCGGCCTCGGCGCGCACGGCGTCGGCGGCGGCGTTCTCCTCGGCCTCGCGGCGGGCGTTGGTGCCGTGCTGCTCGACCAGCCGTTCCTCCTGCCGGGCCAGCTCGATCCTGTTGGACAGTTCGTTCTCCGCGATGGCGCGTTCGCGTTCGACGGCCACCGCGCGCCGCTCGTAGGTGGCCCGGTCGGCCTCCTGCTGGATCTGCTCGCGGGCCGGGGTGCGCAGGGCGCGCTCCACCTCGGGCTCGGGCCGGAGCGCCACCACCCGTACGGAGACGATCTCGATGCCGGTGGCGGGCAGCCTGGGCTCGGCCGCGAGCCCGGCGGCGACTCGGTCGCGGACCGCCGCGACGCCGTCCACGAGCGCCTCGGCGAGCGCGGTGCGGGCCAGTACGTCGAGCGCGTGCTGCTGGGCGGTCCCGGTGAGGAGGGTGGCGATCTGCTCCAGCGGGGTGCCGCGCCAGGCGCCGGTGTCGGGGTCCACGGAGAAGTCGAGCCGGGTGGCCGCCGCCGCCGGGTCGCCGATCCGGTACGTGACGGTCGACTGGACGCTGACGTCCTGGAAGTCGGCGGTGCGGGCGTGGAAGGCCATGGCCAGTTCACGGTCGTCCACCGGGACCTCGGAGAGGGCGGCGGTCAGCGGACGGAACCAGAAGCTCAGCCCCTCGCCCTCGTGCACGAGCCGCCCGCGGCTCTGGTGGCGGATGTGCGAGGTGGGCGCGGAACGCAGATGGCGCCAGCCTGCCCGCCGGGTGATGTCTGCCATGAGGAAACCCCCTTGTCGTCATGGTGACGATAGGAGGTTCCCTCGATTGTCGTCAAGGTGACGAATTGAGGATTCCGGATCGTTCCGGATCGTTCCGGCCCGGGCGCCGCCCCGGCCCGGGTCCTTCCCGACTCCCCTTTCCCCGCTCCCGGCCGCGACCGGTTTTCCTTCCTCGGCCCGGCGGTTCCTTCCTCGGTCCGGCGACCGGTCTTCGCTCCCGGTCCGGCGACCGGTCCGCGCGCTCAGCCCGCGAGCGGCGCGGGCGAGGCCTCCACGTCGGGCAGTGCGAGCGAGGGGGTGACGGGTCCGTGGAAGCCCCGGTCGGCTCCGCCGGGCGCCGGGGCGCCGGAGCCCGACGCGCGCGGTGCCGGGACCGGAGGCGGGCCCCCTGCCGCTGCGGACGGGTCCGGCGCGCCCTTCGTCAGGAGGACCACCCCGCGCGCGGCGACCAGGGCCGCGGCGGCCGCAGCGGCCCAGCCCCAGGCGCCCGCCCGGAACGTCTCGCCGAGGAGGGCGACACCGATCACCGCCGCGGAGGCCGGGTTGGAGAGGTTGACCACGGCCAGTGGCGCGGCGAGACCGCCCCGGTAGGCGGCCTGGGAGAGCAGCAGCCCGCCCGTCGCGAAGCCGGAGATCAGGAGCGCGAGCAGTGCGGTCTGCCACCAGGTCGGTTCACGGCCCGGCAGTTCGAGGGCGAGCGCGGCCGTCAGGGTCTGGGTCAGCGCCGAGGCGACGCCGGAGGCGAGCCCGGAGGCCGTCGCGTGGCCGAGCCCGCGCCGGGTCCTTCCCGGCGCCCGCCCGGCGGACAGCACGGCGATGAGCAGCGCCGTCGTCGCCGCGACGGCGAGGGACTCGGAGAGGGTGAGGGCCTCGCCCGGCGCGGCCGGACCCGTCACCGCGACGAGCCCGACGAGACCGGCCAGGGTGCACAGGGCGCCGCGCCACTCGGTGCGGGTGACCCGGCGCCGCGCCGCGTACGCCCCGAGCGGCAGCGCCGCCACCAGGGTCAGCGCGCCGAGCGGCTGGACCAGGGTCAGCGGCCCGTAGTGCAGGGCGACGACGTGGGCGAGGGCCCCGGCGGCGTTGAGTCCGACGGCCGCCCACCACTGGCGGCGGGCGAGCAGCGCGCGCAGGGCGCCGCCGCCGTCCCGGGCGGGGGAGGCGGCGGCCAGCCGGGACTGGGCAACGGCGGCGAGCGCGTATCCGGCGGCCGAGACGAGCGAGAGCAGCACCGCGAGGACGGTGCCCGAGCCGGGGCTCATCGGAGGACTCCGGCCGGGAGGGGCGTCGTGCCGAGGGTGCGCGGCACCGGCGGCGGAGCCGTACGGCGGCCGGGCGCGCGGACGGCGAGCAGGGCGAGGCCGAGGAGCGCGGCGGCGGCGAGCGCGTCGAACCAGTAGTGGTTGGCGGTGCCGACGATGACGATCAGGGTGAGCAGCGGGTGCAGCAGCCAGAGGAAGCGCCACCGCGACCGGGTGGCGGCGACGAGGCCGATCGCGACCATCAGGGCCCAGCCGAAGTGCAGTGAGGGCATCGCGGCGAACTGGTTCGCCATGGAGTCGGTCTCCGGGGTCGCCGCGTAGACGGAGGGTCCGTAGACGCGGGCGGTGTCGACGAGGCCGCCCGCCGCCAGCATCCGGGGCGGCGCGAGCGGCATCAGCAGGTGCAGGGCGAGGGCGGCGCCGGTGAGCAGCGCGAGCACCCGGCGGGACCACACGTAGTGGGCGGGGCGGCGCAGGTAGAGCCAGCCGAGGAAGGCGATGGTGGCCGGGAAGTGCACGGCCGCGTAGTACGTGTTCGCCGCCCGTATCAGGGTCTCGCCGTGCAGGAGGAGCTGTTGCACGGCTCCCTCGCCCGGGAGGTGGAGGGCGCGTTCGGCGTTCCAGACGCGGTCGGCGTTCCGGAAGGCGAGGGCCTCGTGGCCGTTGGCGAAGAGCCGGCCGAACTTGTAGACGAGGAAGAGCGCGGTGACGAGCAGCAGCTCGCGCAGGAGGGGCGGCCGGGCGGTTCCGTCGCCGGGGCCGGGGGAGGGCTTCCTCCCCGGTCCCGCAGGACGTGTGCCTCGTATCCCGCGTATCCCGCCAGCCATCGTGCGGCCCTCTAATCCGTCAAATCGCCAACAAACGGAGTGAGCCTAGATCCGAATCCATCGAGACGCAAGCGTCTCGATACGTTTGCGTCTCGATTGTGCACCCCCTACTCTCGTATGTGCAGACAGAGGTGTCCGGGAGGGATCGATGTCCACAGAGGCCGCTACCGCCGCAGCCCGCCGCAGCAAGATCACGCCGGAGCGCGAGACCGAGCTCTACGACGCCGTCCTCTGTCTCCTGCGCGAGGGCGGATACGACTCCGTGACCATGGAGGGCGTCGCCGCCCGCACCAAGTGCGGCAAGGCCACCCTCTACCGGCAGTGGGGCACCAAACCCAAGCTCGTCACCGCCGCGCTCGCCCGGCGCCGCTGCACCGTCTTCGCCGGGATCGACACCGGCACCCTCGCGGGAGACCTCCGCGAGGCCGGCCGCATCGCCGCCTCCCACCGCGAACGCGACGCCGAACTCATGGAAGCCGTCGCCCAGGCCTTCATCCAGCACCCCGACCTGCGCGCCGCGCTCCGCGAGACCGTCATCGCCCCCGAGGTCGCCGCCATCGACGCGATCGTGGCCCGCGCCGTCGCGCGCGGCGAGGTCGCCGCCGGAAATCCCGCCGTCGAGTTCGTCGCCCCCTGCTTCATGGGAATGCTCCGCATCGAGCGGATCTTCGAGGAGCGCTTCACGGACGCCTCGACCATGCGGACCTTCGTCGACGCCGTCCTCCTTCCGGCACTGCGCGCCGAACGCTGAGACCCGGCACGGTCCCGCACCCTGGGACCATGCCCCCACACAGCCCCGACGTCCGCGTCCGCCGCGTCTACGAGACCCCCTCACCCGACGACGGCGTACGGGTCCTCGTCGACCGCCTCTGGCCGCGCGGCCTCGCCAAGACCGACGCCCGCATCGACGAATGGCCCAAGGCGCTCACCCCTTCCACCGAACTCCGCCGCTGGTACCACGGCCCGGACGGCACGTACGAGGAGTTCCGCCACCGCTACGGGGCCGAGCTCACCGCCCCCGACGCCGCCACGGCCCTGGACCGCCTGAGGACGCTGGCGGCCCAGGGCCCGGTCACCCTGCTGACCGCGACCAAGGACCCGTCGACCAGCCACACCACGGTCCTGCGCGAAGCCCTGGAGGAACCGGACGCATAGCTCAGACGGACGGCCGGAGCAGGCGGGGGGAGACGGCGACGGGATCGACGGGAACCGGACGGCCGTCAGAAGCCGCCACCGCACCGTCCGTAAGGGCGGCCAGGGTGCGGGCCCAGTCGACGAGACCGTCCACGTCGATCCCGTACGGCTCCGAGGCCGCGCGCCCCGGGCCGCCCTCGAGGCGGTCGGCGCCACGGCGCAGCAACCGGGCACCGCCGGGCCCGTTGCCCCGGGCGGCGTGGGTCAGACCGACGGCGAGCTGGGCCAGCCCCTGCCACAGGTCCCGCTCCGCCCCGGGCCCCGACTTCCAGGCGTCCTCGAAGACCTCGTGCGCGTGGAACGGCATCCCGGCGTCGAGCAGCCGCTGCGCCTCCCGCAGGGTCTCGCCGGGCTCGCGCACCACGCCCTCGGGCTGCCGGGCCACGCCCTCGGCGCCGTGGGGAAGGGGCCGCCCGAGACCGTCACGGGGCCGCGCGTTCCGCGCCCGCCCAGCCTCGTCACGGTCCCTGCCACGGCCACTCGCTGTCGGGTTCACCCGCCCATTGTCCCGCGCGGGCCCGACCGGCCCACCGCCAGGACCCCGCCACCCCGCCCGCCGGGACCCCGTGACAGCCCGTGCGTCATCGCACCCGCCGGAGTGAGGTAGTGTTTTCCCTGCACGCCGACGAGGGAGCAACACCCCGGAGGCAGGCATCGGGACGTGGCGCAGCTTGGTAGCGCACTTGACTGGGGGTCAAGGGGTCGCAGGTTCAAATCCTGTCGTCCCGACTTTGCGAAGTCGGATACCGAAGGGCCGTTTCAGAGAGATCTGAAACGGCCCTTCGGTCGTTCCCGGGGGCCGGTCGGGAACCCAAGCCGCCTTGACCGCGTCAGCGGGCGACTGCGACTGCGACTGCGACTGCGACTGCGACTGCGATCGCGATCGGGCTGGGCAGGGACCGGGGCGCTCAGCGGGTACGGCGTGGGCCAATTGGCGGCGTGGTGACGGCTGGACGGTTCGGGGCATGGCTGCCGCACGGTCCCGGCGGACGGGGCACGCCCTCTCCCCGCAGGCCGCCGGGCCGACATGCGGCTCAGAGCTTGGCGTACACGATCAGGTTGTCCACCGGATGCCCCTCGGCGTCGAACTCGCCGTCGCAGGTGACGAGGCGCAGCTCGGGCGTGGCGGTCGGGCCGTAGACGCGCTGGGTGGGGAAGGCGGTCTTCCGTACGGTCTCGGTCGCGGTGACGGTGAAGGTGAGGTTCTTGCCGCGGGCGTCGCGGACGATGATCTCGGCTCCTTTGGTGAGCTTGTTCAGATCGTGGAAGACGGCGCGGCCGAACCTGGTGTCGTTGTGTCCGATGAGCACCGCGGCGCCCTTCTCGCCCGGGGCCGCTCCGCCGGTGTACCAGCCCGCGGTCATCCCCTGCTCGGACGGCGGTACCTCGACCGTCCGATCGCTGTTGAGCCCGAGACGCATCAGGGCGCTGCTGACCTTGATGGCGGGGATGGAGACGTGGACGGGCTCGGCGGCGTCCTTGCCGGGGGACGTGGCGGGCGTGTCGGTCGCGGACGGCGGTGCGGGGTCCTTCGTGGTCCCCGTCCCCGTCGCCGTCTTGGTCACGGCTCCGGCTCCGGTCTCGGCTCCGGCTCCGGTCCCGGTGGAGCAGCCCGTCGCCGCGAGGGCGAGGGCCAGCCCGACGGCGTACCAGGTCGGCAGGCGGTGACGGTGCATGAGGAAGCCTTCCGGTGACACGGGTCGAGGGGGAGGTGCGGCGGCCGGGCCGGCCCGCGGCGGGAGCGACTCCGCAGCGGACCGGACGGGCGTACGACTGTTGGTGCTCTTGGTGCTCTTGGTGCTCTTGGTGCTCTTGGTGCTGCTGGTGCCGTTGCTGTGGCTCAGCGGGCGTCGTGGTGCGCGGTGCGGCGGCGGATCACGACCGTGCCCGCGACGGCCAGGGTGACGGTGGCGGCCGTGGCCCCGACGATCACCGTGGTGGGGCTGCCGTCACCCTGGGCGGCGACGGGACGCTCGCCCGCGGCGACACCGCCGCGCGGCAGCGCCGCGGCCGAACGCCCGCGCTCGGAGGGCTGGAGGCAGATGACGGCGCCGTCCTTGCCGACGACACGGCTCTTGCCACCGCTCTTGCCCTGGTCCGACGGCGACTTGCACACGACCTTGTCGGCCACGACGATCTTCACCGGCGAGGGGGCGCTGTCGGCGAACGCGCCGCTGCCGGAGACCAGGACGGCGCCGAGGGCGGCGGTCGTGACGGCAAGGGCCTTCAGGGCACCGCGCGAGGACGCAGCTGTCATGGGGGACTCCATTCGGGAGGCTGGGATTCAGTACGGCGCCCAGGCTGGCCGAGACGTATGAAGAACCTGTCAGGGTCTTGTCGCCCCCCGGTCAGCGGTGCTTTCGCCTCCCGGTCAGCGCTGCGCCGCAGCCGGGACCGCCGAGCCGCGGTACGTCCGGGCCTCGAGGGCATCCGGCCCCACCGCATCCGTACCGCCGCGCATCCGTCGGCACCGCACGGCGGCCGCGTCGCCGTCACACCCCGGTCGTACCCGGCCGAGGCCGTCCGGCCCGGCGGGGCACCCGGCCCGCCCGCTCAGCTCCTCCCCGCCACCGGCAGCTCCAGGATGAACACCGATCCCTCCCCGGGGGTGCTGCGTGCCGTCGCCGTACCGCCGTGCGCCTCGGCCAGTTTCCGTACGATCGCCAGTCCGAGGCCGCTGCCGCCGGTCCGCCGGTTGCGGGACTTGTCGGCCCGCCAGAACCGGTCGAAGACATACGGCAGGTCCTCGGCCGGAATCCCGCTCCCCGTGTCCTCGACCTCGACGGTGAGCCGGGATCCGGCGGCGCGTGCGCGCAGGGTGACAGTGCCGCCGTGCGGGGTGTGGCGCACGGCGTTGGAGACCAGGTTCCCGACCGCCTGCCGCAGCCGGACCGGATCCGCGACGAGGTCCGGCAGTCCGTCGGCGCAGGTCACGGCGAGGCGGACGCCGGACGTCTCGGCGCGGGGCGTCTGCGCGGCGGCGACCTGGGCGAGCAGCTCTCCCACCCCTACCGGCGCGGGGCTCAGCCGCAGTGCGCCCGCGTCGGCCTGGGCCAGGTCCTGGAGGTCGTCGATGATGTGCTGGAGCTGGACCGCCTCTTCGAGCAGGGACGAGACGAAGGCGGGGTCGAGGTCGGCGACACCGTCCTGGGCACCCTCCAGCCAGCCCCGGATGGTGCTCAGCGGGGTCCGCAGTTCATGGGCGACGTCGCCGACCATCTCGCGCCGCTGGTGCTCCAGCCGGGCGCGGTGCGCGGCCATGTCGTTGAAGGCGGCGGCGAGTCGGCCGATCTCGTTGTCGGAGCGTACGGGGACGGGCGCGGTGGCCTCACCGTCCTTCATGAGCTGTGCGGCGGAGGTCAGCGCCCGCAGGGGCCGCACCAGGCGGGTCGCCGCCAGCACGGAGGCGCCGACGGTCAGCGCGAGGACCAGCGCGGCGACCCCCGCGACGCGGGCGGTGTCGTCCGGGGAGAGGTCGAAGCCGGGCGCGGTGGGGCTCCCGTCCGGATCGCTGATGTACAGCTCGGCGGGGGCGGCGACATGGGAGACGAGCTGCTGGCGGCGGGCGTTGTCGACACAGTTCTCGACCGTGCTGTCCACCCGGTGGGGCAGCATCTTCGCCTTGACCACATCGATCGGGACCTTGGCCGCGTCCCGGGCCCGTCCCGGACTCGGCCGGTCGAGGAGGACGAACGTCGTCTCGACGGGCCCCCTCCGGTCGCCGAAGACGATCCGGGGCTCCCCCTGTGCGCCGTGGATCAGCCACAGGGGGATCGCTGTGCGCTTGCTGCGCCGCAGGCAGGTGTCGGAGAGCTTGTTGAGCGCCGCGACGGCCTTCTCCTCGGTGGCGGTGGGCTGCGCCAGCTCTGCCAGGCCGCACAAGTGCTGGTACTGCCCGGTCTCCACACCTGCCGTCCGGATATAGGAGCGACCGCTGGGGGTGGTCATGCGCTCGGCGTTCATGGAGAACCTTCCGCGCAGGCAGGACACCACCCCGTCGGCGAGCTCGCGCAGGGCGGCCCGCTCCGTGCGGGGCAGTTGGAACGGCCCCACGGCGCGCGGGTCGATGCTGCCCTTGCCGCCGTTCGCCCCGGCCAGTGCGCCGGGCGCGCCGTTCTCGGTGGCGCCGCCGAAGGCGGAGTCGACTCGCAGGGGATCGATGGACGCGGAGGGCGTCTCGGGGAGGGGGAGCGGGTTCTTCCCGGTCGAGGAGTCGGCGACGACGAGCCCGCTGCGCGGGTTGACGAGCACGATCCGCCGGTCGTTGGCGGCGGCCAGCTCCCTGACCTTGCGTTCGACCCCGTCCCACTGGGGGTTGGTGGCGGCATGCCCCAGGAGTTCGCGGTAGATCCGGGCGTCCTTGGCCAGATCCCGGCCCTGCTCGCGTTCGATGGCGCCGGTGGTGGTCTGCGCGGCGAGCCAGGCGGTGGCGGCGACGGAGCAGACGGCCACGAGGGCGGAGACCGCGAGGAGCCGGGCCAGCAGGCTCTTGCGCAGGGGCAGACGCCGGGCGCGGCGCGCGTCCCGGGCCCCGGTCGTCCGTCCCGTACTGCTGTCTTCTCCCATCCCACTGGCCCCTTTCGTACTGCCTCGGCTACGGCGTCGCACGGCCACCCCGCCCCGGGCCTGCGACGGGGGCGACCAGCTTGTAGCCGACGCCGAAGACGGTCAGCAGCTTCTCGGGCCGCTTCGGCTCGGTCTCGACCTTCTTCCGCAGGTTCATGATGTGGACGTCGACGGTCCGGTCACCGATGTAGCGCGTGTAGCCGTGGAGTTCCTGGAGGAGGCGCTGGCGGGTGAAGACCCGTCCCGGCTCGGTGGCCATCGCGGCGAGGATGCGGAATTCTCCGGGTGTGCAGTCGACGCCACCGCCGCCGACCGTGACTTCGTGTTTCTCCGGGTCGACCACCAAGTCCCCGACGGTCAGCAGATGTTCCTCGGCCGGCGGGGCGGTCCCGCCGCGCGGAGCGGTGCGGCGCAGCAGGGTACGGACCCGGGCCATCAGCTCCCGAGGGCTGTACGGCTTGGTCATGTAGTCGTCGGCGCCGAGGTCGAGCCCGAGGAGCAGATCGTCCTCGGTGGAGCGGGCGGTGAGCATCAGCACGGGGAGTTCGTACGCTTCGGCGCGCAGGATCCGCAGCACGTCCAGGCCGTCGGTCCTGGGCATCATCACATCCAGGACGATCAGGTCGGGGGGCCGGTGGCGGACAGCCTCGACAGCGGTGCGGCCGTCCGCCACCAGGGTGACGGAGTGCCCTTCACGCAGGAGGTACCGGCGGACCAGCTCGGCCTGTTTGTCGTCATCCTCGGCGACCATCACATATGCGCACACGGCACTGATCGTAGACAGGTACGAGGGGTGAACGGGCTTACGGTACGGGGCCGGTGGCCCGTACCGTACTCGCCTGCGGTGATCCCAGAGGTCGCCGCCGCGCTCCCGCTCGACGAGCCACTACGGCCCGAGCGACCCGCGACTCCTGTCCGGGGCGAGCGCCGCCTGGTCGAGGAACCCGTCGGGTCGTCGTCTCGCACCACAGAGCGATCTCCACGCCGATGCCCTCCCGTGGTTCTTCCAAATCTCGACGTACCGTCACTGTTGATTCAGGGGAAGGCCTTTGTGAGGAAGTCCGGCAGTCTGGGCATCCTTCGGCACGCTCCCCGACCGGCCTGCGGGAATGGCGGGGAGCGCCGTACATGCTGGCACCCATCTTTCCACTGTTCCCTTCACAAGATCTTTACTGCCGGAATAGCATCCACCGCTACCTGATCACAGGCAGTGACGGAAATGCAGGGATGGTCGAGTGAAGAAGCATGGGTCTCCGCCGGGACGAACGAGCGGGGGAAGACGTGACCGGCGCGTCTGGCGGAGGGTCGCTCTGGCGACAGCCGCCCTGATGAGCGTCGAGACGGCGGTCGTGGTGATGACCACGGGCCAGGCGGTGGCCTTGACCTCGGCCGTGCGGGCGCCCGAGGCCGACGGGGCGCGGGGCCCTGCCGAGGCGGCGGACCTCGCGTCGGCGACCGTCGCGGCCCGGCTGTCGGGCACGCGGGTCGAGGCCTTGTCGGAGCGGACGGAGTCGTCGACGACCTGGGCGAATCCGGACGGGACGGTGACGACGGATTCCGCGTCGGGGCCGGTCCGGTTCCGTGACCGGGAGACGGGCGCCTGGCGGGACGTCGACATCGACCTGACGAAGGCGGTGGACGGTTCGGTCGTCGCGGCGGGGCATCCGCTCGGGCTGCGGCTCGGTGGCCGGACGCCCGGCCCACTGGCCGCGCGGGTGAGGGCGTCGGGCCGGGCCGGCGGGGCGAAGACCGCGGCGGTGCCACTGGTGTCGCTGGACGCCGGGGACGGCCGGTCGCTGGACCTGGCGTGGCGTGGCGTGCTGCCCGAGCCGGTGCTGTCGGGGACGAACGCGCGGTACGCCGGTGTGCTGCCCTCCACGGACCTGGTCATCGAGTCGACCCGTACCGGTTTCGAGCAGTTCCTGGAACTGAAGGACCGTACGGCGGTCGCCGCGAACGGTTCCGTGGCTCTGACTCTGGAAGCCAAGGGCCTCACCGCCCGTCAGAACGCCGACCGCTCGGTCGCTTTCCTGCACACCGCGTCCGGTCGGACGGTCGGCACGATCCCGGCCCCGGTCATGTGGGACGCCACCGTCGACGAGCGGTCCGGTGAACACACCCGCCGCGCGGACGTCGGCCTGAAGGTGACGCAGAACGGCGACGCGATCGACCTCACTCTGACCCCGGACGCCGCCTTCCTGGCGGACCCGACGACGAAGTTCCCCGTGACCGTCGACCCCGCGGTGAACCTCGGCGCGAGTTTCGACACCTTCGTCCAGCAGGGCTACACCACCGACCAGTCGGCCTCCACCGAACTCAAGCTCGGCAACAACGGCTCCGGCCAGACCGCCCGTTCCTTCCTCAGCTTCCCCATGGGGGCGATCAGCGGGAAGCAGATCCTCGGCGCGAAACTGAACCTGTGGAACCACCACTCCTGGTCCTGCACACCGAACAGCTGGGAGGTCTGGGACACCCCCCGTGCCACGACCGCCAGCCGGTGGACGGCCCAGCCCAACTGGAACAACAAGTGGGCGACCGCCACCGCGACGAAGGGCTTCTCGTCCTCCTGCGCGGACGGCTGGGTCTCCCAGGACATCAAGAACCTCGCCACCGCCTGGGCCGCCAACGGCAACGGCACCAACTCCATGGGCATACGGGCGACCAACGAGTCCGACCCGTACTCCTGGAAGCGGTTCAACTCCGGCAACGCCGCCGCCAACACCCCCTACGTCTCCGTCACGTACAACACCGTCCCGGTCGCCGGGAACCCGATGACCGTCACCCCGGGCCGCGCGAACGCGGGCAGGAACTGGGTCACCACGACCACCCCGGGCCTGAAGTACATGGCGAGCGACGCCGAGACCACGACCCTGCGCACCAAGTGGGAACTGTGGGAGGGCTCGACGAACCTGATGGTCCACGACCCTGGCACCCTGTCCCCGGTCGCCGACAAGACGGCCTCCTGGACCGTGCCCGCGGGCAAGCTGGCCAACGGCCGCACCTACTGGTACTGGGGGCGCGCCAGCGACGGCAACGCCTGGTCGAACTGGACTCCCAAGGTCTACTTCACCGTCGACACCGCCAAGCCCGCCACCACCAGCGTCACCTCCGGTGACTTCCCGGCCGACACCTGGTCCGGTACTCCGGACGCGAAGGGCGGCTTCTCCGGCTCCTTCACCCTCAAGCCTCCGGCCAGTGACGTGGCCGAGGTCCAGTACCGACTCGACACCGGAGCCTGGCAGTCCGCCGCCACCACCGGCACGGCCGTCACCCGGACGCTGGCCTTCCTCGCCGGCAGGCACACCCTCACCACCCGCACCGTCGATCCTGCGGGCAACGTCTCCACCGAGTCCAGCCACGTCTTCTACGCGGGTTCCGGAGCGGCGCTGCTGTCCCCCGCCCAGGGTGACCGTCCGGCCCGCCGCACGGTCCTGTCGGCCGAGGGCGAGAAGACGTACACCGGGGTGACCTACCAGTACCGCCGGGGCGAGACCGACACCTGGAAGAACGTGCCCGTCGCCGACGTCCGCAGGGGCACGGCGGCAGTGCCGTCCTGGCCCGTCCCGGCGACCGACGGCAAGCCCGCCGCCATGACCTGGAACATCACCGACAGCCTCGGCGAGGACGGTCCGATCGAGGTCCGGGCCGCGTTCACGCAGCCCGGCACCACCACGCCCGCCTTCTCCCCGGGCAACGACGTCACGGTGGACCGCACCGCGGGCACCGCTCCGTCGCAGGAGGCGGGCCCCGGCTCGGTCAACCTGCTGACCGGCGATCACACCCTGTCCGCCACCGACGTCTCCCTCTTCGGACTGTCCGTGTCCCGGACCGCGTCCTCCCGGCGGCCCGACGCCGGTGCGCGGCAGGAAGGCCAGGCGGCGGTGTTCGGCCCGCAGTGGACCTCCGGCACCGTCGCGGAGATCACCGAGTCGGACTGGTCCCACCTCAAGAAGACCTCCGCGACCTCGGTCGCCCTGGTCGACATCGACGGCGAGGAGCTCGGCTTCACCGCCACCACCGGCGGCGGCTGGAAGCCTGAGCCCGGAGCAGAGGACATGACCCTGACCGGCTCGCCGTCGGGTTCGTTCACGCTGAACGACACCGAGGGCACCCTCACCGTCTTCACCAAGCCCGACGCGTCGGCCACCACCTGGCAGGTGGCCTCCTCCACGCTCGACGGCCTGGACCGCTCCACCACCACGGTCGTCTCCGAGACCGTCACCGAGGACGGTGAGAAGCGCGCCCGCCCGAAGCTGGTCATCGCCCCGACGTCCGCCGCGTCGGCCACCACCTGCACGGCGACGCCGTCCACGAAGGGCTGCCGGGCGCTGGAGTTCGTCTACGCCACCTCCACCACCGCCACGAGCACCGGACTCGGTGACTTCACGGGCCGGGTCAAGGAGATCCGCGGCTGGTCCACCGAACCGGGCGCCACCACGGCGAGCGCGAAGACGGTGCAGACGTACGCGTACGACTCCACCGGCCGTCTGCGGGAGACGTACGACCCGCTCATCACCCCCGCGCTGAAGACCCGGTACACCTACGACACGACGGGCCGGATCACCACCCTGACCCCGGCCGGGCAACTGCCGTGGACCTTCACCTACGGCAAGGCGGGCAACGCCGCCACCGCCGGTGACGGCATGCTCCTCAAGGCGAGCCGCTCCGGCCTCCAGCAGGGCACCAAGGACGTCGCGTCCGGTACCGCGTCGACGAGCGTCGTCTACGACGTCCCGCTCACCGGGGCCAGGGCCCCCTACCCGATGGGTGCCACGGACGTGAAGGCGTGGGGTCAGAGCGACGCCCCCACCGACGCCACCGCCGTGTTCCCGGCCGACTCCGTGCCGTCCTCACACTCCGGCGACCAGCTGACCGCAGCCGACCACCGCCGCGCCACGGTCACGTACACCAACGCCTCCGGGCGCCAGGTGAACACCGCCGCCCCTGGCGGCCACCTCACCACCACCGCCTACGACCGGTTCGGCAACACCGTCCGGGAACTCTCCGCCGGCAACCGGGCCCTCGCCCTCGGCACCACCCCCGCCGACCGCGAGACCCTCACCGACCTCGGCATCGAAGGCCTCTCCACCGAGGACCGCGCCGACCTCCTGGCCACCACCTCCGTCCACGACGACAAGGGCCTGCGGCAGCTGGAGGAGTTCGGGCCGCTGCGCCGAGTCGGCCTCGACGGCGACACGGCCGCCGCCCGCTCCTGGACGCTCAACGAGTACGACACGGGCCGCCCCACCGACGGCACCGCCAAGGTCGAGCACCAAGTCACCAAGGTCACCACCGGCGCCCGGGTCCTCGGCAGCGGCACCATGGCCGACCCGCGCGTGACCCAGACCCAGTACGACTGGACCAAGGGCCTGCCGGTCAGGACCGTCAAGGACCCCGGCGGCCTCGCGATCACCGACACCACCGAGTACGACGCCCAGGGCCGGGTCACCAGGCAACTCCCGCCCGGCGCCACCGGCACCGACGCGGTCACCCGGGTGACGAGCTACTGGTCCGCGACCGGCACCGGCACCTGCGAGGGGCGCCCGGAGTGGGCCGACCAGCTCTGCGCCACCGGCCCGGCCGGCGCGATCACGGGTGGCGGTTCGAACCCGTCCCAGCTCCCGGCCACCACCACCGAGTACGACTGGTGGGGCAACCCAGCCAAGGTCACCGAGACCGCCGACGGCACCACCCGCACCACCACGACCAGCCATGACGCCGCCGGACGCCCGGTGAGGACCGTCACGACCGGCGGGCTCGGCCAGGCGGTCCCGGAGACGGCCACCGAGTACGACCCGGCCACCGGCCGGAGTGTCCGCACGGTCTCCCCGACCGGCGGCACGATCACCAGGGCGTACGACGGGCTCGGCCGTCAGATCTCCTACACGGACGCCGACGGCGGGACGACCCGCACCGAGTACGACCTGCTCGACCGGCCCGTCAAGGTGAGCGACTCCGCCCCGTCGACCGTCACGTACACCTACGACACGAGCGTCGAGCCGCGCGGCCTGGCCACGCGGATCACCGACTCGGTCGCCGGCGCCTTCGAAACCCGGTACGGCGCGGACGGCTCCGTCACCACCGAGCAGCTCCCCGGCGGGTACACCCTCAGCGTCGAGGAGGACACCACCGGGGCCGTGCTCTCCCGGGTCTACACCCGTGACAGCGACGGTGAGACCGTCTACTCCGACACCGTCGAGGAATCCGCCCACGGACAGGTCACCCGCCACTCCGGCTGGTCCGGCAAGGACTACGCCTACGACCGGACCGGACGCCTCACCCAGGTGAACGACACCGTCGGCGGCACCTGCGCCACCCGTACCTACACCTTCGACCAGCGCACCAACCGCACCGCGCTGACCACCGCCGAAGGCGAAGCCGACGCCGCCTGCCCCACCACCGGAGGAACCACCACCACCCACACGTACGACAGCGCCGACCGCCTGACCGGCACCGGCTACGTCTACGACGCCTTCGGCCGCACCACCACACTGCCGGGCAGCCGGATCGGCTACTACGCCAACGACCTGGTCCACCGGCAGACGGCGAACGGACAGCGCCAGACCTGGCAGCTCGACGCGGCCCACCGCTTCCGCTCCTGGACCGTCGAGGAAGACACGGACGGCACCTGGGCGCAGACCGCGACCAAGGTCAACCACTACGGCGGCGACGGCGACAACCCCCGCTGGATCACCGAGAACCCCGTGGACGGCACCCTCACCCGCAACGTCACCTCGGCCTCCGGTGACCTCGCCGCCACCACCGGCAACACCGAGGGCACCGTCCTCCAGCTCACCAGTGTCCACGGCGACCTCGCCCTCCAGCTCCCGCTGGACACCGCCGAGTCCCCCCTGGTCCTGGACAACGACGAGTACGGCAACCCCCGCACCGGCCAGCCCGCCACCCGCTACAACTGGCTCGGCGCCAAACAACGCTCCTCCGAAACCCTCACCGGCCTCACCCTCATGGGCGTCCGCCTCTACGACCCCACCACCGGCCGCTTCCTCTCGACCGACCCGGTGCACGGCGGCGGAGACAACGCCTACGGATACCCGGGTGACCCCGTCAACGAATACGACCTCGACGGCAAGAACTGGCTCAAGAAGAAGTGGAACGGATTCAAGAAGAGCAAGTACGGGCAGTTCGTCAAACGCCACCGGGTCGGTATCGCGGCCGTCAGTGCCGGATTCGCCTGTGGAGTGCTCACCGCAGGTGCCGCTGCGGCAGCCTGCGGTGTTATCGCCGGAGGGCTCGCCGGCGCTGCCGCGAAGAAGTACGGAAACCGGAAGGCGAGTTGGGGTTCCGTGGGACGTGCGGGAATCTACGGTGCCGGAGTCGGCGCCATCGGATTCTCAGGAGGATGGGGAACCCGGGCAGCACTCGGCATCAAATGGACACCCTCACGCTGGATCCTCCAGAGATACCCAGGGTCGGGCAGTCACCGTCGCCCCCTCCCGAGCCACCGGAAGGTCTCCTGGTGGAGGCGCTAGGCCGACGCCACGGGAAATCCGTCGATCGCATCAGGGAATTCGAGAACGGGATCAGGACATGAAAGAAAGAACATCCGAAACCAGAAGGGCGAGCAGAGAAGCGGTCGGTGCCTTCTGGGCGGGGATACTCGTCCTCTTCCTGGGAGTGATCGCTTCCTTCGCGTACGGAAGCCGCGACGGCCAGCGTCTCTTCTTCTGCTCCTCCGTAGTGCTGGCCACGGCCTGGATCGCCGAGCGCCGCGCGGCGCGTTCCGCGAGAGGCGCGGACGGAGCAGCCGGGGAAACCGAGGAGACCCACTAGACAGATCACTCGCCGGACCGGCCAGCAGCCTCCTGGGGCCATCAGCACATCGACGCCCCTGGGAGGTTCGGCGAGCCTCAGGCGTCCGATCGCTTCCTCCGTTTCGATCGCGCGTAGGTACGGACGGATGGGCCAGCCGGCAAGCGAAGCTGCCGTTAGCTCTTCTGTCGGCAGGGGTCTGTCCGGCCCCCTGCCAACCCTGCGTGACTCAGTCTTCGACAGGAGCCCACATGGGAAAATACAAGCTGTCTCCCCTCCTCTTCTTCCTTCCCTTTCTGCTGGTGAGTGGATTCGAGAATGTCCAGGAAGACGGCTGGTCTGCAGTATGGGGAGGGTCCGAGATTGCGCTGGGAGTCGCCGTAATATTCTATACGGTCAAGGAAATTTCGCCGCGCTCGGCGACGGCACCTTCTGTGAGTCCAGAACCACCGCTCTCTCCGCATGACCACCCCAAACACTTCCATACCCGGCACCACGTCCTTGACGAAGGGCACAGACCCTCTGAGGCATCAGATAGAAGGAGGTTCGAGCCTTGAAAACCATTGCTCAAGTCGCCCTGTCGACCCTCGCGTTCGTGCTCCTGTTCGTGATCACTCTGGTGCTCACAGGTGCGACGGATTCCGAGTCGAATCTCGGAAGTGCCCTTCGGGCAGCTACAGGAGCCTTTCTGGCAGCCCTGACAGTCGGCTGGATCCGGTACCTGGTCGGTGTGATCCGAGCCGCCCGCGTCGGCTGACCGTTCTCGGAGTCCGCACTCCGGGGCGACTCCGTACTTCGCGGCATCGAGGCAGCCGGTCCATGACCACCCCTGGCCACTCCGCAGCCCGGCCACCGCACTTGAATGGGTGCTGTCGGGGGAACGGCAAGGGTGCTGGTGCCCCGATCTGCTGCTCTGATCGCGGCTCTGTGGACAGAATCCGGCCGCCGAGGAGGGAGAACTCTCCCCCTGCGGATTGCGGCGTTGCTACGTGGTCGGCCCCTTCGGCCGCCATTCGGCCAGTGGCGCCTGGTGGTCGATGCCGCTTCGGAGGTCGGCACAGCGCCTGACGGCCGGTCCGGCCCACCGGTGCTTGACCTGAACCGTGGTCGAGGTACGAGAGTCGTGTCATCGATCGAGACGAGGAGTTCCGATGACGCAGTCCAGGATCCTGGTGACCGGCGCGACCGGAAGGGTCGGCGGCGCGGTGGTGGCCCGACTGCACGCGGCGGGCGTGCCCGTACGGGCGCTGGTGAGAAGGGAGGCGGATTTCCCGGAGGGTGTGCAGACGGTACGCGGCGATCTCGGTGATCCCGCGTCGCTGGACGCGGCTCTGGAGGGCGTCGATTCGGTCTTCCTGGTGTGGCCGTGCCTGGGCGCCGAGGGCGCGGCGGACGTGATCGACGCGATCAGGAAGCATGCCCGGCGGGTGGTGTACCTGTCGTCCGCCGGGGTCGGGAGCGGGCAGGAGGAACCGGGCGAGGCGATCACCATGTTCCACACCGAGTTGGAGCGGCTGATCGAGGCGTCGGGTCTGGAGTGGACCGCACTGCGGCCGACCGGGTTCGCGAGCAACACGCTGGGCTGGGCGGAGCAGATCCGTTCGACCGGTGCGGTACGGGCGCCGCTGGCCGGGCTGGCCCGCCCGCTGATCCACGAGGCGGACATGGCCGCCGTCGCCGTTCAGGCGCTGACGACCGACGCCCTGCTCGGCGCGCACCCCCTGATCACCGGCCCCGAACTGATCAGCCAGAAAAGGCAGTTGGCGCTGATCGGTGAGGCGATCGGGCGGCCGCTGCGGTTCGAGGAGATCACCCTGGACGAGGCAGTCGATCAGATGAAGGCCGCCGGTTACCCGGCTGAGCTGGTGGAGGCCGTGCTGCCGGCCCAGGTGCGGATGCTCGACGATCCGGAGCCGGTCAACGGCGAGGTGGAGCGCATCACGGGCACCCCCGCCCGGTCCTTCCGGGAGTGGGCTGTGGACCACGCGGCGGACTTCCGCTGAGACGGGCGTCACCACGCCTCGACGCTGAGGATCGAACCCACGGACCTTGACCCTGCCGCCCACACAGGGGAAGGGCCCGTGCCCGATCCCGAAACGCACTCATCGACCACATCGGCTACGCCTCGGCCGACTGGCCGACAATGAATCGGAGTCACACGGGTGATCTCGATGCGGTTCCGGTGGAGGGGGCTTCCCGGACCGGCGTCACGCGAGAGCCGAAGTACCAACCTGTAGTGAGTGAGTGGCGGGGACAGTCCGCCCCACCCTCCAGGAGCATCCTGGCGCGAACACTGTCGGCGACCGGTGTCGTAGGGGCCGGGCCGGGCCGGTCGGGGCTGGGGGCCAAGGCGAAGAGCATGTCAGGCGGGGGAGCGACGGAGTCTCGGCCGCGAAGGCGGCCCGGGTCGACCCCGCCGCCCTCTCCTCGGGGGGCACTCGCCGAGACTCGCCGGGACTCGACGAGGCGTCGAAGTACCAGTAGCAAACAGCGAATTGCGCAGGCTTCGACGGGCTGTGCGGCTGCTGTGAGACGGATGTGGTGCCGGTCCGCGTGTGCCGTGTCACGGCTCATGGTCGGGCGCGGTGGCGGGTGAGCCCGTCATCAAGGTCGCTGACGGGTGCTCACGGCGGTGTGCGGGGAGCGCGGGGCAGAAGACAGCCCGCCCCTTCCGCCCCCATATCCCCAGGTCCGCACGTTCGCATGTCCACATGTGTCAGGAATCCGGGCTGCGCGGATGATCTGGAGGACGTCTTCATTTCATCAAGTTCCTGTTACGAAACGATCATTGAGTGCGTCGGAACGGCCTCGGCATACTTCGGGAATCCGGGGCGTACGTGTGTCTGAACACGCCCCCGCACGGGCCGGGCCCCCGCCCGCCCGATTCACTCCTGAGCAGGGGGAGTTTTGCGCAAACCAGTAAAGAAGGCGTACGCGGCCACCATCGCCGCCGCTGCCGCCGTAGCCCTGACGGCGGGCATGGCAGGCCCGGTGTCGGCACAGAGCGGCGGCCGGGACACGGCGTCACCGGTCGGCGTCAAGAACGCCGGCACGAGCGGCAAGGCCGTGCACACCGTCGTCCTGATCACCGGCGACCGGGTCCTCGTGGACTCCAAGGGCCGCGTCGCCGGTATCGAGCGGGCCAAGGGCCGGGAGGACATCCCCTTCTTCACCCAGGTCCACGAAGGACGCACCTATGTGATGCCGCGTGACGCCCGGCGGCTGGTCGCCGACGGCACGCTCGACCAGCGGCTGTTCGACATCACCGGACTCGCCGAGCCGGAGAGCCGCAAGGCCTACCGGGGCGGGCTCAAGGTGATCGTCGGCTACAAGGGAGCGGCGGCCGGGTCCGCCCGTACCGAGGTGCGCGCCTCCCACGGCACCACCCTCAGCCGGACCCTGTCGTCCCTCGGCGCCGATGCCGTCACCAGCGCAACCGACAGCACGGAGTCGCTGTGGGACGCCCTGACCCGTCCCCAGAGTGACGGCTCGGCGGCCAGGACCTCCGGCATCGCGAAGATCTGGCTGGACGGCGTGCGGAAGGCGTCGCTCGACCGCTCCACCGGTCAGATAGGCGCCCCGGCGGCCTGGGGCCGCTCGCTCGACGGCACCGGTGTGAAGATCGCGGTCCTGGACACCGGCATCGACGACACCCACCCGGACCTGGCGGGCCGGGTGGCGGCGGCACGCAACTTCAGCCGCTCCCCGGACGCCGTGGACCGAGTCGGGCACGGCACGCACGTCGCCTCCATCGCGGCCGGTACGGGAGCGAAGGACAGCCGCTTCAAGGGCGTGGCCCCCGGGGCGCAGCTGATCAGCGCCAAGGTGCTGGACGACTACGGCTACGGCAGCGACTCCGAGTCCATCGCCGGGATCGACTGGGCCGTTGCCCAGGGCGCCGACATCGTCAACCTGAGCCTCGGCAGCACCGACCGCCCCGGGATCGACCCGCTGGAAGCCCACGTCAACAAGGTCTCCGCGGAGAAGGGCGTCCTGTTCGCCGTCGCCGCGGGCAACCTCGGGGATCCGCGTCCGGGCACGGTCAACTCGCCTGGCAGCGCCGTCGAGGCCCTGACCGTCGGTGCCGTC
Organism: Streptomyces sp. NPDC101490; assembly: GCF_044767145.1. NCBI lineage: Bacteria > Bacillati > Actinomycetota > Actinomycetes > Kitasatosporales > Streptomycetaceae > Streptomyces > Streptomyces sp. NPDC101490. Next base: position 446,162 of record NZ_JBIWNI010000001.1, read on the forward strand.
GACGACAACGACCAGCTCGCCCCCTTCTCCGCGCTCGGCCCCCGCAAGGAGGACCACGCGGTCAAGCCCGACATCAGCGCTCCCGGAGTGGGGATCTCGGCCGCCGCCGCGGCCGGCACCCCGGGGCAGAACCCGCCGGGCTACGTCGGCCTGGACGGCACGTCGATGGCGACCCCGCACGTCGCGGGCGCCGCGGCGCTCCTCAAGCAGAAGAACCCCACCTGGACCGGCGCACAGCTCAAGGCGGCCCTGACCGGCTCGGCCAAGGGCGGCACCCACTCGGTCTTCGAGCAGGGCGCGGGCCGGCTCTCCGTCGACCGGGCGATCGACCAGACGGTCTTCTCCGAAGGCGGCCCGGTCCACCTGGGCCGCCAGCAGTGGCCCCACAACGACGACACACCGACCACCAAGCAGGTCACCTACCGGAACAGCGGCACCGCCGACGTGACGCTCGACCTGTCACTGGCGGCACCCACCGGCGGCGACGGACAGCCCGCGCCCGCCGGGTTCTTCACCCTCGGGGCGCAGCGGATCACGGTCCCGGCGGGCGGCACCACGTCGGTGGACCTGACGGCCGACACCCGTATCGGCGGCGCGGTCGACGGCTCGTACTCGGCCACGGTCGTCGCGTCCGGGGGCGGTCAGAGCGTGCGCACCCCGGCCACGGTGGACCGTGAGGTCGAGTCGTACGACGTCACCTTCGACACCGTCGGACGGGCCGACGCGCCCGGCGCCGTCTGGGGGGCCGATCTGTACGGCTACCAGGGCCTCGCCGACGGCCTGCAGTTCCTCCCGGATCTGGCGTCCGGTTCCGCGACGGTCCGGCTGCCGCGCGGTACCTACAACCTCCAGGCCGACATGCAGGTCGATCCGACGGACCCGAAGAAGGGCCTGGATCTGATCCACAACCCGCGGTTCTCGGTGACCGGCCCCACCACCGTCACCCTCGACGCCCGGACCACCCGGCCGGTGACGGTCAAGGTGCCGGACGCGGCCGCCCAGCAGACGCGCGTGGGAATGTTCTACACGATCGGGACGCCCGACTCCGGGTACGCCCATGGCATCGACGCGCGGAGCTTCGAGAACATCCGCACCGCGCGGCACGGTTCGGTGGGGACGGACGCCACCCTCACCCAGCAGTGGTCGGCCCGCTGGGAGCGGGGCACCAGTGTCTACCAGACCCTCGCGGGCGGTGTGGTCCAGGAGCTGGCCACCGGCTACGACAAGGTCTACAAGGCGAAGGATCTGGCCCTGGTCAAGGTGGGCTTCGGGGCGTCGGCGCCCGGCCTCGCCGGAGGTCTCACGGCCGAGGGCTCACTGCCCGAGGCGGGCGGCTTCGTCGACCACTACCCCGCCCACCCGGCGCCGGGCACCCAGAAGCTGTACGTCAGCACGGACGACGGGATCAGCTGGAGCTTCGGCGCGAGCGTGCTGGGCGAAGCGGGCCCTGACGGCGGCCGGCCCATCGACGCGGAGTTCCTCCTCGCCACCGAGCCCCAGCTGAAGCCGGGGTCGACGCACACCAGGAACGTCAACGTCGGTGTCCTGGGGCCGCGGATGGGGGCGGGCGAGGGGATCGTCCGCGACGGCGACGACATCTACGGCGCGTTCACGATGGTCAGTGACGGGGCGGGCCACTACGGCATCGCCCGGTACGCCGGTGCGACCACCACCGTCCACCGCAACGGAGTGCTGTACGCGCAGAAGGACGCCGCCGTCGACCGGGAGAGCTTCACGCTGACGCCGGAGTCCGCGAAGTACACGGTGGCGACCACGGTCAACCGCAACCCGAAGTACAACCGCACCGGGACGAGGATCGACGCCTCGTGGACCTTCACCTCGGCCCGTAGCGCCACCGGCCCGGTGGAGCTGCCGGTCTCGACGGTCCGCTTCCAGCCGAACCTCGCGCTGGACTCCACCGCTCCGGCGGGCGTCAAGCAGACCTTCCCCGTCGTGGTGCAGGGCGCGGCGGCCGGTGCCAACCTGAAGACGCTGCGGGTCCAGGTCTCGTACGACGGCCAGAGCTGGCAGTCCGTCCCGGTCGGCGCGGGCAAGATCACCGTACGCGCGCCGGAGAAGGGCAAGGCGGTCTCCCTGAAGGCCGTCGTCACCGACAAGCAGGGCAACCAGTCGATGGTCACGGTGCACAACGCCTTCCTCGGCAAGTGACACCTCACTGAGCCGGACCGGCTGACGGCCCGTGACCGGGCAGGACACGATCAGGCGCGTCACGGCTCGGGAAGGCCCGCCGGAACCTCGGTTCCGGCGGGCCTTCCGCGTTCCTCCCCGGGGCCGCGGACGGGTCAGCCGGGCAGGAGTGCCAGGATCTCGCGGACGACGAGCTCGGGTTCGGTCAGCGGTACGTAGTGGCCGGACTTCGCCGCGACGACGTGCCTGCCCGCCGGCGCCCGGTCGGCGCGATGGGCGTGGGAGGTGTTCGCCGCGGCACGCAGGGCGCGGTCCATGCCGTCGCCGGGGAGGCCGCCGGAGATCACCGTGACCGGGATGTCACCGGTGTCCGGTGGGGCGTCGCGCCAGGCTGCCAGCTCGTCCAGGTAGGTACGGGCCTGGCGCCGCTGGGTGCGCAGAACCTCCGAGGTGAAGCCCTCACGGGCCATGTCCCGGCGGGCGTCCTCGGGAAGCAGGGCGAGCTGGCCGCGGAACAGCGGCCGCAGCAGTCCGAGGGCGGCGAGGGTACGGCCGACGGCGAGGGCCACCCGCTCCATCCGGCGGAACCGGCTGCTGAAGAGTACGTCGGCGGCCTCGTCCGTGGGGTCCACCAGGACCAGGCCGACGACCCGCCCCGGCCCGCGTGCGGCGGCGAGCCGGACCAGCGGACCTCCCGCGCTGTGCCCGACCAGGACGAAGGGGCCGGGTCCGAAGTGGTCGAGCAGTGCCCCGAGGTCGTCGGCCATCCTGGTCAGAGTGCGGCCGGCCGGATCGGGGGCGCTGCGCCCGAGGCCGGAGCGGTCGTAGGCGACAGCCCGGGCGTGGGGCGCGACGGCCGGTTGCACCAGGGCCCACGAGGACCGGCCCGCACCGGCCCCGGCCTCGAACACGACGGTCGGTCCGTCCGGCCGCGTTCCGGGCCGGACCATCGCGTGGAGCCGCCGCCCGTCCGGCAGCGGCACCCACGCGGAGGCGCCCTGGATGTGTGCTCCGAGGGCCGCGGAGGTCACTGCTCCGTCTCCAGGGTGAAGAGGTTCATCCGGTAGGTGTTGACGGCGGGCGGTACCAGACGTGCGAACACGGGCATGCCGTAACGGTGGCGCCATGGCCAGGTCCGGGCCACGTCCGGCTGCGGCGTGGCGAACGTCCTGCTCTCGCGCAGCCTCAGCCCCCAGCTCTCCAGGGCCTTCGGGTCGTCGCAGGTCCAGGTCATTCGTGCGTCGACCGCCTTGAACACCGGGTTGCGGTCCTGATGGCGCATCATGGTGCCGCCGCCGGTGTCGAAGCTCAGGCTTGCCCCGGGAAAGCGGCTCGCCAGAGCCCGTACGACAGAGCGGACCTGCTCCTCGTCGAAGTAGAGCAGGACGGCCTCGCTGACGAAGAAGTACGGCCCGCCGCTCTCCGCGACCCGCTCGAACCAGTCGGTGTCCAGCACGGAGGCCGCGAGGGTCGTGGTCCGTGCGGAGTCGGTGAGGAACCGCCGCCGCAGCTCCACGGTGTCCGGCAGGTCGAGGTCGAACCAGCGGGCCCGCCCGTTGTCGAGGCGGCGCGAACGGGTGCCGAGCCCGGCTCCGAGTTCGACCACCGTCCCGTCGGGGTGTTCCGCGAGGAACCGGCGCACCCACCCGTCGAAGATCGCACTGCGCAGCACGCAGCCGCCCAGCGAGGGCCCGCGGAACTTCGCGAAGTCGTAGTCGATGCGCTCGACCATCCTCAGCGCCTCGGTGTCCCCCAGGACCGGGTGGCGGGCCCGCGCGTCGAGCGCGCGCCCGTACAGCGGGATGAGCAGTGTCTCCTGTACGGTGCCCAGCCGCACGTTCTCCTTGGTCACCCGACCACCCTCCATGCGAAGTTAGGGTTGCCTAAGTGAGGGTAGGCCGGTCATGGTCGAACATCAACTCCCCTGTGACCACGGACATTCACGGGGCCGAGCCCGGAGGGCCGGAGCGCTGGACGGCGGGGGGGGGGGGGGGGGGGGGGGGGGGGGGGGGGGGGGGGGGGCCCGCCCCGGCCCCCCCCCCCCCCCCCCCCCCCCCCCGGGCCGGGCTCAGGGGGTGGTCAGCCCGAACCAGTACTCGAAGGTGTCGAGGAGTCCGTCGAGCGTGTTGAGCGGGTCGATGGTGCCGCTGGTGATGGTGAGCGTGCCGTCGGCGAGGAGCTGGTCGGGGGTCGCGGCGGAGATGGTGAGGTCGTTGAGTCCGGCCCTGGTGATGCCGTAGACGGCATCGGTGGCGGGCTCCAGGGTGCCGGGGTACTGCACGAGGACCCCGCTGCGCACCCGCAGGGTGTAGGTGGTGGGGTCGCCCGGGATGCCGTCGGTGACGGTGAGGCCGATGGTGAGGGGGTGGTCGGCCGCGTTCGGTCCGTTGAGACGGATGCCGAGGTAGTCGAAGAGCATGTCCAGCGGCATGGCGGCGAGGACCGGCGGGGTGATGATCTGGGGCGAGGGGAGGGCGACCGGGCTGTCCGCCGGACGGACGCGCAGTTCGTTGGCGGCGGCGAGGTAGAAGTTGCGCCAGGGGCCGCTCTCGGCCTGGTATCCGAGCTGTTCGAGGACATCGGCCTGGAGGCCGCGGGCGTCGCTGTTCGTGGGATCGGCGAAGACCACGTGGGTGAGGAGTTCGGCGGCGAACCGGTAGTCCTGCGCGGTCTTGGCGTCGTCGAAGGCCGCCCGGGCTATGTCCACGACCTTGTCGGCGCCGCCGAAGGCGTCGACGTACCGGGCGCCCGCCTCCTCGGGCGGCAGGGTGTGCAGGTGCGCCGCGTTGCCGTCGTACCAGCCCAGATAGCGCTGGTAGACGGCCTTGGAGTCGTGGTTGACGGTGCCGTAGTAGCCCCGGTTGAACCACTGGCCCGCCAGGGACTCCGGTACGGCGCTGTCGAGTTCCTCGCCGATCTCCGTCATGGTCCGGCCGTGGTTGGCCAGCCGCAGTGCCTGGTCGTGCAGGTACCGGTACAGGTCGGCCTGCGAGGTCAGGAACGAGAGGACCGTCCCGGGTGCTTCCTCGCTGTTCCAGCGGGGCCAGAAGTGCGAGGCGAAGAGGGAGTCGGAGCGGTCGGCGTACCAGTCGGCGGACTGGATCAGGAACTCCGACCACGCCTTCGCGTCACGGACCTGCGCGCCGCGCAGGCTGTAGAGGTTGTGGAGGGTGGGGGTGGCGTTCTCCGCCATGCACAGGGCCCGGACGTCGGGAAGGTAGAAGTTCAGCTCGGCCGGGGCCTCGGTGCCGGGGGTGAGCTGGAACTCGATGGCGACCGGCCCGAAGGTGTGGACGATGCCCGGCGTCGCGATGTCCGAGGTGACGGTGAAGGTCGGGGCGAGGAGCCCCGAGGTGCCGAGGGAGTTCGCCTTGCCGAGCCCGGCGTCCACCTGTCCCTGCGCGGAGCGTTCCAGCAGGGAGCCGTACATGAACTGGGCGCGGCGCTGCATGGCGTTCCCGGCGTAGACGTTCTCGCTGACGGCGTGCTCCAGGAAGCCGTCGGGGGCGATGATCTCGACGCCTTCGGGGAGGGTCCGGTCGGCCCACAGTCCGAGCACGCCGCCGTAGTGGTCGAGGTGGGAGTGGGTGAAGATCACCGCCCGGATGATCCGGTCGTCGCCCCGGTGCTCGCGGTAGAGCGCGAGCGCGGCGGCGGCGGTCTCCTCGCTGATGAGGGGGTCGACGACGACGATGTCCCGGGAGGCTCCGGTGGGGTCCTCCAGGAAGGTGATGTTGGACAGGTCCATGCCCCGGACCTGGTAGACGGCGTTCTCGACCACCTCGAACAGGCCCGCGTTCATGTTCAGCAGGGCATTGCGCCACAGGCTCGGGTTGACGGTGTCCGGGGCCTGGCCGGTGAGGAACTGGAACGGCGCCAGGGACCAGGCGGGCACCGGGCCGCCGTCCTCCTTGTCGACGGTGAAGTCGGCGGGCAGCGCGGCGATCAGCCCCCGGGAGGCGAACGCGGCCTCGGCGTCCGAAGCCGGGTCGGGCACGATGACGGACGCGTTCAGATCGCGCGTCAGCGCGGTGGCGGGCTGGGTCGGAGCACGGTCGGGAAGAACCACGGGCGTTCCACACCTCTCATCGGCTGGAGCTGCTGGAAGAGGGACCGGACGGTGCGCGGGGAGATGGCGAAGGCAGGGCGGACGAGGTGCCCGCACCCCGCCTCGCGTACGTTCCGTAGCGGTCCGCATGCGCACAGTACGTTCGTGCTGTCGTGAGTCTGAAGCCCCGTTCCGGACAACCCGCCCGGCGGAACCGGCCGAGTGCCGATCGCCCGCCGTTCCAGCCCGCGCACCCGCCCGGCCGTCTGACGGTCCTCGCCGCCCTGGAGGTCCCGCACGATCCCGCGGGTCGTCGTGAAGGCCGCGACGTCGGCAGGATGCGGGCCGTCGGGTAGCTGACCAGGGACGAGGGCCTGAGCGGGGGAGGACGCCCCGGAGCGGGCAGCCCCCCCTCGCTCGGGTCGGCTTGAAAGAGCCGCTTCCCTCGGTCGTCGGGGCCGCGCAGCCGGGCGGTCTCCTATGCTCCCGCTGTCACCCGGCGGGAGGCCGGGGCAGCGAGGTACGAGGGGGTCTTTGTGGGCACGCGTGTCGTGACGTCGAAGGACGGTCTGCTGGAGGTGACCGCGCCCGAGGGGCCGGTGGTCGTGGGACGGCCGTTCACCCTGGAGCTGCGGGCGTCCGGCGGGAGCGGGACCCGTCCCCCGGCGGCGTATCTGATCACCACGGTCGTGTTCGGGTTCTCGGGCGCCGGGGGGACGCCGTCGGAGAAGCCCGTCGCCTGCAGCGAGCCGGGCTGGACCTACTCCGTGGACGTCGACCCCCGCTGGACCCCGCCGCGCGGCTGCCGCTTCGAGGCCGACCCCCACGACGGTTCCAAGGGCGGCGTGCCCGCCGTGGGCGCCTCCGCCTCCTTCGTCGCCCTCACCGCCGGGGAGCACGCCGTGACGGTCGGCTTCGCCTGCGGCATGTACGGGTTCACCACCGTCGACGTGCCCGTCACCGCGCGTCCGGCGACCTCCGAGGTCGTGATCGGCACGGTGCACGCCAAGGGCGCCGTGGCCCGGACCCAGGCCGACGAGTACGTGGAGATCACCAACACCGGCACCGCGGCCGCGTCTCTGACCGGGTGGCGGCTGAACGCCGGTGACACCGGACAGGACTTCGTCTTTCCCGCCCATGTCCTCGACGCCGGCCGGTCGGTGCGGGTGTACACCAACGAGGTCCACCCCGAGAGCGGCGGGTTCTCCTTCGCGTCGGGCCGGTCGCTGTGGAACGACGCCGGGGACGTGGCCGTGCTCCGCGACGCCTCCGGCACGACGGTCTCCACGCACGCCTACGGTGACAAGGCCACCGTCCCGGCCGCGCCGGTCGGCCCGCCGCCCCGGACCGTCCACGACCGGATCCCCGCGGTCACCGTCACGCGGGCGCCCGGCGGCTGGCGCCACACGGCCCTGTTCGGCGGCTGGTCGGTCGAGTTCACCGACGCCGGGATCTCCCGCGTCGCGCCCGTCGGGGGCCCGGCCGGGGCGGATCCGGCCTCCCGCTGGGGCACGGTGCTGCCCGAGGCGTTCTGGACGGACGTCCCCGTGGCCGGGGTCGTCCAGGACCCGGCCACCGTCTCCGGCGGCCCCGGTGCCCCGCACACGTACGTCCTGGTCAAGGGCGAAGAGGTGGCCCTGCTCACGGAGGACAAGCTGATCGAGCGGACCACCGTCGCCGCCAAGTGGCCCCATGTGAGGACCTGGCTCGCCGGTGCCCCGCTCACCGGCCTGGACCCGGTGCGCGCGGGGACCGCCCCGGTGAAGTACCTGGCCCTGTCGGCGGACCGCTACTGCTTCTTCACCGACACCGCGATGGTCGAGACCGGCCTGATCGCGAACAAGTGGAAGTTCCTCCCCGAGGCCTTCAAGGCCGGGTTCGACGACGTGATCGCCGTACCCGAGGCCCGCTGGAAGTTCATGGCGGTCAAGGACGACCAGGTCGTCTTCTTCACCGACACCGGCATCGTCGACGGCCCCAGGGCGATCTCGGCCAAGTGGCCCGCGCTGTGGGCGTGGATGCGGCAGACCGGCTGAGGCGGCGGCGCCCGGGGCGGGCCCACCGTTCGGTGAGACCCGCTCCCGGTCGCCGCGCGGTTCGCCCTCCCGGCCGGGAACGGAGCGTCCCCGCCCCACGCGCCGGACGGCACGGTACGGGCTCGCCGCGACCGACCGACTGACCGGCGCCGACCGACTGACCGGCGCCGACCGGCCCGACGGCCGGGCCGCGACCGGCCCCTACTCGGGCGGTCGACCGGCCACCAGCGGCTTGAACCACATCTGCTGACGGATCGTCATATGACCAACTGACACGGTCAGGTTGCGGCGCCCGTGGCGCACCCGCCCGTACTGGCACTCGGCCCAGCGCCCTCGCTGATCCAATTCCTGGACGGGCAACTCCCTTATGCCCAATGACCGTTACTCTTTGCGCAGCTCCACGGTCCGTCCCTCCGGGCCTTCGTACGGCACCATCCCCCGTTGCCCGGTCCCGCCACCCGGCCGACCGCGTCCCGCGGCCCGCCGACCCCCGGGTTCCGGCCACCCGCTAGCCGAAGGCATCCATGCGCCCTGGACGACTGATCACCCCCGCGATAGCCCTGGGACTCACCGCGGCCCTCGCCCCCGCCCTCCCCAGCGCCGCCGCCGCGTCCGCCCCCGCCCCCAGCGGCCGGACGCTCACCTGGGGCACCTGCGGCCCCGGTCTCCCCGCCACCGTCGAGTGCGCCGTGCTCCCCGTCCCGGTGGACCACCGCGACCCCGGCAGCCGGACCATCGACATGGCGGTCTCCCGCATCAAGGCCGCCGACCCCGCCAAGCGCCGCGGCGTCCTGCTGTTCAACCCCGGAGGGCCGGGTGGCTCCGGCCTGTTCTACCCCCTGTGGATGGCCGAGACCCTGCCCCGGTCGGTGAAGGACCAGTACGACCTCATCGGCTTCGACCCGCGCGGCGTGGGCGCCAGCAGCCCCGTGTCCTGCGGCACCACCACCCGCGACGAACGGCTCACCTTCCGCCCCTACCGGGACGCCACCTTCGCCAAGGACGTCGACTGGGCCCGCGACCTCGCCGCCAAGTGCCGGGCCCGCACCCCCGACATCGCCCACTTCACCACCCGCAACACCGCCCGTGACATGGACCGGCTCCGGGCCGCCCTCGGCGAACGGCGGATCTCCTACTTCGGCCTCTCCTACGGCACCTACCTGGGCGCCGTCTACACCCAGATGTTCCCCGGGCGCGCCGACCGCTTCGTCCTGGACAGCGCCGTCGACCCGAAGCGGGTGTGGCGGGGCATGGTGCGGGGCTGGGCCTCGGAGGCGGAGCCGGCGTTCCGCCGGTGGGCGCGGTGGACCGCCGAACACTCCTCGACGTACGGGGTCGGCGACACCCCCGCCGAGGTCACCCGGCTCTTCTGGGACCTGGTCGAGCGCGCCGACCGCACCCCCATCGACCTCGGCGGCCACCCGTACACCGGGGCCGAGATCCGCGACTGGATGCGCTGGGACATGTACCGTCCCGCGCTCGGCGCCGCGTTTCTGGTGAAGCTGCGGGACGCCGCCGCCGGCAAGCCCGTCGAACCCCAGCCGCCGTACGTCCCCACCGACAACGACCTCGCCTCGTACATCGCCGTCGTCTGCGGTGACGTCCGCTGGCCCACGAACCCCGCCCGGTACCGGGCCGACAGCCGTCGCGACAGCGCCCGCTACCCGTTCTTCGGCGACTCGGTGTCCAACATCGTGCCCTGTGCCTTCTGGGAGCGGCCGGTCGAGCCCGCGACCCGGGTCGACAACGCGGTGCCCGCGCTGATCGTCCAGAACGAGTGGGACTCACAGACCCCGCCGGTCTCCGCCCGCGGACTGCACCGGGCCCTGAAGGGCTCCCGGCTGGTGTACGTCGAGGAGGGCGAGGGGCACGGCGTGTACGGCCGGGGGACCAGCAGCTGCGCCGACTCGCGCGTCACGCGCTACCTGGCCACCGGTGAACTCCCGACCGGGGACGTGACCTGCGCCCCCGACCCGGCCCCGGCGGCCACCGCCCATGGCGCGGCACCCGACACCACCCCCGCAACGCCGCCCGGCCCGCGCGCCCCGTTCGGCGGACGGTGACCGGCACGGCCCCGGTCACGGGACCGCCCGGGGAGATCGGGCGCCGGACGGGCGCCGCCCCGGCCACGGGACCGCCCCGGGAGGCCGGGCGCCTGACGGGCGCCTCCCCGGTCACCGCGACCGGCATCTCCACCCGTACCTCCACCCGTGGGTGCAGGTGTCAGAAGGCGAGCGTCCACATGCTGGAGGCATGACTTTCACCGACTGGCTCGTAGACATCGCTCTCATCCTCATCGTGTTCAGGCAGCTGCGGGAAGGACGGCTGGGACCCAGGTCCTACCTGCTGCCCCTGGGCATCGTGGCGTTCTTCGCCTCCCGCTACCTGCACGGTCTGCCCACGGAAGGCAACGACCTCGTCCTGATCGGGGCGACCGTCGCGGTGGGCGCCGCGCTCGGCATCGCCGGGGGAGTCTTCACCCGGATCCGCTCGCTGAACGGCGAGCTGATGATCAAGGCGGGGGCCGTCTCGGCGGTCCTGTGGGTGCTCGGCATGGGCTCCCGGATGGCCTTCCAGCTGTGGGTCGACCACGGCGGAGCCGACACCGTCGGCAGGTTCAGCGTCCAGCACCAGATCACCGGCGAGCAGGTCTGGGTCACCGCGCTCCTGCTCATGGCGGTGACCGAGGTCGTCACCCGGCTGGCCACCATCTTCGTCCGCAGCCTTACGGTCACCCGTACGACGCGGCCCGAGACGGCGAGCGCGCCGCTCACCGGCCGACTGGGGTGACCATGGCGTATCGTCGCAGCATGCCAGTGAGGAACTGGAGGCTCCCCCGCGAGACCGGGGGAGCCGATCCGTGGCTTACGGGGCGCAGCCTGTTCGGGCAGGGCGCGTGGGCGGCGGTCCTCTTCCTCGTCGAGGTGTTCACGCTACGGCCGCTCGGCCCCAGTGGCCGTGGTCTCGCCGTGGCCCTGCTCTTCCTGGTCAACTTCGGTGTCTTCGCCCTCCGGCTCGTACCCGCGCGGCTCGTCCCCCAGCGCCTCTTCCTGCCCCTGATGGTGGTCGGCGTCCTCGCCGCGGCGGCCCTGATGGCCGTCGCCGACTCGGGGACCGCGTGGCTCTTCGCCTTCTTCCTCGCCGCCTTCATCGGCTACCGGCTGAGCACCGGACCGGCCACGGTCCTCGCGGTGTCACTGAGCCTGCTGTGCGGCGCGGCCCTGGCGTTCCGCGCCGAGCCGGGCCAGCACGCGCTGCTCCTCATGGCCGGGCTGTCCACCGGGGCGCCGGTGCTCGCGGGGATGTCGGGGCGGAGCCGGGCCCGGGCCGTCGAAGCGGCGATCGAGGCCGCCGCGTCGGCCGAGCGGGCCGCGCGGGCCGAAGCGCGGGCGCTGGTGCTGACCGAACGGAGCCGGGTGGCGCGGGACGTCCACGACGTTCTCGCGCACTCCCTGGCCGGCATCGGGATGCAACTGGAACTGGCGGACGCGCTCATCGAGGTCGGAGAGCCGGAGCGGGCGCGGGAGGCGAACGCCAAGGCGCGGAGCCTGGTGCGGGAGAGCCTGAAGCAGGCACAGTGGACGGTCCGCGCGCTGCGCGAGGAGAGCCTTCCCCTGCTGGAGAGCCTGACGGCGATGCTGGAGTCGTCCGGTCACCATCAGGCGCTCACGGTGACCGGGACGGTGCGCGAGCTGCCGACACGGACCGCGCACGACCTGCTGCGGATCGCGCAGGAGGCCCTGACCAACGCCACGCGCCACGCGCCCGGAGGCCCGGTCCGCGTGACACTGTCGTACGACGAGAGGACGACCACCTTGAGCATCCTGAACGGGCCGGGCACGCTCCCGGTGCCCGTGGGCACGGGCGGCGGGATGGGTCTGATCGGCATCCGTGAGCGCGTCGCCCTGATGGGCGGAACGGTGACGACCGGACTCGTGCCGTCCGGCCCCCGGCGGGGGCACTGGAAGGTCGAGGTGGTGATTCCGGCATGACCGAGTCAGTGACGGCCCCTCCCCTGATCAACGTGGTCGTCGCCGACGACCAGGCCTCGGTGCGCGAGCCGCTGGCGATGGTCCTCGCCCTGGCCGGGGACATCGACGTCGTCGGAACCGCGTCCAACGGGCGCGAAGTGCTGGACATCGCCGCCGGACGGCCGGTCGACGTGGTGCTGATGGATCTGCGCATGCCCGTGATGGACGGGACGGAAGCGATCCGCCGACTGGGCGAGACGCATCCTGACGTGGCCGTGGTGGTGCTGACGACGTTCGCCGACGACGACTCGATCATGGCCGCGCTGGCCGCGGGCGCCCGCGGCTATCTGACGAAGAACGCGGGCCGTGAGGACATCGCCCGCGCGATCCGGGCCGCCGCGGCCGGTCAGTCGGTCCTGGACCGGGAGGTGCGCGACCGGCTGCTCGCCGCCGTGACCGGGGCGCGGGACTCCACACCGGAGGAACCCCTGCCCGAGGACCTGACCCCACGTGAGCGTGAGGTCCTCGCCCTGATCGGACGGGGGCTGCCGAACCGTGCGATCGCCGAACAGCTCTTCATCAGCGAGGCCACGGTCAAGACGCACATCAACAACCTGTTCGCCAAGGCCCGGATCAGGGACCGGGCCGATGCCGTGCGGCGGGCCATCGCCGCCGGACTCGCGTGATCGCGGAGACCGGGCCCGGCACGGGGGAAGGGCGTCCGGCCCGGTTCGCCCCCGCGCCGCCGGGATGCCCTGCCGTGGGGGCAGACCGGAGCGGGGAGCGGAGGTCCACCGTAGAGCGGCCCGGCGGCCCGGCGGTCCGACGGTGGCCGAGGCCTGTCGGCGCTCGCCGCGATCCCGCCGGGCCGTAGCCTCTCCGCCCACACCGGCAAGAAGGTCCGCCGCTTGGTCCGCCGAGGCTGCCTGACCACCGCGAGGCGCGCAGAGCCGTTCCCGCGGAGGCGATGCCCAGGTCGACAACGAGTTCCTCGTCCTCCCGGCGGCCGCGCGGTGAGATCGCGAGGCCGATCAGCGCCAGTTCGGCGGCACGGTCGCGGAGGGCGTACTGTCCGGCTGTCCTTCCGAGGGGCGGAGACGGACCGGCAGGGTCTTGTGCCCGTTGCTGAGCAGGGAACCGAGCGGCTCCAGTTCCTCTGCGGGGACGGCGAGTTCGATCAGGGGGAAGCGGCCGAAGAGACCCTTGAGCGCGGCGGCCAGCTCCATGCGGGCCAGGGGCGCGCCGAGACAGAAGTGGACGCCGTGACCGAAGGCCAGGTGCTCCTTCGTCACCCGTGTGATGTCGAAGGTGTCGGCGTCCGCGTGCCAGGCGGGGTGACGGTTGGCGGCGGCGTAGGAGGCGAGGATCGCCTCGCCCTTGGGGATGACCCCGCCGTCGGGCAGGTGGACGTCCCGGACGGCGTACCGCATCGGCAGGTGGGTGATGGCGGGTTCCAGGCGGAGGGTCTCCTCGACCACGTCGTTCCAGTCGGCGTGGCCTTCCCGGACGCGGTCGAGCTGTTCCGGGTGGGCGAGCAGGAGGCTGACGGCCTGGTCGATGACGTTGACGGTGGTCTCGTACCCGGCGCTGATCATCAGCAGCAGGGTGTCCCGGAGTTCGTCGTCGCTCAGCCCCCGTCCGTCCTCGGCCTCTTCGTCACGGGCGGAGACGAGCAGGGACGTCAGGTCGTCCCCGGGTTCGGCGCGGCGGGCCGTGATGAGCTCGTCGAGCATCCCGCGCAGCGCCCCGGCGTTGGCGGTGGCCTGTTCGGCGGTGAGCGTCGTGGCGAAGACACCGTCGACGACGGTGCGGAAGGCCTCGCGCCGCTCGGTGGGGACGCCCATGAGACGGCAGATGACGGCGATGGGCAGCGGGTGGGCGAGGCGGTCGCGGAGGTCCACGGTCCCGCCGCCCGGGAGCGCTTCGAGTTCGTCGAGCAGGGAATCGACGGTGGTGTCGACGAACGGAGCGAGGGCCTGGACACGGCGGGCGGAGAACGCGGGGGCGATCATGCGCCGCAACCGGGCGTGGGCGTGGCCGTAGGCGGTGAACATGTTGTTCACCGCGACCCACAGGGCCAGCGGCCAGGACTGTACGACCTCGCCGAACGCGGGCCAGTGGGCGCGCGCGTCCTTGGAGACGTCGTCACTGGTCAGGAGCTTCTTGAGGAGATCGGGGTCGGTGACGGACCAGGCGGTCACCCCGAGGATGTCGACGCGGACCGCGGAGCCGTGGGAGCGCAGCAGGGCGCTCTCGGCCTGACGGTTGGCACCGGTGGGGTCGAGGACGATCGGCGGGGGCTGGGTGCTCACTCGGGTGCTCCTTGGGGTGTGCGTGCGGGTGCGGGGACGGCGCGGACCCGGTTCGGGTACGGCTCCGAGGGGCCGGGCCGGGTGCCCGTCGGCGATCGGGTCGTGGACGCCAACGGACCACGGAGGGAGGGCCGTCGAGATCTCCGTGGCCGCCCGGCAACACCTACCCCGCCGAAGCGCCCCGCTATCCGGCGTGCGGCTCGGTCTGGGCCGGTCGGTCGGATCGAGGTGCCGAACACCGGGCCTCTCCGCCCGGGTACGGCGACGGACGGCGCACACGGCGGTGCGGGGAGCGGGAGAGCCGGACTCCGACTGGCCGTGTGGTTCGACCGGTACGCCTGGCCTCACGACTCGCCTCGCTCCGGGAGGACTTCCCGGTGGGCCCCGTCTCCCTCGGCGGCTGCGTCTCCCGCGAATGTGCCGTCCGCCGATTCGCCCTGCGGCTGCCGCCCGGCACTTCTTGGTACGGACGCGGTACGGACGCGGTACGGGGCCGCTCACCGTGCGGCGAGCGACCCCGTACCCGTACTCCCTTGTCACATAAGGTCGTTCAGTCGGTTCGGCCGGTCCGGGCCGTGGCGGTCGCGGGGGCATCGGTGGCGCGGCCGGAGGTGAGGGCGGCCAGGCCCACCAGGTCGTCCGCCTGCGCGTCCGGCACCTCCCGGTCGAACCGGGCCAGCACCCGCACCCGTAGCGACACCGCCGCCAGGAGCAGGATCGCGGCCCCGAGGAGGGCGTAGAGCAGTCCGATGCCCCGCCCCTCGCCCACGCCCAGGACGGTGCCGACGGTGTCGGCGAGACCGCCGCCGGACACCATCAGCGGCTCCAGGAACCGGCTGCCGAACGGAGCGATCAGCAGGAAGCCGACCGGCAGCGTGGACCACGCCACCAGCTGGTTCAGCGCCATCACCCGGCCGTGGAAGCGTTGCGGCACCTTCACCTGAATGATCGTCAGGTAGATGCCGTTGAGCAGCGAGAGCGACGCCGACATGCCGAACACCCCGGCGCAGACCACCAGGAGGTCGGGGCGCAGCCCGGTCAGGACGGAGAAGAACGCGAGCACCGGCACCACGAGCAGCATCCCGCGCATCCGGCGGTGGCGCGGTCCGCCCCAGACGCCCATCGCGAGCCCGCCGCCGATCGCGCCGAGCCCGCCCGCCAGGGACACCGTGGCCACCGTGCCGAGCCCGGAGAAGCCGAGCACCAGCGGGGAGACCAGCTGGAAGAGGACCGGCAGGAAGAGGTTGAGCACGGCGAAGAAGATCAGCATCGCCCGGAACCCGGGCCGCCGCCAGACCAGTTGGAACCCGGCCGTGATCTCCTGCTTCAGGGTCTCGCGCCGCCGCGCCGCCAGCGTCCGGGGGAAGCGGACGGTCAGCAGGACCAGCGCCGCCACCACACAGCTGATCACATCGATCAGCAGCACCCCGCCCAGACCGATGGCGGCGAGCATGCCGACCGCCGCGAGCGGGGCGACCACCTGGGCGATGCCGCCGGATATCTGGACGACACCGTTGGCATGGCCGAGATAGCGCTTCGGTACGAGCTGGGGGATCGCCGACTGGAAGGCGAGCCGTTGCCCGGTGAGGGAGACGGAGAGGATCGCCATCAGCACCCCGACGTGCCAGGGCCGCAGGTTCCCGAACAGATGGAGCACGGCGAGGACCGATTCGGACGTGCCGCAGACCAGGGTCGAGACCAGCATCACCCGGCGCCGGTCGACCCGGTCGACCAGACTCCCGAGGACGGGGGCGGCGAGCAGCCCCGGCACGATGCCGAGGACGGCGAAGAGGCCGAACCAGGCGATGGAGTCCGTCGACAGGTAGATCCACAGCGGCAGGGCGAACTCGGTCAGCGCCGAGCCGGTCTGCGAGATCATCTGGGAGGCGGCGACGGCCACGAACCGGCGCGTGTCGCGCCGGGTGGCGGGAGCGGCGCGTTCACCGGCGGCGGGTGCGTGGTGCACACCGTCCAGCCACCAGGTGGCGCGCGCGGGTCGACGGGCCCGGGTGAGGGCGGTGACGTCGGGGTGCTCGGCCCCCTCGGCCCCCTCCGCTCCCTCGGCTCCCTCCACCCCCTCGGTCTCCGTGACGGGTGGGGTCCCCGTGGCCTCCTCGGCCCCCTCGGCTTTCGTGACGGGTGGGGTCCCCGTGGCCTCCTCGGCCTCTTCGGTTTCCGGGGCCCCGGCTCCGCCTGCCATGCCCTCCGGCTCGGCCGCCACTGCCTCGGCCCCGCCCGCCGGGCCCTTCGGGCCGTACGCGGGGCGTGACGCAGCCACTGCCGGGTGGACGGTGGTGACGATCTCGGCCAGCTCCTCGGCGCGGTGCTTGAGGAAGTAGTGGCCGCCCTCGTCGAGTACGGCCACGGCGGTGGTGGAGCCGACGAAGCCCCACTCCCGGTAGCGCTCGCGGTGGAACTCCGTCCCCGGGTCGGCCGAACCGATCACCGAGACCACCGGGGACGCCAGCGGTGGCGCGGGCCGTGCCAGACGCTCCGTGAAGTACGCCTCGGCCGCGCGGGAGTCCTCCCGCACGTTCCGCACGATCGTGGCCAACTGCTCCGGATCCAGCCCCTCCAGATCGGCGCCCATCGAGCGGAGCCAGTTCAGATGGAGCCGTCCGCTGCGCCGCCGGTCGAGCACGGAGAACCGGGCGAGGAGCCCCAGCAGGCCCTCGGTGGGCCGGGCGAAGGGGAAGATCCCGCCCAGATAGAGGGCGGCGGGCTCCCGTCCCGCCGCCGCCAGCAGCTGGGCGACCTCCACGCCGAGCGCCGCGCCCACCCCGCAGTGGCCGTAGACCGCGACCGGTCCGCTGACCCCGCTCAGCACCTCCTCGACACAGCGGCGGGCCACCTCCTCCAGCGGCAGCGACTCCTCGGACATGCCGAGGTCGTGCCCGGGAACGGCGACGGCGTGCAGGGCGACGCCGGGCGGCAGGGCGTCCGCGAGGGGCTGGTAGGCGATGGCGCTGCCACCGCCGTACGGCAGACAGACCAGGGAGAGCGTCACCCGGTCGGCGGGCTGCCGGGGGGTCAGCTCATGGAGGAGCCTGCTCGGTCCGCGCTCGGACTCGGAGCGGTCGGCGAGCGCGCCGAGCGCGGCGACGGTCCGCTCCCGGAAGACGTCCACGAGGGTGATCCCGGCCTCGTCGCCGAGCAGCTTCCGCAGCGCGGCCACCATGCGCATCGCGAGGAGCGAGTGGCCGCCCAGATCGAAGAAGTCGTCGTGCGCGCCGACGCGTTCCAGCCCCAGGAGCGCGGCCCAGCAGGCCGCGATCGCCTCCTCGGTGGGAGTGGAGGGGGCCGTCCAGACGGCCCCCTCACCGGGCCCGGGTGCGCCGGGCTCGGGCAGGGCCCGCCGGTCGACCTTGCCGTGGGCCTGCCGGGGCAGATCGGGCAGGACGACGAAGCGGGAGGGAACGAGGTAGTCGGGCAGCTTCTCGGCCAGCAGCCGACGCAGTTCGGCCACCGGGGGCGGGGTCTCGTCCGTGGCGGGGACGAGATAGCCGACGAGGACGAGTTCCCCGGCGGGCCCCCTGGCGGCGGCGACGGCCTGGGCCACTCCGGGGAGCCGGGCGAGATGGGCCTCGACCTCCCCGAGTTCGACCCGGTAGCCACGGATCTTGACCTGGTGGTCGTCGCGGCCGAGGAACTCGACCGTGCCGTCGGAGCGGTGCCGGGCGAGGTCCCCGGTGCGGTACATACGGGGCGGAAGACTCCCCGCCGCCGCTTCTCCGGCACCTTCGCCCGGGGTTCCGGGAGGGCCGGAGGCGAACGGGTCGGCGCGGAAGCGGTCGGCCGTCAGCTCCGGCAGACCCAGATAGCCGCGCGCCAGCCGGTCGCCGCCGATCCACAGTTCCCCCGGCACCCCGGCGGGCACCGGTTGCCGCCGGGCGTCGAGCAGATAGACCCGGGCACCCGGCAGCGGACGCCCGATGGGCGTGGTCGGTCCCCCCGCGGGCCGGTCCGGGTCCACGAGGTGGGTGGTGGCGCCCACGGTGGCCTCGGTCGGCCCGTAGTGGTTGATCACCCGGCAGCCCGTACGGGCTCCCGCCACCGCGAGCTGCCGTGCCCACTCCCAGCCGGACGCCTCCCCGCCCAGGACGAGCAGCCGCCGGGGCAGCAGCTCCGCCGGGTCCTCCACCTCCGCGCCCAGCGCGGCCAGATGGGAGGGGGTGAGCTTGACGCAGTCGATGCGCCGCTCCGCCAGATAGGCGGCCAGCTCGGGGCCCGGGGTGCGCGGGGGCAGCAGGTGCAGGGTGCCGCCGGTGGTGAGCGAGAGGTAGAGGGTGGTCAGCCCGAAGTCGAAGGCGAGCGACTGGAGCAGGACGTATCGGGCGCCGTCCGGCAGCCCCGCCTCCGCGAAGCGCTGCCGCACCCCGGCGAGGTAGGTGAGCACCTGGCGGTGCTGCACGGCCACGCCCTTGGGGGTGCCGGTGGAGCCCGAGGTGTAGATCACGTACGCGAGGTGGTCGGGTCCCGAGCCGTCCCCGGGCGGGGTGTCGGGGACGGCCGCGAGCCGGTCCGCGAGTCCGTCGAGCAGCAGGACGGGTGCGTCGGACGCCGTCAGCAGCGACCGCCGTACGGAGGTGGTGACGAGGGCGACCGGCGCGGAGTCGGTCAGCATGTGGGCGAGGCGTTCGCGGGGCTGCTCGGGGTCGAGCGGCACGTACGCGGCGCCGGACTTCATGACCGCGAGCAGGCAGACGGCCTGGTCGAGGCCCTGGTCGAGACAGACGCCGACGAGCCGGTCGGGTCCGGCGCCGGAGGCGCGGAGGAGCCGGGCGAGCCGGTTGGCCCGGCGGTCGAGTTCGGCGTACGTGAGCGTGCGGTCCTCGTGGACCAGGGCGACCGTGTCGGGGGTGCGGGCGGCCTGCGCGGTGACGGCGTCGGCGAGGGTCGCGGCGGCCGGGAGGGCGGAGCCGGAGTCGTTCCACTCGTACAGCACCCGGTCGCGTTCGCCCGGGGTGAGGAGGCCGAGGGCGTCGACGGGGGTGTGCGGCGCGGCGGCGGCCCCGGCCAGGACGCGCTGCCAGTGCCCGGCGAGACGGGCGACGGTGTCGGCGTCCCAGAGGTCCGTGCGGTAGGTGACGAAGGCGTCGAGACCGTCCTCGGTCTCGGTGCAGTACAGCCCCAGGTCGAGATGGACGCCGCTGCCCTCGAAGGGGAAGGTCCGCCACTCCAGGTCGTGCGGACGGACGGCCTGGGCGCGATGGTTCTGGAGCGCGAAGGAGACCTGGAAGAGCGGCGGACGGCCGAGGTCGCGCGGCAGGTCGAGGGCTTCCACCAGCCGCTCGAACGGTGTCTCGCGGTGCTGTTGGGCGCCGAGCGAGGCCGTACGGACGCGGTCCAGGACGGTGGCGAAGTCGGGCCCCGCGCCGTCGTCGGGGCCGACCGCCCCGCTCCCCGGTGAAGTCACCGCTGTGGAGGGGGACATGAGATCCGGCGTGGACGCGGAATCGGGTGCGCCGAGATCGGCCCGGATCGGCAGCATCGCGCTGAACAGGCCGATCAGGCCCTCGGTCTCCTCGGTGGGACGGCCCGCGAACGGGGTGCCGACGGCGAAGTCCCGCTGCCCCGACCAGCGTCCGAGCACCACCTGGAAGGCGGCGAGCAGGGTCATGTAGAGGGTGGCGCCCCGGACCCGGGAGAGCGCGCGGACGGCCCGGTGGGTGTCCGCGTCGAGCCGGAAGGAGTGGGTCGCTCCGCCGGGGCCGGGCAGGGCGGGACGCGGCCGGTCGGTGGGCAGGTCGAGCGGCGGGACCCCGGTCATGGTCTCGCGCCAGTACCGCAGTTCGTCGGCGGCGCGGGGCGACTCCTGGCGCTCGCGCTGCCAGTGGGCGAAGTCTCCGTAGCGGACGGACAGCGGGGGCGGGGCCGGGGTGGTGCCCCGGGCCAGTTCGTCGTATCCGCCGAGGAGTTCGTCCAGGAGCACTCCGGCGGACCAGCCGTCACCGACGAGGTGGTGCTGGCAGATCACCAGGACGTGGTCGTCGTCGGCGAGGCGCAGCAGCAGGCCCCGCAGCAGGGGACCGTCCGCGAGGTCGAAGGGGCGCGCCACCTCGGCCTCGACGGCGGCGCGGGCGGCGGCCTCCCGCCCCCCGGCCGGGACGTCCGACAGGTCCCGGGTCCGCCAGGGCACGGTGAAGCCGTCGGCGGGCGCGATCCGCACCAGGGGCGCGCCGTCCTCGTCGACGGGGAAGGAACTGCGCAGGGTGTCGTGGCGTACGGCGGTCAGGCGCAGCGCCTCGGTGAGGGCTTCGACCCGGAGCGGGCCGCGCAGCCGCCCGGCGGTGGGCAGCACGTACGAGGCGGTGCCGGGGGTCAACTGCTCGACGAACCACAGGCGTTCCTGTGCGAGGGAGAGCGGCGGGACGGCGTCGTCCGGGCGGGCCGGGATGCCGGTGGGCCGGGCGGCCGCGGCGGCGGTGCGTTCCCGCAGCCGCCGGGCGAGCAGGGCGCGCTGGTCACCGCTGAGCGCCCGCCGGGGCGGGGTCGCGGCGGACCCTGGCGGCGTGGCCGGAGGTGTCCGGGCCGGTGCGGTGGGCTTCGACACGGACGGTAGGGGTCGGCCGTCCGCCGGTGCGGGACGCTCCGGTGCCGGTGCCGGTGTCGCCGCCGCTCGCACGGAGGCGGCGGGCGGGGGCGCGGACGGCGGGGACGGCGTGGACGGGGACGGTACGGGCGTCGGCGGCCCGGAGACCGGGGGCGCGGACGGTACGGGGCCCGGCGGCACGGACCGTACGGGGGCGGTGGGCGTGGGTCCCGCCGGTGCGGCGACGACGGACGCCGAGGGAGCGGCGGTGACGGCGGACGCGGTGACGGCCGGTACCGAGATGGGCGGGAGGGAGGCACCCGGTGCGGGGGCGGCCGGTACGTGGGCCCCCGGTACGGGGGCGGTGGGCCCGGCCGTGGGGGCTCCCGGGACCGTCCGCGTTCCCGGGGCGGGGAAGTGCGGGGGGTTCATCACGCCTCCTCCTCCGCCAGCAGCTCGCGCACGACCTCGTCGGTGACCGTGGCCACCGTGGTGGGCTCCTCGTAGAAGACGTGCAGGGGGACGTCGACGCCCAGACGGTCCCGGATGCGGGCGGCGACCTGGGTGATCGTCAGGGAGTGCGCGCCGAGGTCGACGACGTCGTCGTGGTGGCCGATGGCGGGCAGGCCCAGCACCTCGCACCAGATGGTGGCGATCTCGGCGGCCAGTTCCTCCCAGCCGTCGTCCGCGTCCGGCGCGTCGCCCGGGGGAGCGGTCTCCGGGGTGCCCCGGACGGGCTCCGGCAGGGCCGCGCGGTCCGTCTTGCCGTTGGGGGTGAGGGGGAGGGCGGGGAGGGGCTGGACGACTCCGGGGATCATCGCGTCCGGCAGGGTCAGGGCGAGGAAGGCGCGCAGCTCGGAGCTGGTCGGCGCGGCTGCCTCCGGGCGCCAGACCGGGTACGCGACGAGCATACGGCCGACCGGGTCGCCGTCGTCGCCCCGGACGGAGACGGCGGCGGACGCCACGGCCGGGTGTTCCTGGAGCCGGGCCTCGATCTCGCCGAGCTCGATCCGGTGGCCCCGCAGCTTGATCTGGTCGTCGAGGCGGCCGAGGCAGTCGAGCGCGCCGTCGGGCCTGACCCGGGCGAGGTCGCCGGTGCGGTAGTGGCGGGTGCCGGTGGCCGGGTCGGTGACGAAACGTTCGGCGGTGCGCTCGGGCAGGCCGCGGTAGCCCCGGGCGAGTCCGGCGCCGCCCAGGGCCAGTTCTCCGGTGACGCCGTGCGGTACGGGCTGTCCCGTCGGGTCGACGACCAGGGCCGTGGTGCCCGCGATGGGGCGGCCGATGGTGACCTCGTCGGGTGCGGGCGGCACTTCGGCGGCGGTGGACCAGATGGTGGTCTCGGTCGGCCCGTAGACGTTCCAGAGCCGTGCGACGCGGGCGCGCAGCCGGCGGGCGAGCGGGAGGGGCAGTGCCTCGCCGCCGGTGAGGGCGGTGAGGGCGGGGGCGTCGAGCCCGCCGTCCAGCATGAGCCGCCAGCCCGAGGGGGTGGCCTGGACGTGGGTGACGCCGTGCCGTTCGACCAGGGCGGCGAGGGCACGGCCGTCGCGGGTCTCCGTCTCGCTCGCGATCACCACCCGGCCGCCCGTGATCAGCGGCAGCAGGAGTTCCAGGGCGGAGATGTCGAAGGAGAGCGAGGTGACGGCGAGCCAGCTGTCGTCGGGGCCCGAGGACAGGGTGTCGCGGAAGGCGAGGAGGAGGTGGGCGAGTGCGCCGTGGGGGACCTCGACCCCCTTGGGGCGGCCGGTGGAGCCGGAGGTGTAGATGAGGTAGGCGAGGTCCTCGGGCGCGGGCAGCGGCAGCGGCGGTCCTTCGGCCCCTTCGGCCCCTTCGGCTCCTTCGGTCGCCCGGCCGGTGAACAGGTCGTCGATCAGGAGGGTGCGGCCGTGTCCCTCGACCAGGTGGGCGGTGCTCCGCTGGGCCAGCGCGAACGGGGCTCCGGCGTCCCCCAGCACCAGGGAGACGCGGTCCGCCGGGTAGGACGGGTCGACGGGCAGATACGTGCACCCGGCGAGGGTGACCGCGAGCACGGCGGTCAGCATCTCGGCGGAGCGCTCCGCGCAGACGGCGACCACGGTCCCGGGCCCGGCCCCGGCGGCGGTGAGCCGCTGGGCGAGGCCGGTGGCGGCGGTGGCCAGGGCCGCGTAGTCCAGGGTCCGTCCGCCGTCCGTGACGGCGGGCCGCGTGGGGTGCGCGGCGAAGGAACGGGCGAGCAGCGCGGGCAGGGTGGCGGCGGGTGCCTCGGCGGCGGGCGCGGGTCCGCGCAGCGGGGCGCGTTCCGCCTCGTCCAGGATCGGCAGGTCCGCGAGCGCGGTGCCGGGGGCGGCGGCGATCGAGGCGAGCAGTCGGCGCAGATGGGCGCCGACCCGCTCGGCGCGGACCGGCGACGGCAGGTCCGTACGGTGGGTGAGCAGGACGCGGAGCCGGTCGGGGCCGTCGAGGACGTGGAACCGGAGGGCGCCGCGCGCGGTGCCGGGGAAGAGCGTCCAGTCGACGGTGGCGCGGACGCCGGGGAAGACGACGGGGGCGATCCGGCCGCGGTACGTCAGGATGACGGGCGCGAGCGAGAGCCCGGGCCGCAGGCCCCGGACTGCGCGGGACAGCGGGACCCGGCGGTGCGGGTAGAGGCCGCGCAGTTCGTCACGGACCGTGTGGGCGAACTCGCCGAAGGACGTGCCCGGTTCGGGCGAGGTGACCACGGGCAGCTCGTTGGCGTGCATCCCGATCCGGTCGGTGGTGCCGGGTGCGCGGGTGCCGAGGCCGACGGTGACGGCGGGGCGCTCGTTCCCGTACCGCAGCAGGAGGGTGTGCACGGCGGTGAGGAGCAGTTCGAAGAAGGTGACGCCGAGCTTCCGGGCGGTGTCGGTGAGGTCGGCGCGG
Organism: Streptomyces sp. NPDC101490; assembly: GCF_044767145.1. Lineage (NCBI taxonomy): Bacteria > Bacillati > Actinomycetota > Actinomycetes > Kitasatosporales > Streptomycetaceae > Streptomyces > Streptomyces sp. NPDC101490. The sequence goes on from NZ_JBIWNI010000001.1 coordinate 470,086, forward strand.
AGGTCGAGGTCGAGGTCGAAGTCGACGGCCGCCCCCGGACCCACGCCGTCGTCGTCTCCGGGGCCGGTGCCGAGACCGGGCAGCAGTACCGCGGGGCCGGGCAGCGGACGGTCGGCCCAGTGGGCGGACGCCTCCGCGAACGCGTCGGCGTCGGGCCCGGGAAGGTCGGAGGCGTGGAGGAGCGAGGGGTCCTCGGGGGTGGCCGGGGCCGGTCCCGCTCCGGTGCGGTGGGCGTAGCAGGCCGCGAGGTCGGTCAGGAACACGTCGGTGGAGGTGCCGTCGAAGGCGATGTGGTGCGCGACGACCAGCAGGGTGGCGTGGTCCGGGTCCGTGCGCAGCAGGGTGAGCCGTACGGGGGGTCCCGCCGTGAGGTCGAAGGGTTCCGCGCTCGCGGCGGCCAGCGCGGCGGGCAGCTCGTCCGGTGCGGTGTCGCGCACGGTCAGCGAGGGCGCCGGTCCGGGGGAGAGGAGGGGGACGCCGTCCTCCTCCCGGACCGTCAGGGTCAGGGCCGGGTGCCGGTCGGCCACGTCGGCGCAGGCGGCGGCGAGCGCGTCGGTGTCCAGGGGGCCTTCGAAGCGGACGGTGAAGGGCATGTGGTGGACGGAGCCGAGCGGCGCGATCCGCTCGTTGATCCAGATGCCCTGCTGGGCGGCGCTGGCGGGGGTGCTGGTCACGGGTCTTCCTCGGTCTGTGCGGCGCCGGGAGGCGTGGCGCGAGTGGAACGGGAGAGAGGAACGGGCGGTGCGGTACTGCCGGGAGCCTGATGGGCCCGCACTCCTGCCCGGCGCGGATCGACGCGGAGCGGACAGGGCGGCACGACGGCACGGGTACGGGACCGGCGTCGGCGCTGACGGCGGGAGGGGTGCGGCGGAGGTGGGCCGCGGTCGTCGTGGACGCCGGTGGTCGGTGGCCGGTGTCGGGACGGTGACGTACGCGAAGGGGCGTCGGGGCGGGCTGACGGGCGGGCCGGGCGACGGCCGGGAGGGGCCCGCCGTGAGGGCGGGACGTCGGACGGTACGGGCTGCGCCCCGCGCGGCGCCGTGGTCGGGGCGGCGCGCGGGGCCGGGGCGGGTCAGGAAGCGGCGGCGGCCGTGGTGAGGGCCGCGCGGAACTCCTCGGCCAGCGCGGCGATCACGGGCTCCTCGAAGGCGAGCGCGTTGTACTGGATCCAGCAGTTCAGCGAACCGTCCGGCTGCTCCACCACGGTCAGTTCGGGCACCCCGAGGTCCCCGCCGGGCAGCGGCCAGGGCACGGTGGTGCCGCGCGGCAGCTCCCACGGCTCACAGAGCAGGCCCGGCAGATGGGCCCCGGCGGCCCAGCTCTCGTACCGCAGCCAGGCCGGGAACGCCACGACGTGCGGGCTGAACTCGGCGTACGGGTACATCTGGTGGTCGAGCGCCCCGGTCGCGGCCCGCCTGACCCGCTCGGCCAGTTCGGCGAAGCCGGGCCCTCCCGAGCAGTCCACGCGCACCAGCAGGGACTGAACCAGACAGCCGACGGCCTGCTCGGCCTCCGCGCTCGTCCGGCCGGGGACCGGAGTCATGAGGACCAGGTCGGCGCGGTCCGCGCGGGCCGTGAGCAGTCCGCTCCACAGGGCGGCGACCGCCATGAAGGGGGTGACGCCGAGCGCGCCCGCCCGCTCCCGCAGCCGCCCGGCGGGACCGGAGGCGACGGTGAAGGGGTGCGCGACGGTGTGCACGCGGTCGACGGCGCGCCGCCCGGGGAAGGGGTCGAGCGCGGACGGGGCGCCCGCGAGCACCGTGGCGAAGTGCCGTCGGCCGCTCTCCCACCGCTCGTTGGACCGGCGCACCAGCTCCGGGTAGGGCAGGCCGGGCTCGGGCAGCCGGGGGACCCGGCCCCGGCGCAACGCGTCGTAGGCGAGGCCGAGTTCGCGGAGGAGGACGCCGATCGACCAGCCGTCCGCGACCATGTGGTGCACGGCGAGCAGGACGACGTGGTCCTCGGGTCCCCGGGAGACGACGAGCAGCCGGGCCGTCGGATCCACCGCGAGGTCGGTGAGCCGGTCGCGCTCCGCGATGAGCAGGGCGTTCACGTCCTCGTCGGTGGCGCCGTGGGCGTCCCGCAGGGTGACCCGGGCGCGGGGCTCCTCGTCGAGGACGGTACGGGCCAGGCCCTTCACCTCGCCGGGAACCGCGACGAACCGGGTCCGCAGGGCCGGGTGGCGGAGCACCAGCGCGACCAGGGCGCGGCCGAGGGCGTCCCGGTCCAGCGGGCCGGTGACCCGGAACAGGGCGGTGACGGCTCCCACGTCCCGCCCGTCCGCCTCGGCCATCCAGCAGAGGAAGTTCTCCTGCTGGCTGGTGAGCGGGACCTCGTGGTGCTGGGCCCGCAGGGCGCGCAGATAGGGCGGGAGCGCGGGAGCGGTTGCCCGGCCCCCGGCCGGGTCCTCGGGGGTGTCGGCGTCCGTGCTCGGCTCCCGTGCCTTCTCCCCGTCCAGCCAGGCCGCCTGGGCGCGCAGCGACGGGCGGCCGAAGACGAGGTCGACGCCGGCGTCGACCCCGAACCGGTCGGCGAGGGTGGTGGCGAGGTGCACCGCGCGGAAGGAGTCGCCGCCGAGGGCGAAGAACTCGTCCGCCGTGTCCCGTACCGGGCGGCCGAGGATCTCCTGCCAGAGGGCGGCGAGGCGCAGTTCGGTGGGGGTGCCGGGCGGCCGGGCGGCGGCCGGGGCCGTCGAGCCCGTGGCGGGCCCCTCACCCGGGGTGGCTGCCCCGCCCGTGGCGGCAGCCTCACCGGGGGTGGCTGCTTCGTCCGTCGTGAAGAGCGGGCGCAGTCGGCGCTTGAGCACCTTGCCGGAGGCGTTGCGCGGGAGGTCGTCGGAGAGCAGGACGCGCACGGGCAGCTCGGCACGGGCGAGCCGGGTGCTGAGGAAGAGCCGCAGCGCGTCGACGTCCAGACCGTGGGCTGCGGGGACCACGACGGCGACCGGGACGGACCCCATGACCGGGTGCGGCACGCCGAGCGCCGCCGCGTCCGCGACGTCCGGGTGCTCGTGCAGCGCGTCCTCGATCCGGAGGGTGGAGACCTTGAGCGCCCCGGACTTGATGACATCGCTCTCGCGGTCCACCAGGTGCAGATAGCCGTCCTCGTCGAGCCGCCCGAGGTCGCCCATCCGTACCCAGCCGTCGCGGAAGACCGTGGTACCGGCGGTCGGGTCACCGGCGTACGAGCGCGGGGGGCCGGGCTGGCGCAGCCAGATCTCCCCCGTCTCTCCGGCCGGTACGGGGACGCCGTCCGGGGTGAGGATCCGCAGGTCCCGGGGATCGGTGGGGCGGCCCACCGCGCCCGGCGGAGCCTGGCCGACGACGGCGGAGAGCTGCGCGGGGGCGGACTCGGACGAGGTGTAGACGTTGACGACGGTGGCCTTCGGCAGCGCCTCGGTGAGGGCGCGGGCGACGGGCGCGGGCAGGGCGGCGGCCGAGGAGCTGAGGAGCAGGACACCGGAGAGGTCGTACCGGTCGGGCACCCCGGAGTTGAGCAGTTCGATCGCCATCGACGGGACGAGGAAGACGGTCCCGATGTCCCGCTCCTCGATGGCCCGGCCGAACTCGTCGGCGTCGAAGCGGGGGAGGACCACGGTGGTGGGCGCGCCGGTGAGGGCGCTGATGAGCATCACCTGCCCGGCATTGGTGCCGAGGGGGAAGGAGTGCAGGGCGTGGCGCGAGTGGGCGTAGGGCCGGGGGCGCGGGTCGAGGCGCAGACCCGCCGTGAGGTTGGCGTGGGAGGCGCGGACGCCCTTGGAGTCACCGGTGGTGCCGGAGGTGCCGACGACCTGGGCGAGGTCGCCGGGGGCGGGACCCGTGAGCCCCCGGTCGAGCGCCCCACCGGGAACGCCACCGGCCGCCTCGACGTCGGCCAGCGACAGGTCCGTGCCGCCCAAGAAGCCTTCCAGTGAAGGAAGTTCGGTGCCGCGCAGGACCTTGGTGGCAGCGCAGACCCCGGCGAGCCGTACGGCCTCCGGTGCGGTCAGGTCGGCGCGCAGCGGCAGCACCGCGGCCCCGGCGTAGTGGACGGCGAGGACGGCGACCGCGTAGCCGTCCCACTCCCGGTCGGTGAAGCGCAGGGCCACGAGTTCGCCGGGGAGGACGCCCGCCTCGGCCAGTCCCCGTGCCGCCCGGACGGCCCGCTCGCGCCACTCCCCGTAGGTGAGCGAACCGCCACCGCGCACCTCGATCGCGACCCGCTCGGGCTGTTTCGCGGCCCGGGAGTCGAGGAGGTCGGGGACGGTCAGCGGTGCGGTCCTGGCGTTGATGATGTCCTCCAAGAGCGTGTCCCCCGTCGGTCGTCGAGCCGGGGGATGCGGTGGCACAGGAGAGGGTTCACGGGCATGGCGCACGGTTGTTGCCCTTAGGTATGGTCTGGACCTTCGGCAGGGCATGGGAACCATAGCGCGCCACTGTCGTACTTGTGTCGCAATGATGGAGAGTTCGTGGACATCGGTGGGGATCGGGAGCGTCGGCCGTGCCCCGCCGGAACCGGAGCACGGCGGCAAAACCGCTCGTCAGAGGCCATGTACCGGTGAACTCTTCGGTAAACCGAAGTCAGTTGACTCGGGATCAGTTCCGTTTCCGCACCTATCCGCACTGCGAGACGGGCCCGTCGGACGGGGGCCGGAACCGGCCACACACGCCGGTGCCGTAGCCGCGCGGCCACCGTCCGGGCGTCGTACCCGCACTGCCCGTACCGGCCCGTAGGTGCCCCCGTCCCCGCCCTCGTCGTCCCTTCGTCTCTCGTCGCCCCTTGCCGTGCATCCGTCGGCCGCCCGTACGTCACCGCCGTCCTGGGCCCACGGTCCGCGCGGGCGCGGCTCCGCCTTCGGACCCGCAGTCATGCCCCCTGTCCCCCTGTCCCCCTGTCCCCCTGTCCCCACCTTCACCCTCATCTCCACATCACGCCCACGCCCATTCCATCCCTCATCCCCCATTCCCCATCCTGAGGAGGAACGCATGTCGTACGCGGGAATCGCCTGGTCAGCCGACGGTTACGAGGTGGAGGTCATCGACGCCGAAGGGAACCGGGCGACGGCTCCGACCCGCTGGGGCGCGGAGCGCGTACCGGAGCTGATCACCTGGCTCGAAGCGCCCGGAACAGCCTCCGAACCGCCCCGCGCCGTCGTCGTGGAGAGCACCAACGGCCTCGTGGACGGACTTCTCACGTCGGCCGGCCTCACGGTCTACCGGGCCGACCCCTGGGTGCTCCCCGAGCGCCCCGACTTCGGCTCCGTACCGGCGCGTGCCCTCGCCGAGCGGGCCAGGACCGACCTCGCGTCCCTCGCTCCGCTGACGGCGGAGGGCGGTGGCCAGACCGGCCGTGACGACGACTACCACGGGGGCATCGGGCGCAGCGCCGGGCGCGAGGCCGAACTCGCCCGGGAGGGAAGGTGGTTCCGTCACGGTCCGCGCGACCGTCACGAGGTCGCCCTGACCTTCGACGACGGTCCCGACCCGGTCTTCACCCGCCAGGTGCTCGACATCCTTGCCCGCTACGAGGTGCACGCCACCTTCTTCTGCGTGGGCCTCCATGTGCACGCGCTCCCCGACGAGGTGCGGCGGATCGTGGACGCGGGACACAGCCTCGGCAACCACACCTGGTCGCACCCGTTCCTGCCCGATCTGAGTCCTCGCCAGTTCCGGCTCCAACTGGAGCGTACCGACGAGGCGTTCACGCGCGCGGTGGGCCGGGTCCCGGCGGTCTTCCGTCCGCCGTACGGCGCGCGGACCCCGGAGGCCCTCGGTGAACTCCTGTCCGGCGGGCCCGCGCTGGCCCTGTGGGACGTCGACTCCTGGGACTGGGCCCGCCCGGGCCCGGAGAAGATCGCCCGGACAGTGCTGGACCACACCCGGCCGGGTTCCCTGATCCTGATGCACGACGGCGGTGGTGACCGACGCCAGAGCGTGGCGGCCCTGCCCGCAGTGATCGAGGGACTGCTGGAACGGAACCTGCGCTTCGTGGCGGCGGAGGCGTGGGCGGGCGGGGCGCGGAGGGAGGGGATGGGAGCGAGCCACGAGGGGTGAGAGGCGTGACGGGGTCCCCGGCTCGCACCGGAGCCTTCTCCTTCCGTGACCCGTGCCCCAACACCCTGGCCCGTTGGGGGCTTTCCGCCCGCGCGCACCCGGCGCGTCCGGGGCTGGACTCCCTTGTGTCCGGCGGTCCGTAAAGGTCCCTTCGCCTTCCGCCGGTAAGGGGGGACCTTCTCCTTACGGCGAGCCCCGACCGCGCGGGGGCTGCTCCTCGCGTCGCACCCTGCTCAGGTCCGGTCGGTCGTCCGGACCGGTGGCGTCGGCGCGCCGTGAATGTCTGTCGTGTGCCGGAGTGGACTGGCAGACTGACCGCCGGTCTGCCGAAGGAGCCCCAGTTGTCCATGATTCGCCGTCTGCGCAGTGCCGTCAGCCGGACGTACCGGCGGACGGTCGATCTGAGCCACCCGGCGCGGTCACCGCTCGGCAGTGCCGTCGTCAACTGCGTGGTCTACGACGACGGGGTGCGGCGGGACGGGGTCCGGTCGGCCGAGGAGGCCGTACGGCACGTCCGCAAGAAGGACGGCTCCTTCGTCTGGATCGGTCTGCACGAGCCGACGGAGAAGGAGTTCGCGGGCCTGGCCGAGCTGTTCGGGCTGCATCCGCTGGCGGTCGAGGACGCCGTCCACGCCCACCAGCGGCCGAAGCTGGAACAGTACGACGACGTGCTCTTCGCCGTCTTCAAGACCGTCTGCTACGTGGAGCACGAGGAGCTGACCGCCACCAGCGAGGTCGTCGACACCGGAGAGCTGATGGCCTTCACCGGCCCCGGTTTCGTCATCACCATCCGTCACGGGGGCCACGGATCACTCGGCCCGCTCCGCGAGGCGCTGGAGGCGGAGCCGGAGCACCTGGCGAAGGGCCCCTCCGCCGTGCTGCACGCCATAGCGGACCATGTCGTGGACGACTACCTCGCCGTCGCCGACGCGGTACAGGACGATCTGGACGCGATCGAGACCGCCGTCTTCTCCCCGCAGGGCGACCGCGCCGACGCGGGCCGCATCTACCAGCTCAAGCGTGAACTCCTCGAACTCCGAAGGGCGGTGACACCACTCGGCAGGCCGCTCCAACGGCTCTCGACGGAGCCGGTCGCGATCGTGGCGCCGGAGTTCCGCGCGTACTTCCGTGATGTGAGCGACCATCTGGCCCGGGTCACCGAGCAGATCGCCTCGTACGACACCCTGCTCGACTCGATCCTCCAGGCCCACCTCGCACAGGTCACCGTCGCCCAGAACGAGGACATGCGCAAGATCACCGCGTGGGCCGCGATCGTCGCCGTCCCCACGATGGTCTGCGGTGTCTACGGCATGAACTTCGAGCACATGCCCGAGCTGCGCTGGACCTACGGCTACCCCCTGGTCCTCTGCGTCATCGCCACCGCCTGTCTCTTCATCCACCGGGGCTTCCGCCGCAACGGCTGGCTCTGACGGCTCGCCCCGGGAGGGCCCCGGCGGCGCGGAGCCGCCCGTCCGGTCAGTCGCCCGACGGGGAGGACAGCGCGTCGACCAGTTGCCGGGCGCGCGTCCCCTCCGCGAGGAGGGCCTCGACCAGGGGGCCCGTACCCGGATCGGCAGGCTGTTCCCCGCCGGAACGGGCGGCGGCTCCAGGTGTCCTCTTCGGATCCGGGCCCAAGGCCCCGCCGAGGTACTGCTCGACGGGCCGGGCGTCGGACGTCAGGCGAGGTCGACCGCTGGTGAGGGCCCGGTACACCGAGGCGTAGTCGACGCCCAGCTGGACCAGCCGCTCGCCGCCCGCATAAGGGGAGCCGTGGCCGGGGGAGCTCTCCCCGGCCAGGTGCGGGTACCGGAGCGCGACCTCATGGGTGGCCAGGACCGCGAGGAGCACGTGCTCCGTGCCCGCCGTTCCGCCGCCCAGCCGGCGGGACTGCTCGTACGTCTCCATCCTGACCCACGAGGCGGGCCGTGAAGCCCAGTTGACGCCGCCCAACTTGAGCAGCCACCGCGTCCAGAAGGGCGCCCGGCGATAGTGGTCGTGGCCGAGGAGGACATCGCGGGTGGCGTGAAAGAGGGGGTCGAGGCCGTCCGTCCGGCTGTCGGCGGGGTCGGTGCCGCCGATGCCTTCGATGCCGCCGGGGGCGCCGGGTGCGCTGGCTGTGCGGGTTGTGCCGGTGGTGCTGGGTGCGCTGGGTCCGCCGGTTGTGCCGGTTGTGCCGGTCCGGCCGGTTCCGTCGTCGAGATGGGCGAGAACGGCCCCCGGCGCGATCCCGCACGCGCCCAACGCCTCCACGGCGCGGTTGTCCTCTTCGAGGAGACCCCGCAGCAGATGCGCGGCACCGAACTTCTTGACGTCCTCCCGCCGGGCCTGTTCCATCGCGGCGGTCAGCGCCCTGGCCGCCGCCCCCGTGTAGCGGGTACGCCGTTCGCCCTCCGCTCCGAGGACGTCCTGCTCGGTGACGACGTGCTCCGCGTCGTCGTCGGAGCGCCAGGCGTCGTCCCTGTCCATCCGGTCCCGCAGCACCGCGAGGAGCGCGACCTTGGTCGCGCCCTCGGCCCCGAGCGCCTCGCGCGCGGCCCCCTTGCCTGAGGTGATCCCGGCCAGCAGGTGCTCACTGCCGATGGGCCCGCCGGTGCTGGAGCGCGCACCACGCGCGGTCCCCAGGATGCCCACGGTGTTCCAGTCGGGTGACGTCGTCGCTGCCATGCGGCCCATTCCTCTTCTCGCCGGTCCTGTCCGACAGCCTCCCCGACCGGCACGGTGACCACATCGCCCCACGGAACGATCTCCTCCTGCCCCCTGAGAGGGACAGCGCGCACAGGAAATGAGCACGGGGTACGAGGCCCAGAACCGGGCCCGCCCGGCCCGGCTCGTGTCCCACGGCACCCGGCGAGCATGGCAACGACGGGAGACCGGATTCGACGGAACGCCCCGGCTCGCGCGGGGACCACCTGTCCGAGCGCGACGGTGCCGGTGACCACCGCGGAACACCCCCGCGCGTGCGGGGAGCAGTAGGGCCCGGGGCGGTTGAACGGGCCTGTCAGGATGGGCCCGTGACGATGACTGCGGACGTGCGTACGGATCGCCTGCGGCACCGGACCTTCGGGCGGGTGCTGCTGGCCGGTGGAGTGGTGACGGGAGTCGGCTGCCTGGTCGGGCCCCGCCTCGCTGAGTCGACGGGACTGCTTGTCCTGACCGGCGCCTTCGAGTACCGGTGGCCGAGCTTTCTGGTGGCGGTCGCGCTGTTCGGCACGGCGGCCCGACTGCTGGCCCGGGGCGCGGTCCGGAGGTGGGTGCTTGCGGTGTGTGTGGTCGCGGCGGTGGCTGCTGTCTCGTTCAGGGTGGTCCTCTTCCCGATGCTGAGCGCCGGCTGGGAGGAGACGGGCCGGACGGCGGCCCCGGACGGCGTGAATCGGTACGTCGTGGTAGAGGAGGGCTCGGCCATGATCGACCCGCTGTGGCGGGTGTCGGTCGTGGACGGGTCTGGGCTCTCCGCGTTCCACTGGACCGTCGGCACCTTCAACGGTGACGCCGCCGACGGCGTACTGGCGGAGGTGGCCTGGTCGGGACCTGACTCCCTGGTCCTCACGACCGGGGAGGGCGAGGTGACGACCGTGCGCCTCGATCCGAGCAGCGGGAAGCCGGAGCGCAAACTGTCCGTCCCGTAGGGCCCGGTTCGCCGCCCGCACGAGCATCGGACCCGAGAGTGGGCAGGACGGGAGCCTCGGCGTCGCACTGACAAGCACAGCGGTCCCGGACCGGGTCGGTCCGGGACCGCCTACACCTCTCAGGGCAGGTCCGGACCGCTGCGCAGATACTCCTGCCGGGCGAGGACTCGGGCAGGGGCAGGGCGGCCATGGAGTGGGCAGTGTCGGTGAGGTAGGCGAAGCCGTCGGTGGCGGTGAGCTCGCGCAGCCGGACAGCGGTGGCGGCCACGCCGTGGTCCTCGCGGTCGCCGTGACGCGTCAGGTGCAGGATCCATCCCCACGCGCGCGGGGATGGATCCGGAGAGGACATCGGCCGCCCCACCCTCGACGGAGACCGCAGTGGTTCACCTCCGCCTGCGCGGAGAGTACGCCCGGGGCGGCGCCTTTCTGCGGCCGCCGGCGCTTCGGGCCCATCCGACTGGGAGCGCTGCCGGTGCTGCCCGACGCGGCGGCCGGCGCGTGCGCTGATTGGCGGGGCGCACTGTCCGGGGTGGGTGGTGTTCCGGTCGTGGGTGGTGGTGTGCGGGGCGTGCTCGCCGTCGGTCTGCGCCAGTGGGGCTTCGTACGGTTGTGAAGTCCGTCTGGGCTAGGGGGCGCGCTCCGGAGCGTGCTCGGCCTTCACTCACCCCCTGATTACACATTGTAGTGAAACTATTCAAACGTGAATGTGACATGTGCTTGTTCGTGCGATTTATTCCTTGACCGCCCATGAGGGGCGGATCATCCGATCGCAAGGAGTCACCATGTCGCCGAAGAGGGTTTCGCCCGAGGACACCAAGTCGCAGCCGGCCCCGGCCCCGGCCGCTCAGGCGCCTCAGCCGACGAGTCTGACGGCTGAGACCACGAAGGGCCAGCTCGCGGGCGGGCTGTCCGCGCGGGGCAGAGCGCGTCTGACCAGCAAGGGCAAGCCTGTGCCCTGGCAGGACATCGAGTGGTACGCCGGCAAGCGCGGTGAGAGCCTGGGCACCTCGCAGACCGACGCGAGGGGAATCGCCGAAATGGAAGGCGGCAGCATCAGCGGCATCTTCACCGCCATCCAGGGCGAGATCGGCGGGTACTCGGTCAGGTACCTGGGCAACGACGAGTACCTGCCCTCCGAGGCCCACGGACATATCGTCCCGCTGTTCGACATCGGCAGCTGACGCTCGGGTGCCGGCCGTGAGGCGAGGGCATCCGCTGTCCCCCTCACGGCGCGCGGCTACCGCACCTCCGACGGCGGCCGCCGTGCCGGTGGGCCCGCCGATCTGACCCGCCGGCGCGCTTTGCGCCGTCGTCGCTTCCACCCGTGATGCCCGCCGGGACGCCCTACACCCGCCCGCCCAGGCGTGAACAGCCGACGCGTTCCTAAGCCGGCCCTGGGCGGCACATCCAACCGCCGAAGGCGCCGCAACGCCATCGGCATCGCTGCCCACGCCCCCCCAGGGCGGCTCCCACGTGCGAGCCGCCCCGGGGATGCGCCCGACCCGAGCACCAGCCCGGCCACAGTTCCCGGCCCGCATGGGTGGAACCCGTCCCAACCGCCGCCCCTGCACCTGTGAAGCGGCGGCCCCCCCCGACACATGAAGGAATCACATGCACAAGCGCATGTCCGTCGGTGCCCTGCTGGGCGCCACCATCCTGGCCACCACCGCTGCCCTCACTCCTGCGGCGGCGGCCGGGAACCTCATCAAGAACGGCACCTTCAACGATCCGAACGCCCCGGCGGGAGGCTACGTAGAGTACGAGGACGGCGAGAACATCGGCCCGTGGCAGGTCGGAGCGCCCACCCCCCGCGGCGGGGTGACGCTGTACAGCCGCGCCCTCACCCAGTCCACCTACCAGGCCGTCGACATCGGACCGGGCACCCTCTCCCAGGACTTCGAAGCGGACCCCGGCTCCGTCGTCAGCGTCACCTGGAAGCACTCGCGCAACACTGACCCCGCGTGCGCCAAGGACATGGGCGACCAGTCCTACAGCGCCCAGGTCATCCCCCCGCCCAGCTCGGACCCCGTCGGCGACTCCTACACGCCCGTCGGACCCCGCTTCGCCCCGATCAGCAGAGCGCTCCAGGTCTACACCGGCAGCGAGGACCACTTCACCCTCGAATTCGACGGCCGGGCACCCGGCGGATGCGGCCCGCTGATCACCGATGTCGTCGCCAAGGTGATCGGCCACGCCCACTCCTGACGCCGCGGTACCCGCGAGGTCGCGAAGTCGCCGGAGACACCGCCCCCCTGACCTGCTGTGCAGGTTCGGCGGTGTACGGAGGGAGGCTCTCGCCTTCAGGCGGGTGCGCGCAGGGTGGGCAGCTCTCACGGCGCGCACCCTGCTGCGGCTGACGGTACCGACCGGTTTCAAGGAGGGCGGGCCTCGCCGCCTGGCGAGGCCCGCCCGCGGTCAGGCCGGTGTTTCGGCCTGACCTCCGTTCTCGACAGCGGTCAGGACGGTGGTGTGGAAGTCCTGGAGGGCGCCGTCGGGGACGGGGCGGGGCTGCCGGTGAGGGTGTACCACTCCTCGGCGCCGGTGTACTGGACGGCGACGTCGACGAGGCCGTCAGTGCGGTGGCTGGTGCACAGGGTGAGGTCTCCGGTGATGACGCCGACTTCGACGGTCATCGCGCCGCCGGGGCCGGCGGTGACCTCGTCCTGGCACACCGCCGGCTCCGGGCCGGTCATCAGCCGGCGTCGCAGGTGTCGAGGATCTCGTGCAGCGCGATCCGCTCGGTGGCGGTGACGTTGAGCTGGTAGGCGTGCTTCGCGTCGATCCAGGCCCGCGAGTAGGTGCACCAGTACGACCGCAGCGGCGGCGGCTCACCTCCGCTCGCGCGGAGCGCACGGACCACGCCAACCCGCCGGGCGGCCACGGCGGGTGCTCTCCGCGCGAGCGGAGGTGAGCCCGAGCGTGGCGGGTGCGGATCGCGATCGAGGTCGCCGACCTGATGGCTCGTCAGGCCGAGACCGGGAGCGGGAGGAGCGGGCCGCCGTCGAGCGGGAGGGGCGGCGGTCGAGGCGGCGGTCCGGCAGCGGGGACTGTGGCCGGAGCGGTCTGCTGGGCTGTGAGAGGCGTGCGGTCAGTGGCGGCAGGTCGAGGTCCTGATTGGCGAGGCCGGTCTCCTCGCGTCGGGCTGGTCGGCCGACCAGGCCGACGGCTGCCGTCGCCGCCGAGGTCCGTACGGCCATCGCGGATGCTATCGCCGCCGGGTGGGAGCAGTTCCAGCAGATCACCGACCCGGCTGAGTTGGAAGCGGCCGGCCCCGATGTCGTCGGGGACGCCGACGCGCACAACGCGTTCGTGGCCGCGGAGAGCGTGGCCGCAGAGGGCCGGCACGAGGCCCTGGCGATGCTCGGCCGCGGCGAGGAGGCCCAGGCCGAGGCCCGCCAGGCGTACGCCACCGAGCTCGCCAGGCCCTGGCACCAGGCCCTGCCCGACAGCGACGACGCCCAGCGCGCCGTGACCGGGGCCGCCGCGAAGGCTCAGACCCGCACCACCGAACACCTGCTCGCCGTGCGGCTGGAGCAGCTGCGCACCCAGGCCCGCCCCGAACCGGTCCGGCCCGCTGAGTGGTCGCAGCGCCTGCCCGAGCTCGCAGCCCGCCCGCTGGATAGCGAGATCCTGGAGGTGATCGCGTGACCGCCGCACCGGAGCTGTCCGGCGTCGACCTCGCCTGCCAGGCCCTCTTCGCCGCCCGCGAGGCGGCGAAGAAGAACGGCGCCCAGACGAAGAAGCCGAAGCGGCGTACCGGCACGACTCTGCGGCGGGACGACCGCGAGCCGCGCAGACTGGGCGCGGCAATCACGATGACGATGACCGAGCGCGGGTTGGTCGCCCCGGCCGCCGGCGGCAGCGTCCTGGCCCAGTGGGAGACCATCCTCACTGCGGCTGCACCCGAACTCGCCGGGCACGTCCGGGCCGTCGCGTACGACGAGGAGTCCGGCCGCCTGGACTTCGTCCCCGATGTCCCCGCGTACACCCCGCAGGCCCGCTGGTGCGTGCCGTAGCTGATCTCGGCCGCCAACGAGAGGGTGCCCGGCGTGAACATCAGGACTGTGCACGTCCTGGCGCCCGCCGTCCGCACCACCACCATGGCGACGTCCCCGGCGGCCGCCGACGGCCCAGCCCCGGGTCCGGTCGCACGGGCCGGGCCGGTGAAGACAAGGGAGACCGCATCGGCCGGCTACCGCCGCGCCCTCGAAGTCCACCGCGCGGTCGCCCCGCCCCGCCAGGGAGACCCGGCCCTGGCCACAGCCGTCGAACGCCAGGGACAGGCTCGCCGCGAACTCGCCGACCGCGCTTTCTCCTTCGACCGACGGCTTCGCCGCTCCCCGCGACGCGGCGAGGAACTGCGGGCGGTCGAAGGTCTTGAGGGTGGCGGTGAGGCCGGTGCGACCTGCACGCTCCGTACCTACGCGCCGAGCTCCGGCAGGCGCTCACCAGGGGCGGCTGGGCGGCCTTCGGACAGCCAGAACATGTAGTCGCGAAGGTACTCCGCAAGGCCGAGGTCCAGGTGGGCGAGGTACGCCCGTGCCCCCGCGGCGGTGTCCCGGAACTGCTCGCGCTCGGAAGCCGCCCACTCGCCCCACCCCACCCCTACAGCCCACTCCCGTGCTCTCCGGCGCTCACTCCACCAGTCCCGGACCAGCTCTGGGGTCCAGTGACGGTCACCGTCCCCTCCATACGCCCCGAAGGGGTCGCACTCCCCGGCGCATGTCAACTCGTGGACGCCGGCGACCTCGACCGGCTGACGGAAGACGAACTCGGTGCAGTACTCGTCCTCGTATGCGACATGCTCAGGTGCGCACAGCCTGCCGGTGAAGCAGTTGTCGGTGCCGGCCGTGTAGAAGGGGCCCGGGACGTTCCGCCAGTCCCTGTTCTCCCAGCCGTCGGGCGCGGGCCCGGACCAGTCGTGCCGCACAAGGCCGTCCTGCCACAGCGGATGAGGCGTGCCCACCAGGACACGGACAGACGGTATCGGATCCCAGTAAGCCATGATCCGCCAGGATGCCAGATCGCCGGTATGCAAGGCATCCTGGGTGCACATCCCCTCTCCCCCCGGCCCCACCATGCATCCACTCTCTGTCTGCTGGGAGCCGCCGCTACCGGGTTGGCGCATCCGGCGGACCCTTCGGACAGTTCTCGCGGAACAGAATCAGCAGAGTGACCTCCGATACCCGCACCGCCCAGCACCGAACGTAGGCCGCAGGGGCATAGGGATCAGGTACTCAGGGCGTGGTACTGGCGAGTGGAGTGCCCCATGTGCGGTGCGGTCGCCGGCCGGTCGTGCCGGACGTCCTCGGGCTACCCGACAGGTCACCACCGCTCCCGCCGGGATGCGGCTGGCGATCCCCCCTACCGGCAGCGGCGCGAGCAAGGCCCCGTCCAGGATCCCCTCCCGTCTCCTCTCCGGGCCTGGTGCTCGCCTCGTACGAGGCAAGCGCGGAGCTGGGGGTCGACAGGGCCGTCGCGGACGCGGTCGCGCTGGTCCGCCGGCTCCTGCCGCCGGGTCCTCGAGGAGGTCCGCGACCAGGGGAAGCAGGCCCAGCAGCGGGGTGACGGCCCCATGGCCCCAGGCGGTCGCAGCCCCGCCGGGATCACCGGGGCGGGCAGGCGGCCGTCGAGGCATGCGGCAAAGCCGACCGGTCGTGCCCGGTCGCGCTGCTCCAGGAGCTGGAGGTGTCCGATGACCTGACGGACCTGGGGGGCGGTGTGCTGTCTACCGGTCGTAGTCGGCGGGGCGGAAGTGCCAGATCTCGGTGGCCCAGTACTCGATGTCCTGGAGGCCCATGGGCGTGTCGTGGTTGTTGCCGGGGTTGTTGAGGATGCCGAGCTTGTCCGTGCCCCTGGCGGGGAAGTAGCGGACGAAGGAGCCCTTGGCCTGGTTGGAGCCGGGACCGCCGTCAGCGGCGGTGTGCCCGCCCTCGTCGATGGTGAAGGTCCCGGTGGTGGCGGGGTCGACCTCCCGGGCGACGAGTCCCCAGGGGGTGCCGTCCGCGGCGGTGTGCTCGACATGGGTGATCGCCATACCGGCCCAGCGGCCGTCGTCGACCATCAGATAGGAGGCCGGGCGGCCGTCCGCGGCGGTGAACCCGGCGGGGGCGAGGTGGAACAGGTTGAAGACGTCGGCGCCCTCCACGGGCGAGCCGGTCTCGTAGCGGTCCTCGGAGTTCGTGTAGAGCCAGGGTGCGCCGTTGACCTCCTTGAGGATCGCCTTCAGGCCCTGCGCCTGGTTCTTCCCCGCAAGGTTCTGGAGCTGGAAGGTGGCGCCGTCGTTCGGGTCGACGTGATAGTCGTTCGACCACAGGAAGCCGCAGCCCTGGATGAGCGCCTGGAAGAACAGCGACATGTACATCGCCCCCGCCGCCGGGTCGGAGAACGACTGGGCGTAGAACGCGTCCATCTCTGCCTGGAGCTGATCGCAGCCGCTGCCCTCCCCCGCGGACACAGAGAGCCGGGCGGAGCAGCCGCTGTCGAGGATCTTCTGCAGTTCGTCCTTGCGGACCTGGGGAACGGGCTGCGCCATACGGACAACTCCCTCGGTGAGGCTCCGGCCACGCTGCCCGGGGCCGGAGACACATCACATCCTCAGGCCCCCGCACACGGAAGGAACAGCCCGCAACCAGCCACGGAACACAAGGCGCCACCTCACAGACCTGGGCGTCGGCGGCCGGACGGCGAATGCTGCACGAAGAGCTTCATGACCGGCCGCGCCCTGGCGCGAGGACTTCGTCCTGGAGACCGTCCACCCTGTCCAGGCGCCCGGCACATCCGGAGGCCCAAGCCCGAGGGCTGCCCGTCCGGCTGGGCTCAGTACCATTTCACGGGTGTTCTGGATACGACGTCGTACGCGCAAAGAGGAGCCGCCGGCGAACCGGCTGCCCGACCTGGAGTTCCTCGCACTGGTGAGGTCCGGACTCGAAGAGTTCGCGCCCGGCGTGACGCAGGGCGCCCAGCTCAAGGGGAACTCGTTGATCAGCCCGAACGGCTGGGCCGTGGCCGTAGCCCCGCCGCACCATGGGGGCGGGGCCCACTACGACCTTGCCGCGCTACCGGACGTCGGTCTTCAGCCTGATGTGCCGCTCTTCATGGACTGCGTTGTGCCGGTGTCCACCGATCCACAGGACGCAGCGAACACGTGGGTGCGGACGGCAGGCGCATGCCTCCTGGAACTCCTCGACCGGCGCGAGCACTTCGCGGACCACGCGGGCCCCGACGACGAGCGCGGAGTGCCCGGCTGGCACGTGATCACGTCGGGAGCGGTCGGTCTCGGACACGACGTCGACGAGAACCGGCGGCTGCAGGACGCGCTGATGGAAGCGAATGTTCTGCACCGGATCGCGGACTCGTTCACCGCTGACCTGGAATCGCCGTTCTTCAACGGCGTCAAGGTCTTCTACGGCGGCAGCCCTGGCGCCATGCAGGCTGAGGTCCGCGTCAACGGCGAGCGCCACGAGGCCGCATCGTCAGCGATGGCGGCACTCGCGATGCCCGAGCCAACGACGTTCACGGCGGTTCGGCTCTATGCGCTGCTGCTTCCGGTACCGTCGAGCAGCGGCGAACCGAGCTACCCGACAGCCCGACTCGATCTCGCTCCCGCCTCCGTCCAGACCAACACCCACAACAACGGAACCGCCTGCGCCTGCGCCTGCGACGGCCACCTCGACCCGGAGCATCCCGGTTTCGACCTGGCCCTGCCGCACCTGATCGCCGAGCTCTCGGAGGAGGAGCGCAAGCGCCGCGTGACGTCGGCCAACGAGGCGATCATCACCGCGAAGGGCATCGGTAACTTCCTGAAGGTCCGCCTCCCGGTCCGTCTGGAGGACGGACGCACCGTGGTCTACCTCGCCTGGGTCTACCTCCAGGCAGCCGTGATCGCCGACTTCGTGCAGCGGATCCACAACGGCAACCTGGCCGACCACCGCTTCGAGGGCCTGCTGTGCAATGCCATCGGCCCCTGGGGCGAAGACGTCCTGCGCGCCCCCGTCGTCCTCGGCGGCCAACGGATCAACGAGGACGGCTCGGTCCGCCGCAGCGAGGTTCTGGAATCCAGCGACCCCCTGCTCAGCAAGGTACTGAGCGAGGACTGGCCCACCGCGTTCGTCCTCGGTGACCGCTTCCCCCACTCGCCGTCAGGCTGAGCGGCGAGGTCACCGACGGTCGTGATGTCGTATCGGGTGAGCGTCCGCGAGGCCGTGGGTCCGACGCCGGGGAGCGCTGCCGCCGTACCGGGCCGCAGGTGTACCACGAAGTCGCACGCGGTTGCGGGCAGCACGGCGGCCATCGCCACGACCGACCGCATCATCTGATCCCCCGGCCGCGCCCCCGAAACACGATGACGAGGAGGCCGCCCGCATCACCGCGCAGGCCCGCCGGGAGGCTGGCGCCCGCCGGGCGGTGGACGACGTCCGCACCCTGGCCGAGCAACTGGACTGCGCCGACTGCGCCGAGTCGACGGACAGGCGGCTTGGGTACCCGGCACAGAAGCACGCGGTGCACCCTTCCCCGGTGTACACGCTGCTCGGCGACACCCCCGCCGCCCACCGGGCGCAGGACGGCGCCCTGGCCCTGACGACCTCGCCGTCGGTGATGCCCCGCGCTCTGATCGCCATGGACACCGCGGCGTGCCCGCGAGCCGACGGGAACCCCCGGCGCGGCCGCCGCGATGGCGGCCGCCGTCTACGACCGGCTGCCGCCCGCCTACCGGACCGGACCGGCCCGGTTCACTCCCGCGCCCAACTGCTCCACCAGCACCCCCATGCGGGGGCGGGGCCCAACTCGGGCTCGAGTCCGGCGGCGCACCTGTCCGGTGTCCACGACCCATCTCGCGCACTGGGTGGGGGCAAGGGCGAACCGCTCAGGCCGTGGACGAGTGCACCTGCTCTGGCAGCTGTGCAACCCTCCATGAGGCCGAGGTGTTGCGTCAGGGGCACGGCGGCTCGTCGTCTATCACGTGGGCAGCTGGGACAGGGCGGCGCTCACGCTCAACGCCGAAGGCCTGATGACCCGCTCGGGCAAGCCGTGGTCCGGCGACAACCTCCGGGCCAAGCTGAGATGGCAGGAACTCCTGGAGCCCAAGGTGATCTGGCCCAACCCCGCCAACGCCAAGCGCAGCAGGCATCGCGGCGTGACGCTGGGCGTCGATGGGAACTCCGCCTTCGGCGAGACCATCGAGATCCCCCTGCCGGCGATCTTCTCCTTCGAGGAGGTCATGGAGCTGAAGTGGGTCACGGTCACCCGCCCTCCGGTGACCAGGGGGCGCACGTACACGCTGTCCCGGCGCCCTGAGAGCCCCTGCGGGAAGCACTACACCGGCGGAGGCGGAGCCGAGCGGGAATACCGCTGCTCCGGCAAGAAGCCGGAGTACGCAGGCGCTCCGCGCTGCTCCTGCCCCAGCATGGATGCCGAGGCGGTTGAGGCGTACGTCTGGGACCAGATCCGCGCCATGCTGGGCGACACCAAGCGCCTGCGCCACCTCGCCTCCCTCCAGGCGACGAGGCACGCCGGAAGCAAGGTGGACTACGAGAAGCGGATCGCTGACTTCGAGCGGCAGATCGAGGAGCAGCAGGAGTCGATGGATCTGGCCATGACCGTGGCCGCCCGCCAGGCGGCCCGCAAGGGTCTCGGCAGAGCCGAGGCCGAGGCGCATGTGGAGCGCGCCGTACGGCGGCTTGAAGCGGAGCTTGCCGAGACGGAGAAGCTGCTCGCCGAGACCCGGCAGTGGCAGGCGGAGGCCGCGGCAACGGAAGGTCGGGCCAATGACATCGAGGCCCTGGCCGAATTGGCACATATCCACATATCCACATGACTCAGGCCGACGTCGAGGGTCAGGCCGGATATATCGAGATGCTGGACATCAGGGCGAAGGTCGTCGGCCAGCCGATCACGCGGAAGGCCGGGCGCAAGTGCTCGGTCGGCCAGTGGTTCGCCGACCGCAACAGACTCGTTCCCGAACTGACCGACGAGGCATGGGAGCGGGTGGCCCCGCTGATGACGGGCCACTGGGGCGTGGATCCGAGGCGGATGCTTGATGGCATCCTCCATAAGGCGCGCTCCGGTTCCAGCTGGCCCGAGATCTTCGCTCGGTTCGAGTCCCGGTCGGTGAAGACCTACGGGGACCGCTGGCGGACGAACGGCCGCTGGGAGGCCGTCATGGCGGTCCTCTCTGCCGAGGGGGACGCCGTACACGCGGAGCCTTCACAGGTGCCGCTCCTGGAGATCGAGGGGGCGATCAAGCCAGCCCTCCTTGTTGGCTCCGATCACGCGATGCTCGAACGTTGCGCTTGAGTTTCGTTGCCACGTCACCGACCCCAGAACCACCAACGGCGGCCGGTCGAACGGTTTTCCGGATCTCGTGGAGGGTGTGGCCCGTGGCTGCCTGGTCGTCGCACACCGGCAACGGCTCGTTGTCAGTGCGCTCCGCTAGCCTCAGCGCATGTCACTCACCGTTGATCAGCTGACCGGGTACGTGGAACGGGACCTGGACGCCGACGTGGCGCGCTGGTTCGCCGAGGCCCCACGGGCCGTCGTGCCCACCGGGACCCGTCCGGTCGCACCCTTCCTGGCCAGGCTCCCGCACGATGCCGCCGTCGCGCTGGCCGGGTTCGACCGCCGGGTCCGCGAGGGGACCCTGCCCGACGTCCTCGACATCGCGGACTGGTCGTACGCCTTCGACTTCAAGGCCAACGACTGCCGCATCCTCGACTCCGACTACGACACGGAACTCTCCGACGACGACGTGTGGTCCGTCGGTGCCGACGGCGGCGGCAACTACTTCGTCGTGCTCACGAACGGCAGGGTCGCGGTCTGGTTCCACGAGGAGGAAGTCATCGAGGAGGGAACGCAGTTCGACAGCGTCGACGTGTTCGTGTGGACGATGGTCCGCTACCATGCGGTCCGGGCGGGAGCCCTCGGCCTGAGCGCGGTCGAGGCGGATTTCCGCGCGCTCGGCCAGCCCGGTGTCCTCGACCCGGAGATCGGCCTCCTGGCCCGTCTGGCCTGAGGGCGGGGGAGCGCCACGGCGGACGGCCTCAGCGCACCGGGAAGCCGAACGAGTAGCCCTGCTCCCTGAGCCAGGGGAGGAGACGGCGCAGGGCCTCGACGGTCTGGGTGCGGTCGCCGCCGGCGTCGTGGAACAGGATCGTCGGCCCGTTCCGCAACTGCTTCTTCACGGTGGCGACGATGGCGTCCGCACCGGGACGCTCGAAGTCCTTGGTGTCCACGTTCCAGCCCAGCGGGCGCATCCCCCGGGAAGCGGCGACCTCGCGGCTGTACGGGGTGAAGGCCCCGCCGGGAGCCCGGTAGTACATCGGGCGCACGCCCCCGGACGCTTCGGTGATCATGCGCTCGGCGTCGAGTATCTGCTGCTTCTGGTACGCCTGGGAGTCCTTGTCCATCGCGGTGTTGTGCGACACCGTGTGGTCGCAGAGCCGGTGCCCTTCCGCGACCACCTTCTTCACGAGGTCCGGGTGGGCCTTCGCCTGGGTCCCGACCATGCAGAAGGTGGCCTTCACCCGGTACGTGCGCAGCAGGTCGAGCACGCGCGGGGTCCACACGGGGTCGGGGCCGTCGTCGATGGTGATGTTGACTCCGCGCGGCCCCGCCTCCGAGGCGTGCGCGATGGTCACCGAGACCGGCTTCGCGGCCTTGTCCGACGTGGTCGGTGCGGCTGGTGCGGCAGGGGTGGAGGTCTTCGGCGCGGGGGCTTCCGCCGGATCTGCCTGCGCGGTCCACAGAGAGGCGCCGGTGGCGAGCACCACCACTCCGACTGCCGCCCCGAGCACCTTGCCGTACCAACCACGCCCGTTGCCGTGCCGCGTCATGTCCGTCCCTCTCGCCCTGTTCCACGTCGTCCCCCGGTCACCTGCGACCACTCGGCAGGACGAGACACCGGAACGATCGGATGCCTCCGTTACGGATCGCGGACATATTCGAGAGCATTTCCGGACAACTGATCGAAGGCTACGCCGTGCCACGGGTCCCCACAGCGGTGAAACAGGCCATGAGCGCCGGGACGTACGGCCCGGGAGGGAGAGGACGTACGGCCTGGGCGCCAGGGACGTACGGCCCCGTTTGGCTGCTGCGCACCTCGCTGTCCGCCCACGTGCACGTCCCCGTATGACTCCTGTGTACGTCTCTGTCCGCGCCACGGCTCGGACAGCCGATCGACTACGCTCGCTCGCGACCGGATCACCCGAAGCCACCCGGACCGGCGGTGTCGCGACACCGGCTACCCGACGGAAGGGCCGCGAGGGCCGGGAGAACCGGGGAAGCTCGCCGAGCCGGTCGCGTCGGGCGGACAGCCGGGCGGGTGAGGCCGTGCCTGACCGTCCGGTCCCGGAGCGCGGCTGCCGACAGACCACAGGGGGAACACGGTTTGACAGTGGACACCGCATCCGGTGCCGACGGCGCCTGGCAGTCCGCCCGCGCGAAGGGCCTCTGCTACCGGGGGCCGCGCATGGTCACCGGCGCGGACATCGTCCGCATCGCACGGACGCTCGCCCTGGAGCCGAGGCACTTCACCCAGACCGCCCCGGCGGCGGCCGACGACCCGACCGGCGTGGTCCTGGACAACGCCCGCCGCCGGGTCAACCTCAGGATCGCCAACGCGGCGCACGGCTGCGTCTTCCACGTCCGCACCCTGGAGGGAACCGGACGGTGCGGACTCGGCGAACTCGCCCCCGTCGTCTGCCGGATGTATCCCGTCTTCCCTGGACCTGGACCCGGCCCCGGTCCCGGACAGAGGGCGAGCCCGCCGGACGCCGGAGGGACCCCGGTCGGGGGCGCGGAGCGGGACGGTCCCGGGAGGCCGGGACGGCCGCTCGACGCGGCGGGCCTGGCGCGGGCGGAACGGCGGTGGGCCGCCGACCGCGACCACTGGTTCGAGACCGTCGCCCGCTGGAACGCCCTGCCCAAGGACATCGACGACCCGCCCGGGATCGAGGACTTCCAGCACTACCTCCTGGAGGCGCACGCGGCCCGGGAGACGGGCGCGCCCTGGCCCGAGGACGTGGTCGCGTGAGCGCCTCGGGACGCAGCCTCGGGGGCTGCGCGTCGTGCGCAGGCCGCTGTTGCCGGGAGTACACCGTCAACGTGACCATGGCGGACGTGCGCAGGCTCGCCGCCGGAATGGCCCTCCACCCACGGGAGTTCGTGACGCTCAGGGAGAAGGACGACGGCGACTTCCGGTTCCGGCGCGAGGGCCCGATGTACGACCTCAGGCTGCGCCACCGGCCGGACACCGAGGGGTGCGTGTTCCTGATGGAGATCGCCCCGGGTCACGCGCGCTGCGGCGCCTACGTCCACCGGCCGATGGTGTGCGCCACCTTCCCCGCCGCCCTGATGCGCAACACGGTGTCGATACGCGACAACACGCTGTGCGGCGACGCGAACGCCTGGAACCTCACCGTCATGGACCTCCCCGGGCTGCGGTCCGACATCCTGCGCAACCGAGCTGCCTGGTCCGAGCACCTGCGGACGGCGGACCGCTGGAACGCCCTGGTCGAGGCGAGCCACCACTCCCGCACCCACGACGACCTGTACGAGTTCATCCTGTCGTCGGACCCGTCGGACCCGTCGGACCCGTCGGACCCGTCGGACCCGTCGGACCCGTCGGACCCGTCGGACCCGTCAGGTGCCGTCGCGGGCGAGGCTCCGGCTCCGGCGGGGAGCCAGGTCACTTCCGAGTCCGCGGCCGAGGGCGCGGCCGGGAGCATGGGCGCGGCCTCCGCCTGACGCGCGCGCCCCGGCACCAGGGGCGTACACGGCAAGACGTGGCCCGGTCGGTCCGGTCAGCCCGTGGGCCCGGGGGAGGGCGTCGGGACGTCCGCCGGGAGCAGCAGCCGCAGGTCCTCCAGACCGGGCGCGGCCAGCGCGCCGATGCGCCGGGCCTGGCGCGTCATCATCGACTCCAGGATCTGGCGGGCGGTACGGGCGTTGCCGAAGGAGCGGTCCCTCGGGATGCGGGCGACATGGGCGCGCAGCGCGTCCAGGGTCTCCTCGGCGCAGTCGTAGCCGGACTGGGAGGCGTAGGTGTCCATGATGGTGACCAGTTCGTCCGAGGAGTAGTGCTCGAACTCCACGGTCCGGCTGAACCGGGACGCGAGCCCCGGGTTGGAGGCCAGGAAGCGCCGCATCTCGTCGGTGTAGCCCGCGGCGATGACGACGACCTCGTCGCGGTGGTCCTCCATCAGCTTCAGCAGGGTGTCCACGGCCTCCTGCCCGAAGTCGGAGCCCGAACCGCCGGGGGTGAGGGTGTAGGCCTCGTCGATGAACAGCACGCCGCCGAAGGCCCGTTCGAAGACCTCCTTGGTGAGCTGCGCGGTGTGTCCCACGTAGCGGCCCACCAGATCCGCGCGGGCCACCTCCACGAGCTGTCCGGTCCTCAGGACGCCGAGGGAGTGCAGCAGATCCGCGTAGAGCCGGGCGACGGTGGTCTTGCCGGTGCCGGGCGGGCCGGAGAAGACCAGGTGGTGGCTGATCTTCGGGGTGGGCAGGCCCGCCGCCCGGCGCTGGCGGGTGGCTTCCAGGAGGTGGGTGAGGTCGGTGACCTCGTGCTTGACGGCGGACAGGCCCACCATGGCGTCCAGTTCGGCCAGCAGGTCCTGGGAACTGCGGGCCGTGTCCGCGCCGCCCGGCGCCGCCTCGGGGGCGACGTCGGCGGGCAGCAGCAACGACAGGTCCGCCTCGGCGGGATCGGCCATCGAGCCGAGCCGGAAGGCCTGCCGGTCCACCATCTCCTCGAAGACGCGGCGGGCCGCGCGGCCGTTGCCGAACGTGGCGTCGCGGGGCATCCGCTCGTAGTGCAGGGCGAGGGCGTCCAGGGTGCTCGGGTCGAGATCGTAGCGGTGGGCGGCGCACATGGACTCGGTGATGGTGACCAGCTCCTCCACCGAGTAGTTGGCGAACTCGACGGTCCGGGTGAACCGGGAGGCAAGACCGGGGTTGGAGCCGAGGAAGTCGTCCATCTGACCGGTGTAGCCCGCGGCGATGACCACCACGTCGTCGCGGTGGTCCTCCATCAGCTTCAGGAGGGTGTCGATGGCCTCCCTGCCGAAGTCGGCCCCCGACCCCCGGCCGTCCGACAGCAGGGTGTACGCCTCGTCGACGAACAGCACACCGCCGAGGGCCTCGTTGAACGCCTCGGTGGTCTTGATGGCCGTGCCGCCGATGATCTGCGCGACCAGATCGGCGCGGGAGACCTCGACCAGATGGCCGGAGCGCAGCACTCCCAGCTCGGCGAGGATCCCGCCGTAGAGCCGGGCGACCGTCGTCTTGCCGGTGCCGGGCGGGCCGGAGAACACCAGGTGGCGGCTCATCGGCGGGGCGGGCATCCCGAGACTCGCGCGCCGCTGCGCGAGCTGGTTGAGGGTGACCAGGGTGTGGACCTGGTGCTTGACGTCGGCCAGGCCGACCAGCGCTTCCAGTTCCTCCAGCGGTCCCTCGGGAGTCCGGACGGCGCCGCTCGGGGCGCCGTCCGTCGTGCCGCCCGGACCGAGGTCCTCGCCCCAGGCGTCGGGGACGGCGTTGCCGCTGCTGTCGAGGTCCGACACGGTGAGGCGGTCGCTGCCCCGGGACTGCCGGAGGCCCGCGCCCCGGTTGTCGCGCACGGTGCACCGGGTGAGGGCGACCTTCTCGGTGCTGTCGACCCGGATGCCGTCGCCGGTGCTGCCCGTGACGTGGCACGCCTCCAGGGCGGCCCGTCCCCCCTCGGCGACCAGGACACCGTGGGCGCCGGACTCGGCGACGTGGAGCCGGTGACCGGTGACCTCCCCGCCGCTCTCCACCTGCAGACCGGCGGTGGCGCTCGCCCGGATCTCGCAGTCGCGGAGGGCGCCCCGGCCCCCGGCACCCACGGACACCCCGGCCAGCGCGGTCCGCCGTACGGTGGTGTCCCGGACGTCCGGCGCGCCGCCGTCGGCGATCCGGATGCCGGAGCCCTCCGCACCCTCCACCGCGCACGCCTCCATCCGGCCCCGGCCGTCCTCGGTCACCTCCAGACCGTGGCCGCGCGCGCCGGTGATCCGCACCCGGCTCAGCAGCGGGTTCGCGTGGGAGCGGACGGAGACGCCGACCCCGGCGGCGTCGATGACGTCCAGCCGGTCGAACTCCGCCGAGGAGCTCTCCGTCAGCAGCACGGAGGCGGTCCTGTCGGCGCAGTCGCGGACGGTGGTGCCGGTCAGCAGCGGCGCGCTGTTGCCGAGCACCCGGACGGCGGGGGCGGTCGCGGAGTCGAAGTCGCAGTCCTGGAAGGTGCCGCGGGAACGCTCGGTGACGGTGAGCCCGCTGCCCTTGGTCCGGGAGGTGACACAGCGCAGCACCTCCGGGTCGGCGCCGGAGGCCAGCACGATGCCGGGCCCCGTCGTGTCGGTGACGGTGACCTCTTCGAGGGTGGGCCGCGCGCCGCTGGTCACGTACACGCCGACGGAGGTGTCGTGGACCCGGGTGCGCAGCACATGGGTGGAGCAGGTGCCTTCGAGCGCGACGGCGGGTTTGCCCGTGGCGCTGATGTCACAGTCCTCCACCCGGCCCCGGGCCTCGCCGTTGGCGAGGATGCCGTTGCCCTCGGCGTCCCGGACCCGGCAGCCGCGCACGGTGGTACGGGCCTGCTCGCCGAGGACGATCGCCGAGGTGCCCAGATGCTCAAAGACCGAGTCGGCGACGACGCTCCCCGTGGGCGCGGTGTCCACCACTCCGGCACCGTTGGGGTTGGAGACACGGCAGTTACGGATGGCCAGCGAGCCCTGCTCACGGGCGAGGACCGCCGTCCAGCCGGAACCCACCACCGCGCACCCGTCCATGGCGACCTGGCCCCGGGGCGCGTCGACGACGGGCAGGTCCTCGCTGCCGCCGCGCAGCGTCAGACCGGTGAGCATCACGGCGTCCGCGACGAGCACCACGGCGGTGCCCCTCGGCGGGCAGATCTCGACGTCCCCGCGTTCCCCCTCACCGGCGATGGTGATGCGGGTGCGCACGGTCAGGTTCTCGCGGTAGCGGCCGGGCCGGACGCGTATCACCGCTCCCGCGCGCGCCTTCTCCAGGGCCTCGCCGATCGTCCGGAAGCCCTGCGGCTCGTCCGGGCCGACCGTGAGCAACTGCCGTGACACGCTGGAGCCTCCTCGTTGTGACGCTGCTGCCGCCGCCGGTCCCCTCGGCGCCCCCGGACCCGTGCCGCCGGACGGCCGGAGGGAGATCGGGCACACGAGGAAGGCTACGGGAACGGTGGCGCCGGTCGCCAGGTCGTCGGGCGCCGCACGGCGGCCTCTTCGCGCAGGTGGGACGGTGCCATACCCCGTACAGGGCAAGGGGGTTCGTTCCTCGGGAACGATACCCGCCGAGGTTCTCCCGTGGGCTGGTACGAGCGGGGCGGCGTGCCGCGCGGTGACGCTGCGAGCGTATCGTGCGGGCCATGCGACGTGCTCGTTCCTCCCGCCGCCCGGTACGTCACGCGGTGGCCGTGACCCTGGTGGCCGTGGTGCCCCTCACCACCCGGGCGGCACCCGCCGTGGCGGACTCCGTCGAACTGCCTTCCATCCCCTCGGTCGTCGCACCCGGTGAACCCTGCACACCGGCATCGAAAGTGATCGCCCGTCAGGAACCGTGGACCCGGCAGGCCCTGGGTCTGAAGCGCGCATGGACGCTCGCGGACGGCAGCGGTGTGACGGTCGGCGTGGTGGACACCGGCGTCGCGGCCACCGTCCCCGCCCTCGGCGGCCGGGTCACGGCGGTCGGCGCGGCGGGCAAGGACTGTGTGGGGCACGGGAGTTTCGCCGCGGGTCTGATCGCCGCCGCGCCCGCCGAGGGCGTCGGCCCGGCCGGGGTCGCGCCCGCCGCCCGCGTCCTCGCGGTGCGCGGCACCGACGAGCGCGGCGCCCCGACGGCGCGACTGCTCGCCGACGGCATCCGGGCCGCGGTCGACGGCGGGGCGAAGGTCGTCTACGTGGGGCGCGTGGTCCCCGACGGCAAGGAGGTCCTGACGGCGGCGGTGGAGTACGCGCGGCAGAAGGACGCACTGGTCGTCGCCCCCTACGCGCCGGACGCGCTGCCCCGGGACCGCGCCACCGGCCGCACGGTCCGCCCGGCACCCTGGTACTGGCCCGCCGCCGTGCCCGGCGTCCTCACGGTCATGGACCACGGCCCCGACGGCACCCGCCCGAAGAACGCCCCGCCGCCGGCGGGCGCCGACCTGGCGGCGCCCGGTGACGCCGTGGTCAGCGCCGGGCCCGAGGGCGCCGGCCACTTCATCGGCTCCGGCTCCTCGTTCGCGGCGGCCAACGTGGCCGGGGCGGCGGCCCTCGTCCGCTCACGGCATCCGGGGATGACGGCGGCCCAGGTGGCGCGTCAGCTCGTCGCGGCTGCCTATCCCGCGGTCCCGCCACGCGTCGACCCGTACGCGGCACTCACCGCCGTGCTCCCCGACGAGCGGGCCGCCCCGCCCGCCCTGCCTCCCGTGGCCATCGCCCCCGAGTCCTCCCCCGAGCCGCGCCGCCGCGCCCTGTGGATCGCGGGAGCGGGCGGAGGGCTGGCGCTGCTGGTGGCCGCGGCCGCCGTGGTGATCCCGCGCGGCCGGGCCCGGGGCTGGCGCCCGGCGGGCCGCGAGCCGGAGCGCGGCACCACCGGGTGACCCACGGGCTGGGCGGTGTACGCGGCCCGGCCGGGCAGCGGCTCGCGGCCGAGGCGAGCGGGAGCCGCGTACGGACGTGTCCGGCACGTCCGGGGGAGCCGGGCGCCCGTGCCTCCCGCGCGGAGCGCCTACGGGAGCGCGTGGCGGCCCGTACCGGCCGGGACGCCCGTGGCAGGGGCCGTGCGCCCCGCCCCACGCACCTCGTGCCGTGCCCGGCTCCCGCCCCGCGCCGTGGCACTTCGCGCGGCGCTCCTCCGTCCCGACCAGGAGCGGGTGCCGCCCGCCGGTGCGGAATCCGGGCCACGACGTGACCGACCTCCGCCCGGCGGTGGGGGACGGGACCCCCGGGAGGGCGCCGCGCTCGCCCGGCGGAGGCCCGCTCACTTCTCCGGCTCGCCCACCAGCGCCGTCTGGATCGTCGTCGTCTTGCGACGGGCGACCCGGACGGCCCGGCCCGGATTCATGGTCCTGCCCTTGATGTTGCCCAGCAGATAGCCCTCCGACGGCGGGCAGGACAGCAGCAGGGCGGGGGTGTTGACCTCCAGGAGCCGTCGCAGCAGCATCTCGTTGATCCCGCGCCCGGCGCCCGAGGCGCCCCGGGCCACCACGATGTGCAGGCCGACCTCCCAGCCCAGGGCCAGCTGGTTCAGCAGCGGCTCGAACGGCGCGTTGCCGATCCCGGCGCCCACCATGTCGTAGTCGTCGACCAGGATGAACAGCCGGGGCCCGGACCACCAGTCGGCCCGCTTCATCCGCCCCGGGGCGATGTCCGGTCCGGGGACACGGGTCCGCACCGCGCGGGCCGCGCCGTCGATGAGGTCCCTGAGGGCGTCCGTCGACACGGCGTGGCCGAGCCGGTACTCCTCCGGAACCGCCTCCACCAGGTCGCGGCGGTAGTCCACGAGCATGATGCGCGCCTCGGCCGGTGTGTACCGGTCCATGACGGCCTTCGCCACGAGCCGCAGCAGATTGGTCTTGCCGCTCTCGGTGTCCCCCACGACCACCATGTGCGGGCTCTCGCTGAAGTCGTGCCAGACGACCGAGAGACGCTCCTGCTCCAGGCCGACGGGCATCCGGAAATCGCCACCGGCAGGCGGGAGTTCGCGTACCGGGAGCTTCGTCGGCAGCATCCGCAGCCTCGGGGCCGCAGGGCCGTGCCAGCTCTCCTTCACCGCGGCCACCAGACCCGCGAGCCCGTCGGAGAGGTCGTCGACGGACTCCGTGCCGTCGATGCGGGGGAGAGCGGTGAGGTAGTGCAGCTTGCCCTCGCGGGTGAGGCCCCGGCCGGGGACGCGGGGCACGGTGGCGGCCCGCCGGGTGTCGATCTCGGAGTCCATCGCGTCACCCATCCGCAGCTCCAGATGCGTGCCCGCCTGATCGCGGATGGCCGCGGTGAGCTCCACCCAGCGGGCGGTGGTCACGATGAGGTGGATGCCGTAGTTGAGGCCCCGGGCGGCGATGGCGGAGAACGTCTGGATGTTGCGGTCGAAGTCCTGGCGGACCGTGGACCAGCCGTCGATGACGAGGAACACGTCCCCGTGCGGCTGGTCGGCGAACTCGCCCGCCGCCCGGCGGCGGCGGTACGTCGCCATCGAGTCGATGCCCTGGTCCAGGAAGAACCGCTCACGGTCCGCGAGCAGCGTGGTGACCTCGGAGATCACCCGGCCCACCCGCTCGGTGTCGAGGCGCGCGGCGACCCCCGCCGTGTGCGGCAGCCCCGCCAGCGACGCCAGGGTGCCACCGCCGAAGTCCAGACAGTAGAACTGCACCTCGCGCGGGGTGTGGGTGAGGGCCAGCGCGGTCAGGATCGTCCGCACCATGGTGCTCTTGCCGCTCTGCGGACCACCCGCGACGGCCACATGGCCGCCGACACCCGACAGATCGACGGTCAGCAGGTCCCGCGACTGGTCGAAGGGCCGGTCCACGATGCCGACCGGGACGGTCAGCGCCCCGCGCAGCGGCCAGCCCACCGCGGTGAGGCCCAGCTCCGGATCGGGCGTCAGCGGCGGCAGCACCTGGTCGAGGGTGACGGGCAGGTCGAGCGGCGGCAGCCACACCTGATGGGCGGGCGGCCCCGCGCCGATCATCCGCCGCACGGCGACGGACAGCAGGGTCTCGGAGGTCTCCTCCACGGGCTCCGGTTCCGGCTCCGGGACGTCGGCGGGCTGCCGGGGCACCACGTACGACGCCGTCCACGGCATCGTCTGGTGCGCCACCCTGGCCTGGTTCGCCCGGCCGCGCCGCTGCTCGTACGGCCCGGAGACGTACGCGGCACGGAACCGGGTCAGCGCCTCCACACCGGACTTCAGGAAACCGCCGCCGGGCTGCGGCGGCAACTGGTAGGCGTCCGGCACCCCGAGGACTCCACGGCTCTCCATCGCGGAGAAGGTGCGCAGCCCGATGCGGTACGAGAGATGGCTCTCCAGCTGGTGCATCCGCCCCTCGTCCAGCCGCTGCGAGGCCAGCAGCAGATGGACCCCCAGACTCCGCCCGAGACGCCCGATCATGACGAAAAGCTCCATGAACTCGCGGTGCGAGGAGAGGAGTTCGCTGAACTCGTCGACGATGACGAAGAGGCTCGGCAGCGGATCCAGCGGTGTCCCGCCAGCCCGCGCCCTCTCGTACTCCAGCGCCGAGGTGTAGTTGCCCGCCGAGCGCAGCAGCTCCTGGCGACGGATCAGCTCGCCGTGCAGAGCGTCCTGCATCCGGCCGACCAGAGCCGCCTCCCCGGCGAGGTTGGTGATCACCGCCGAGACGTGCGGGAGTTCGTCCAGACCCAGGAACGTGGCGCCGCCCTTGAAGTCCACCAGGACGAAGTTGAGCGTCTCCGAGGAGTTCGACAGCGCCATCGCCAGGACCAGGGTGCGCAGCAGTTCGCTCTTGCCGGAACCGGTCGCGCCGATGAGCATCCCGTGCGGACCGGTGCCGCCCTGCGCCGACTCCTTGATGTCCAGCTCCACCGGCGCACCGTCCGGGCCGACCGCGATCGGCACCTTGAGCCGCTGCGAGCCGGTGCCCCGCTCCCACAGGGACCGGGGATCGTGCTGGTACAGATCGGTGATGCCGAGGAGCCTGGTCAGCTCCACGTCCGAGGAGAGCGGCTCCGTGGCGTCGCCGCCGCCCAGCCCCATCCGGTACGGCGCCAGCCGCTTGGCCAGCGCCGTCGCACCGACCGTCCCCAGCCCGTCCGGCCGCCCGAGCCGGGTGGTCTGCTCCTTGCGCTCCCGGTCGGTGCGGACCAGCCCGAAGGAGTCCCCGCTCACGTCGAACCGCAGCGTGACCCGCCCCGGCCGCCAGCTCAGCGCACCGGAGAGGTCCAGGACGACGGCGTTGCGGAAGCCCGAACCCTCCGCCCGGTGCTGGGCGGGCACGGAACCCCCGTCCACCACGATGACGGTGAACGGTTCGTCACGGCTGGGCGGTGCGTCCGGGTCGAACGGCGGACGCTCCAGGAACTCGGCACCGAGCAGGTCCTCCAGCTCGTTGAAGGTGGACACGGACATCCTGGCCGGGCCCGCGCCGTCGGTCTCCTGCGGATGCAGATGGTGCGGAAGCCACTTCACCCACTCCCAGTCCGCCCGCCGCTCGTCCGACACGCACAGCGCCACCCACACGTCGTCCGGGGCGTGGAACGTGGCCAGCTGCGCGACGATCGCGCGGGCCACCGCCCGTATCCGGTCCTCGTCGCCCCGGAACAGCACCCGCGCCCAGGCCCGCAGATAGATCGCGATCGGCTGCTCGGGAACGGTCGAGTACGCCCGGATGAAACTGCGCAGCGCGTGCGCCGACAACGGCTCCAGGTCCTCGACCGGAGTGGTCGACGTCGGCGTCAGCCGCAGCCCCAGCCGCTGCTCCCCGACGGCCACCCGGATCTCGCCGAAATCCTCGTCCTGCGGCCTGCGTTCCCACAGCCGGGTCGTTCCCGCCAGCTGCCACAGCGCCGAGGGCGGAGGATGACGCCAGGCCAGCGCCTTCTGCTGGTCGGACACGGCCGCGCGGACCTTCCGCCGGATCTGTGTCAGGTAGCGCAGGTAGTCGCGGCGCTCCCCCTTCAGACGCTGCTTGCGCTCACTGGCCTTCCGGACCATCTGGCCCAGCATCATGGCCGCCGACGACAGCACCATCAGCCCCATGGCCAGATACATGAAGTGGCTGCCGCCCCCACCGCTCATACCCGGTTTCATGAACATGAGCATCATGGAGACCGACATCAGCGCCATCGGCAGATAAGTCCACACCGCGGAGCTGTCCGGCACCACTTCGGGCAGCGTCGGCGGCTCCTGCAACTTCATTTCGCCGTCCGGCATTTCGGGGCCACGTCGTCGCGCCGGACGGCGGAACAGGACCACACTCAACGAAAGATCTCCTCGGTAGCGGGACAACGTCGGCGCAACGGTGCGACAACACCGGTGAAAAAACCGGCGGGTGAGAACTCCGTCACATCCGCACCGGCGACCGGTCAGCGAACTCCGCCCACCCGGTATATCAGTTGATCGACCCGACCAGTAATGTGCACCCGCCCGGCGGCGCATTCCACACCCGCATACGATCACGCGCATACGATGACGTGTCCACCGAGCCGTCCTTCGCCGCACGCCGGGTGCGACGGCAACCCGGGAACCCCGTTCGCAGACCCCCGGAAGAAGCGTGAGCAAGGCCGATGACTGACAACCAGGCGGCAGGACTGTGCCGCCTGACCGTACGCGCCCCGAACAGGACCATGGACCTCGCGGTCCCCTCCGACGTCCCCGTGGCCGACCTGCTGCCCGCCGTCCTCGGCTACGGCGGCGACGACCTCGCGGAGACCGGCCTCGACCACGGCGGCTGGGTGCTGCAACGCCTCGGCGGCGAACCGATGGACGAGGAACGCACCCTCGACTCCTACGACCTGCGCGACGGCGAGACCCTCTACCTCAGACCACGCGTCGACGCCCTCCCCGAGGTACACGTCGACGACCTCGTCGACGGCATCTCCACCACCATGCGGGACCGCCCGCACGGCTGGACCCCGGCGGCCGGCACCCGGCTGCTCCGCGGCTTCGCCGTCACCGCCCTGCTCGCCGGGGCGCTCGTCCTCGCCCTGCCCGACGGCTCACCGGTGGCCCGCGCGACCGGCGCGGCCCTGGCCGGACTGCTGCTGATCGCCGGTGCCGGAGCGGCGAGCCGCGCGGTCGGCGACGCCGCCGCGGGAGCGGCCATCGGCTTCATGACCGGCCCCTACCTCGCCCTCGCGGGCTGGCTCCTGCCCGGCGGCGACCTGGGCGGACCGCACGGCCACGAAGTGCTGGGCGCCCGGCTCCTCGCCGCCTGCGCGGCGGGCGCGGGCGGCGCCGTCGTCGCCCTCGCCGCCGTCGGCTCCTTCGCCGCCCTCTTCCTCGGCCTCGCCGTCGTCATGGTCTTCGGCGCCCTCGTCGGCGCCCTGATGCTCGTCACCGATCTCGGACTCGCCGAGTTCGCCGGGATCGCCGCCCTGGCGGCCGTACTCCTCGGGGCGTTCGTCCCCACCCTCGCCTTCCGGATGTCCGGACTGCGGATGCCGCCGCTGCCGACCAACGCCGAACAGCTCCAGGAGGGCATCGAACCCCACCGGACCTCGGTGGTCGCCGCCCGCGCGGTGATCGCCGACGGCTGGATGACCTCGCTGTACGGGGCCGTCGGCGTCGTGTGCGCGGTGTGCCTGGCCGTCCTCGCCCACGACGGCGGCCTCGCCGAAGCCGTCATGGCGGTCGTCCTCGCCCTGCTGCTGTTGCTGCACGGACGGGGCCCGGGGAACGTCTGGCAGCGACTGTCCCTCATCCTCCCCGGGGCCGGGGGACTCCTGCTGCTGGTCCTCCTCGGCGCCCCGTCCCGCACGGCCGACGGACGGCTCCTGCTCGCCGCGGGCCTGCTGGCCGCCGCCGCCGGACTCGCCATCGCCTCCTGGACGGTGCCCGGCCGACGACTCGTCCCGTACTGGGGCCGGGCGGCGGAGATCCTGCACACCGCGGCCGCGCTCGCCCTCCTGCCGCTGGCCCTCTGGGTGCTCGGCGTGTACGGCGCCCTGCGCGGACTGAACGGCTGACGGCCCGAACCGGAGGAACGCACAGTGCAGTCCAAGCGCGACCAGGTCCAGGCACACATGTTCGTCATGGGACGGCTGACCTCGGGCCTGCTGAGAGCCGATCCCGACGCCCCGGAGAGCCCCCAGGGAAGAACCAACCGGGGCATCGCCATCAGCGTGATCATCGCCCTGCTGATCTGCGCGGGATCCTTCGTCTTCGGGCTGCTCAGACCCGGTACGAAGGACTCCTGGCGGGCCGACGGCACGCTGGTGGTCAACAAGGACACCGGCGGCCGCTACCTCTACCTCGACGGACGCCTCCGCCCGGTGCGCAACCACACCTCGGCCAGGCTGCTCCTCGGCCCCGGGATGAAGACCGCCTCCGTCGGTAGCCGGTCGCTCGGCGGCACCGCCCACGGTGCGCCCGTGGGCATCCCCGGCGCACCGGACGAACTGCCCGGCTCCCTCACCGAAGGACCCTGGCAGGTGTGCTCGGCCACGGACGGCGCCGGTACGACGGCCACCGCCCTCGCCGTGGGGAAGGACCCGGGGGGTGCGGGCCTCACCACCGCGCAGGGCCTGCTCGTCACCGCCCCCGACCGGACCCCCTACCTCGTGTGGCAGGGCGGCAAGCTGCGCCTGGACACGGCGGGCGGCGCCCGCGAGGCCCTCGGCTACGGCGCGCGCGCGTCCCTGCCGGTCTCCGCGGCCTTCCTCAACGCACTGCCCTCCGGCCCCGACCTGACGGCCCCGGCCGTACCCGGGCGGGGCCGCCCCGGTCCCTCCCTGGGCGGCCGGGACACCCGCGTCGGCCAGGTCTTCCAGGTGTCCGCGCCCGGCGGAGCCCACCGCTACCACGTCCTGCGCCAGGAGGGCCTTGCCCCCGTCAGCGCCACCCTGGCCGCGCTGCTCCTCGGCGATCCGGCCACCAGGAAGCAGGCGTACGCGGGCGGCGCGGTGAGCGCCGTCACCCTCGCGGCCTCCGAGGTGGTCGGACGCCTGGCGCCCGGCACCGGGGGCGGCACGCCCGGAGGCCTGCCCGACAGCCCCCCGACGGCGGTCGAGCCCGGCGTCGGCGAGGCGCCCTGTGTGGGGATCCGGGCCGACACGGACGGGACACGGGTGAGTGTGTCCCTGACGGACGCCGACGGCCTCGGCAGACCCGCGCAGGCCCCCACGGAGGGACTGGCCCCGGCCTGTGTCACCGTCAACCGGATCGTGGTGCCGCCCGGCGGCGGCGCGCTGGTGCACGCGCTCGGCGCGGACGGCTCCGACCTCGGCAGCACCCTCTACCTGGTGACGGACAGCGGGGTGAAGTACCGGGTGCCGTCGGCGGACTCGCTGAAGGCACTGGGATACACCACCGGGCAGGCGCGACGGCTTCCCTCGTCACTGCTGTCGATGCTGCCCACCGGCCCCGACCTGACCGCCTCGGCGGCGATTTCCGGCCGTGCGACGGTGACGGCTCCGCCGTGTGACGCATTCGGTGGAGAAACACGCAACCGATGACTGCCTCAACTCGTCCCCACCATAGGCGTATCGACATTTGAGGAACATCTGAGGAAGAGTTCACGCAGATCAAGTGGCCTGTGAATGAGAGGAATTGACGGAGGGTCTGTATAACGGCCTTTCTTCCTGGTAAGCGTTGCTCACGCGGCCATGACTCTTCTAGCATCTTCGTCTGCACCGGCCGGTCGGATGACGGCACTTCGGCGTCCGGTCGCGGGCCGCGCCAGCGCCTCGGGCCTGGCGGTGAGGAACCACCGAAAGGGGCAAGCCCATGGCGGGCGTACAGAGGGCAGAAGAACAGGCGACGCGGAACGGCATCCAAGCCCTGGAGATGGCCTACTCGGGCGTCCAGAGCCGCAGACAGGACGTCGAGAACACCAAGCACGGCATGACCGCCGCGCTCCAGGGCAGCGACGG
Organism: Streptomyces sp. NPDC101490; assembly: GCF_044767145.1. NCBI lineage: Bacteria > Bacillati > Actinomycetota > Actinomycetes > Kitasatosporales > Streptomycetaceae > Streptomyces > Streptomyces sp. NPDC101490. Next base: position 506,341 of record NZ_JBIWNI010000001.1, read on the forward strand.
TCTCTCCTTCCAGCGCCTGCTCGACAGCTGGGACGAGCACGCCGAGGTCATCTCGAAGAACCTCAAGGACATGATCGACCAGCTCAACGAGACGCTCAGGTCCCAGGGCATGGCCCAGGGCTCCTCGAACGAGGCCATCAACCAGGCGTACTCCCAGTCGCAGAGCGTCTTCGACAACCTGATGGGCAGCACGGAGAACAAGTGACCCCTCCGGGCCGCCCTCCCGTCGGCCCACGGCAGGACACGCCACCCCACGATCCGCTCCCCGCAGCGAGAAGAGGACACCGATGTCGGAGAACTTCACCGACGGGCGCATCTACGTCAGTTACGCCCACGTCGACAACGCTGTCGACGACATGCGTCTGCAGACGACCGAGATCCAGAAGATCATCAGCAGCCTGAACGACGAGCTCCAGGCGCTGAAGAACTCCTGGGAGGGCGAAGATCGCGAGGTCTACGACGAGAAGCAGGCGGCGTGGAACAACGCGGTCGCCAAGATGGCCTCCTGGCTCCAGGAGAACGCGGCGACCCTGGACCAGGTGCGCGCGCTCTACACGAGCAACGAACGCCAGCAGACCCAGGGCTGGCAGGACCTCAGGGTCGGCCGCTGACCCGCGATGCCGTACGGCGGCCGTCCCACGGAGCGGGTGCGTGGGACGGCCGCCCGTCATGCGTCACCCGTGAAGGAGAGCCGGAGAGAGGTACGAGGACATGACTGACGGCAAGCCCCCCACCCAGCTCGACAAGGCGTGGATCCAGCGTTTCAAGGACGACGACATCGGGACCTTCCGGAAGCTGCTCACGGCGGTCACCACGGACAGCACCGACCCCGTCGTCCTCTCCACGAGCACCCTGAACGGAGGGAAGGGCGTCCTCGAAGGGCACCGGGTGGGAGAGCTGCTCCCGCTGGCGATCGGCGCGCTCGCCACGGACGCGGTGACCAACGGGCAGCACGTGAACGACTCCGTGAAGACCATGGTGGCGACGCTCGACGCGATCCTTCTCAAGCACGTGGAGCTGTTCAAGGACATCGACTCGGCCCTCAAGGAGACGATCAAGTCCCTGTTCGAGACACAGGGGAAGACCCTGGCCACCATCGAGGGACAGAAGCTGTACGACATCTTCGACGACGAGGACGTGGAGACCGACCTCACCTCACCGCCGGACGTCAAGGGCGGCGGCTCAGGCAGCACGGACAAGAAGTAGCCGCCCGCGCGCCCTGACCCCGTCCCGGACCCGTCCCGCACCCGGACCCGTCCCGCATCCGTCTCACCGGCGGCCCTCCGCGGCTCGGTCCCGCGCCTACCCCGCCGAACCGGCCCCGTCGCACCGGCCTCCGGCCCCGACGTCTTTCCCCTGCCGCCCCGTCCGCCCCGCACCCCGCCGCAGAGAACCGATGGAGCTCGACCATGGCCGACGAGAAGAACACCGGGCCCGAGGACTACTGGCTGAAGGCCGTCAAGCTCTTCACCGGGTACACGGCGGACCCCCGGCACACCCTCTTCGACGAGATCACCGGCAACCACGGCATCAAGCAGATGAAGGTGGAGATCACCGAGCAGACGAAGGTCGACTCGATCACGGGCAACGAGTTCGACTGGATGGGCCAGAACGCCGGGTGGAACATCGAGAGCACGGACTTCGTCATCCCCTTCTACGTCAGGGGCGGCACCGAGGGCGTCACGTACTACAAGGCCCGCTTCACGCTGCTCGGCTCCAGGACCGCCGACGGCGCGCCGAAGCAGGGCGAGGTCGTCGGCTCGGAGGGCAAGAGCAACTACGGCAAGGAACTCGACGACGGCCATTTCAAGCCGAGCAGCAACGGAACGGTCTGGAACACCTTCAAGGTGACCAAGTACTCCTTCGGCACGGGCCGCGCGCTGGGCGCCCTGCTGCACGACAAGGAAGGCACCATCGGCTTCACCTGGGGCGGGGAGAAGGTCGGGGTCTCCGCCGACAAGGGCGTGCGGCTTGACTCCTTCGACCTGGTGGCGGACTCCTTCGACCGGGTCGCCGGATTCTTCTGGATGGGCCGGATCCTCACGGACCAGTGGCAGGACAGCGTCAGCTCCTCCCCGAACGACGCCTGGCGGGGGCAGGCGGCCGGCGTCTTCTGGGACCTCGTCCACGAACTGAGGCGGAGGTACGACAACTACTCCGAGGACATGGAGTACGTGGTCGGCACGTCCAAGCAGGGCCGTATGGTCCGGCAGGCGGGCGAAGCGCTCCGGACCCAGTCGCAGAACCTGTTCAACGCCTGGGAGAGATGGGCGGACACCCAGGGCAACCCGCTGAAGTCCCTCTCCGACCTCCTCACCGAGATCGCCAAGGCGTCCTGGGACAGGAACCTGACGCAGGTCGACTCCGAGTACGAGATCTACGGCGACACCGGAGCCTGGGAGTACACGCCGAGGGGCGAGTTCACCTCGCAGGCCACGGACGAGAACGGCAAGACCTACGGCGACATGTCGGAGCTCGACACCTGGAAGAAGGTCGGCGAAGAGGCGATCCGCCGCTGGGAGACGGGCGTCAAGACGGGGCTCTGGGACCCGGCCGAGGAGGCCCTGCGCAATCTGAGCCTCGCGTGGAGCTCGTCGCAGTTCAACCTCGGCTCCCTCAACACCAAGGGGGACAAGGGGCTCGGCGACTCCTTCAAGGAGGACAAGGCCTTCAAGGCGAAGAAGGACGCCGACGACAAGGCCGCGAAGGACAAGGCGGACGCGGACGCCAAGCTGGAGAAGCTGAAGAAGGACGCCGACGACAAGGCCGCCAAGGACAAGGCGGACGCGGACGCGCGGTACGAGAAGGACAAGAAGGAAGCGCTCGACCGGGAAGCCAGGGCGAAGGCCGAGGCGGAGGCGAAGCAGGCCGAGGCCGAGGCCAAGCAGGACCGGATCCGCAAGGAGCAGGAGGCCAAGCAGGCCGAACTGGAGAGGAAGCGGGAGGAGAAGGAGCGGGAACAGGAGGCCAAGCAGGCGGAACGGGAGGCGAAGCAGGAGGCCAAGGAAGAGGAGCAGGAGCGCAAGCAGGCCGAACGCGAGGCCAAGCAGGACCGGCTCCGGGAGGAACAGGAAGCCAAACAGGACCAGATCCGCAAGGAACAGGAGGCCAAGCAGGACCAGATCCGCGCCGAGCAGGAACGGAAGCAGGCGGACGCCCAGCGCAGGGCCGAGGAGAAGCAGGCCGAGGCACAGGCGATCCAGATCCAGCAGGTCAAACAGCAGAAGGAGGAACAGCAGAGGCGGGAGAAGGAGCAGGAGCGGAAACAGGCCGAACAGGAGGCCAAGCAGGACCGGCTCCGGGAGGAACAGGAGGAGAAGCAGGACCGGATCCGCGCCGAGCAGGAACGCAAGGAGGAAGAGGCACGGGAGCGGCAGGAACAGCTCCGCAAGGAACAGGAGGCGAAACAGGACCAGATCCGCAAGGAACAGAAGGCCGAGCAGGACGAGGCCCGGCAGAAGCAGGAACAGGTCCGCGCCGAACAGGAACGGAAACAGGAGGAGCGGGAGCAGCGCCAGGAGGAGAAGCAGGAGAAGGCCGAGGCCAGGCAGGAGGAACTCCGCAAGGAGCAGGAGGCCAAGCAGGACCGGATCCGTGCCGAGCAGGAGAAGAAGCAGGGCGAGGCGCAGGACCGGCAGGACCAGGTCCGCAAGGAGCAGGAAACCAGGCAGGACCAGATCCGCGCCGACCAGGAGAAGCGGCAGGACGACGCGCAGGACCGGCAGGACCGGATCCGCGCCGAGCAGGAGCGGAAGCAGGAGGAGTACCAGCACCGGCAGGAGCAGCTCAGCCGTGGCCTGAACGGCGATCAGGACCGCCCGTCCCACGACATCGGCGGTCCGGGGGACCAGCCCCGCCACGACGGTGTCTCCGGTCCGGTCAACGGCGACGACTCGCTGACCAACCCCGGCGGCAGCGTGTCCCATCTGGACCCCCAGGGCCGGGTGGTGACGGACTTCCCGGACGGCAGCAGGACCGTGGTCGACCCGCACACCCAGATGTCCACCGTCGTCAGGCCCGACGGCACCTCGTACTCCGGTCCGCTCAACGCGGGCGACTCGCTGACCAATCCGGACGGCAGCAGGACCCATCTGGACGCACAGGGCCAGGTCGTCACCGAGTACCCCGACGGCAGTTCCGCACGGGTGGACGCCGACACCGGCGCCACGTCGATCAGCAGCCCGGACGGCACCACGACCACGGGCTACCTCAACGACCCCGACACCACCCCGGCGGAGTACCGCTCCGGTGGCGACCAGCAGGTGAACGGCGGCTCTTCGCACATCCCCACCTACGACTACGGCTCCGGCTACGAGGAGGAGCTGTACGACGACTCGCCCTACCGGGAGCCGTCCCTGTCCGGCGCCTCCGACGGAACCGGAGGCGGGACGGGCGGGAACCGGGGAACCCCGCTCAACAGCGGCCCGATGCCGGGCATGGGCGGCAGCCCGGGCATGGGCGGGATGCCGATGGGCGGAATGCCCATGGGAGGCATGGGTGGCATGGGCGGGCAGGGCGGTGACGGACCGTCCGAGCGGGTCCGCAACGTCATCGACGGCGATGTGGTGAGCAACCGGCGCGCCGGGGCGTCCCCGCAGGGCAGGGGAGCGTACGGGGAACGGCAGCCCGTCACCACCAGCGGCGCCCACCCGTTCCCGTCGCCGACGGGAGGCGCCGGTGGGCCGGGGCGGACCGAGACCGAGAGCGGCGACCGTGACCGCGAGGTGTGGGAGCCGGAGGACGACGACGTCTGGGGCACCGACGAGGGAGGCGCACCCGCCGTGATCGGCCGTTGACTTCGAGATGCGAGGGGTGCGAACTCACCCGTATAAAGGCCGAGTTCGCACGAATGGGCGCTGGAACCGGGGCCGTTCGGGAACCGGCCGACCAAGGTCCGCGTCTACGTAATGATCTTCATTCATCTCTGACGGGAGTGCCCGATGTCCGAGCCGTTGCAGGAGCGCATCGCCCGGGCCATGGCCGAACTGGAGGCCACCCAGGCGGCCGTCGCCCGTGCGCGCGCCGATCTCAGCGAGGCGTCCGCGACCGTCCGTTCCTCGGACCGCGCGGTCGAGGTCACCATCGGCGCACAGGGCGAGCTGTCGGGGCTGAGGTTCTCCGACAACAAGCACCAGAACATGACGGGACCGCAGCTGGCCGCCTCCATCATGGAGGCCGTCCAGCAGGGGCGGGCCCTGATGGCGCGCCGGGTGATCGACACCTTCGCACCCCTCGCCGGTCCCGGCCCCGAGGGATCGGTGCGGCGGGGCCTCGACCTCGACTGGAACCAGGTGTTCGGACCGACGCTGGACGGCGGGAAGGCGGGCCCCCAGGGCCGCCCGGGGCGCGACCGGCTGCGCGACGAGATCGACGAAGACACCGACTGAGCGGCGGAGGACGGACGATGAGCGGAACCGGCGACTACCAGGCGGACACCACCGGGCTGAAGCAGACGATCCTCGCCATCGGGGACACGGCGGAGACGCCGAAGAAGCTGCTCGCGCGGTTCGACGGCGCGGTGCAGAACTACGACCCGTGGAAGGGCGAGGACGACGACCTCCACGGCCAGCTGAAGCTCCAGGAGAACCAGCAGAACGAGACCGTCAGAGGTGTGCTCGGAGGCATCGGGGGAGTCCTGACCGGACTGCAGTCGGCGGTCCTGGAGAGCCTCACCAGCATCCAGAACGTCCAGCGGGACGTCCAGGAGCGGATCCACGACGGCCGCTCGAACGGCGACGGCGGCGACAACGGCGGCCACGGGAAGCGCTGAATGTTCGACATCGAGTACCCGGAGCCGGTGGGCGACATGCTCTTCGTCCTGCTCGGCGCCAAGCCGGTGCAGGCGAAGGCGGGCATGGCGGCGGAGAGCCGCGCCACCTTCACCGACCTGGCCGCCGGGCTCCGGGAACTCCGCCAGTCCATCCTGGAATCCATCCAGATGGGCAAGCAGTACCTCCCGCCGAACGTGGCCGAGGCGTACGAGCAGTCCCTCTCCCAACTGGTGCACGTCAACGGCGGTGACGTCCTCCAGCGCTTCATCGCCCAGCTCGACGGCTTCACCGAGGACCGGGGCAGGGCGGCCGTCCAGATCCAGCAGGCCCACTTCGAGATCATCCTGGAAGTCGTCTGGCTGATCATCGAGCTGGCCCTCCTCGAAGCGCTCGCCGTGTTCACCGGCGGTGCCTCGGTCTCGGAGATGATCCTCGCCCGGATGCGGTCGAGGCTGGCGATCCTGATGGTGGTCGACCGCCTCATGCGGTACACCCAGAGCCTGCCCTCGCTGTCCGAGGCGTTCGAGGAGGCCCTCCAGAACCTGGCCGCCCAGCTGCTCACCATGACCATCAACCCGGCGGAGCTCAGGCCCGGCGGCATCAACTGGAAGGAGGTCGGGATCTCGGCGGCGGTCGGCGGCCTGGCCGGGTTCTTCATCGGCCACTTCGGCGCCCTCGCGTACAAGATCAAGAACATTCTGTCGAACACCTTCAAGAACAACCTCAAGAAGGACGTGTTCGGGAAGTTCGAGATCCGGTTCAACAGCCCCTTCACCCGGCACAACGCCAACAACGCCGCCTACGACCTGCCCGCCGCGTTCCTCACCGAGGGCTTCGGCGAGACCATCGCCACGGCGATCGTCCTCGGCAAGTGGGACTGGACCTCCCTCGTCGGCGCCGGTCTCAGCGGGGTGTCCCAGATCTTCATGGGCCAGCCGCTGGAGCAGCTGTACAAGGGCACCCACCTCAAGCTCTATCCCGACGGGAACCTCTTCACGAGGTACCAGCAGAACTCCGCCCGCCTCCTGGACGAACGCCTCGGCGCAGGGCCCGGCGATCCGGACGCAGGCGGCCGGGACCTCGGCCCGACGGACTCCGCGCCCCTCCCGGCGCCCGTCCGGCCGGTCCCTACGGCGGGCCACAGCCCCGTCCCTCCGCCGCCCGTCCCCGTCGCACCGCCGCCGGGCGCCGCACCGGCCCCGGCTCCCGCTCCCGTGTCGCCGACGCCCGTCACCCGGGGCGGCCCCGGGCCGACGGGCGGCACGACCACGGACCCGTACGACGGATCGGACACCTCCAGCCGGCCGCCGAGCGTCTTCGACACCTCGGACACGGAGTCGCTCCGGGACTTCGGCTCGGTGGGGGACACGGGCTCGGTCTCGGACTTCGGCTCGGTCGGAGACTTCGGGCCGGTCGGGGTCACGGGATCGGTCCTGGACTTCGGCCCGGGCGAGGAGGGCGCATCCGTACGGGACACGACGGGGTCGCTGCCGGACGCCGGGTCCGTCCCCTCCGGCATCCCCAAGCCGCTCCCGGCCGTCCTCCCCGACTCCTCGCCCCTGAACGGCACCGCCCCGAACACCCCGGCTCCGAACACCCCGGCCCAGCTCCAGCGCGACGAGGCCCAGCGCGAGTGGATCGCCCGGCAGATCACCTCCGAGGACCTGCCGGACACCCTGATCGAGGACCTCACCGGGCTGTACGGCCCGGACGCCGTCGTCAGCGAGGACGCCCTGCGTGACGCGGGCATCACGCCGGACCCGCAGCGCCACCCGGCGGGCGGCCCCGTACCGCTGTCCGCCCTGGACCCGGTCGACCGGGCACGCCTGCTGATGGCACGGCAGCCGGAGCCCTGGCCCGCCGTGCTCGACACCGTGGCGGCCCACGCCTCGCTGCGGATGTGGGACGCGGCCCGTACGGACTTCAGGGACGCGGTGACGCCCGGGGGCGCGGGTCAGGTGACGGCCCCACAGCAGTCCCCGGCGCCAGGCCCCGCCGCCCAGTCCCCGGCCACCGGTGCCGCACCCCGGTCCCCGGCACCCGGAGCCACAGCCCCGGGCGCGACACCCTCGCCCACCGGGGCGCGGCCGAGCCCCGCCGACGCGGACCGGGCTTGGGAGAAGGCCCTCGCCCTGGTCGTGGCTCCGTCCCCGGGGTCCACCCTCGCGGACTTCCGGTACGCCGACTCCGCCCACCGGGACGCCGTTCGGCAGGTCGCCGAGCACCTCCTCGCACACGGTCCGGACGCGCCCTCGGGCGTCACGCTCGCCGACGCGCTCCGCGCTTCCCCGGCGCTCGGGCCCGTCATCCCGACCGCCCCGGTCCGGGCCGCCACGGCCGTGGGAACGCCGGTCGCCCCGGTCCCTGCCGTGACGACATCGGGCGAACTTCCGGACGCGACGGTCACGGCCTCCGGCCTCCCGGTCACGGCCACGACGACCACCGGCACCGACCTTCCGGTCCCGGCCGACTCTCCGGCCCCCACCGACCTTCCGGTCCCGGCCGACTCTCCGGCCCCCACCGGCCCTCCGGCCCCCACCGGCCCTCCGCTCCCCGCCGTCACGACGTCCAGCGAGCCCCCGGCGCCGACGGCCATGTCCTCCGGCCTCCCGGGCCCGGCCGCCAAGCCCGCCACCACCGACCCTCCGGCCCCCGCCATCACGACGTCCAGCGAGCCCCCGGCCCCGGCCACCGACGTCTCCCTCCCCGGCCCCGCGACCCCGCCCGTCACCGCCTCCGGCAACCTCCCGGCGGGCCCGGCCCCGGCCGCCCCCGGCACCGAGGCGGTCACCCCGGCCACCGGGAACCCTTCCGAGGCCCGGGCGGCGGCCGGGCCCGTACCCGGCTCCCCGGCGGTCGTCGAGCTGGCAGCCCGGCTGCCGTACCTGACCCCCGACGAGCGGGCCTGGGAGCTGTCGCTGCTGTCGTCCGGGGACCGCGAGGCCCTGGCGTCCGACACCGGCCTGGTGGACACGCTCCGGCGGGAGCTCGACCCGGAGGAATTCTCCGAGACGGTCGTCCGGTTGATGCTGGAGGTCCCGCGCGGGGTGGACCAGCCCCTGTCCGCGCGGCGCGAGGTGGTGCCGCTCGTCGCACGGATGCTGCGCGACCCCGACACGGCGGTGAAGCTCCTGCGGGCGGGCGCGCGCGTGACCGTCGTCCCGAAGGGCGAGGCGATGACCACGCTGGCCGACTTCGACGACCTGGCGGGAACCCGGACGCCCGACGGACGCCGCTGGGAGGAGGTGCGCGGCTCCGGGAGGCTCACGGCGGGACTGACCGAGGAGAACCTGCTCGGCGAGGTCACGTCCGTGCGGACCGTCCGACGCGCCTACGCGCAGGGCTACTCCACGACGACCCACGAGTTCGCCCACACCCTGCACGAGTACGGGCTGGGCGCCGAGGAGAAGCGGCTCGTCCTCGCCGCGTACCAGGCCAAGGCGCGTCAGGGGAGGAAGGCGGCCTGGCCGGACGGCCCGCTGTACGACCCCTCGGGCAGGCGCACGCGGCCCAACTACTCCTCCCTCGACGCGTACGAGTACTTCGCCCAGCTCACCAACACCTACCTCGGCACCAACGCCGGCCGGGACTGGTACACCGGGCAGCGCCGCAACAACGGCTCCGCCTGGGTGAGACAGCACGAGAAGACGCTGTTGCCCCTCCTGGAGCGGCTCTACGGGCCCGAGCCGGACAAGAAGGCCCGGCCGGTGAACCAGCTCGCCGGGCCGCGCAAGGAGAACTGGGTCTTCGACGGGCTCCGGGCCTTCTGGGACCGGGCCGAGGGCATCCACCGGATCCGCGCCCACGACCCGGTCCCGGAGTCCGAGGAGGACCCGGCGCCCGCCGTCACCCCGGTGCCGGTCCCGCCGCCCGCCGCCCCGAAGCCCCGTACGACACCGGGGGGTGCCTTCGCCCTGCCCCCTCCGCCCGCCGGTCCGTACGACCACCTGGAGTACCAGGAGTACCTGGGGAGCGTCCTCCGGGGTGTCTTCGGGCCGGGCGCGGCCGCGGACCCGAGCTTTCCCCAGATGGTCAACTCGCTGGCCCTGGTGGACGCGGCACGTGCCACGGACGCGCGGTTCGGGACCGGAGCGCTGGACCTGGTGGGGATCACCCGGCGGGGGCTCCACCTGCCCGACGACGTCCCGGCCGACGCCCGGACGGTGTTCCGGTTCCTGTCGCTGGCGGCGAGCGCGGCCCGCCGCTCGCGGGCCGGGAGCCTGGCCGCGATCGGCGCCTACGGGCTGGAGCGCGGGGGCACGCTCGGCGAGACGACGGTGCTGACCGGGTCCGACGGTGCGGGCATCGGACGGAACTGGCTGGAACACCCCGTCAGGGGGCTGCGCGTCGACACCACCGCCCGGCGGACGGCCGACGGCGGCTGGGACGTCGCTCCCGCCCCGTGGGGCGGCGGCCCGGTCCACGTGGTCCTCGCGGAGACGGGCCCGGACGGCCTGTTCCTCGTACGCGACGGCCGGGGGAACGCGGCCCGGGTCGATGACGAGGAGTTCGCGGAGCTCCTGGCGCACGACCCCGCCCGGCCGCCCGGCGCTCCGGTGCTCCTGGAGGTGCGGGGCGCCACCGGCGTGGGCACGACGGCGTTCGAGCGCCTGGTCGCGGACCGGCTCGGGACACGCGTCTGGTCCACCGGCGGGGACGTACGGCTCCAGCCCGTCGACGCGGACGGCGAGCGGTGGATGCTCGTCCTGGCGAACGACGCCCCTGGCCGGATACCGGTCGGCGCCTGGCTCCCCAACGATCCGGGCCGCCCCGACCTGGGTCCTCCGGGCCGGGTGAGGGCCGTGGACGGGCGGGAGTTCACGGACGACGACATCCAGTCGTACATGATCCCCGCGGCCGACGGGCAGTCGCTGCCCATCCGGGTCTTCCTCCAGCCCGACCACGCGGCGCTCCTGGAGGACGGTCTCCTGCAGCTGTCGGAGGCCGCGCACTACACGGACCGCGACGACGGGGTCGAAGGAGTGCGGCCCGCGCGGGAGAGCGGACCGCTTCCCCTGCCCAGGTCCCTCTCCGGCGCCTATGTCGCGGTCGGGCACGGCAGCCACGGGCGTGCCGTCCTGCCGGTACGGAGCCTGGGGACGAACGAGGTCGTGCCCCCGGACGAGATCGGCCGCCTCCTCGCCCGGGACCCCTATCTGCGGTCGCTGCCCCCGGACGTCCCGGTGTGGGTGGTGTGGTGCGAGATCGCGATGCCCCAGCCGGGCCGCGACCGGCTGGAACGGGCCGTCGCGGGGCAGGTGCTGGCGAACCGCACCGGCCGGACCGTGTTCGCGCTGGACGCGGAGGTCTCGGTGCACCCGGCGGACGAGGGCATGCCGCCGCGCCTGGTGAAGTTCGACGACCCGGACCACCCGGTGTACCGGGTCGTCGAGTTCCGCCCCGACCCGGCGTGGGAGCGCCTGAACTCCTGGGCCGACGCGGCGGGTCTGCCGGCGGACGCGGACGACCGGTCCGAGCGGGTCCAGCGATGGGTGTGGGTCCTGCGCGAGACCCACGGCCCGGGCATCGACACCGACCCGGCCCGGGCGGCGGAGTTCCAGGAACTCATCGAGGGCTTCGGCGCCTGGGAGCGGGCCCGGGGCTCCGCCCTGACCCAGGGCGACCTCGAACGGACCCTCGCGGCCTACGCCGGGCCGCGCGGCCTCGACCCGGTCGTCACCGAGGCCACGCTGGCGCGGATGCTCCGCTCGTGGCGGGGGAGCCGGAGCGGTACGGGCAGGGGAGTGGCGCACGCCGCTCCCGCCCAGGGACCGGGGGACGCGAACCGCCCCGCACCCCGGACGACCGGCCTCCGCTTCAGGCCGGGGACCGGCGGCCTGACGGAGGGCGCCGAGGCGGACCTCGGCGCGCTGGCGGCCCGGACGGCGCTGGCCGCGCTGGACGCCCGGCACGCGGGGCGGCCCCTGCCGGAGGTCGTGTTCACCGGGTACGGGGACGGGCCCGCGGTACGGGCCCGGCGGACCGGCCAGGTCCGCGCCGAAGCGGCACGCGACTGGTTCCTGGCCCGGCTGGAAGAGGAACTGTCCGTCCTGCAGAGGGACACGGCCCCGCAGGACCGGACAACCGCCGACGCCATCTCCCTGACCGTCCGGGGCCGGGTCGGCAACGACCGGTCGGCCACCGCGCCGGGCGCGACGGCCCTCCTCCGAACGCCCTCGGCCCCGGCCGTACGCCCGCTGCCGGAGACCCGCGCGGGCGGGTCCGGCCCCGGAGACACCACGGCCGTCGCCCGAGTGCCGGAGACACCGGAGGCCGCCGCCAGTGCTCCCGGGGGCGCCCCCGGCACCGCCGTCCCGGCCCCGCTCGGCCCGCGCCCCACACCGTTGTCCCCGGACGGCATCACGGAACTCGCCGCCCGGCTCGACGCGGACCAGGTGCGTGTCGCACCGGTCGGCGACCGGGCCGCCGCGCCCGGCCCCGCCCCGACCGTCCCGGCGTCCCCCGCCGCCCCGTCGTTCCCGCCCCCGGTGCTGCCCCGGTCCACCGAGGTGCCGTTCGAGGACGACTCCACGACCATGTCCCCGGACGCCGTGACGGCCGTCGAACGGCTGGCGGTCCGTACCGCCGAGACCGGCCTGCGGCACCGCCGCGCCGGGCTGCCGCCGCCCGAGGTCGTCCTGAGCGGCGGCGGACCGGACGGACGGCGGGCCGACGCCGTGGCGGACGTGTTCCGGCGCCGTCTCCACCAGGCGCTGGCCGCGTCCGGCCCGGACGGCACCGACCTGACCGCCGACGACTTCGGCCTCACCACACCCGCCGGTACGGCGGGCGACCGGGCCGCCACGGCGGTGACCGTCCGCATCACCACCTCCGCGCACGCGGCGGCGGTGCTCCGCCTGGAGGAACTCGCACGGGCCGAGTCCGGCGCGAAGCCCGGCCCGTTCCGCCCGGAGCGGGTGGCCCGGCGGGTGATGGGCCCGCTCGGCGCCGGACGGCTGACGGCGGCACGGGCCACGGACCTGTACACGATGACCGGCCTGGCGATCCGGGACGGCCGGGCGGGCACCCTGGCGGAGCTGGCCGCGTACTGCCGGGAGAAGCAGGCGGCCGTCTACGGCGACCACCGCTTCACCACGGCCGACGGAACCCCGGCCCCCGGACTCAACTGGACGGGGCTCACCCCCGGGCCCCTCTACACGGACACCTTCGGCGTCCTGGAGGAGCGGCCCGGCCGACCGCCGGTGATCCATGACTCGCGGACGCCCGGCTGGGCCGGGGGCCCGGCACCGTATCTGCTCGCCGCCGGGACGCGGGGCGGCCTGACGGCCGTCCCCTGGGCGGACGGCACGACACGGGAGGTCGACGCGGAGCGGCTCGTCCGGCGCGTCCTGGACGACCCGGAGTTCGCCGCGCTCCCGCCGGACGCGCCCATCGTGCTGGCCGTCCCGTACGCGGGCGCCGCCGACCAGTACCTGGCGCGGCTGCTGGCCGATCGGACCGGCCGCACCGTCTGGGCGCACAGCGGTGACCTGCGCCTCGTCATCGGCTTCGACGGCGACCAACTGGCCCTCGCCGCGTTCCGCGAGCCCGGCCGCCCGGTCGGCGACTGGTTCCCCGTACCGCCAGGACTGCTCCCCGACACCGGCTCCGACGCGGACTCCGAGTCCTCGGCGGACACGGCGGAGGAGTGGTACGACCAGGTGCTCTCCTTCCCGCTGGGCAGCGAGGGGACGGCCCGGCAGATCGGCCGCGCCTCCTTCCCGCCCCACGAGATGGCCGTACGGGAGACCGCGTACCGCCACCTCGACCGGGCGACGACCTATCTGCACCACAACTTCGCCGCCGGTACCTACTCCCGGGCGTTCCCCCTGGGACCGGCCGTCCGGGGGCAGCTCAAGGCCTTCTTCGCGGCCCACGGCGGGCTGGACTCGACCACCTTCGCCACCCTCGGCGGAGAGTCCCGCACCGTACGCGGCGACGAGGGCGCCAGGTGGCTCAGGAGGCGCAGGAGCTTCGGCGCGCTCCTGCGCACCGAGGACGACTGGCTCGGCCTCGTGACCTGTCTGTCGGGCTCCGCCCGGGACCGCGCCCTGCCGAGCAGGCCCGCCCACGGGCGGAACTCCTTCGTGCCCAACGGACTCAGGGACGTCCCCCAGGGCCAGCACTACGCCAACGTGATGCGCCACAAGGTGAGCGCCGCCACCGTCCGCTCCGGGGTGGCCAAGCGGGACGGCACCTACGTCCGCGCCCTGGTGACGACCCCCCAGGGGCTCTGGGGCACCTACGCCGAGTTCTTCCCCGAACCCGACGCCGAGGAGCTCGGCCACCGGGCCGACGTCCTCGGGCTGCACGGGTCCGACGGGCGGCTGCGGACCCTGGACCTGGTGCGCGCGCTGCGACGGACCCTCGGCAACGAGACCGACGACGGCGTCCGCGTCGCCCGGGACCCCGGCTACGCGGAACTCCTGCGCGGGGCCGGAGCGCTGGAACGGATGTGGCGGGAGGACCCCCGGTTCGGGGCGGCGGGCCCGTTCACCCTGGACTTCTTCCGGCGGGTCGTCACCGCGCGGCTCGGCACGGGACCCGTGGAGCCGGGCCCGGCCGACCACCGTGCCGTGCTCCTGGCGGCGGCCGACGCGCCCGAGGGGACGACACTGCGCGCGTTCGCGGCGCTTCCGCCCGCCCTGGACCGGGCCGCCGCCTGGCTGGACGGCGCGGAGGCGGCCGAGGAGATCGCGGACGTCCTCCGGCTCGCCGCGCCGGACCGGGTCGGCGAGGACGAGCGGTCATGGATGTTCTGGGCCCGGGTCAAGGCACACGAGACGCTGGACGCCCTCGGCCCCGGGCTCGACGCGTACACCGCGCGCGTGCTGCACCTGGACCCGTCCGCCGTGGACGACGCCCGCCGGGAGGAGGCACGGACCCTCACCGCCCACGCCTACGCCGTCGGCCGTGACGGGGCCGTCGCCGACGCGGTGGCCGCCCGCCACCTGGAGAACGACGGGGCCGTCTCCGACGCCACGGCCGTGCCGCCCGCCACGGACGGCCGACCGGCGGGCGGACGCGACCTGCTGGGCCCCACGGGCGCCGCCGCACCCGACCCGTCGAAGGTCCACACCCCCGGCGGCACCGTGGACGCGCCCTGGCACGGCCGCACCGCCGGGGGACGGGACCGGCCGACGCCCTACGTGGTGCGTGCCGCGCCCGACCGCACCGACCCGGGCCGGATCCTCGTCACGTACGGCGGGACGACCCGGCGGACACCGGTCGCCGAGTTCGTCGAACTCCTCGCCGTCGACCCGGAACTCCTCGCCCACGACGAGCGGGTGCCCGTCCTCCTCGCCGTCTCCGAACTCGACCGCTTCGCCCCCGGCCTGGCCCAGGCCCTGGCCCAGCGCCTCGGCCGGGGCGTGTACTCCACCGCGTTCCCCGTCGGGGAACACACCGACGGCACGATGGGACGCACGGTGTTCGCACTGCACCCTTCACCCTTCACCGGGGAGGTCCCCACGGCCTCCGCCCTGCGCCTGTCCACCGCCCGCGCGCTGGACGACCTCAGCGCGCCCGCGTCCGCACCGCCCCCGCCGATCGACGCCGACGCACCCGCGTCACGCGCCACCACCCCGGCAGCCCCGAAGACCGACCCCTCCACGGCACGGGCCACCACCGCGCCCGCTGAGGCCGAAGCACCCGCACGGGGGCTCACACCCACGGCACCCCTGGCGAGCGACGCCGAGGCGCCCGCCGTACGAGCCTCCACCGCGCCTGCGCAGGCCGACATCGACGTACCCGCCGTACAGGCCACCGCCGCGCTTGCGGGGACCGATGCCGAGACTCCTGCCGTACGGGTCACCACCGCGCCACCAGCGCCAGCGCCCGAGCCCCCGGCCCCCGGTGGCCGCCCGTCGCTCCCCGACGTGTCCCCGCCCGCGCCGGAGACCGCTGCCGTCACCGGCCCGCCGCCCGAGCCGCCCGAGCCGCCCGAGCCGCCCGCGCCGCCCGTTTCGTCCGGCGACACCCCGGCCCCGGGCCGCCCGCCCCGGCCGCGCCCCGCCGGAGCACGGATCGACGAGGAACTCGACGTACGGCGTCCCGCCCGCGTGGACGCCGGGATGCCGCCGCCGCCACGGGTGCACCGGCCCAGCGTGTTCACCGACGACAGCCGGCTGCCCGGCTACGTCGACGGCTTCCTCGCGTTCCCCGGCGACACCTCCGGCGACCCCCTGCCGATGGCCTTCGGACAGAGCGACGTACGGCTGCGCGGCATCGAGCAGATCATGGAGCACATCGGCACCGGACTGACCGCCCACGGCCCCGGGACCACCCCGGCGGAGGCGCCCGCCCGGCGCCGACGGGCACGCGGCGCCCCGGCCGAATCCGTTCTCTCCCGCATCGGGCGGGCCATGCAGGAGCACCCCCGGACCTTCGCCGGGGACGGCCGCGAGTTCGTCTATCGCACCGCGTCGGGGCGACCGCGCAAGATACGCGTCACGGTCCGCAACCACGGCGAGTGGACCAGGTTCACCGACGGCGCCGCACCGACCAAGGTCGACAACAACTACCGGTCCCAGGCCACCGTCGGCGCGTCCAAGACGATCGGCCAGACCCGCCTGTTCGCCCCCACCGCGCCCCTCGGCCCGCAGCCGGGACCCGTCTCCCTCTGGGGCCGGGCGGGGCTGCGCGTCGGCCTGGTCCGCGAGGTCACCTACTCCACCCAGGACCGCGTCCTCAACGTGGGGGAGACCCGGGGGCACGACACCTCCCACCCGCACCTCGACGACGCCCACGTCGAGATCCGCGTCACCGACGTCGAGCCGCCCCGCCCCGCCAGGACCGGGACCCTCGGCACCCGGTGGCGCGCCCGGCCCGCCCGGGAGGCCGTCCCGGACGTGGAGTTCGCGTTCGGCGTGCGCCACGGACTGCTGGCCCGGCTGCCGGAGGCCGTGACCCGGCGGGCCGCCCCCGGCCGCACCCCCCGGACCCTCGACCTCGGCCCCCGCTCCGACTACCGGCTCGTCGTCACCGAGGACTTCGGCCCCGTCGCCGCCGTCCGGGACTGGGCGGTCGCCCGGATCGGAGCCGTACCCGGCTCCTCCGCCCACCGCGAACTGGACCGCTTCTTCTCCTCAGGGAACTTCCACCAGATCTCCGGGCGGCTCGCCAAGTCCTCCGTGCCGGGCAGGCCGCTGTTCGCGGACGACCGGAAGAACACCCCGCTCGGCGCCTTCGTCGTCGAACGGATCGTCCCCGGCCGGGCCGTACTGGCCTCGGAGACCGACAAGGCGGAACTGCGGGAGTCCGCCTTCCTGACGCTCCAGAACACCCGCAAGCAGACCAAGGCGCACTCCAAGGACTTCGCCCTCTTCGTCGGCCCCACCTTCACCCTGCCGTCCTTCGGATTCATCTCCGGCTGGATGGCGCAGGTCAGGCCCCGGCTCCAGCTCGGCTTCAGCGGGCGCGTCGGGCACGTCCGGGGCCGCTCGGCGATGACCGGCGGCTCGGGGGCGGTCCGCTCCGTCGGCAGGGCCAAGAACGTCACCACCGACCTGTACCGGGTCGAGAAGACCGTCTGGGTCCGCAAGACCGGCGACGCCCGGCCGACGCCCTTCACCACCTGGAGCCTGGACCGGATGACGCGCACCGAGGCGCGCCGCCTGGCCGGGATGGCGGACGACAACGTCCCCGGGAGCACCGAACCCTTCGCCCCGGCCTACCTCCTCGCCGACCACCCGCCGACCCTCGGCATGTCCCGGCCCGTGCAGTTCCTCCACGCCGACGGCCGCTACACCCACAGGTTCGCCGAGAGCACCGACCGCGAGGACCTGCCCGCGCCGGAGCGGACCACCGCCTCCGCCGAGGACAGTCCGAAGGTCACCTTCGCCGAACGCAACCGGCTCGACTCCTTCACCCGCCAGGTCCTGACGGCCGTCGCCACCCGCTACCCCACGATGGTCGCCCGCCTGGACGAGCTCGGCGACCCCGACGACAAGCGGTGGCGCAACCACGGCCACTACCAGATGGTCCTGCACAACACCCTGACCGTCGTCCACGCCCTCTCGCACCACAGCATGGCCGGGAACCTGGAGGCGATGAGCCGCACCGGCCTGCGCATCGGCCTGATCGACCCCGGCCGCTTCACTCGGGGCCACTACTACATCTGGCTCGACGCCGAACTCACCGGCCGCGCCCACGTGTCGCCCACCGACACCATCCTGCGCCACAGCGCCCCCGGCGCCACCCAGCTCGACGAGACCCGGCACGCCGTCCAGGGCGCCGAAGCGGGGATCGTCGGCGTCGCCGCACTGCGGGACACCGCCACCGACGACATCGGCTTCGCCGCGCACGCCCTCACCGGCCAGGCCGGATACACCGCCGGATGGCAGACCCGCGACGAATCCGGATACGGCTCCGTCGCCACCTTCGACCCGATGGCGATCAGCACCCGGCCCGGCCACCTCTACACGTACGACCTGTCCCTCACCGTGAGCACCGGCGGCTACTGGCGGCCGCGCAGCCTCCTGCGCGGTCTCGTCAGCTTCGGCCTCCTCGGCACCCACTTCTTCGTCCGGGGCCCCAAGGGCCGTGGCGACATCATCGGCGGCGACGCCGACGTCCCGGCCGTCCGGGGCCGGGTGCTGCTCAGCGTCCCCGCCGACCACTGCCCGGACACCGACCCGCACGCTCCCGGCGCCGACAACCCCTATCTGGACCCGGACCCCGTCCGCCGCACCCCGATGAGCCGCCACGACGCCCGGCGGCTGCTCGACGCGTCCCCCGAGGACGGCCGCGACCCCGGGCCGCTCGACGGACTGCCCCACCAGACGCTGTCCGTACTCGCCCCGAAACAGCCCCGCGACGAACGGGGCATCGTGGACCGGGCCCTGGAACGCGCCTCCCACGGAAGGTGGCAGCTGACCCGCGAGGGCGCCCCCGCGCACGACGCCGCCGTCCGCCCGGAACAGCCGCAGTTCCTCACCGCCAACGCCGACCAGAACGCCTCCGCCACCGGGTCGCGCACCACCGGGCTCTTCGGCAAGGGGCCCTACCTCGACTGGCTGGCCACCGTCGTCCACCGGATGCGGGTCACCGAGCTGAGGGCCCTGACCCGGCCCCAGCCGATGGAGACCGAACTGACCCTCGGCGGCTCCACCAAGGCCTCCGGAGGACAGAGCAGGACCTTCGTCCAGCATGCCGGACTCACCGTCGTCTACGGCCACTCCCACCGCGTCGGCGCCGGAGTCACCGGCGGCTACGGGGCGACCTGGCAGCCGTGGTGGCGCAGCCGGGGCACCGGCGGCACCGTCGTCCGTACCGTCACCTCCGACATCAACCGGGTCGACCAGGGCCACCAGGTGCTGGCCGTCGGCGACGCCGAGCACGAGGTGGCCGCCGAGACCCGCTCCTCCGGCCTGCTCTCCCCCCTCGGCAAGGTGGTCCGCAGGCTGCACGACTGGGCCGGTGAGCGCCAGGTCGTCCGGGGCGGCTGGCTGGGACACCTCCCCGAGCGCATCGCCCACCAGCTCCGCCTGATCGCGGGCGACGGCCTGGGCGGCGGCCCCCTCTACGACCGCCGCCCCTGGCGCCAGCCCCACTGGTTCCGTACCGCCCCCTTCGCCACGTACCCGGTGAACTCCCTCGACACCGGCCCCGTCGTGGAGGACTTCGAACGGCACCTCGACGCGCTCGGCCTCGACGAGGACAGCCGGGAGGCGATCCGCCGGCTGACCTCGGCCCGCGTCACCCGCGCGCTGCGCCGCGAGATGTCCGGCACGGGCTCGTCGGTCACGGCCCGGATCAGCGCCTTCGCCTGGAAACGTGTCCGGCTCGGCGGACGGGACATCCGCGTGCGCGTCCAGCTCGAACCCGTGGGCGAACCGGAGTTCGTACGGCTCTGGCCGCGCACCGAACTGGAGGACCACCGCTGGGCGACCGAGACCTTCAGCGACACCTTCCTCACCGGCCGGGGCAGCGACGCCGGAACGGCGATCACCGAGGGCATCCACACCGGCGACCCCCATGTGCCCATGGCGGGCCCCTCCCTGGCCGAGACCGGCTCCAACCGGCAGACCATCTCCGCCACCGACACCTGGTCCCGGGGCCGCGTCTGGACCACGTACACCAGCGAGCCGCACGCCGAGTACACCACCCGCTACCGGCTCCGCATCACCATGGAACTGGGCCGCACGCGCGGCGACGAGGGCTGGGGCCGGGGGGCCCACCGCATCGAGGAGAGCGGCGACGTCGGAAGCCAGCGAGAGATCGTCCCGCTCAGCCTGACGCACCCGGCCACCGCGCCCGGCCACCCCGTTCACACGGCCCCGCCGGAGCCCGACACCCCGCCGCTCGCCGTCGACGTCCTCACCGGGACCGACAGCCCGCTGCACCCCGGCGGCCCCACGGGCGGACTCGACGCCTGGCGCTCCGTCACCCTGCCCGACGGGACGCGCGGCCCGTTCACCCCGCCCGACAGCGGATTCCACGTCCGCAACATCATCGGCGCGGAGAACGTCCTGGCCGCGAGCACCCTCGCCCTCGGCAGGGCCTACGACAACCGGCTGGCCGGAGTCTCGGGCCCGCAGACCGGCGAGGCACTGGTCCGGGCACTGCGCACCGCCCGGATCACCCCGCTGACCGCCGAGGGCACCGGCTCCGCACAGGTCCTCGAAGACGCCCACGGACCGGGGGCGCTCACCGTCTTCTTCGAACAGGCCGTGGGCAGTACGGGGTACGAGACCAGCGGCCTCGCCGAGAACGCCCTCTCGGACCACTCGGAGGGCGCCCTCCGCCTCTTCGCCCGGCCCGACCTGACGGGCGCGGTGCTCCTCGCGGTGGCCGACGGCGCCCGGATGGAGTCCTCCACCAGGATCACCGAGAGCGACAACGTGACCGCCGTCCAGGGCGGTGACCACAACACCGCGATCGGCGCCGCCCCCGCCCTCAAGTCCGACAGCGTCGGCGCGGCGAACCCGGGGGCCACCGGCACCGGAGCCGACACCGCCGACAGCGACGGGCGCGTCGTCGCCGACGACGTGGCCCGCCAGGTCTACGTCAAGCCCAGCACCGGCCGGGTCTTCGCGTTCGCCGTCCCCACGGACTGGCTGAGCGTCGCCGAGGTCCACCGGCAGTTCAAGGACCTGTCGTCGAGCCGGTGGATCCGCGAGCACGTCCTCGGGTCCTTCGGCGGCGTCGATCCCGGCCCGCAGGCCGTCCGGGCGCGCACCTTCGTCCTGGCCTGGGTGCGAGAGGACGTGGCCCGCGAACTCGGCCTCGTCACCGACGAGTCCTTCCCCCCGAAGGTCGCCGAAGCCTGGGACGGGGTCAAGGACGCGGCGAAGACCTGGGCCGACGAGGACGCCGCGTACTGGGAACTCCGCCGCGACCTGCCCGATCTGCACGCGACGGCCGAGGCCGCCCGGGTGGCCTCGGCCGTGGCCGACCGGGCGCTGCGGTCCACGGAGAGGGCCGCCAGTGCCGAACGAGCAGCCGCCCGCGCGGAGTTCGACACGACGTCGGCCGCCGCCCGCGCCATGGCCGGACAGGGCCCCGCCGACCTTCCGGAACCCGTGGGCGGCACGCTGAGGTCCGCCGTCGACCTCGCCGCACGGACACGGCGGGACCTGCGGGACGCCCAGGCCACACCCTTGGCGCAGGACGCCCCGGCACCGCACCGGGAGGCTCACGAGGCGCGGATCGAATCCGCCCGGCGCGCCGTGGCCGAAGCGGACACCCAGGTCGACACCGTCCGGCGCGGGGAGCGGGACCGGGCGGAGGCGGCGGCCCGGAGCGCCTTCGACCTTCGCACGGCGGCGGCCCTGGAGACCGTCGCGGTCGCGCGCGAGGCGGCGGAGGCCGCCACCCAGGCGCACGGAAAGGCGCAACTCGCCCTGGAGGAGCTGCTGGAGAAGGTGGCGACCCAGCGCCGGAAGGCCGAGGAGGCGGCGGACACCCTCCACGACCTCCGGGCCCGCACCGACCGGCTGACCCACTGGTACCGGCTGCCCGAGGACCCGCCGAACGGCGCCGAGGGCGCCGCCCCGACCCGCGGCGGACTGCCCGAGCCCACCCTGAGCGAACCCACTCCGCCCGAGCCGGAACCGGCGCCGCCGCGCGCACTGGACACGATCAGCGAGGAGGACGAGGGGGACGAGGGGGATTCTTCCGGCGTCGCCGCCGTCTCCGCTGTCGCTGCCGTCACCGCTGACACCGCAGGCACTGACGCCTCGCCCCAGGATGACGCGGGCGACCGTACGTCCCGGACTCCCGAGACCCCCGTCGATCCGCCCCGCTACACCCTCGTCACCGCCCTCGACGACGGAGCGCCCGCGCTGCGGTCCCCGGAGGGAACCACGCATCGGCTGGGCGCCGTCGTCGCCGAGAACTCCTTCTTCCGGGCGCTCCAGGAAGTACTGCCCGCCGCCCGGGTCACCACCGACGGCACGGAGATCGAACCAGCCGCCCTGCGAAGCGAGTTCGCCGACATGGTGGCGGAACTCCCGCTCGACTCGACACTGCTGGACCACTTCACGCCCGACGAGACGGACACCTTCACCTCCGCCGAGCTGGACGCCGCCGCCGTCGATCTGGGCGTCGACACCCCGCAGCGCCGGGAGTTCGACGCCCTCGGAGTCGTCCCGCACTCGACGGGTGCCCCGATGCCCGACCGCCGTCACCGCTCTCTGAGCCCCGCCCAGCGCCGGGCGCTCGCCGCCGCCCAGTTGAGGCGCCACGCCGACGCGACGGACGACACCGGCTGGGACCACGCCGCCGCCGACGTGCTGCCCGCGCTCGCGGCCCGGCGGTACGGGATCGGGGTGCGGATCGTCCAAGAGGACGGCACCCACCAGGACTTCGCGCCCGATCCGGGCACCCCCCTGTCCGGCACCGCCCCGCGCATCGTCCTCCGCCTGGCCGAGCGGCACTTCCGGGCCGTCGGGTCGGACGCCGTGGCCGAAGGCCCACCGCCTGCGCCGAAGCCCCCCGTCCCCGTGGACGACTCCCTCCTGACCGCCCACCTCACCCGCCCCTGGACCTGGGACGGTCTGGACGGCACTGACGGGCCCCGGTTCGACGCCGCGTCCGATCCGCGCACGCTGACCGACCCCGACGGTTTCGTCCTCGATCTGAGGGAGCCCGGGAGCGGTGGCGGAAACGGGTTCCACGCCGCCGTCGCCCTCGCACTGAGCGCGCGTGCGCTCCCGGGCACAGGCACAGGCACAGATACGAGCACGGGCACGGGCACAGACACGGGCACAGACACGGGCCCGGCAGGACGGACCGTGTCCGGTGTGGCCGCCGAACTGGCCCGCGTACTGGACACCGCACAGCTGCCGACAGGGGCCCGGCTCGACCCACGGGCCGTCTTCACCGAGGAGGAGCTGTACGCCGCCGGGCTGACGCGCCCCCTGGCGGACGGGCCGCGCCGGGACTTCGAGCGCGGGGGCGGCAGACTGCCCGCGTCCCTCCCACCGCTGACCGCGCCCGTGCGCGAGGGGCTGATCCGCGCGCATCTGCGGGCCGGGCGCCGCTGGAACAAGGAGACGGCGCTGCTCGCCGCCGCTCTGGTCGCGGACGGCATGGGCCTGCACGTGACGTTCGTGCACGAGAACGGCACCCTCGCCACCTTCGGCACCGCGTCCGCCGACGGCAGCCGGGACATCGTCCTGTACGAGCGCGGCGGCGACTTCCTCGCGGCCGTGCCCCGCGCCCCGCGCAACCCGCGCGGCCCCTGGACCGCCCGCACGACCCCGCCGCCCCCGACCCCGCTGCCGCCCGCGACCGTGGTGGAACCGGCCGGACCGCCCGGCGGCAAGGGCGTCCCCAAGCCCCTGCTGCGCCCGGAGGGCCGCACCGCGCCCGTCAACCGGCTCCTGCGGCCGCAGCGGCACTCCCGGCCCCCGTCCGGCCCGGAGGAGGACACGGCCGCCGGGCGGACGTCCCCGCCGGACGCCCTGGCACACCTCGACGCCCTCCGGAAGGCCGTACCCGCACTCGCGGACGGCCCCCTGGACCTCGTCCGGCTCGCCCGGCACGTCCTGCTCCTCGCGCCCGACGCGATCGTGACCGAGGACCACCGCGCCGAACTCCTCGGCGCCGCGCGGGCTTCGGAGTCGGCCACCGCCCGGAGCCTGGCGGTCCTCGCCGGGTTCGTCCTCGACCGGCGCGGGGTGACGGCCGTGCGGGACGTCGGCCACGACGTGGACGCCTTCGCCGCCCGCGTCCTGCATCTGCCCGCCGCCGACCCGGCCCGGCGCCCGGACCTCGCACGCCTGGTGGAACTGGCGGCGACCGTCGGGCTGGAGCTGGACCGGAGCGCGGCGCTCGGCGCCTTCCACCTGGCGAACGGGGGCCCGCTCGCCCCGGACCGGGTCGTCCGGCGCGGCGACGGGACATCGGTCGGGCGCGACCTCGACCAGCCCCTCGGCGCCCTCGACCTCGACCCGGGCAAGGTCACACTGGTCGGGCACGGGCCCGACGGGGCGTTCGACTTTGACGCCGTCGACACGGCACCCTGGCACCGCCCCGACGGCCCTCCCGCCTGGGTGGTGAGGCTCGTCGGCCCGCTGGGCGAGGGGCTGCTGTCCGGCCGGATCCCGGCGGAGGACATCGCGCTACTCCTGCGCGACGACCCGGAGCGCCCGCCCGACAGCGACATTGTCCTGCTGCTTCCGGACACCGACCGGGCCACGGCCGCACCGGCCGTCGAGGCACTCCTGGGCGCGGTGGTCCGCGCCACCGGGGTCGCGGCGCACACCGCGTACGGCAGGGCGGAGTTCTTCACCGACACCGACGGCCGGACCACCGTGGCACTCGCCCCGGGCCGCCACGGCCGCGCCCGTACCGTCGCGGACTTCCTCACCGTACGACCGGGCGCCGCCCGTTCCTCCCGCCCGTTCACGGACGGCCCGCGCGCCCGCGTCCGTACGGGCGCCAAGCGCCCGGCCCGTCCGACCGGCGCGGACCGGATCGCGAAGAGGCTGCGCCGGATGGGACCGGGAGTGACGCGGGAGGGGGCTGGGCTGTCCGGGACGCCCGAGGCGTCCGGGGCGCTGAAGTCCCCGGGGGTGCCGAGCGGGACCCGTACGGCAGTGACCGGTACGACCCCGAGCGGTACGACGGTGAGCGGGGCTGCTCCGGCCGGGACGGCGCCCGGGTCTGCGCCTGGGGCGACCTCTGCCGAGACGGCGACGGCGGCAACGACGGCGCCCGCCGCGCCCAGGGCCGGGACGACGGGCGAGGCCGGAACACCCCGGGCCGCGAGCACCGCGCCGAGGACCGCGCCGCCCACGGACTCGCCCCTCCGGCCGGAGCCCGGCGACCGTACCGCCCGGTCCGTCCCGCCGACACCGGAACCCGCCGAGGTGCCGTCCGGAGCGCCGGTCATGACGGCCCCGGTGATCACCACCCCGGGCTGGGCCCGGGGGCGGGCGCTGCCGGTCGCGCGGGACGGCGACTGCCTGCCGCACGCGTTCGTGGCGAGCGCTCCGAGGCTGGTACGGGACCGCCTGTTCGGTCCCGACCGGCGGAACCGCTCCGCCGCCGACCGGTCCGCGCACGCCTGGCTCTCCGACACCGACGGGGTCCGTACGGACCTGGCCGCCGGTACGTCGGGACCGGACGACCTCCATGTCCTGGACGCCCTGCGGAACTTCGTCGCGGAGTACCTGGAGTCGAGCGGGGGGCGGCTGCCCGTGGAGATCGTCGTCCAGTACCGCGCCTCCGTGCCCGGAGGAACGGCCGCGGCCGTCGCCACCATGGGCACGGCGGAACTGATGACCCGGCTGACCGCCCTCGGAGTGCCCGTGCCGGACCCCGAAGGGTACGGCGGGCAGCAGGAGTTCCTGGGTGAGCTGCGGGACCTGGTCCTCAGGCACACCCCGCTGACCCGGTCGGAACTCGGCGTCCTGCGGTCCGCGGTCCTGGACTGGAGCAACCGGTGGAACTCCGACGTCGGCGATGTCTTCCCGCACCTGCTGGCCCACGCCCTCGGCGTCCGGACGGACATCGCCTGGTACCGGTACCGCCCGGACGGCCGGACGGAACAGCGGGGGCTGCTCCGGGGCATCGGTCCGCAGGGCGCCGCCTGGGAGATCGAACTGTTCCGCAGCGCGATGGCGCCCGGAGCGGGGTCGGGCGGGACGGAGCACTACGAGGGCGGCGACGCCCGTCCCCGGTTCGTCGCGGGCGCGCCGTCCCCGGCCGTCGCCGCGCCCCGAGCCGTCCGGGCGGAGCCTCAGACGGTTCGGGCGGAGCCTCAGACCGTCCGGGCGGAGCCTTCGGCCGGTCGAGTGGGGAATCCGGCCGCCCCTGCTGCTGTCGCAGCCTCCCCGGCGGCCCCCGCCACGACTTCTCCCGCCCCGGGCGCGGTCGCCGCGGGGACATCTCCCGTCGCCCGTCCCACGGCCTCTCGCGGCACCGAGGTCTCCGGCAGGCCGCCCACCGCGCCGGGGGAGTGGGAGCGGGGCGCCGACCTCCACCTCGTGACGGCGAAGGACGGCGGGGTGACTGGCTCCGTGTCGGTCGATCCGGACATCGACCAGGAGGGCGAGGGGAGCAGTCGCGCGGCCGGACAGGGACCGCGCTCGGGGGCCATCTCCTACGTCTCCTCCACCACTGAGGAGCGATCCGGTGGATTCGGCGAGCAGCGGAACGAGACCTGGGAGTGCAGGAGTTCCGCCTACGGTTCGCGATTCGGCGCTCCGAGCGCCCTGGGCCTGATGCCGGCCGGGCCGGGGCTTCCGGCGTCGGTGTTCCGGCGCGGTCCCGTCCGGCCACCGCTCCTCACGCCCGCCGGATCGACGGCTCCCGTGGCGCGCGACCCCGACGAGGACCGGGCGGTCATACGGGACCGGGACGCCGAGGCGCTCACGCGCGCCTGGGAGGAGCACACCCGGGCCGTGGAGCAGGTCACGAGGGTCGGACAGGAAGGGGAGCCCGGCCCGGACGCCGTGCCGGACGCGGGTGCCGCCGTGCGGCGGCTGGAGGAGGCCACGGCCCTGTTGTACGCCTCGGGTGTTCCGCTCGCCGAGCTGGCGGCGCGCGTACCCCGTGCGGTCCCCGGGTCCCCGGCGCCGCTCTTGGGCGGCGACCGGCGGTCGTGGCTCGCGGGGTTGGTGACGGACGTCGATCTGCCCTCGGACGTGCCCTGGTTCGCACCCGACGCGACCGTCACGACGGCCGAGTTGCGCGACGCGCGCATCGAACTGGACCAGGGGCAGGAGCTGGAGGCCGTGATGGGCGGCGGTGTCCTCCCGGCGCACCGCCTGACCTCGTCGGCGCGGGTACGGCTGCTGCTGTCCCGGTCCGGCACAGGACCGGAGGGGATCGAGACGGTCGCGGCCACGGTGGCCCGACGACTGTGGCGGTCCGCGTCCGTGACGTTCGCGGCGGACGTCACGGAAGGCCAGGGCACGTCCCGCAGGGACGACGGGACACGGCGGGGCGGTACGGCACGGCACGGCGACGGGACACGGCGGGGAGTCATGGCACCCCCCGGCGTTCGGGCGCCGCAGGACCGCACGGCCGGGCAGGAAGCGGGCGCACCGCAGGGCGGTGCCGCCGGAACGGGCGCGGAGGCCGCACAGGACGGTACGGCTCCGCAGGACGGCGCCCGGCCGATCCGCCCGGTCGGCATGGCGGAGGCCGAACGGGCCTGGGACCTCGCCGCTTTCCTCGTACTGCCGACGGGACCGGACACCGCCCTTGGTGACCACCGGTACGCCACAGAGGAGTTCCGTGCGGCGGTCCGCGAGGTCGCCGCGCTGCTGCTCCCCGGCGGTCACGACACCCACGCGGCCGTGCGACTGGCCGACGCGCTGCGGCAGGAGCGGGGACTGCGCCCCCGGTGGACCGGGCCGGACCCGTTCGCGGCCCCCACCCCGACCGCGACGGCACCGGCCACGCTCCCCCCGACCCCGACCGCCCCGACCGTGACGGCACCGGCCGTGACCGTGACGGCATCGGCCACGCTCCCCCCGGCCGCCGAGCGGCGGATCGCCCGGCAGCGGGCGGACGCGGACCGGAATACGGCCCTGCTCCCGTCCGTGGCCACGGCCATGACTTCCGCATCCCGGCCGGACGCGGACGCGGACGAGGCCGCTGCCGTACGGACGGACGAGGCCGCTGCCCTACGGGTGGACGCCGAGGTGTCTTCTGTCGCGCCGCTGAGCGAGGATGAGGAGTCCGTCCTGTTGACGGGCGGGAATGAGGATTCCGCCGCGCTGGCGGACGCGGACGACACTCCCGCCCCGCTCGCGGACGCGGGCGAGGTCCTCGCCCCACTGGCGGTACGGCGCGGAACCCTGGCCAGGTCCAGGTCACTGGAAGCGGATACTCCCGGCCTCCCGCTGTCGCCCGCCCCGCCGCTCGGCCAGGGGACGCCCCTCGTCCTGCCTGCGGGCACGGGCACACCCCGTACCCCACGCACCTCAGAGGTGTTCACCGTCCCCGTGACGAACCGGGACCCGAACCCGAACGCGGACCCGGACCCGAACCCGAACGCGGGCACGCACGCGCACGCGGGGTCCGACACGGGTGCAGGCGTGTCGGCGGACGCCGAAGCGCCCTCGTCCGCCGACACCGCGACCGGCCCCCCGGCGACCTTCGCCGACGCCGCTCACCCCGCTCCCGGTGGCCCCGCCGCACCCCCCTCCGCGTACGACCCGGAGACGCACTACGACACGATCATGACCTCGCTGTTCGGGCGGCGGGAGGTGCCCGGCGCGCGGGACGCGCTGCGGCGCCTCAACGCGATGCGTGCCGGTGTGCCCGCCCTGCGCGGCGGCCCGCTGGACCTGGACGCGCTCGCGCGGTACGTGTTCGGCCTGGACCGGGACGCGCCCGTCGCCGCCCGCGAGCACATCGAACTGGTCCGGGTGGTCGCGGATCCGAACATGGGGGGCGTCACCCGTCTCACCCGGCTCGCCGCCCTCCTCCTCCAGCAGCGCGGCACACTGGGCCCGGGCGTCCGCTTCACCACCCCGAACGGGGTGAGCGGCATCAACTGGACGGATCGGCCCCTGACCGCGCCCCTCGACCTGGACACCGTTCACGACGGCGTCCGGCAGCCGGACGGCACGTTCGCCCTCGGGGCACCCGCGCCCGCGCCCTGGAAAGGCGGGACCACCCCCTACGTGCTGGTGGCCGACGGGGACGACAGCACCGTCGTCGTCCGGGGGACGGGCGGATTCGAGCGCCGGGTGGCGAAGGAGATCGTCGTCGAACTCCTCAGCCTCGACGAGGTGTTGAACGGACTTCCCGCCGACGTACGGCTCCTGATGCTCACCTCGTACGCGGCGGTCGGCAGCACCCTCCTGCCGCGCGGCACCGCCGTCACGCTCGGCCGGGACGTCTGGTCCCCCAGCGGGGGCGTCGCCCTCGGCCCGCTGCCGGGCAGGCCCGGCTGGACGGGAACCGGTCTCGACGTGTCACCCGGGCTCGGCATCGTCGGCGGCTGGCTGCTCAGCGACCCCACGCTGCCGCCCGCCCCCGCGCCGGGCGCCGAGGACTGGGAGCACCAGGTGGTCTCGCTGCCCGTCATCGGCCGCGACCACCGTTCCACCGGGCACATCTCCGTACCGCTGACCGAGACCCCTGCGACACTGCGCCGCAGGGCCGTGATGGCGGTGACCCTCGCGAGGGCGACCCACCTCGTGCACTACGACCACGCGACCGGGACCTTCAGCGCGCCGGTCGAACTGGCCTGGCGGGAGGACGGGCCGGGCACCGACGTGTACTTCGAGGCCAAGCACGGACTGCCGGGCCGGTCCGGATGGACCCTGACCGGCGGGAAGAGCGTCTCCACCAGCGGAGCGCGCTCCTCCGGAGCCCTGGCGCGGCGCCCGAGCACCCGGGGCAAGAAGCGCCTGGTGAAGATCGTCTGCTTCGGCGGTCAGGCCGAGGGGAGCGCGTTCACCGGTCCCTACGGCCCCGCCCCCTACATCCCCGACCCCCTGGCCGTCGATCACGAGGCCCAGCGGTACGCCGACGACGAGGGCGTCGTGGTGTACGCGGCCCGGCGCCAGCTGCTCGCCGGAACCTTCGGCCCCCGGGGCGAGTACATCGCCGTCGACAACGACGTACGGGGCGGCGAGTACGGCCTGGAGCGGGTCCTGCCCGAACCGAGGGGCGCCGCACTGGACGAGCGCGCCCGTACGGCCGGACTGCACGGCGGTCCCGGCCCCGCCCCGGACGACGTCCGCGAACGGACGCTCCGGCTGGTCCGGCTGGTGCGACTGCTGTTCGGCGCCGAGATCGAGTGGAGGACAGACGTCCACGCGGACCTGCTGCGGGGCGCCGGGGCGCTGGAACTGATGGCCCGCCACGACCCCGCGCTCGAACGGCTCCCGCTGTTCACCCTGGACCTCTTCGACCGCGTCGCGGCGGCCGACCACGAGCGTCACGCACCCGGCACCCCGCTCGACCGGGAGGCCAGGGCGCGGGTGCTGGGCCGGGCCGCCGACCGGCTCGCGCGGGACCCGCGCACCCCGCTCTCCGCCCACGTCCCCGTCCCGACCGTCACCGACGCCGTACGCAGGCTCATGGGCCGCCCCGAGACCGACGCCCTCGCCGCCCAGGTCCTGCGGCTGCCGACGACCGCCCCCGTGGGACCCGCCGAACGGTCCCGCCTGCTGTGGGCCGACATCAGGACGGGAGAGACCCTGCGCACCCTCCGGGCGAGGGGCGGGGACGACGAGGTGGACCGGGTCGCGGCCCAGGTCCTCCACGTCAACGCCCCCGACCCCCAATACCGCAACGCCTTCCTCCAGTTCGTGCGCATGACGACCGCCGCCGGACGCGATCCCCTGCAGCCGAGGGAACTCGGCGAGGCCTTCCTCGAAGCGAGCGGCGCGTTCGCGGACACCACGCTGGTCCGCCGCCCGGACGGCACGGTCATCGGCCGGGACCACACCGGACGCCCGGCCGGCACCGTCGACTTCGACCCGACCCGACTGACCTTGCTGAGGCGGGCACCCGACGGAACGCTCGTGGCCGACTCCACCGTGCCCGCGCCCTGGCACACCGGTGGTGCCACCGGGTCCGCCTCCGCGCAGCCCTGGCTGTACCGGGCGGACCGCCGTGACCCCGGCAGCGTCGACATGCGCGGGATCGCCGCGCCGCACGAGGAGATCGCCGAACTCCTCTACCGCGACGGGGGCACGGGCCACCTGCCGCTGGCCGACCCCGGCGTCCTCCTGGTCCCCGGCTCCCGGCCCCGCCCCGGAACCCCGGCCGTGGACAGCCTGCCGGGCCGCAGCGCCCTCCTGACGGGCCGTCCGATGTGGGCCGCGTACGGCACACCGACGCTCCACACCGACCCGGGGACGGGGCGCACCACCGTCGCCCTGGAACCGGACGCCGCTGGAAACCCGCTGAGCGCCGCCGACTTCGGGCTCGTACGAGTGGAGGACGTCCGCCCGGCGCCCACCGGATACGCGCCGCTGTCGGCCGCCATGACCGTGCCCGGCACGGGCGTCCCG
Source organism: Streptomyces sp. NPDC101490 (assembly GCF_044767145.1). Classification (NCBI taxonomy): domain Bacteria; kingdom Bacillati; phylum Actinomycetota; class Actinomycetes; order Kitasatosporales; family Streptomycetaceae; genus Streptomyces; species Streptomyces sp. NPDC101490. Next base: position 537,548 of record NZ_JBIWNI010000001.1, read on the forward strand.
GTCGCCCCCGTGGGCGGCGCCCCCGTCCCGCTGCCCGCCGCGCCGACGTTCGCCGGGGACGAGCCGAGCGCCGTGACGGACGACACGGCCGGGGACGTGGGCGGTGAGGCGGCCCGCGACGACCACCGCCCCTATGAGCGCACCGGACCGGCCACCGCCCGGCTCAGGGGAACCTCCTACGCGCTGGGCACCGGCGAGGCCCCCTCCGGCGACCTCGCCCGGTCGCTGAGCGATGCCCTGCGAGCCGCCCGGGTAGAACCGCCCGTCCCCGCCGCCGAGTTGCTCGGCTGGGTGGCCCGGCGGACGGCCCCGGAGGACCTGCGGCCGGACTCCGCCGAGGCACGGCGCCCGGACGACGGCCGTGCGGTCGAGGTGGCCGCGCTGCGCACGGCCGGGGTCACGCTGGAGGGCGGCCAGGAGGCGGAGGCCGTGATGCGGGGCGGCACCTTGCCCCACCACGCCCTCACCCCGCTCCAGCGGTTCACCCTGCTGGTCGCCTCCCTGGGCCACGCACCTGTTCCGGAAGTCATGGCACATGCGGTCGAATCGGTAGTTCTCGCCGTCACAGCACGGGAGTTGGGTGTCACCATCGCTCTTGCCCGAGCCGAGGGCGTGGTGACGGAGTACGGCGTCGAGGCCGGACCGCCCGTCCTGCTGGTGCGGGACGGTGGCCGCTACCTGCCAGGGGCCGTGGTCCCCACCGGGCGGCCCACCGTCGCGGAGCCGCCCGGAGGCCGGCTCGCGCTGCGGGACCTGCCACCGCCGCCGAGCACCGAAGAGCTGGTCGCCGGACTGCCCGAGGACAGCGACACGGAAGTGCACCTGAAACGCGGTGTGACCCCCACGCAGAACGCCTATCTGGAGGCGGAGATCAGGCGGAACTCCTTCGTCAGCTTCCCCCGGATGCTGCGCGAGGCCGACGAGAGCACCGCCAGGCCCGATGCCCGCTCCGTCCAGGAGTACGTCGGCCAGCAGCGCAACGCGGACACGGAACAACTGGTCGAGTTCACCACGGACTCCGTCACGGCCCGCACCTTCGCCTCGGAGGCCCGGTTCGGCTACGTGCTCACCGTCCGGATCAGGAGGAAGTACCTCCGCAAGGGCGCCTCCGGTTCGGAGAAGGGCTGGATCGCCCACCAGAACGCGCCCTACGAGATCGTCGCGGTCGAGGAGATCGACACGACGGGACAGGGAGGGGTGACCGTGCTCACCGACGAGCAGTTCCGTGACGTCGTCGAACGGGAGGAACTGGCCGAGTTCCTCCTGAGGATCCAGACACCGGAGGGGCTGGCGGGACACATGGGCACGATCGCGGTCGCGGACAGGGCGGCGGAGGCGCGAAGGATCGCCGCGCTGCGCAGGGCGATGATCCGGGAATGACGCCCCCTGTGGGCGCGGGCCCGATCCCCGACGCGGAGCACTCGCGGCCTGCGGAGCACTCCCTCCGCAGGGAGCGGTCCCTCCGTGGGGTGGCGTCTGCCCGCGTGGACACGCCGAGAACGCGTCGGCCCGCACGGAGGTCACTCGTCGTCCGCACTGTCAGTGCTACCTCAAGAACAGCTCAGGTGGCGGGCTTTGCGTCATCCTCACGTGTGATGATGGGGGTTCCTGATCTTCCCGGTCTTCCTGATCTCCGAGATCCGGTCGGCCTCCGAGATCCCCGAGTTCCGCATCTCCGAGTTCCGGGCGGTCTCCCCGATCCACCCGGTCCATGCCAGCGGCTTTTCGCGTCAAGGGAGTTGACGCGGGAGTCGACCTGGTCCGCGTACGGGCCAGGGGTGGCCCGGACCGTCACGGTCGGGAAGTGGCGGCCCGAGGGGGAGCGCCGGACGCCCGAGGGTGCCGTACCGGCCGTACCGAACGCACCCCGCAATGAAACCAGTCGGCCCAGTGAGCGAGGACATCATGAGCGACAACGGAGCCTCCGCCGTGCCTTCCCCCGCCGGTACGGGCGAGTTGTCGGCCGGGGCGCCGGATGCCGAGGCGTACGTCTCCGCCGGGTCGGCTCCCGTCGGTGCGGACGTGACGGCCACCGTCCGGTCCGTGGGCGACGGCATCCCGCAGCCGCCGGAGGAGTTCATCAGGGCCGCCAGGCTCTCGCCGGACCACTGGCTCTATCTGACCGACCCCGCCTGGCAGGGCGAGGGCGCGCCGCCGGACTGGGCCGTGGTGGGCCAGTGGCGTTCCGACGGCGACGGCGCGATCGTCGACTGGCAGGACAACGCGACCTACCGGCCCTCCCCGGAAGCTCTCGGCTGGCCCGAGCCCGAGGACGACGTGGACGCCGCCATCCAGCTCGCCACCACCGGCTACGGCCCGGCGGAGGACGTCGCCGCCGCCCTGGCGCGGGCCGAGGTGGCGGTCCTGGTCACGGCGACCGGCGAACCGGTCAGCGCCTCGGCGCCCGACGGCACCGCGGTCGTCCCGGTCTACACCTCGCCCGCGTATCTGCACGCGGCCGGACGGCTGGGATTCGAGCGGGTACGGGTCCCCGACCTGCTGGAACGGCTGCCCCAGGGCCACAGTCTGAGCATCAACAGCTCCGCCCCGGTCAGCATGGTGATGACCACCGACGGACTGGCCGACGTCATGGCAGCCGCGGCCGAACACCCCGGGGACGGGTTCGGGGAGGCGGACGAGAGCGGGGAGCGGGCGGGGAACCCCCACGTGCCGCCGTCGTCGGAACAGTTCGGCGGGACGACCGCGCGCAGTGCTCCGTAAGATCCGATTTCCTCGGTGTGGAAGGCCACTTCGCACCGCACGGAGGCGGGGAAGAGGGCCGTGTGATGAACCGGGAACCCGAGCGGGTGCGCCGCACCCGCCGGGGCGAGTCGAGTGGGAAGGAGAGGCGACGTGAGCCGTTCCGGCGGTGACCGGTCGTGGTGGTTCGGCGGTCGGGCCAGGGCGGGGCGGGATCCAGGACGGACCCGCGCGTCCGCCTCCCCGCCGGAGGAGACCGGTGCCGCCGCCCCGGAACCCGGCCGGGCTCCACTCGTCGAGGAGTACGGCACGCTGATCCTGCTCCGTGCCGCGCACGACGTCACGATCGGCGGGACCGCCACGCGTGAACTGGCCGATCTGCTCGGCGCGGAGCCGGGCGTCACCACCGTCGTCACCGGCACGACGGACCCGAACGGCGCCTCGGAGCAGGAGTTCTGGCGCTCCCTCAGCACCTTGCTCGACACCCTCCGTGAAGCGGGCACGCGTACCGTCCGGCTCGTGATGTCCGGCGCGGGGGACGAACGGCCCCAACGGCCCTCCGTGGCCCGGCGTGTGGCCGACGCCTGGGAGATGGAGGTCATCGCCCCCGACGGCGAGGTCCAGATCGTTCCCGGCGGCTCCCTCTTCGTCCGCCCCGATCCGCCCCACTTCCGGGGCTGGTGGAGCTTCTCGCCCGGGGTGCGGCCGGTGGCCCTGGGCACCCGCCAGCCGTCACCCGCCTGGCAGGCAGGGATCGAAGGGGTCCCCGGACGCACGGACAGCGGCTGTGTGATCCACCAGATCCCGGCGGGACTGCTGGCGCGCTCGCCCTACGCTGCCGAGCCGGAGCGCGGTGACCTGTGCTATTCGGTACCGATGGACCCCCGGGGACCGACCGTCCTCGTCGGCGTCCCGGAGGGCGCGGACGTCTCGGCGTCCGACCTCGGCCAGGTGCTCACCGCGCTGCCCCCCGACCTCCGCCCCCGGGTGCGGCTCGCCCCCGGCAGCCCCCGGGACATCCTCCGCACCGGCCAGAAAACGGCCGAACTGCTCGGGACGGAACTGGTGGTGAGCACCGGGATGCCGCTGCTCGGCCCCGACGCCCCGGGCGGGGGCGCCCTCGCGCAGTCCGTGGTCATCGGCGCCGACGGGGCCACCCGGTGGCGGCCGTTCGTCGACGCGGTGGTGTGCGCGCCTGCCGTCGACGGCGGGCCCGTGCCCGCCCCCCGTCTGCTCCGGTGGAGATCGCCCGTCCCTGGGCGCGGCAACGCCGAGCAGGGCACGGTACGGCTCTCCGACCGGTGGCAGGTCACGGTGACCCGCGCCGGGCTCTGGGTCACCGGGGCCACGGAACCGGACGCCGAGGCCTCCGCTCCTGTGGCCCGTGAGGTGGACCCCGAGGGACCCGCTGTCGAAGTGGGCCGTTCCGGCGAGGAACTCGACGCCTCCCTCTGGCCCGAACTCGCCCGGCTGCTCTCCGGTCTCGGCACCGATCTGTCGCGCCGGGCACGGCTGTACGTCCACGGCACGGCCACGGACGGCGGACAGGCACTGCGGACCCTGGCGGCCCGGCACGGTGTCCGCACCCTGCGTTTCACTCCGCGCCCCGCCCGAGCCCCCGGCTCCGTTCCGGGCCCTCTGTCGTCCGTCGGCCCGCTCCCCGCACCGGGCACCCGGCCGGCGTCCCCGGAGACCGGCCCGCGCGGCCATGGTCCCGGGCGCCCGGCGATGGAGGGGGCGGCCGGTCCCGGCCTCCCGCCGCCGACCGCCGCCGAGGCCCGTCCGCCGCAGCCCGGAGGCGTCGTACGAGGCCGGGCGGCACAGCCGGACCGACCGGCTCCCGCCCCTGCCCCCGTCCCCGCCTCAGCCTCCGCCGCACCGACAGCACCGACAGCGCCGATGTCCGGCACGCACCACGGGGCTTTCCCCGATGCGGCCCGAGGCCCGGTGTCGTCGGCTCCCTCGGCGGGACGGCCGACGCCTTCGGGACGGCCCGTACCTTCGGGCGGGTCCGCCGGGGGAGGGCCAGGGAGGGTGCCGGATGCCCCGACACCTTCCCGAGCCCCGACAACGGCCGGGCCGCCCGGGGGAACCTCTCCCGCCCGCCCGCCGATGACGGGCACCGCCCCGATGACTGACCCTGTCCCGATGACGGGCACCGCCCCGGAGCCGGGCGTCCACGGGGCCGTACGGTCCGCCGGGCGAGAGATGCCAGGGCCCGAGAGGGGCGCGGGGCGTGACACAGCGGCGCCCGCGCCCGGCGTACGCCCGGTCCCGGCGGGTGCCGGTGGCGACACCGGCCGGGACACCCCGTCGGATACGGGTGGCGGAACACTGAAGGGCCGCGCCCGGGCTTCGGACAGCGAGCCGACCGCGACCGCCGATCATGCGAGGCCTCCGGTCTCGGCACCGGAACGAGGGCGCGGCCCGGCGCTGGACACCGGCGAGGGACCCGAGGACCCGCCGGAGACGGCGGCACCGGAGCCGCCCCGGACCGGTGCGGTTCCGGACAGAGCGGGGCAGTGGCCGGACGTGCGGCGATCCCCACTGGAGGCCGCTGTCCCGGAGGGGACCGGGGAGACGGGAGAAGCCGGGAAGGCCGAGGAGACCGGGGGGACGCCGGGGAGGGACGCCTCGCCTGCCGCGTCTGTTCGCAGCGGTGACGGTGGGCACGCGGCTCTTCCGGACGAAACCCGGACGACCGAGCCCCGTGGGGATGAGGCTTGTCCGGACGAAGCCCGTCCGGAGGGTGTTCCTGCGGACGGGGCCGGAAAGCGGTCAACCGGACGGCGTGAGGTGACACAGGGCGGCCCCGTCCCGGACGTGGCGGATCACAGTGGCCCCGTGGCGCCGCCGCGCGCCGTACCCACGGCCACGGGGATGCCCACCGAGACCACGGACGCCCTGACGGAGACGACCACGACCGAACCACGCGCCACCAAGCACCCGAACGATCCGTCGATCCCGGTGGTTCCGGTGGTTCCAGTGGTCCCAGCGAACCTGCCGGTCCCGGCGACCCCGGTGACCCCTTCCAAGTCGGTGGTCCGGGAGGCCCCGTCCACCCCAGTCGGCCCGTCCACCCCGCCCACGTCGGTGGTTCCGGCCGTCGCGGACGTCCAAGCTGCCCCTGACACCCCCCGAGGAGGCGGCATTCCGGCCGAGCCGGGCTCCCCGGCCGCCCCCGCAGACCCTGGAGTGGGTGCCGTCCCGGCGCCCGCTGCTGTCCCGGTGGCCCGGACAGTCCCCACCACCTCAGCGGCCCCCACCACCTCCGTCAGCCCAACCGCCCCTGTCATCCCGGCGCCACCGGCCACCCCGACTGCTCCCGCCGACCCGATTGCCTTGCCCGGCCCCATCACCTCACTCCGCCCAGCGGCTCCACCAGCCCCACCAAACCCAACACCCCAAATGCCACGCACACATGAGCCCGCTGCGTTCGGACCGCTGCTGCCGGTGCCGTTCATGCCCGGCCATGTCAGCACGCAGGGCGAGCGGGTGGCCTTCCGGGCGTTGGCGGGGGCCGAATGGGACCGGCACGGCACGGCCGTGAGCCGGACGCTGACGCGTCTGCCCGCACTGCGCGGCCAGGAGCAGGAAGCGGTCCGTGCCGATCTGATCGCCCTCCACCTCTATCTGCACACTCCTGAGGGCCCGTTGAGCCCCGAGGTGCTCGCCCGGGGACTGCGCGACGGGGACCGGCGACTGCTGCCGTACGCCGCCTGCGTGACCTCCGGACTGCGCCGGATGCCCTCGTACCGGGGGCTCGCGCTCCGTGGCGCGGGCGATGCCCATGGGCCGGACGCCGATGTCCTGGAACCCGGGGCGCTGCTGCGCGACCCCGCCCCCGTGTGCGCGCTGCCCGTCGGGGCGGACGTACCCACGCCGGGAGGAGCGCGGTACGCCGTGTGGTCGGTGACGGCGCGCCGGGTCCGTCAGCTCGCCGACCGCCCGGGGTCGGACCCGGCGCGGCACGAGGTGGTGCTGCCGCCGGGCACCCTCCTGCGGGTGCTCGACGTCCGCGACGAGGGCGGTTCGCCGCTCATCCTGCTGCGCGAGGTGCCCCTCACCCGCCCGGACGCCCCGGCCCGCCACGGCGGCACGGAACTCGACGCGGAGGATCTCGCGGCGCTCGCCCGTCTGGACGAGGCGCTGCGCGAGCGTCCCCCGGCGCCCGGCCCGCCCGTATGGCCCTGGCCGTGCGAGGGCCCGCTGCGACGGGCCATGGCCCGTACACCGTCCGACTGACCGACCTGGCCGAACAGAAAGCGGAGACTCGATGCCAGCACAGGAAGAGAACGGGCTGACCGGGCCCGTCGTACGCCGTGCCGTCACCATGCGCGGTACGAACACCGAGCCGGATGCCCAGGCGCTGCGGCCCCGCTCGGCCGACGCCGAGACCGCCGTACCCGAGGAGGAGCCGGACTCCTCCCCGGAGGGCGGTACGAAGGACGGAGCCCAGCCACCCACAGGGGCGGAAGCGTCCAGGGACATGCCGGAACCGTCCTCCGCCGTGGGTGGTTCCGTCCCTTCCGGCGCGGAGGCCGCCTCCGTAGCGGAGCCGTTCTCGGCCGAGGAGACCGCCTCCGGGGAGACCGCCTCCGCGGAGACCTCCCCCGGGGAATCGTCCTCGGCGGAGGGGAGGACGGACGGCGGCGCGGGCTCGTTCGCATCGGTGGCCGCCGAGGCCGGGGGCCCGCCCGGGACATCGGAAGGCGATACCGGCTCCGCCGGGGACGACCCTCCCTCGGGCCGCCCCACCAAAGCGCTGCTCGCCGCCGCGGGCATCGGGGGCGCCCTGCTGATAGCGGTGCCGTTCCTCGTCATGGGCGGCGACTACGACGACAAGACCGAGCCTGCGGCGATGGCCGGACAGGCGTCGGCACAGACCCTGCAGAAGGACACGGAGACGGTACGGCCGGGGACCTACGCGCCCAAGTCGCCCGAGGCCGTGACCCCGAGCCCGAAGACGGCGGAGCCCACGCGGACGAAGGAAGCACCGAGCCCGACCGCGCCCCCGTCGTCACCGGACCCGGTCAAGGGCGAGAAGCCGAAGGAACAGCCCCCGAAGAAGGAGACCAAGACCGAGCCCAAGGCGCCCGTGCGGGGAAGCAAGCCGAAGCCCCCGCCTCCGCCCAACTACTCCAACATGAAGCGCGTGCTGCTCCGGAACCTGTCGACGAAGATGTGCGCCGACGTGCCGTACAACGACGGGGGCCAGGCCAAGGGTCCGGTCAACCAGTGGTACTGCAACGGCACGGACCAGGACAACCAGCTCTGGGACTTCGAGGTGAGGTACAAGGGCAAGGGCCCCGGTTCCACCGACCTCTTCCAGATCAGGAACCGCAAGGACGGGCTCTGCATGGATCTGGGGGAGTTCGACGGCCGCCCTCCCGGCACGAGGATCGCGGAGTTCTACTGCAACGGCACCACGGACGACAATCAGCTGTGGTGGCTGGACTCGCGTGGCGGCAAGACGTTCTGGATCCGCAACTACGCCAGTGACAACCAGTGCCTCGAAGTCGTGAGCGGCGCGGGCATCCAGCCCGTGGACGCCCCCCTGGACATCCAGCCGTGCCACAGCGGCGACGACTTCGAATGGACGCTCTGGTAGAGCCTCCCTCCGGCTGGTCCCACCGGGCCCCGGCCTCCACGCGGAGGTCGGGGCCCTGCCGTGTCCACCCGTGCCCGGCGCGAATCCTCCACCGGCCGGGGCGGCTCGTTGGGGCCATCGGGTGAGAGCGCGTGTGTCGCCGTGTGCCGGGGCCGGGCCGCCCAGCACAGTGGGCCCCATGGTGACATGGCGGCGGTACGCGGTGGCGGGTGCGGTGGTGGCGGCTGTGCTGGGCCAGGGTCCGGGGAGCGCCGGGGCGGCGGAGGAATGGGACCGGGTCGGCGAGGGCATCGTCTCGGGGGTCAGCGGCGCGTCCTTCCTGCCCGGCGGCGAGCTGCTCGTCGTGCACGACAACAAGCGCGGCGGCGAGAAGCGCGTCTCGGCCGTCCGGTGGACCGGGGAGGGCCCCCGGGCCGACGTCCTGACCTGGGAGGGCCCGCTGCCGGTGGACCTGGAGTCCCTCAGCGCCGTACCCGGCAGGGCCGGGGAGTACGCGGCGCTGGAGAGTTCCGGCCACGGTTACCACTTCGCCGTGGCCGACGGCACGGCACGCGTACTGCGCGAGTTCACTGTCCCGGGCGTCGTGTCCGGGGACAACTACGAGGGCTTCGCGCTCGTCGGTCTCAGGGGCGGGCTGACGGCGGTGTGGGCGCATCGAGGCCAGGACCAGGACCCGGCGGTCGTCCGCGCGGCCCGGCTCGACTGGCCCACGCTCGCCTTCGGCCCCGCCGACAGCGCACCCCTGCGGGTCCCCTATCCGGTGGAGGGGGTGCGGCACGTCAGCGACCTCGCCGTCTCCGGCACCGGACGGATCACGGTGACCTCCGCGTCGGACGCGGGGGACGACGGGCCGTTCGACTCCGCCGTGTACGACGCGGGCACGGTACGACCGGCACCGCCGCTGCGGCCCGGCGCCGGCCCCGTCCTCGAACTGCGCACGACACCGAGGGAGCTCGCCCGTTACCCCGGGCACAAGATCGAGGCCCTCGGATGCCCGCAGGGCCCCGGCGCCGGAGTGCTCGGCACGGACGACGAGAACCAGGGCGGCTCCGTACGCACCGAGCCCCTCTGCCCCCGCTGACCACCGCTAAGGCCCCGGACCACAGCTCGGACAGGCGCGGCGATGCGCTCGAACGCTGCGAGCACGGCCAACTGGAGGATGGCTGCCGGAAGACGTCGGCGAACGTGGGTCGTCAAGCCTGACTCTCCGTCCGATGCTCCTTGCAAGGAAGAGGTCGGGTGGAGGGGCCGTGCGCCATGCACGACCCTCCAAGTGAAGAGGGAAGAAGTGGCCGGGGAGCGTCATCCGAGCGCGGAGGCGCAGGCCCAGGTTCGTCTCCGTTGGCACATGCGCCAGGCGCACGACACGGAGCTGCCGCTTCCTTGGCGGTAGAACCGTCTCCTGGATCCCCGTCGCGGTCGGAGCCCCCTCACGAAGTGGTGGCAGCACGCCGACCGGGGCGGGACATCATCCCCCGATGGAGTGAGGACGGGCGATTCCGCACCACGCACGACAGGTGGAGGCGGCACGGTGAAGTGACACCCCTTGAGGAGATTCACATGGTGCTCACGCCTCCGTCATGCCCCCAGTGCCCGGACAACCGGCTCGTCTGGAAGGACACCACCCGCACCCGGCCGGGTGCCGAGGACCACTGGACGTGGTACTGCACCGGCTGTTCCGGATCCTGGAACCCAACCGCCGAGCACAAGGAGATCTACCATGGGGCACCGACGGGACCAGAGCGTTTCGCGCTGTCGGCAGCTACCTGACCCGCTGCCGGGGATGCCGTACAACACCAAGACCTGCTCCGGGCAGAAGAGCACGGTGTACTCGTACGACGACCATGGAAATTGCGTCTCACAGACCATGTTCCCGTGCAACTCGTGCGGCGACAGCTGACGTTGTTGCGTAGCCCCCTGTGGCCACAGGGGGCGGAACACCCCCGCTTGCGCGGGGACCACATGGCGGCCAGGAACGTGCTGGCGTCCATGCTCGGAACACCCCCGCTTGCGCGGGGACCACGAACCGACATGACCGAGGACCAGGCCGCGGAGCGGAACACCCCCGCTTGCGCGGGGACCACGACAGCCGCTCCTTCAGGGAGAAGCTGAAGGACGGAACACCCCCGCCTGCGCGGGGACCATGACGCCGTGGTGGTGGCCACCGTGACACCGGACGGAACACCCCCGCCTGCGTGGGGACCACCCTTTCTGGGCTGGGGTTTCAGGTGGGCTTTGTCTTTATCTTTTCCTTTGTGGGGGGTGTTTGGCATGGCTTCATTCTGGCAGGGGAAGCTGGGCCGGTGGGGTTTCTGGTCTGGTTTTTCAGTTGGTTGTGAGGATTGATTCCAGTGTTGTGTATGGGTCCGACAGGGTGGCCAGGAAGTAGGTGTTGTCGTAGGCCGTGTCTCCGATTCTCCGGCGGGCTGTCTGCTCCGCGTGCCGGCGCATCGGTTCCAGTTCGGGGGTGCCTCGTTGAGGGTGGCCCACCAGTTCCCAGAAGACCTGGCCGGTGCCCGAGGCCGCGGCTGACTCCTCCGCGCGGTCCAGTGCTGTCAGCGCCGCTGCCAGCAGGTCGAGGCCCAGGCCCAGGCCGAAGGCGTCGCCGATGAGCCGTTTGTCCCGCAGCATGGCCCTGGCGTGACCGGCGGCGTCGGCCGACCGCTGCTCCAGGAGCGCCATCACCGCCAACTGGTACTCCGTATAGGAACGCGTCCAGTGCTCGCCCACCGAGACCGCGTCCGCGCGCAGTGCCTCGGCTTCGGCGCGGGCCGTTCCGAGGTCACCCGACGCCGTCAGGGCGAAGACCCGTACCAGGCGGCACCGTGCCGTCGCCGGGGCGCCGATGCCCGGGCCCGCGAGCGCCAGGTCCGAGACGGCGAGCGCGCCCAGCGGCTCGCCGCGCATCAGCATCACGAGGCCTCGCAGATAGGCGGCGTCCGCGAGCAGCGTGCCGTCCGCCTCCCGTACCGCCTCCTCCTGTGTCCTGTCGGCCAGCCGCTCCGCCGCCTCGTACTCGCCCCTGAGACACCGCACCACGCCGAGCGCCCAGCAGAGCCGCGCCAGGACGCCCGGGTCCGTGACGGGTGTCTGGATGCACTCCTCCAAGTAGTGCGCCGCCTCGTGCAGATGGCCCGAACAGGCCCAGAAGAAGCCGATGGAACCGGCCAGTTCCGCGGCTCCGACCGGGTTCGTCGCGAGGAGGTGTTCGAGGGCGTCGCACAGATCGCCGTAACAGGCGGCGAGCGTGGCGTACGAGGACGACTGCTGAGGCCCCCACCAGGCGTGTTCGGCCGCCAAGGCGAGCCGCTGGAAATGACGCGCGTGACGGTCGGCCGTCGCCCGTGTCTCGCCCAGCTCCGCCAGCCACAACGCCCCGTACTCGCGCACCGCGTCGAAAACGTGCAGCCGGTCGCCGGAACGGGTCAGCACGCTCTTGCGGATCAGGCCCTCCATCGCCGCCTCCAGCCGCGCGTCGGTCAACGGCCCGCCCCGGCACACCCACTTCACATCGCTCACCGTGGCACCCGAACGGAACACCGACAGCCGCGCCCAGAGGAGCCGTTCATGCGGCTCGCACAGTTCGTGGCTCCAGCCGATCGTGGTCCGCAGCGCCCGGTGCCGTACCGGCAGGACCCGGCTGTCCGGGCCTTCGGCGAGCGCCAGTCTGCCGCGCAACAGCCGGGCCATCGCCGGTGCGGGGCGCTCCGGGAGCTGGGCGGCGGCCAGTTCGAGGGCCAGCGGGACGCCCTCCAGCCAGTGGCACACCTCTGCGGCGGCGACGCGTTCCTCGGGGCTGGTCAACCGTACGCCCGTGGCGGCGGCGCGCGCCGAGAAGAGTTCCAGGGCCTCGGTGTCGAGGGAGAGCGGGCCGACGTGGAAGACCGTCTCGCCGTCCGTCCCCAGCGGTTCCCGGCTGGTCGCCAGGACCACGAGCGCGGGGCACCGCGCGAGAAGTGCCCTGACCAGCGCGGCACATGCGCCGACGAGGTGTTCGCAGGAGTCCAGGACCAGCAGCACCCGGCGCGTGCCGATCCGGGCGGCGAGGGCGTCGACCGGATCGTTGGGGGAGTGGTCCGACAGGCCGCAGGCGTCCGCGACCAGCGGGGTGAGCAGGGTGGCGTTGGTCAGTGACCAGAGGGGTGCCCAGTGCCCGGCGGTGAACGGGGCGCCCTCGACCTCCACCGCGACCCGCGCGGCGAGACGGGACTTGCCGATCCCGCCCATGCCCACGAGGGTGACCAGTCGCCGGTCCCGTACCAGGGAGACCAGCTCGTCGATGTCCCGCTTCCGCCCCACGAACGGTCCGCTCTGCGGCGGACTCCAGCTGTGCATGTCCTCATTCTCCGTCAGAAGGGCTGAGGCATCCGGCCGGGCGTCGTCTTCCGGCCAGGGTCCGTCAGGCGCGCCCGCCGCGGGGGAGACGGAGGCGGGCCCGGCGGAACCGGACCCGCAGGAGAACGGTCCGGGGAGCCAGTGCGTACTCCAAGTCGCCTTGCAGAGTGAAGAGTTCGGGGATCACTTCCTGTGGGGTCGTCCCGGGGTGCAGAGAGACGTCCATGTGGATGAGGAGTCGCAGGCGCCGTCCGGTCACGCGGCTGCGGCAGCGCGCCACACCGGGGACGGCCCGCGTCCTGGTATTGACCGCGTTCCGCAGTGCCCGGGTCCGTAGTGCCGTGTCCGGGGCGGCCGGCGACAGCCGGGACGGCCCGCGCGCCCGTGTCCCGGCGAACAGGGCTGCGGCCACCCCGCAGACGGCGGCCAGCGCGTACGGCCACCATCCGGGGGCGGTGAGACCCACCGGGCCGTGCGCGCCGAGAAGGGGCGCGCCCTTCCCGGGGAGCGGCCACCACGACGGGAGTCGTACGGGCCAGGGGCCCGCCTCCACCGCCGCGAATCCGCCCAGGGCCAGCAGCCCGAGGCCCGAGAGGCCGAGCGCGAGGCGGCGGGCGGCCGTCGCGGTTCCGTCGCTCATCGGACTCCTCCTTGAGGCCGCGCGGTGTTCCCGGTGTTCCCGGTGTTCGTACGGTCCGGGAGGTCCGTACGCTCGGTGTGCTCGGTGTGCTCGGTGTGCTCGGTGTGCTCGGTGTGCTCGGTGTGCTCGGTGTCCTTCGGGCCGTCCGGTACCCACAGGTCGTCGGGGCGCAGCCGGACGCGCGAGTGTGGCGGGCGGTGCGGGCAGCAGGCGGTGATGACGCCGGCCGCCGCCGCTTCCGCCGCGAGTGTCGTGGCGGACGGGTCGCCATGGAGCAGACGCGCCCGGACGGTGACGCGCCGCCGCCGGGCGCGGACCCGTACCCGGGTGACGCCGGGCGTCGCCGCCACCGTCTCCCGTACGAGTGCCGCGACGAGGTTCCGGTCGACCGCCGACACCAGACCCGGCGCGGAGGAGACGGGCCACGGTCCGCGTCGGCCGGGGAGGATTGCCAGGGCGATCAGGAGGGCACCGGTCCCGGCGGCCAGCAGGGCCAGGAGGAGGAGTTCGGGATCGCCCGGACCGTATCCGGCGAACCGGTCCAGGAGGTCCGTGCGCCAGGCCGCCGGGCGTCCGCCGGTCATCCGGACCCGCAGTTCGTCGGCCGTGGCGGCTCCGGAGGGCAGCGCCACCGCGAGGGCGAGCGTGGTCAGCGGGACCCGGCGCGGGGACCACCGGCGGCGGGGGACGCGCGGCCCTCGTCGGCCTGCCGGGGCCGGCCGTTCCCTCACGGCCGGTCGGGGCGCGGGGACTGTCGGCACGGGGGCCGCGACCGGCGGTGCCGTCCGCACCGGCAGCCGCAGGGCCGTGACCTCGACGCTCGGGCGGGGCACCCGCAGACCGGTCAGGAGTTCCGTGCGGGAGGAGACGTGGTCCTGGACGGCCCGTACGGCGGCGGTGACGGAGCCGGTCGCCCGTACGGGACCGGTCGTTGTGGTGCGGCCTTCTGGCGTGACGGTCAACGCGATCCGTACGCCCGTGCGGGCGCGGCCTCCCCGGATTCGGGCGGTCGCGCGGGTCACCGTGCTTCCCGGTGGCAGGGCCTCGCTCGCGGTGCGCTCGACGATCCTGCGGACGGCCTTCTCCGAGACGCTGAGGGTGCCGGGGGGCGAGGTGCGGGCGGCGGCCGGAGCGACGGCGTCGGGCACCGGAGCGGTCGTGGGTGGGGTCGCGCGGGTCATCGGCGGCCCCGTCCGACCGCGTCGAACAGGTCCTGGACCCGGCCGCCGCCGTCCAGCCAGTGTCCGACGGCCCACCCCGCCGTGCCCAGGGCGGCCACGAGGAGGAAGGCCGGAAGGCCTCCGAACCAGCCCGCGAAACCCAGGGCCATCCCGGCCGCCATGCCTGTGGACGACGCCGTCATCCGTTACTTCCCTTCTCCGGGCCGCCTCGGTGGCGGCAGGACCGACTGGACGGGCGGCCAGGTGTCGTCTCCCGGACACGGGCCGCCGGGACGGGGTCACTCCACGCGGGTGTCGACCGGGGACTCCCGGTCGTCGTCCGGCAGGTGCACGTCGTTGACGGCGATGTTGACCTCGACGACCTCCAGACCGGTGATGCGTTCCACGGCCTCGACGACGTTCTCCCGGACGTCCCGCGCCACCTCGGTGATCGGGACGCCGTACGTGACGATCAGGTCCAGGTCGACGGCCGCCTGGCGCTCGCCGACCTCGACCTTCACGCCCCGGCCCACGTGGGGGCGCCCGCCGGGGACCCGGTCGCGGACGACGCCGATCGTCCGGGCGATCCCGCCGCCCATGTCGTGGACGCCGTGGATCTCGCGCGCCGCCATGCCGGCCACCTTCACGACGACCACCTCGGCGATCGACGTCCTCCCCCGCTCGTGCACGGGACGGTCCGCCCCTTCGGGCCCCGGAGCCGCCGGGGCCGGTACGGACGGGGCCGGGACGTGCTGGGTGGCGGAAGCGGTCTGGGGGGTCATGGTTTTCCTCCTCGGTGGGGCGGTGGACCGCCCGCACCCTTTCTCTTCTCGGTTCGGTACGGCGGTGAGCTGTCTTCACCTCTACTGACACCGGTCGTCCGGCGCTGTGACGCGGGAAGTCGGGAAAAGTCCGGGCACTGAGAAAGAGCCGGATGTCCGGAAGAAGCCGGATGCCGGGGTGGGGTCCAGGGGGAGGAGCGGGGCCGGGCGCCGGGAAGACGGCGGCAGGGCAAGGGGCCGCGCGTCGGAAGGCCTGCCCGTGCCCCGTACGGACGGCGCCAGTGACCGTACGAACATCTGTCGGGTGCCCCTGTGGGGCATCCGGACACCGTCTCGGCTCCGAAGGACGCGTGACAGCGCGGCCTCCGGCCTGTCCACGGACCGGAGGCCGGGGAGAGGAGCCGCCCGATGGCGGGTGCCCGTACCGACCACGTTCCGCCGGACACCCTCGACGGCCCGCCGGAGCCCCGGAGGCCGTCCTGGGCCGAGGACCCGCCCGATCCGCCCGACCCGGACGATGCGCCTGACCTCCCTGACCTCCCTGATCTGCCTGCCCCGGACGACAGGAGCGACGAGCCCCTGCTGGTGGCTCGGTCGGCCGAGGGCGACGAGGAGGCGTTCGCCGTGCTCGTGCAGCGGCACGCGCCGACGCTGATCCGGCTCGCCACCCGGCTCCTCGGGGGCCGTACCGAGGCGGAGGACGCCGTTCAGGAGGCCTTCATCAGCGCCTGGCGCAGACTTCCCCAGTTCCAGGGCCGCTCCTCCTTCGCCACCTGGATGTACCGGATCGTCACCAACCGCTGTCTGAACGTGCTCCGCCGCAGCGCCACCACGGCACCCCTGGAGGCCGCAGGTGACGTGCAGGCGCCCGAGCACACGGTGTCCCCGCCGCGTATCGCCGAGGCACGCGACGCGGTCCGCGAACTGCGCGAGGCGCTCGGCCTCCTCTCCGCCGAGCAGCGGGCCTGCTGGGTCCTGCGCGAACTCGACGGATGTTCCTATGAGTTCATCGCGGAAGCGGTGGGGATCAGCCAGGAGGCGGTGCGCGCCCGGGTCTTCCGCGCACGACGCTGTCTGACACGAGTGATGGGGGACTGGCGATGACCACGCACACCACGCCGCCCGACCACGAGGACGGGTTCGACGGCGCGGACGAGCGCCTGCCCTGCGGGCGGCTGCTCGCCGAGGTCTGGGCCCTCGCCGAGCGCCGCGAGCCCGTACCGCACGCGTCTGATCCCTACGCGTCCGATCCCTACGCGTCCGAGCCTCACGCGCCTGATTCCCACGTGTCCGGACCCGGGGTCTCCGTTGCTCATCTGCCCGGTTCCCGTGAGCCCGATCCGCACCCGTCCGGCTGCGACGCCTGCCGCCGGGCCGTGGACGACCTCGAACGGCTCGGGTCGGCCGTACGGAGACTGCGGGACGAGCCGGACCTCCCCGTGGGGGACACCGCGTCGCTGACGAGCCGGATCATGGAGGTCGTACGGCTCGAACTGCGCCCGGGAAGGCCGCTTCCGCTGGGGCGGGCCGCCGAGGACCTGTGGATCATGGAGGCGGTGGCCGCGCGTGCGCTGCGGGCGGCGGCGGAGACAGTCCCCGGCGTCAGGGCCGGATCGTGCCGTTTCCACAGCACGGCGGCGGGCGCGGTGCCGACCGTCCGCATCGAGGTGCACGCGCCCGCCGACCGGCACCTCCCCACCGTCGCCGAAACCATCCGCCTCGCCGTACGCGGGGCGGCCGACCGCGCCCTGGGGATGCCGGTCGGGGCCGTGGACATCGTGATCTCCGACATCGCGGCCCCCGGGACGGCGTGACCCCCGGCAACACGATTTCCGCCACTGTGGCTTCCGGGGCCACGGTGCCCGAGGCCGCGATCTCCGTCACTGTGGCCTCCGGGGCGGTGGTGCCGGAAGTCGTGATCTCCGGTACCGCGGCCCGCGAGGCAGTGGTGCCCGAGGTCGTGATCTCCGGTGCCGCGAGCAAGTCCGCCGAACCCGAAGGGACGTTCCGATGACCGACACCACCCGCGTCACGCTCTCCGAGGAGATCGCCCGCGCCGTACTGGAGGTGCCGGGCGTCGCCTTCCTCAGGCCCCGGCTCTCCGGGCTGCTGAGGTCCTCGGCGGGCGCTCCGGGGCCCGACGGGACGAGCGCGGGCATCTCGGTGCGCGAGGCCGAGGGCGGCGGGTCCTGGGACGTCGGGGTGCGCCTGGTGGCCCTCAGCAACGACCGCACCCTCGAAGTCGCCCGCGCGGCGCGGCGGGCCGTCGAGGACCGCTTGGAATCGCTGCTGCCGGGCGGAGCGGCACACGCCCACGTCACCGTGACGGTCACCGGACGCGTCTGACCAGGGATCTCCCGGCGTTCACCGTTCCTCTGGCGCTTGCGGCTCCTCCGGCACTCCCGGAGTCCCGTCTCCTCCGGCCCGTCGCGCACGGCCCGACGGACATGGCGGCTCGACGGAGCCGTATCTGCCCGCCACTTGCTCCCCGGAGATCAGAGAGGAGCGGGTGGCGGGCAGGTGAGGAGCACGTACAGCACGGCCGTCCACACTCCGGCGGCGGTGGCCGACCGACGCCATCTGCGCCGTCGCCCGGGTGAGACGGGGTCAGGCGGCGAGCCGACCGCGAGACCGATGACACGCCCCCGGGGCGCCGGGGCAGGGATCGGTGTCTGTGTCTGTGTCGAGGTCGACGGGATCAGGACCGGGACCGGGACCGGGACCGACTGGGAAGGGGCCCCCGAGGGCAGAGCGGGCCGACGGCGAGTGTCCGGGACCGGTGGGACATGAGCGCCCGAGGGTGGGGAGGCGTGAAGGTGCGGGAGCGGGCGCGTAGCAGTGTCGTGCGGCCGTCCGGCGCGCTCCGCGCTCCGGCGTGCCCGTACGAGTGCCGTGGGCGTGCGGGGGACCCGGGCGGTCCGGGCGTCCTCGGCCTGTCCGAGCCCTCGGAGGAAGGCGGAGTACGCCTCTCCACGGCGCCCGTTGGGCGAGGTGCGGCCTGATTCCCAGGACCGCACCGTCGTGACGGTGACGCCGAAGGCCTCGGCTACCTGCCTTTCGGACAGCTGCCACGTCTGGCGCAGGCGCCGCCGCTCGTCGGGGGCGGGCAGTGCTCCCGCTCCGGTCCGGCGACGGCGGAGGCGGGGCAGTGGTTCGGTGTGTGCGTCGATCGTCATGACAGTAGGACATTCGATTTCGGGTGATGTGATGAAGATCCGTCATATTCGCTCGAATGTCGTAGGGGTGAGGGTGGCGGAGAGTTCCGGGCCGGCTCTCCGTCGGCGGGTGCGACCCGGACGGACGGCTCTCGGTAACCCGTCAGGAGCCGGTGACTTCGACGGTTTCGGCGGGCGGGCGGGTCAGGGGCTGGAGGCTCGTGACGGCATGGTCGGCACCGGGGATGCCGGGGATGCCGGGGTGGACAGGGGCGGACGAGAACGGGTCGGGGCCGGGACCGGCCGCTTGGCACCGGGGCCGGGCACCTTGCTGCGGGTGCCCGGCCGTGCGGGTGCCCGGCTGTTCGTATGCCCGGCCGTTCGCGTGGCACAGGGGTCAGGAGGGGAGCGCGAGGAGGAGCAGCGGCTGCGTGGTGGGCTGTGCGGACCCTCCGGCGGGTTCGACCGTGAGGCCGACCGCCGTGGCCCCCGAGGGGTCGCCGTCGAGGACGACGGTGCCGTCGCCGTGGACGAGCCCGGCCGGGTGCATGCTGCCTCCCCTGGCGAGCCACAGCTGGTAGGTGCGGCCCGCCGCCGGGGTGGGGAGGCCGCTGGCGGTGAAGACCGCCGCCCGTCGGTTGTCCGAGGACACGACCGTGGTGAGGGCTCCTCCGGTGGTCCGCCCGTGCACGGCACGGGCGTCGGGTGCGGCGAGGACGGAACCGGCCGTGTCGAGCCGTTGTTCCGCCCGCTGGGACTGCTCCCGGGCCTGCTCGCCCCGCTGGTGCTGCCAGGTGGCGACGCCCGCGAGGGAGACGGCGGCGGTGACACTGGCGGCGAGGGCGAGCGGCACGGCCTTCCCGCGCAGCCGCCGTGCGAGGCCGGCCGTCGGGCGGGCCACGTCCACCGGCGGCGGCAGCTGCCGTACGCCGTCCACGGCGGCCAGGGTCCGCTGCTTGAGGCCGTCCGGCGGCGTCCGGCCCGTGGCCGCGGCGAGCCGGGCCGCGGTCGCCTCGAACTCGGCCACGTCCCTGCGGCAGTCCTCGCAGTGCGGCAGATGGGTGCCGAAGTCGTCGTGCTCGGTCGGTTCGAGGGCGTGGAGGGCGTAGGCGGCGGCGAAGGTGTGGACGTCGGAGCGGTGCTGTTTCACGTGGTCACCCCCATGCAGTCGCGGAGGCGGATCAGGCCGTCGCGCATACGTGTCTTGATGGTGGGAAGCGGTGTGCTCAGGGTCTGGGCGACCTCACGGTAGGTGAGCCCCCCGTAGTAGGCCAGGGTCACGGCCTGGCGCTGGATCTCGGTGAGTCCGCGCAGACAGCGGCGGACCTGCTCGCTCTCCAGCCGGGTCTCGACCTGCTCGGCGACCTCGTCGAAGGCGGTGGTGTGCTCGCGGGCGGCGCGGGCCTGCTCCCGGTCGGACGCGGCCTGCGCGGAGCGGACCCGGTCGACGGCCCGCCGGTGGGCGATCGTCGCCGCCCAGGTGGTGACGCGGCCCGCCTCGGGCCGGTACCGCGCGGCCTGCCGCCACACCTCGATCATGACCTCCTGGGTGACCTCCTCGGACTGGGCCCGGTCGCGCACGACCTTGAGCACGATGCCGAAGACGAGCGGTGCGACGGCGTCGTAGAGGGTGGCGAAGGCGGCCTTGTCGCCCTGGGCCACCTGCCGCATGACGTCGGACAGGTCGCTCCGCTCGCTCCGCGCGCTCGTGTCGCGGGAGCCGGAGGAGAGAGGACGCGTCACCGGCCGCACTCCGGGTGTCCGGGGCGGTGCGGGCGGTGGCGGTGCGGAGGGCGGCCGTCCGGGGCGGCCCTTCGGAGGCGGTGTGTCCAGCGCATGGTGGTCCTCGGTGGGTGGGGCGGTCCGGGACCGCCGTACGGGCGGCCCGGCGGCGTCTCGGGTTCGGTCTCCGTCGACTCTTCGGAGCCGACGCGCCTCCGGATGGCGGCGGGTTCGGCGTATCTCCGTGGGCGGGACGTTCTTCCGGAAGCCTCTTTCGGGTGGACCGTCCGCTTCACGGGTGGACCGCCCCACTCCGTAGGCGGTCGTCCGCTCCGTCCCTGGACCGCCGACCCCGCACGTCTTCCGCCGACCCCGCATGTGCTCCGCCGACTCCGTACGTGTTCCGTCCGCTCCGCCCCGGACCGTCCGCTCGGTCGTGGACCGTGCCCGGCCGCACCGGATGTGCGGCGCCCGTCACCCCGCCCCGTACCGCCGCCCTCGGTATCGATGCGGAAACGGTGCGATTTGAGTCGGGTGCTCCGTGGGCCGGACGGTGAGAGGACACGGGGCCGGTCAGGTCCCGCCGACCGCCCCGGTGGACGTCCGCGCCACCGCCCGGAGGAGGAACCGTCATGACCGCACACCGGACGACCTGCGGCCCCGGTACCGCGACGGAGCCCCTCCCCCTGCGCGCCCCGGGCGAGGGCGAAGCCGCCGATACGATCGCGCGGGGCCTGGTCCAGGGCGACGAGCGCTGCCTGGACGCCGCCTACCACCGCTGGGGCGGCCTCGTGCACAACCTCGCCGCGCGCGCACTCGGCGACGTACGCGAGGCGGAGGACGTCACCCAGCAGGTGTTCGTCGCCGCCTGGCGCGGCCGGGCCAACTTCCGCCCCGACCTGGGCAGCCTCCCCGCCTGGCTCGTCGGCATCACCCGCCGGAAGACCGCCGACGCCCTGACCGCCCGCACCCGCCGCACCGAACTCGCCTCGGTCCTCGGCTCCGCCCTCCAGCACGAGACCGGGACCACCGGGGAACCCGAGCGGGTCCTCGACCGGCTGCTCGTCACCGAGGAACTGGCCCGGCTGCCCCGCGTCCAGCGCGACGTCCTGACCCTGGCCTACTTCGCCGACCTGACCCAGATCCAGATCGCCGACCGCACCGGCCTGCCCCTCGGCACGGTCAAGAGCCACGCCCGCCGGGGCCTCCGGAGCATGCGCCACAACCTGGCCCCCGCCGCCACCGGCGGGTGAGCCCGCGCGGACGGCCGGACCGGCCCGCCGCGCCCGCCGCCCGGCCACGACCGGGGGCCGCCCGCCCCGCCCGGCCCGTCCGGCGGCCCGCGGGCTCCGAACCATCAGCAGAAGCACGGGCCGCCGCCGGGAACGGACGGCAGCCGTCACACGAGGGGTGGAGACGATGAACCGACGAAGCGTCGCCGTGGTGGGGTCGGGGGTGGCGGGACTCACCGCCGCCCACGTCCTGTCCCGCGCGTACGACGTGGTCCTCTACGAGTCGGAGAACCGGCTCGGCGGACACGCGCACACCCATGAACTGCCCGCCCCCGAAGGCGGCACCCTCCAGGTGGACACCGGCTTCATCGTCCACAACGACCGCACCTACCCCCACCTCCTGCGCCTCTTCCGCGAGCTGGACGTCACCACCCAGGACTCCGAGATGAGCATGTCCGTCCGCTGCGACGGATGCGGACTGGAGTACGCGGGCGCGCGCGGGCTCCGCGGCCTCCTCGGCGGCGGCAACGCCCTCCGGGGCCGTCACCTCCTGACGCTCGCCGACGTCCCGCGCTTCCACCGCGCCGCGCGTCGGCTGCTCGCCGCCGACGACACCACCCGCACCCTCGGCGACTTCCTCCGCGACCACCGGTTCTCCGCCCACTTCGTCAGCCACTTCGCGGTCCCGCTCGTCGCCGCCGTCTGGTCGTGCGCCCCCGACACGGCGCTGCGCTACCCGGCCGCGTACCTGTTCCGCTTCCTCGACCACCACGGACTCCTCTCGGTCACCGGCTCGCCGCGGTGGAGGACCGTCACCGGCGGTTCCGTCGCCTACGTCGAACGCGTCGCCAAGTCCCTCGCCTCGGTCCGCACCGCGACCCCGGTGCACGCCGTGGTGCGCGGCGCCGACCGGGCGACCGTCGTCACCGCCGACGGGGAGTCCGCCGAACACACGGCCGTCGTCCTCGCCGTCCACCCCGACCAGGCCCTGCGCCTCCTCGCCGACCCCACCGCACAGGAACGGCGCGTCCTCGGCGCCTTCACGTACTCCCGCAACCCGACCGTCCTGCACCGCGACACCTCACTGCTGCCGCGCTCGCCCCACGCCCGCGCCTCCTGGAACTACTGGCTCCCCTCGTGCACCGCCCGCCCCGACGCCGTACAGGTCAGCTACGACATGAACCGGCTCCAGCGGCTGCCCACCGACGAACCCCACATCGTCACGCTCAACCCCGGCGACCGCGTCGACGAGTCCACCGTCCTCGCCCGCATGACCTACGAACACCCCGTCTACACCCCCGAGTCCGTCGCCGCCCAGCGGCTTCTGCCCACCCTTGACAGCCCCGTCACCGCCTACGCGGGCGCCTACCACGGCTGGGGCTTCCACGAGGACGGCTGCCGCTCCGGCGTCACGGCCGCCCGGAGCCTGGGGGTGGACTGGTGACCACCCCCACGCCCGTGCCCCGCGCCCCGGACGCCGTCGCCGCCGCCGCGCCGTCCGTACCCGCCCTGTACGAGACCGAGATCGCCCACACCCGCGTCACCCCCTTCCGGTACGCCCTGCGCCACCGCACCTACATGTGGCTGGTCGACCTCGACGACCTGCCCGTGCTCCCCGTCCCGCTGCGGCCCCTCGCCCGCTTCGACCCGCGCGACCACTTCGACGGCGACGCCCCCACCCTGCGCGCCGGTCTCGACGCAAGGCTCGCCGCCCACGGGGTCCACGACGCCGACGGACACGTCCTGATGCTCACCCACGCGCGCGTACTCGGGCACGTCTTCAACC
Organism: Streptomyces sp. NPDC101490; assembly: GCF_044767145.1. Lineage (NCBI taxonomy): Bacteria > Bacillati > Actinomycetota > Actinomycetes > Kitasatosporales > Streptomycetaceae > Streptomyces > Streptomyces sp. NPDC101490. The sequence goes on from NZ_JBIWNI010000001.1 coordinate 560,671, forward strand.
CGCTCACCCTGTACTGGTGCCACGACCGCGTCGGACGTCCCGTCTGCGTCGTCGCGGAGGTCCACAACACGTACGGCGGACGCCACTGCTACGTCCTGCGCCCCGACGCGCGGGGCCGCGCCGAGACCGCCAAACAGTTCTACGTCTCGCCGTTCCTCGACGTCGAGGGCGTCTACCGGATGCGGCTCCCGCTCCCCGGCGACCGCCTCGACCTCACCGTCCAGCTCCGCCACCCGGACGGCACCCGCCCCCTGACCGCCACCGTCCGGGGCGTCCACCGGCCCGCCGGAACCCGGAACCTGCTCGCCGCCGCCCTGCGGCACCCCTGGCCGACCCTCGGGGTCTCGGCCGGCATCCGGCGCCACGGCATCCGCCTGTACCTCAAGGGGCTCCCCGTCCGCCCCCGTCCCACCCACTCGCCCGAGGAGGGCACCCCGTGACCCTGTCGCTCCCCCCGGCCACCCCCGTCGCGCCGACGGGACCCGTCCGGATCGACCCCGAGCGCTGGCCCGACGTCGCCCGGCCGCCCCGGGCGTCCGCCGCGCGCACCGCCGTCGCCCGCCACCTCGTCGGCCGGGCCTTCGCCCGGCTGCCGCTGCGGGTCCGGACCGCCACCGACACGCCCCCCGTCCCCGGGCGGCGCGAAGCCCCGGGCACCGTTCCGGCCCGGGGGACCCACGGCCCCGCGCCCCTCGTCCCCGGGCGGCGGGCGGCCGGGGACGGGGGGCCGACCCCCCTCCCCGGGCGCGGCGAGCCCGCCGTACCGACCCTCGTGCTCCACGACCCCGACGCGTTCCACCGCCGCATCGGCGCCGACGGTCTCATCGGCTTCGGGGAGTCGTACATGGCCGGGGAATGGGACGCCGACGACCTCGTCGGCGTCCTCACCGTCCTCGCCCGGCACGTCGACGACCTCGTGCCCGCCCCCCTGCGCCGACTGCGCGGAGCCTGGGTCAGCCGCAGGCCCACCGCCGACCGCAACACCCCCGACGGGGCCCGCGAGAACATCCACCGCCACTACGACCTCTCCAACGACCTCTTCGCGCTCTTCCTCGACCCGGGCCTCAGCTACTCCTCCGCCGTCTTCGACCCCCTCCCCGACACGCCCGGGATCCTTCCCGACGCGGAGTTCACCGCCGCCCAGCACCGCAAGATCGACCGGCTCCTCGACCTGACCGGCACCGGCCCCGGCACCCGGCTCCTGGAGATCGGTACCGGCTGGGGCGAACTCGCCGTCCGCGCCGCGCTGCGCGGTGCCCAGGTCCGTACGGTCACCCTCTCCGAGGAACAGCTCGCCCTCGCCCGGCAGCGCGTGGTGCGGGCCGGGGTCGCCGACCGCGTCACCGTCGAACTCCTCGACTACCGGGACGTCCGGGGCCACTACGACGCCGTCGTCAGCGTCGAGATGATCGAAGCCGTCGGCGCCGAGTACTGGCCGGACTACTTCACCGCCCTGCGGCGCCTCCTCGCCCCCGGCGGCCGGATCGGACTCCAGGCCATCACCATGCCGCACGAGCGGATGCTCGCCACCGCCCGCACCCATACCTGGATCAGCAAGTACGTGTTCCCCGGCGGCCTCATCCCCTCACCGGAGGCCCTCGCCCGCGAGAGCACCGCCGCCGGACTGCGCGTCACCCACGACACCGGCTACGGCGACCACTACGCCGAGACCCTCCGGCAGTGGCGCGCCCGCTTCCTCCGCGAGGCGGACGCCGTCGACGCCCTCGGCTTCGACCGGGTCTTCCGGCGCCTCTGGGAGTTCTACCTCGCCTACTCCGAGGCCGGGTTCCGGTCCCACTACCTCGACGTCCGCCAGCTCCTGCTCACCGCCGACACCCCGGAGGACACCCGATGAGCCCGCCCGCCGCCCGGCGCCCGCCGGACCCCCGCCCGCCGGGGGGCACACGAAGCCCTGCCCGGGGCACGCGAAGCCCGGCCGGGGGCACGCGAAGCCAGGCTCGGGACAGGCGAAGCCCGGTCGGGGGCACGTCATGACCGCCGTCGACGCCGGGGCCCTCGGCACCGTGCTGGCCGCCTCGGCGGTCACGGCCCTCACCGTCATGCTGGTGGCCTTCGCCTTCGGGACCGCGCGGGGCCTGCACCGGTACGTGGACGTCGCCTGGGGCCTCGCCTTCGCCGCCGTCGCCGCAGTGTCCTGGACCCTCGCGGCCGGGCACGGCGACAACGCGCGCCGCACCGCCGTCGCCCTGGCCACCGTCGTCTGGGGACTGCGGCTCGCCCTCCACATCGCCCGGCGCGGGCGCGGCCACGGCGAGGACCCCCGGTACGCCCGGATGCTCGCCCGCGCCCGGGGCAACCCCACGCTCCACGCCCTGCGCACGGTCTATCTGCTCCAGGGCGCCCTCGTCTGGCTCGTCTCCCTGCCCGTCCAGGTCGCGGTCCTGCTCCCCGGCCCCCTGGGGTTCACGGGACTGCTGGGCCTCGGCGTCTGGGCGGTGGGTCTCGCCTTCGAGGCGGTGGGGGACCACCAGCTCGCCCGCTTCAAGGCCGATCCGGCGCACCGGGGCCGGGTGATGGACCGGGGACTGTGGAGCTGGACCCGGCACCCCAACTACTTCGGGGACTTCCTCGTCTGGTGGGGCCTCTACCTGACCGCCTGCGCCACCTGGCAGACCGCACTCCTCACCCTGGTCTCGCCGCTCGTGATGAGCGGTCTGCTCATCTGGGGCAGCGGCAAGCGGCTCCTGGAGGCGCACATGGCCGACCGCCCCGGGTACGCCGACTACCTGGCCCGCACCAGCGGCTTCTTCCCCCGGCCGCCCGCCCGCGACGGCTGACCGGGGGGACCCGGGCGGAGGTCACCGACCCGGCGGGCTGTGTAAAACGACGCGTGAACGATGCGGATCGTGGACCCCCGCGGCGGTGGCCGTCCTCAGGACGACCGTGCCTCGGCGGCGGCCGGAAGACGCGCGGACACCCCGTCGGCCAGCCGCTCGAACTCCGCCCGCAGGAAGGGGGCGGCAAGCCGGGCGAGACCTTTGAACGCGAGGGACGCCCGGTAGGTCAGCCGGGTGTCCGTCCCCTCGTCCACGAACCGGAGGTCGTCGACGGCGGTCACCGTCCGGTTCTCCCCGACGAACACGAGCCGCGCGGGTTCGCGGACGGTGAGCCAGTACTCCAGCTCGGTCGTACGGTCCCGGAAGCGCGAGGTGTTGTGCCACCGGGCGCCGGGCCCCACCGGCCCCCCGTCCAGCCGCGCACAGCGGACGGTTCCGGGGTCCCACTCCTCGGTATGGGCGAAGTCCTCCAGATACGCGACCAGTTCGGGCAAGGGGCGACGCACCACGAACGTACGCTCCACGCGGATCACCACACGGTCCTCCTTCATCGTGTACGGGCGCCGGACGGCTCCCGCACACCGGTGCTTCCCGTCCGGCGGCGGCCCCGGATGCACCCCGCCGCCACCGGACGCACCTCGCCACCGGACGCCCCGGACCGCCTCCGACGCTTCCGCCCCGGACCGCCCCCGATACGGTCCGTGCCGGACCGCCTCCGGTACCGTCCGTGCCGGACCGCGCAGGCTCCGGCACCGTCCGTGCCGCTACGGGTGGCGCCACCACCAGCGTTCGAGCTCATGGGCCTCCGTGAACTCCTCCGGGACGGCGTAGGGCGACTCGCGGGCGAAGTCCAGCACGCCGGTGCGCTCCACCACCGCCCGCAGCTCGCGCACCGCGGGCAGCGCGGCGAGCTCCTCGACGTCGAACGGACAGCCCCCGGGACCGCCCAGCAGGACCTCGCACCCGAACCCGTACCACCAGCCGACGAGTTCACCGTCGCCGTCCCGCTCGGCGGCGACCGCGACCTCCCGGACCACCTCGATCAGCGGGACCCGGCCGGGCGGAACCGCGTCCGCGCCCCGCAGCTCACCGGCGTCCACCAGCCGCCTCCACAGGGCGGTCCCGGCGTCGCAGTACAGGAACGGCGGATCGGCGTAGCCGTCCTCCAGCCAGTCGCCGTACCCCTCGAACCCCGGATCGTCCTCGTCGCGGGCGTCGTGCTCGTCGTGCTCGCGCAGCGCGGTGAAGCCGTCGAGCGCGGTGAACCACCCCGAGCGCTCCGCGTGGTCGGGATGCCGGTCGAGGGGGAGGCGGTACGTGTGGCGGCGGCGCAGCAGCGCGTCCATCACACGGAAGTGGGTGAACGAGCAGTCGTGGCCGTCCTGGAAGCGGTACAGCGCGCGGAACCAGTCGCGGGGGCGCGGGTCGTCGGCCGCCGCGTACCGGTCGAGAAGGCGGACCGAGTCCGCCACCAGGTCTTCGATCAGGTGCTCGGACATCTGCTTCCCCTCCGGCGGCGTGGCGCCACCGTACCGGCCCGTCCGTCCGTGGGCGTCGCCGGGCCAGCTGGTGCGGAAGCCCCCGGGCGGGGCCACACTGGGCAGGGTGAGCAACGGGCCGGAGACGGGACCGGGAACGCGCGCCGCGCACGGGGCGGAGGCGCGGAGCCCCCGCAGGACCATGGCCCTCGCGGCGATGATGTTCGCGGTGGCGATGACGTTCATCGACCAGACGATCGTCTCCATCGCCGCCCCCGAGATCGTGCGCGAACTGGGCCTCAGCAGCTCCGGGATGCAGTGGGTCGTCAACGCGTACCTGCTCGCCCTGGCCGCGTTCTTCGCCCTGGGCGGTCGTCTCGCCGACCTGTACGGCCCCCGGCGGGTCGTCGTCGCGGGAACGCTCGTCTTCGTGATCGCCTCGGTCCTGTGCGGCTGCGTCCCCTCCGGCGCCCACGCGCAGACCTGGCTCATCGTCTTCCGGGCCGTCCAGGGGCTCGGCGCGGCCCTGCTCTTCCCCGCGGCGCTCGCGGTGGTGGTGGCGGTCTTCCCGGTGGAGCGGCGCGGCCGGGCCCTCGCCCTGTTCTTCGGGGTCTCCGGCGCGCTGACCGCCCTCGGGCCGCTGCTCGGAGGCTGGCTCACCGCCTCCTGGACCTGGCGGGCCGTCTTCTGGGTCAACGTCCCGGTCGCCCTGGTGGCCCTGGTCCTCACCGCCCGCGCGCACATCCGGGACCGGCCGCGCACCGGCACCCTCGACGTCCCCGGCGCGGTCCTCGTCGCCGTGGGCATGGGCCTGAGCGTGCTGGGCTTCCAGCAGGCGTGGTCGTGGGGCTGGGGCAGCTGGGCGACCTGGCTGTGCGTCGTCGGCGGACTCGCCGTCCTGTACGTCTTCGTCCGGTACGAGCGGGGGGTCCGCCATCCCCTGATCGATCTGCGGGTCTTCCGCGACAAGGCGTTCACGGTCGACACGGTCGTGCTGTTCTTCGCGATGCTGGCCTTCGTCCCGGTGTTCTTCTTCTCCTCGGTGTACGCGCAGGTCTCCCTCGGCGCCTCGCCGAACCAGGCGGCCCTGTTCCTGCTGTACTTCTTCGTCGGCTTCGCCCTCGCGTCCCAGTGGGGCGGCCGCATCCTCGACAAGCGAGGTCCGCGCCGGTCGCTCCTGGTGGGGACGGTCCTCGGCGCGGTCGGCTTCGCCCTGTGGGCCCACCGGCTGACCCATCTGTCCATGCACGACCAGTGGCCGTACGTCGTCCTCGCGGGCGCGGGCATCGGTTTCGTCCTCGCCCCGGCCTCGACGGACGCGGTCAACCGGGCCATCGGCGCCTCGTACGGCGAGGTCACTGGCATCACCCAGACGGTCCGCAACTACGCGGCCAGCGTGGGCCTGGCGGTCTTCGGCACGCTTCTGAGCCGGGCGACGACGGAGAACGTCACGGACACGCTGCGTGCGCGGGGCGTCTCCCCGGACCTCGCGGAACGGGTGGCGCGCGGTGTCAGCGACTCCGTGTCCGGGCACGGCGGTTCGGCGCCGCCCCCCGGCACGGGCCCGGTCGCCACGGCGACGCGGGACGCCGTGGCCGCGATCCGCATGGACTTCGCGCAGGCCAACCAGTGGGTGTTCTACGGCATGGCCATCGCCCTCGGTCTGGCCTTCCTGGCCGCCCTGCGCCACCCCGGCGGAAAGGGCACACCACTGGAGCCCGGGGAACGCGCGGGGGAACCGGGCCCCGCGCGTTAGAAAAGCTGAACCGTCCTGATCGTGCGGGTGCGGGTGCGGGTGCGGGTGCGGGTGCCGGTGCGGGAGCCGGTGCCGGTCGGGTCCGCCGGACGGCCGGAACCGGGCCGCGCTCTCCGCCGCCGCCCTGCTCTCCGCGCTCGCGGCTGTCCTGGCCGGTCCCGCCCCGGCGTCGGCCCGCGCGACCGCCTGCTGCAACGACGGGTGCGACGGGCACGACCCCAACGTCCGGACCTGGCAGAGCGGCCCCGCCACGGCGTCCGGCCCCCACGACCACGGCAGCGGCTTCACCGTCGAACTGCGCAAGGGCACCACGGACGGCGACGTGTTCGCGCGGGGCCGCGCCCGGTACCCCGACGGCGGCATCGGATTCGAGTACGGCACGTACGTCGAGCGCTGCCGCCTCGACGGCACCATCTGCGAGATCCTGCCGGGCAGGACGCTCGGCACCAGCGGCTGGACGGCCTCCGGCGGCACCAACTACAGCCAGACGCACACCCCGATGTACTACGACCCGTCCGACCGCAAGGTCCGCGCCTGCCGCTACCACCACAACACCAACGACCCCTGGAAGAGGTGCACGGGTTGGGCCCGACATACCCGGCGGGGGAGCGGAACCCGCCTCGCGGGGCCGGTGACCGCCCGAATTCCCCCTCCCGGGGCGCCCGGTCGGCCGCTGTCGTCCGTCCGGGGGTTCTCCTAAGGTGAGCCCCCGGACGAGTACGAGGGGGAAGCTCCAGTGGAAGCAGAGATCATGGCTCTGGCGGGGACGGCAGGGACGGCGTTCGTGACGCTGCTGGCGACCGACGCGTGGAACACGGTGCGGGACGGCGTGGTGGACATGTGGCGACGCGCCCGGCCGGAGCGCGCCGCCGACATCTCCGCCGAACTCGACTCCACACGCGAGGAGTTGCTCAGGGCGCGTACCGAGGGCGACCAGGAGACCGAGGCCGACCTCCGGGGCGAGTGGCGGGGCAGGGTCCGCAGGCTGCTCGTCGAGCACCCCGAGGCCGCCGAGGAGCTACGGGACCTCCTGGCCCGGTGGGAGCCCGCCGCGCCACAGACCCCGGCCGTCACCCAGCACGCGACCGCCTCCGACCGAGCACGCGTCTACCAGGCCGGCCGAGACATCCACCTGGGACAGCAGTGAGCGGCCGCACCGAGGGCCGGGCCTGAAGGGGGGACGAGCTGCCGATGCCGGGCCGGGCGAGCGGGGCTCCGGCTCCTCCTCTCCGACTTCGACGGTCGGTGAACCCCCTCCGAGGACCTTCGGGTCGGCAAGGTGGCCCTGTCGCTTCCGCCATGGAGCAGGGCACCCGACCCGCTCCCGGATGCGGGCCGCTTCGTGGCCGCTGGCGTCAGGGGCGCCGGGAACGATGTCCGTCACGCGCGGGTCCGGCGCTGTGGAGAGCGCTGGGCCCCAGCACCCGGTGGACCGAGGGAGCGGCCGAGGCAGGCCCGTACGGATCGAGCGGGTGAACCGAGGCAGGGCCCGGGTGGTGGGAGGCCGGGCTCGCCTCCGCCATCCGGCCGTCTCCCGTCATACCTGGCGGTGACACCGTGCCACGGGCGGATCAATACCCGTCACCGTGCGTGGCCCCCTGTGCCGGGGGAACCGAGACTCGCGCCATGACTCAGCACTCCCCAGGGCGCCCCGGGCGCCGCCGCCGAAGGGCCGGTTCGGCCGCACTCTCCGGTGCCGTCGTCCTCGCCGCCCTTCCCGCGCTCCTCCTCGGCCCCGGCGCCACGGCCGCGAGCGCGGCTCCGCTGCCCGGCGGGCTCGGACCCTGCGTCCCCGGCTCCTGCCCCGCGGACTTCCCCGGCATCAACAACGGCCCCATCGCCGGCCGTGACAACGCGGTCAACATCTTCGTGGGGAACGACTTCCTCGTCCGGGGCCGGGCGGCCGAGGCCGAGGGCCGGGTCGTCGTCCTCGACACCTTCGACCAGAGCAAGGACGCCGGAGCCTCCGCGCTCTACAACCTCGGCATCGTCGGTGTCGGCTCCCGGGTCCCGCCGCCCACGGACGCGGACTTCCTCACCACCGGCGGCAACATCACCATCGCCGCGGGCCAGCGCCTGGAGACCACCGGCGGCGTCCCCGGCGAGAAGGGGACCGTACGCCACGAGGGCACCGTCACCGGCACCGTGGTCGGCACCCTCGTCCAGGACGGGAACGCCACCGCCCCGTACGCCGGACTGCGCGACAGCCTCACCGCGGCCAGCAGCTGCTACGCCCGCGTCGACGGCGCGCCCAGGACCCCCACGGGCACCGCCGTGAACCAGGGCGGCCAGACGCTGTTCACGGGTGACGGGACCTCGCCGATCCAGGTCTTCAACGCCGACTTCAACCTCACCGGCCCGACCGGCGGACAGCAGGGCATCGTCTTCGCGGGCATCCCCGCCGGAGCGACGATCCTCGTCAACGTGCTCGGCGCCAACCGTACGATCAGCACGTACAGCGGAGGCATCGACGACGCCGCCGACCCGCTGAACGCCTACCGCGAGCGCCTGCTGTGGAACTTCCCCGACGCCACCTCGGTCCGCCTCGAGGGCACCGGACAGTTCCAGGGCAGCGTCCTCGTCGGTGACCAGTCGTCGATGGCGACGGTCACGCTGCCGGGCCTCAACGGGCGCTTCTTCACGACCGGTTCGCTCACCCACACCAGCTCCGCCACGGGCGGCGGCGGCCAGGAGTTCCACGCCTACCCCTTCAACGGTGACCTGCCCGACTGCGGCACCCCCGTCCCGACGACCGGTGACGTCAAGGTCGTGAAGACGGACTCCGCGACCGGTGACCCGCTGGCGGGCGCCACCTTCCAGCTGTGGCACGAGACCAACGGCGTCAGTGGTCTGCAGACCACCGGCGCGACCCCGGACACCCAGGTCGGCACGCCCTGCGTGACGGGCGCCGACGGCGTCTGCGGACGGGTCGTGGAGACGGGTACCTATTACTGGCAGGAGACAGCCGCTCCGGCTGGCTATGATCTGCCGTCGCCCGCCGTGTTCGGCCCGCTGGTGCTGACCGCGCAGAACGCCTCGGACGGCGTCTCCGTGACCGCCGCGAACACCGCGACTCCCCTTCCGACGACCGGTGCCGTCAAGGTCGTGAAGACGGACTCGGAGAGTGGGGACCCGCTGGCGGGTGCGACTTTCCAGTTGTGGGAGGAGACCAATGGTGTGAGTGGTCTTCAGACCACAGGAGCCAATCCCGACACGACGGTCGGTGGGCCGTGTGTGACGGGTGCGGACGGTGTCTGCTCGCGGACTCTGGAGACGGGTACCTATTACTGGCAGGAGACGGCCGCTCCGGCGGGTTATGACTTGCCGTCGCCCGCTGTGTTCGGTCCGCTGGTGCTGACTGCGGCGAACGCTGCGGACGGTGTGTCGGTGACCGCCGTGAACACCCGTACTCCCGTTCCGACGACCGGTGCTGTGAAGGTGGTCAAGACGGACGCGCTCACGGGTGCGCCGTTGTCGGGTGCGACCTTCCAGTTGTGGGAGGAGACCAATGATGTGCCCGGTCTTCAGACCGGTGGCGCCGACCCGGACACCACGATCGGCGGGCCGTGCGTGACCGGTGCCGATGGTGTCTGCTCGCGCACTCTGGAGACGGGTACCTATTACTGGCAGGAGACGGCCGCACCGCCGGGTTACGACCTGCCGTCGCCCGCTGTGTTCGGTCCGCTGGTGCTGACTGCGGCGAACGCTGCGGACGGTGTGTCCGTGACCGCCGCGAACTCCCGTACTCCTGTTCCGACGACGGGTGCCGTCAAGGTCGTGAAGACGGACTCGGAGACCGGCGACCCGTTGTCGGGGGCGACCTTCCAGCTGTGGGAGGAGACCAACGGCGTGGCTGGTCTTCAGACCGGTGGTGCGAACCCCGACACGACGGTGGGTGCGTCGTGTGTGACGGGTGCGGACGGTGTCTGCTCGCGGACCGTGGAGACGGGTACGTATTACTGGCAGGAGACGGCCGCTCCGGCTGGCTATGATCTGCCGTCGCCCGCTGTGTTCGGCCCGCTGGTGCTGACTGCGGCCAACGCTGCGGACGGTGTGTCCGTGACCGCCGTGAACACCCGTACTCCTGTGCCGACGACCGGTGCTGTGAAGGTGGTCAAGACGGACGCGCTCACGGGTGCGCCGTTGTCGGGTGCGACCTTCCAGCTGTGGGAGGAGACCAATGATGTGCCCGGTCTTCAGACCGGTGGCGCCTACCCGGACACCACGATCGGCGGGCCGTGCGTGACCGGCCTCAACGGTGTCTGCTCGCGGACCGTGGAGACGGGTACGTACTACTGGCAGGAGACGGCCGCTCCGGCGGGTTACGACCTGCCGTCGCCCGCCGTGTTCGGCCCGCTGGTGCTGACCGCGGAGAACGCCTCGGACGGCGTGTCCGTGACCGCCTCCAACAGCCGCACCCCCATCCCGCCGGGCAAGGGAGAGGTCAAGCTCGTCAAGACCGACGCCGACAGCCACGCGCCGCTGCCGGGCGCGACGTTCGAGCTGTGGGAGGAGACCAACGGCGTGACCGGTCTGCAGACCGGCGGCGCCGACCCCGACACGAAGATCGGCACCCCGTGCACGACCAGCTCGGCGGGCCAGTGCTCCTTCGACGACCTCGAACACGGCACGTACTACCTGCGGGAGACCGCCGTACCCGACGGGTACGTCCTGCCCGCCGACCCGGTCACGGGCCCGTACGTGGTCTCCGCCGCGCACGAGGTCGTGGTCGCCCGGGTCTCCAACAAGCGCGGCGAGAAGCCGTGCGAGCCCACCGGCTACGGCGACGAGGGCTACGGGGACGAGGGCTACGGCAGCAAGGGCTACGGCGACTGCCCCACGACGGCCTGACCGTCACGCCAGGCCCGGCCGTCATGTCCCGGCCGGGTGCCCGTACCGGACGGCCTGACCGCCGTCCGGCCGGGAGTCCATGAAGGAAGGGCCCGGCCGCCGACCGGCCGGGCCCCCCTCCTCGTCCGGTTCTCCGGCGGGCATCCGCCCCAGGACGGTTCCGACCGTTCCCGGGGCGGACGCCCGCCTCATGACAGACGCGCCTCACTCCCGGCGGGCGTCCGCCCCGGTACGGTCCCCGACCGTCCCGGGCCGGACGTCCGCCGGAGCCGTTGCGAACACCCTCGGCGGGCGTCCGGCCGGGGTCAGCCGAGCCGGGCGCGCGGCGGAGCCAGCGGGCCGGGGCCGTCGTCGAGGAAGCCGCCCGACTGGTGCTGCCAGAGCTTGGCGTACGAACCCCCGGCCGTCAGGAGCTCCTGGTGGGTGCCCTGCTCGACGATCCGGCCCCGGTCCACGACGACGAGCCGGTCCATGGTGGCGACCGTGCTCAGCCGGTGGGCCACCACGAGCGCCGTCCGGCCCTCCATCAGCCGCCACAGCGCGTCCTGGACGAGGACCTCGCTCTCCGAGTCCAGGGCGCTGGTCGCCTCGTCGAGCAGCAGGACGGGCGCGTCCCGCAGGATCGCTCGGGCCAGCGCGACCCGCTGGCGCTGGCCGCCGGACAGCTTCACGCCCCGCTCGCCCACCATCGTGCCGAAGCCCTCCGGGAGCCCGTCGGCGAACTCCGTGACGTGCGCCGCCTCCGCCGCGCGCCGGACCTCGGCGTCGGTGGCGTCGGGCCGGGCGAACGCGATGTTCTCCCGCAGCGTCCGGTGGAACATCACCGGCTCCTGCGGCACGTACGAGATCAGGCTCCGCAGATCGGTCTGGCGCAGGCGGCTGATGTCCTGCCCGCCGATCAGGATGCGACCGCCGTCCACGTCCGTCATCCGCAGCAGCAGCCGGGTGAGGGTCGTCTTGCCGCCGCCGGACCGTCCGACGAGACCGATCCGCGTCCCGGCCGGGACGTCCAGGTCGAGGCCGTCGAAGAGGTTCCGGCCGCCGCCGTGCGAGAACGTCACCTTCTCGAAGCGGACGTCGGCCGCCCCGCCGCGCAGGGGCTCGGGCGACGGCGGGTCGAGCACGGTGGGCGGTTCGAGCAGCAGCTCGGTGAACTGCGCCGCCTCCGTCATCGAACTCTCCAGACGCCGGTAGATCTGGTTGAACTCGAACATGATCCGGGTGGCGTTGGCGTAGTACGTGAAGGCCACGATGACCACCTCCACACCGTGGTCCGCCGCGCCGAGACCCAGCGCCAGGACGAGCCCCAGCACATTGGTCAGCACCGACAGCGGGGCGACCAGCGTGTCGATCCGCAGATTGCCGTAGTCCCACGAGCGCAGCGTGAGCCGCCGGGACTCGGCGACGCGCGAGCGGTGCTCGGCGGCCTCCTGCTCCTCGGCGGCGAACGCCCGCACCGTGTCCATGTTCATCAGGCTGTCGGCGACGTGCCCGGAGACCCGGGCGATGGCCTGTTCCCGCTGGGCGACGAGCCGTTGACGCCGCCGGATCAGCGGTGCCACACACACCCCGGTGAAGGCGATCAGGGAGACGAGCCCGACCACGAGCAGCGGGTCGTACTGCCACAGCACCACCGAAGCGAACAGCAGGGGCACGAGGCTGCCCATGACGGAGAACGTCAGCGTGTCGACGACGTCCTCGAACCGGGAGGCGAAGCTCAGGACCCGCTTGGTCAGCGACCCGGCGAAGTTGTCGTGGAAGAAGGAGGCGTCCTTGGCGAACAGTTCGTCCATCCCCGTGACGTACAGGTTCTCGATGCCGCGCGCGTCGAGCCGGTTCAGACAGTGCAGGCCGACGCGCCACAGTGCTTCGGCGAGCAGCAGGACGCCCGCGAAGCCGAGGACGTACGGCAGCAGGGGACCGACGGCGACGGCGGTGCCGCCGCTGCCGGCGATCCGGCCGACGAGCTTGGCGACGATCAGCGGCGCGATGTAGTTGATGCCGATGTTTCCCAGCGCGGGCAGCAGCATCGCGGGCACGGTGAGCAGGCGCAGGCGGAGCAGTTCCCGCCCGTAGCGGCGGAGGGCGAGCAGTACGGAGCCCTTGCTCGGCAGCCCCTCGGTCGAGGCGGAGGGTTTTCGTTGCGCGGATGATTCCGGTGGTGCGGATGATTCTGGATGTTCCATACCCAACCCTGAGGTGTCGGACCGGTCGCGGAGCAGCCGAGTCTCCCCCGACGCCCTCCGCGCGGTCCAAGCGTTTTTACGGCCCGAAACGCCCCGCCCCGCCGGTCAGTCGGAAAGCGGCCAAACCTCGCGGGGAAGGTTTGCCGTTCCGGTCACCACCCGTCCGGGTGATCTGACCGGGCATCCCCGTGCGCTTCGGCCGCCGCCTGCTTCGATGCCCGTCCAGAAGCAGACAGGGGGAGACCGAGGTGCCTGAGATAACCCGAACGGGTGAGACGGGGGACGCGTTCACAGCCCTGTCCGTCCGGCTGACCGGCTTCGACGCCGACGAACTCGCCGCCACCGGCATGACGGACGCCTACCGGGACGTCGTACAGGCGCACACCAAGCCCGACCACTACGCGCGGCTCGTCACGGCGACGCACGAGGCCCCGCCCGCCGCGACCGGCTTCGACCCCCCGGAGGACGTGGCCGAACTCGCCGAGGCCGTCACCCGGCTCTGGTACACCGGCGCGTGGCCGGGCCTCGGGGAGACGGAGCCCTTCCTCGTCTCGGCGCGCGCCTACGCCGAGGGCCTGGTCTGGCGGACCTTCGGCGGCCGGGCACCCGGCACCTCCCCACAGGGCTTCGGCAGCTGGGCGACGCGACCGGCCGTCCCGGCGGAACCAGCCGCCCCGGCTGCCCCGGCCACCCCACCAAGACCGGTGGGGCCGGTGGGACCGGTGGGACCGGGGACACCCCGATGAGCCCCGCCGGCCCCCACGGACCGCGCGCCGAGGCGGCGGGACCCGTGTACGACGTGGTCGTCGTCGGTGGCGGTTTCGCCGGAACGCTGATGGCCCACCGGCTCGGCGCGGCCGGGCGACGCGTCCTGGTCCTGGAGGCCGGGGCCCGTGCCGGGGACGCCGAACGCGGCCACCGCGAGGCCGTGGACACCTTTCTCGCGGCGATGGTGAAGGTGCCGGGCTCGCCCTACGTGCCGCACCCCGCCGCCCCCTGGCCGGAGGTCACCGACCTCGGGCCCGGAGGGGACGGGCACTTGGTCCAGCGCGGGCCGCTGCCGTACTCCAGCACGTACGTCAGGGTGAACGGCGGCACCGGCAACGTCTGGACGGGGCTCACCCCCCGGATGCACCCCGAGGACTTCCGCACCGACCTCTTCGGCTACGGCCGCGCCTGGCCGCTCGGCTACACCGACCTGGAACCGTACTACCGGGCCGCCGAACGGGAGATCGGCGTGGCCGCCGACGTCACCGAGCAACGCGCCCACGTGGGGCTGCCGTTCCCCGACGACTACGTCTTCCCCGCGCACGCCCTGCCGCCCAGCCACCTCGACACCGTCGTGGCCGGGAAGCTGGACGGCCGGTCGGTCCCCCACCCGACGACCGGCGAGCCGGTCCCGCTCCGGGTCGTGGGCACACCCCACGCCCGCGACGGCATCCCGAACCCCGCGTACGGTGCCCCGAACTCCGCGCACGGGACCCCGAACCCCGCGCACGACGAGGACACTCCGGACGTACGGGCCCCAGGCATCGACCTCCAGGCCCCGGGCCGCGACGCGCGGGCCCCGGCGCCCGACGCACGGGCTCCGGTCTCCGACGTACTACGGGCCCCGACCCTCGACCCACGGCCCCCGGGCCCCGACGGTCACGCCTCGGGCTCCGGCGTACCGTCCCCGGCGCCCGGCGCCCGTACCTCGGCTCCCGACCTACGGCCCCCGGGCCCCGACGGTCATGCCTCGGGGTCCGGTGTACCGTCCCCGGCGCCCGGCGCCCGTACCTCGGCTCCCGACCTACGCCCTCCGGGCCCCGACGGTCACGCCTCGGGCCCCGGCGGACCGGCGCCGCGCCCCGGCGGGCGCCTCCCCGGCTCCGCCGGAGACGCTCCCGGTCCCGGCGGGCGCCGGTGCGAGGGACACGCCAGTTGCATCCCCGTCTGCCCCTCCCGGGCCAAGTACACCCCGCTGCGCACCCAGGCCCGCTGGGCCCCCTCGGTCACCCTGGTCGACCGGGCCGTCGCAAGCCGGGTGCTGGTCGACGGCGCCGGACGCGCCACCGGCGTCGAGTACCTCGCGTACGGGGACGGGCGCGCGGACGCCGCCGCCACCCGGCACCGGGTCCGCGCGGACGTCGTGGTCCTCGCCGCCCACGCCGTCGAGAACGCCCGGCTGCTGCTGCTCTCCGGCCTCGCCAACCGCAGCGACCAGGTCGGCCGCAACCTGATGGACCATCCCGTCCTGCTGACCTGGGGGCTCCTGCCCGAACAGGTCGGCCCCTACCGGGGACCCGGCTCCACCTCGGGTCTCGAAGGCTTCCGCTTCGGCCCGGCCCGCGCCCGCCACGCCCCCTTCCGCGTCGAGATCGGCAACTGGGGATGGACGTGGGCGACCGGTGGCACCGAGGCGGACGTGGCCGCCCTGGTGGGCGGGGGAGGACCGGACGGCCGCAGGCTCTTCGGGCCCGCGCTCCGCACCGCGCTGCGCGACCGCGTCGGCCGCCAGTTCGCCCTGCAGTTCGAGATCGAGCAGGAGGCGGACCCGGCGAACCGCGTCACGCTCGACCCGGAGCGCCGCGACGCCCTGGGGCTGCCGCGCCCGGTTGTCTCGTACGACCTCTCCGAGCACGTCCGGGAGGGATTCGCGGCCGCCCGGGCGGTCTCCGGGCGGCTCTTCGCGATGCTCGGCGCGGAGGACCACAGCGACCACGACCCGGACCCGGGACGGCCGGGGACCTTCACCCACCGGGGCCGCACGTACGCGTTCCGGGGCGCGGGCCACGCGGGCGGCACCCACATCATGGGCGACGACCCGGCCACCTCCGTGGTGGACCACTGGCAGCGCTGCTGGGACCACCCGGGGCTCTACGCGGTCGGCTGCGGCAGCATGCCCTCGCTCGCCACCTCCAACCCGACCCTGACCATGGCCGCCCTGGCACTGCGCAGTGCCGAGCGCGTCGAGTCCGACCTGACCGCGCGCGACCGGCGAGCAGCCGCCGGCCGCGCCGCCCGGCCCACCGACCCCTCTGGAGCCGTATCGTGAGCCCGCTTCCCCTGCCGCCGGTGGCAGCCCCGTACCGACTGCCCTTCCACTACGGGGCCCTGCACCAGCTGGGTCTGGACTTCCTGGTGGACCCGGGACCCGCCCGTGAGGTCCTCGCCCGGCACCATCCGGCGCTGCTCCCCGCCGACTTCGACGGCCGGGCGCTGCTCTCGGTCAACTTCCAGCTCTACTTCGCCCAGTACCGTTCCGGCGCGGGCGTCACCCAGGAGATCGAGGTCAACATCGTCGCCTTCCCCGCCGACGCGGGGGAGCGGCTGCCCGAGGTGTCCTACGGGGAGTACGCGCAGGGCCACGACCAGACCAAGCTGCTCGGCACCGGCCGCATCCATGTGCTGTGCGACAACCCGCTCGCCATCGACGCGGGCCGCAGGCTCTACGCGGAACCCAAGTACCCGGCCTGGTTCGAGGCGACGATGCCGTCCCCGAACGGGCCGGAGGCCGAGGACTGGGAGGTGGTCTGCCGGAGCGCCGAACTGGGGCCGGAAGGTGAACTGCGGCGCGGGGAAGCGGCGTTGTTCTCCCTGGCCGCCGATCTCGCCTCGCTCCCGGGGCGACCGGCGAACAACACACCCGTCACGGGGTACGGGACGGACGAGGAGGGGCGGGCCCTCGCGGGGCCGATGGACGTCTACGCCCCCTGCGTCTGGCACCCTCTCGGCGACGCGCCGGACGACGCTTCCGCGCGGGCGCGGCTCACCGTCCTCGACCGGACGTCCGACGTCGGGCGGGATCTGGAACTGCTGCTCGGCGGCGCTCCGGCCGTGGGCGCCTGGACGTATCAGTCCCCGCCCGTCGCCACCCACAACCGGCCCTACTACCTGGGAGGTTGACCCCCGACAGCCCCGACAGCCCCGACAGCCCCGACAGCCCCGACAGCCCCGATCCCGGTGACCAGCGTGTCGAGGCCGCGCTTGATGCGGTCCACGTCCCAGCCGCGTTCGGCGCGCTGGAAGTCGAAGAGGCCCGGGGTGAACGCCATCAGGAGCAGATCGGCGAGATAGGCGGGGTCCGCCTCCGGGGCCAGCTCCGCGACCATGCCGGTGATCTGCTCGTGGTGGCGACGGAACGGGCCGCTGCGGTAGCGCCCCGCCGGGGCGCTCGACTCCGCCAGGAGCAGCAGGTCGCGGTTCTCCTCGACGAGGTCCGCCAGGCCGTGCAGGAAGGCGCGCAGCCGGTCGGGCGCGGTGGGGGAGCCGTCCGCGCAGTGGCGGGTGAACTCCTGCTGGAAGCGGGTCTCGTTGTCCTCGATGAGGGCGTAGACGAGTCCGGGCCGGTTCTGGAAGCGGCGGTAGACCGTGCCGACGCCGACCCCCGCCTCCTTGGCCACGGCGTCCAGGGACAGGGCGGCGAAACCGTCCGTGGCGAGTCGGCGCCGGGCCGCGTCGAGGATGCGGAGGCGGTTGCGGGCGGCGTCGGCGCGCTCGGCGGGGGCGTTCATGGACGGCAGCGTAACGGACGGACCGGAGGGTTCTCCGTTTAGCCCTTGAGAAGTGGAGAGATCTCCGTTTACTGTGAAGGCACGTCAAACGGAGAGATTTCCGCTTGGCGGTCCGACGCTTCCGAAGCCCCCCAAGGAGAGAACCGCCATGACCGCTCCCGCCGCGACCGCCCCCCTGCTCAACGGACAGCTCATCGGCATCACCTACCACGCCATCGCCGCCGTCCGGGACCGGATGCTCGCCGACTCCGGTCTGACCTTCCACCAGTCCGTCGCGCTCAAGGCCGTGGCCGAGGGCCTCGACCGGGCCGGAGCGACCGAGCGGCTGACCGCCACCCTCAAGATCGAGGAGCCCGAGGCGAACGCCCTGCTCGACGAGATCACCGCCGCCGGACTGTTCGACGGCGTCGTCACCGAGCGGGGCGCCACCCTCCAGCGGAGCTTCACGGACGCCGTGACCGCCCTGGCCGAGCGCCTCTACGGCGACCTCCCGCGCGCCGACCGCGAGGCCGCCGCCCGCGCCCTCGCCCATGTCACCGCACGGGCGAACGCCGAACTGGGGCGTGTTTCGTGAGGAGCGTCGTCTGCCCGCCAGGCAGGCGGGACTTTCGACACACGGCCTCGCCGCCCGCTGACCCGCGCCCGCTCACAGAGGCCGGTCGGGCCAGTTCAGCAGCCGGGCCCCGATGGCGGCCGTCTGCAGGGTGTACCGCTGCACCGGATCGGCAGGATCCGCCCCGGTCAGCCGGTGGATGCGGTCGAGGCGGTACGTCATGGCCCGCACGCTCAGACTGAGCCGCCGCGCCGCCTGGGCGCTGACGCACCCCGTGTCGAAATAGGCGGTGAGCGTCTCCAGGAGCGGCCGGGCGCCGCCGCGCGCCCCCTGGAGGGGGCCGAGCACCGTCCGCACCAGATCCGCCATGGCCTGCCGGTCCCGGGTCAGGACCGGATAGACGAGGAGGTCGGCCGCGTACAGGACGGGATCGTCCAACTCCATGCGGACGGCCAGGTCCAGCGCGTTCAGGGCCTCCTGGTACGAGTGGACGACACCCCCGGGGCCCGGATGCGGACGGCCCACCCCCACCTGGCCGCCGTCCGTCGCCGCGTACGCCTGCTTGGCGAAGTGCGCGAGCACCTCCGGCTCGTCGGCGGGCGCCACGCAGATCAGCCGCCCGTCCTTCGTCGTCAGCAGGATGCGCCGGGTGCCGAACCGCGCCAGCAGGGACGACTCGACGCTCCGCGCGACCTCGTAGCCCTCGTCGTACGACTCCCGCCCCTGCGCGACCGCCACCGCGTGCGCGTGCGAGAGCAGCAGTCCGAAGTGCCCCGCGCGCTCGGCTATCCGCCCGAGGTCGCTGCCCCCGTGCAGCAGATCGTCGATGAACTCGCGCCGCGCCGCCTCCTCCTGGCGCACCGCGAGCCGCTGGGCCCGCTCGTGGCCCTCGGCGAAGGCGTCCACGGCCTGCTCGACCGCGCCCAGCAGATGCTCGGCCGAGGCGGGCGGCAGCTCCGGCCCCACCTCCTCGCGCGCGGAGGACAGCAGTGCCCGTACGAGGGTCCGCAGCCCCGTCCCCGACTCGGCCGCCCGTTCCCCGTGCGACCGCAGCGACTCCCGCTCCTCGCGGGTGAGACCCCGGCCCGTCGCGCAGACGGCCGTCAGGATCGCCGTGTACCCCGCCAGATGGTCCACCGCCGTGTCCTGGTCCGTCACGGGCCCTCCCTGTTCGTTCTTGACGCGTTCTTGACGCGGAGGCCCAGGGTGTCACGCTTCCTCCCCATGCTCGTACCCGGCACCGGGAAGACGCCGAAGACTGCCGGATCACGGCAGTGACGCCGGAGTGCGAGGGAGGTCAGAATGCCCCTGTGGCAGGACGAGGGCAGGGCCCCGATGCCGGGACACGGAAAAGGACCCGGCGCTTCCGGAGCGGTCGGCCTCCGGGACGGCGCACGCCCGTCACGCCGTGGGCTCCCGCAGCCGTCCGTCCGTCTCCGTTCCGCCCGAACCGCGCGCCCCCACCGCGCGTCCTTCCCCCTGCCTGTGCTCGTCCTCCATCGATACGGGGTTCTCCATGGATTTCCTGACCGTGGGTGTCGGCGTCGCCATCGCCGTCGTCCTGCTCGTCGCCGTCGTCATGCTCCTCCTGGTGAGCCGGCTGTTCCGCAAGGTGGAGCAGGGCAAGGCGCTGATCGTCTCCAAGACCCGTACCGTCGACGTGAGCTTCACCGGGCAGATCGTGCTGCCCGTCCTGCACAAGGCCGAGGTCATGGACATCTCGGTGAAGAGCTTCGAGATCTCCCGCACCGGCCGCGACGGCCTGATCTGCCAGGACAACATCCGCGCCGACATACGCATCTCGTTCTTCGTCCGGGTCAACAAGACCGTCGAGGACGTCATCAAGGTCGCCCAGGCGATCGGCACCGAACGGGCCAGCGACAAGGCCACCCTCCAGGAACTCTTCAACGCCAAGTTCTCCGAGGCGCTGAAGACCGTCGGCAAGCAGCTCGACTTCACCGACCTCTACACCAAGCGCGAGGAACTCCGCTTCCGCATCATCGAGATCATCGGCATCGACCTCAACGGCTACAGCCTGGAGGACGCGGCGATCGACTACCTGGAGCAGACCCCGCTCAGCCAGCTCGACCCCGGCAACATCCTCGACGCCCAGGGCATCCGCAAGATCACCGAACTGACCGCCCTCGAGAACGTCCGCACCAACGAGTTCCGGCAGAACGAGCAGAAGGAGATCACCCGGCAGAACGTCGACGCCCGCGAGGCCATCCTCGAACTCGAACGCCGCCAGGCGGACGCCGAGATCAAGCAGAAGCGCGAGGTCGACACCGTACGGGCCCGCGAGGAGGCGGAGACCGCCCGGGTGGTCGAGGAGGAGCGGCTGCGGGCACAGAGCGCCTTCCTCAGGACCGAGGAGCAGCTCGGCGTCCAGCGTGAGAACCAGGCCCGCGAGGTGGCCGTCGCCCAGAAGAACCGCGAGCGGGTCATCGCCGTCGAGAACGAGCGGATCGAGAAGGACCGCCTCCTGGAGGTCATCGCCCGGGACCGGGAGACGCAGCTCACCCGTATCGCCGCCGAGAAGGAGGTCGAGTCCGAGCGCCGGGACATCGCCGAGGTCATCCGCGAGCGCATCGCGGTCGACCGCACGGTCGCCGAGCAGGAGGAGTCCATCAAGCGGCTCCGTTCCGTCGAGGAGGCCGAGCGGGACCGGCAGGTCCTCGTCATCGCCGCCGAGGCGGAGGCCCAGGAGAGGCTCGTCAAGGACATCAAGGCGGCGGAGGCAGCCGAACAGGCCGCCGTGCACCGCGCCGCCGAGGAACTCACCCTCGCCGAGGCCCGCAACAAGGCCGCTGACATGGAGGCCCGCTCCAAGATCCGCCTCGCCGAGGGCGTCAAGGCCCAGGCCGCCGCGGAGGGCCTGGCCGCCGTCGAGGTCCGCGACAAGGAGGCCGACGTCATCGAGAAGGCGGGCCGCGCCGAGGCCGAGGCCACCGGGGCCCGGCTGCGCGCCGAGGCCGAGGGCCTGCGGGCCAGGGCCCTCGCCGAGGCCACCGCGATCGGCGAGAAGCTGAAGGCAGAGGCCGAGGGCCTGACCGAGAAGGCCGCCGCCATGGCCGCGCTCGACGAGGCGTCGCGGACCCACGAGGAGTACCGCCTGCGCCTGGCGGCGGAGAAGGAGGTCCGGCTCGCGGGCCTCGACGTGCAGCGGCAGGTCGCCGAGGCCCAGGCCACCATCGTGGCCACCGGCCTGGAGCGGGCCGACATCAGCATCGTCGGCGGCGACGGCGTCTTCCTCGACCGGCTCGTCCAGTCGGTCTCCCTCGGCAGGTCCTTCGACGGCTTCGTGGACCACTCGAAGACCGCACAGGCCCTCGCGGGACCCTGGCTGAACGGAGAGGGCTCCTTCACCGAGGACCTCACCAAGGTCCTCGGCTCGCTGAGCAGCTCCGACGTCCAGAACCTCAGCGTCTCCGCGCTCCTCGCGAAGCTCATGGGCTCGGGCGTCCTCGACGGGGCCGCCCCGGCCCTCGCCGCGGCCCTCGAAGGAGCAGCGCCGATCGCGACCGCGCCGACCACCACCGCGCCGACGGCGACCGCGAAGCCCGCGGCCGCGAAGGCCACCCGGGCCGGTGCCAACGGCAGCAAGCCCCACGGCACCGCACCGCGCGGCACCGCCACGAACTGACCGGCACGGGCGACGGTCACCACCGGCCCGGTGCCGTGCGCGGGGGAGCACGGCACCGGGCCCCTTTCACCACACCACAGGGGAGCCGAACGGGATGAGCGCCGGAATCGACCAGGACACGTACACCGTGCTGCGGGACCGGCTGGCCGCACAGGGCACCGAACTGGCCCGGCGCGCCGGAGAGCTGAACCGGGCCCGCACCGCCGCCTTCGGCTCCGGCGAGCTGGACCTCGCCGGAACCGGACACCTGCGCACCGGACACCACGCCGTCGCGCGGGACGTCGTCGCCGTCGGCGACGGCCTCCTGCTCCTCGGCGTCCACACCGCCACCGGCGGCGACGCCGAACGGTCCGTCGCCGACGTCTTCACGCTGTACGACCGCGAGCTGAACCCCCTGCCCCCGGACGCCCTGCCCGGACTGCTCGACGACCCGGGCTTCGTCCGCGAGTTCACCGCCCTGCACCGCTACTTCCGGGGTGCCCGCCTGGAACGCCTGCGCCGCGTCGAGGGCCGACTCCTCGCCGTCTTCCGGACCGGCGAGAAGGCCGACGACCTGCGGGTCCTGCGCTGGTCCTGCGGTCCCACCGGCGAGACCGCCTTCCTCGACGCCCGGGGCGAACGCGACCACGTCCTGCCGCCCTCGCACGACGTCACCTGGATCCCGGCGACCCGCGACGACCACGTGCCCGGCCGCCACCCCCACCTCTCGCTCGGCGGCCACGCCTTCCTCTCCACCGCCGGCGGCACCCTCACCGTCAAGACCACCGACGACACCACCACCGGCGACGGAGTCCACTCCGAGCCCGTCGACGAACCCCTCCAGGCCCTCGCCGACGCCGACGTCGCCCACGCCGTCGTGGGCCACCTCCTGCTGATCCGGGTCCGCCCCTACAAGGAACGGACCCACCGCCACCTCGTCCTGCACACCCTCACCGGCAGCGTGGTCCGCCTCGACGGCATCGGACAGGCCTGCCTCCGCCTCCCGGGCGACGAGGGCATCGTCTTCCCCGGCGGCTACGTCCTCGGCTCCGGCACCGTGCGGACCTTCGGCACCGGCACCCCGGGCGAAGGACCGGACGGACCCGAAGGAGCCGACTTCGAACGCGTCGTCCGCTCGCCCAACGGAGAAGACCTCCTCTACGTCTTCCACGACCGCCACGAGGGCCGCTGCCACCTCCTGCCGTACAACCTCATCCGCAAGGAGATCGCGCCCCCTGTCACCGGCGCGGGCCACGCCCTCTTCGACGACGGGACCCTCCTCGTCCTGCGCGCGGCCGAGGGAGAAGCCGGCCGCGTCCACCCCGTACAGCGCTGGCACACCCCCTACCGCGCCGACACCCACCCCACCGGCACCGCCGAAGGCCCGCTCGCCCGCATCGGCAACCCCGACCTCGTCCGGGGCGTCTCCGACTGCCTCGCCGTCGCCCGGCGGGCGGAGAGCCCCGAACCGACCGGCGAGGTGTACGAGGCACTCGTCGCCGACTGCGTCCGCGCCGCCGACACCCACCACTGGCTCGGCGACCCCGAGACCGGCGACCTCCGCACCGCCCTCGACGCACTGCGCGCCACCGCCGAGCAGGTCCTGCGCGAGTTCGCCACCGTCACCGCCCTCACCCGGCAGGCCGCCGACGCCACCGAGGAAGCCGCCCGGGAGGTCGCCCGGCTCGTCCGCCTCGTCCGCAGCGAATCCCCCGCCACCGCCGCCGACTGGATCGGCCGCATCACCGAACTCCGCCGCGCCCAGGGACGGCTGATCACCGTCAAGGAGATGCGGTACGCCGACACCGCCCGCGTCGACGCCCTGGCCCACGAGGTCGAGGACGACATCGCGGCGGCGGGCCGCAGGGCCGTCGCCTTCCTCCAGGGCGACGACGCCTTCACCCCCCACCACACCGAGGCCGCCAGGACCGAGGCGGAGGCCGCCGCCCTCACCACGGTCGCCGGGACCGGCCCCCTCCGTGCCCGCCTCGACGGACACGCCGCCGGACTGCGCACCCTCAGCGAGGTCGTCGCGGGCCTCGACATCGGCGACACCACCGTCCGCACCTCCGTCCTGGAACGGATCGCCGGAGTCCTCGGCGCCGTCAACCGCGCCCGCGCCGTCCTCACCGCCCGCCGCGCCGCCCTCCTCGACACCGAGAGCCGCGCCGAGTTCGCCGCCGAGACCGCCCTGTTCGCCCAGGCCGTCACCGGGGCCCTCGGCGCCGCCGACACCCCCGAACTCTGCGACGAACACCTCGCCCGCCTCCTGCTCCAGCTGGAGAACCTGGAATCCCGGTTCTCCGAGCACGACGGACACCTCGCGGACATCGACGAGCGCCGCACCGAGCTCCACGAGGCCTTCGCCGCCCGCGGACAGGCACTCCGGGACGCCCGCGCCCGCCGCGCCGAACGCCTCGCCGACTCCACCGGACGGGTCCTGGAGGCCATCACCCGCCGCGCCTCCACCCTCGCCGACCTCGACGAGGTCCACACCTACTTCGCCTCCGACCCCATGGTCGCCCGGGTCCGCCGCACCGCCGCCGAACTGCGGGAGCTCGACGACCGGGTCAGGGCGGAGGAACTGGAGGGCCGCCTCGCCGCCGCACGCCAGGAAGCGGGCCGCGCCCTGCGCGACCGCACCGACCTGTTCTCCGACGACGGCGACACCGTACGGCTCGGCGGACACCGCTTCGCCGTCAACCGGCGGCCCACCGAACTCACCCTCGTCCCGCACGGCGACACCCTCGCCCTCGCGGTCACCGGCACCGACTACCGCGCCCCCGTCACCGACCCGGAGTTCGCCGCCACCCGCGCCTGCTGGACCCGCGTCCTGCCCTCCGAATCGCCCGAGGTGTACCGCGCCGAACACCTCGCCGCCCGCCTCCTGGCCGACCACGGACCCGGGAGCCCCCACGACCCCGACGACCCCGACCTCCCCGGACTCGTACGGAAGGCGGCGGCCGACTCCTACGACGAGGGGTACGAACGCGGCGTCCACGACCACGACGCCACCCTCCTCCTCGCGGCCGTGCTCCGTCTGCGCCAGCACGCCGGACCCCTCGCCCACCCCGCCCGCGCCCGCGCCGCCGCCCAGCTCTTCTGGGCGACCGCCGCCACCCCCGACGCACGGGAGCAGTGGACCCGCCGGGCCGTCTCCCTCAGCCGGGCCCGCGCCCTTTTCGGCAGCGACTCCCGCCCCGACGGGCTCCACACCGAACTGACGACGGCGACCGGCGACCCGGCAGCCGCCGCGTACCTCGTGGAGGAACTCGCCGCCGAACCGGCCGGATTCGCCCTCTCCGCCGCAGCCCGCGCCTTCCTGGAGTCCTTCCACAAGGCCGCCGGGCGCTCCGGCTACGACGACGACCTCGCCGCGCTCACCGACCCGGCCGCCCGGCGCCACCTGGTCGAGAGCTGGCTCGGCGCCTACGCGCACGCCTGCGGCGACCGGCCCGACGACGGCGTACTCGCCGAAGCCGCCGCCGTCGAACTCGCCCCCGGTCTCCTCCGGTACGCGATCGACGCCCCCACCACGACCACGGTCACCGGCCTCCTGGGCAGCCACCCCCGTGTCCGGGGCGGCAGCCTCGACCTGCGCCTCGACGAGTTCCTGCACAGGACCGCGCGGTTCGCCGCCGAGGACGTCCCCGCCTTCCGCGCCTACCAGCGCGCCCGCACCGCGCTCGTCACCGCCGAACGCGCCCGGCTCCGCCTGGACGAGCACCGGCCCCGCGTCATGTCCTCCTTCGTCCGCAACCGGCTCGTGGACGAGGTCTACCTCCCCCTGATCGGCGACAACCTCGCCAAACAGCTCGGCGCCGCCGGTGACGCCAAGCGCACCGACTCCCACGGCCTGCTGCTCCTCCTCTCCCCGCCCGGCTACGGCAAGACCACCCTGATCGAGTACGTCGCCGACCGCCTCGGCCTGCTCCTTGTCAAGATCGACGGACCGGCCCTCGGCCGGGCCACCACCTCGCTCGACCCGGCCGAGGCACCCGACGCCGCGGCCCGCCGGGAACTGGAGAAGATCGCGTTCGCGCTGGCAGCGGCGAACAACGTCCTCCTCTACCTGGACGACATCCAGCACTGCGCACCGGAACTGCTCCAGAAGTTCATCCCGCTCTGCGACGCCACCCGCACCCTGGGCGGACACGACCTGCGCGGCAAGCGCTTCGCCCTCTGCATGGCGGGCAATCCCTACACCGAGTCCGGGCAGCGCTTCCAGATCCCCGACATGCTCGCCAACCGCGCCGACGTCTGGAACCTCGGCGACGTCCTCACCGGCAAGGAGGACGCCTTCGCCCTCAGCTTCGTCGAGAACGCCCTCACCTCCCACCCGGTGCTCGCCCCGCTGGCCGCACGCGACCGCGCCGACCTGAGCCTGCTGGCCCGGCTCGCCGCCGGTGACCCCACCGCACGGGCCGACCGGCTCGTCCACCCCTACGCCCCGGCCGAGCTGGACCCGGTCCTCGCCGTCCTGCGCCATCTGCTGACCGCCCGCGAGACCGTCCTCGCGGTCAACACCGCCTACATCGCCTCCGCCGCCCGCACGGACGCGACCCGCACCGAACCGCCCTTCCGGCTCCAGGGCTCGTACCGGAACATGAACAGGATCGTGGCCCGGATCACCCCCGCGATGAACGCCGACGAACTGGCCGCCGTCGTCGACGACCACTACACGGCCGAGGCGGGGACCCTCACCGCCGAGACCGAGACCAATCTCCTCAAGCTCGACCAGCTCCGCGGCACCCTCGACGGGGACCGGGCCGCGCGCTGGGCCGAGATCGTGGCGGCGCACACCCGCGAGCGGCTCCTCGGCGGCTCCGCCGACGACCCGCTGACCCGCGCCGTCGCCGCCCTCGCGCTGCTCGCCGACCGCGTCACGGACGTCGAGACGGCGATCCTCCGGGCGACCGGCGGGGACGCCCCGACGGGCGGGGGAACGCCCGCGGTGCGAGGCTGAGGACGTACCCGGACCGGTCCGTCCGGAGACGTGGAGGCCCTCGCCATGATGACCACCGACTTCGCGCCCGGCTCCCCCTGCTGGCTCGACCTGGGCGCCCCCGACGTCCCGGCCGCCGCCGCGTTCTACGGCGCCGTCCTCGGCTGGGAGTACGCGCCCATGGGCGAGGGGCATCAGGGAGGTGTGTTCCGCAAGGACGGGAAGGTCGTCGCGGGGCTCGGCAGGCTCACCGAGGAGGGCGCCCGCTCCGCCTGGATGATCTACTACAGCGTCCCCGACGTGGAGGCCACCACCCGGGCGGTCGAGGACCGGGGCGGCACCGTCCGGCGCGCCCCCACCGAGCCCGGCGAGTGGGGCAGGATCGCCCAGTACAGCGATCCGCTCGGCGGACAGTTCGCCGTCTGGCAGCCGGGCGCCCACCGGGGCGTCGAACTGACCGACGAGCCCGGCTCGCTGTGCTGGACCGAGCTGTACACCACCGACGCGACCGCCGCGAAGGAGTTCTACGGCGGGGTCCTCGGCTGGCGGTTCGGCGAGATGGAACTGCCCGGCGACTCGGGCACGTACACCCTCATCACCCCCGCCGGGCTCCCCGACGAGCGGATGCACGGCGGCCTCATGACCCTCGCCGAGGCCGATCTCGCCCTCGCGCACGGGCGGCCCTACTGGCATCCGGTCTTCGCCGTCGCCGACTGCGACGAGACGGCCGCCCGGGTCACCGCGAGCGGCGGCACTATCCAGATGGGACCGCAGGACATGCCGGGCGTGGGGCGGCTCGCGGTCTGCCTCGACCCGTCGAACGCGGACTTCGTCGCCCTCGCCCCGGCCACCGCCTGACGGCGGGCGCCGGGCGGCTCCGGAATCCGGCCCGGCCGGGCGGCGAGGGAAGCGTGCTCGGCCCTTCGCCATGGCGGACCGAGGACCGCACCCGTGGGACTTCCGGCCGTTGGGACTTCCGACCGTGATGTCCGTACCGGCGCTCTCGGGAGATTCCCCGGACGCGGCAGAGGCACCCACCCCGCCAAGGCGCCGCGGGCCGGGCGGGATGGTGACGCCACGGCCGAGCACTCCGGTCGGAACTCCTCGCCTGAGCTGGTTCTTCTTCGGTCGTGGCGGTGGCGGGCCGCGGTCCGGTGCTGTCCGCGCCGGTGGGTCCGGCTCGGGCGACAACCTCCTGACCGGAGTAACTAGAATCCGCGCGTGAAGCCAACCCACCGCATGGTCGAGGGCACCCGAATAGAGGGCCTGTCCCGGCACGCGCTGCACCGCACCAACGGCCGGTTCGATCTGGTGTACCTCACCGCCTACGCCGACAGCACCGTCTCGGTCGGCCTCGGCCACCCCAGTACGACGTGGACGTTCGACCGTTTCGTGGAAGCCGTCGGCGCGGGCGACGTCGTCGCCCACGTCGAGGACGGGACGCGTGTCCACGCCTATGGCTTCGGTGACTGGACCGTCGCCGACGCCGCCTCGACGCACGACGACCCCAAGGCGCTGATCACCGAAATCGCGGACGCCGTCGACCGTCTGAACGGGCGGCCGGACACCATCGACCGCTTCTGGACCGCGATCCACGCCTACGGCCGGGAGCAGTCGCCGGAATCGCTGGCCGATCTGCGCGCACGGCTGGACGACGTCCCCGAGACGTGGGGATGGCTGATCGACTCGGAGGAGTCGGACGCGGTGTACCGCATCCTGTGCCACGAGGACGGCGGCAAGCTCTGGCCGGGCTCCCGGACCGTCTCCGACGCGGAGGCCGCCACGGCGCGCGCCTGGTTGGCCGCCCACGTCGCCGACTGCGACAGCTCGAAGGCCGAGGCCGAGGCCGAAGCAGAACGGGCACGGTGCGTGACCCCGCCGACCGTCGAGCTGTACGAAGTGAACTTCGCGCACCCGGCCCCACCGGACACACACCTGGCCGCGCTGCGCAACGAGTTCCCCCTCGACACTCTCGCCGACGGCCGCACCTACCCCTCGCCGCACCACGCGTACTACGCGCTGTCGATCCTCGACGAGGCCGGCCGGGAGGCGGTGGCCCGCGAGCCGATGGGCATGCGAGTCCCCCACGTCGCGGGCGGGTACGAACAGCGCCCTGACTGGCCGGCCGTCCACCTCGCGGTGATGGCCGAGCTGGTGCGCACGAAGTTCCGCACCCACGCGGAGCTCGCGGACATGCTGGTGTCCACCGGGGACGCGCGCATCGTCTACCGCGGCCTCGACCCCTTCTGGAGCGCCGGAACCGACGGACACGGCCACTGGATGGGCCGCCTCCTCGAACTCCTCCGCGCGGAACTCGTCCTCACCCGCCCGGCCGCCACCGAGGGACCGGACGCTGCCGGATCCGCCTAGAGCGGGTTGCGAAAGGCCCGCCCGCCCGGCGGCACCCGGCACGCCTGCCGCGTTGTCGGCCGACACGGCGACCCTGTTCACGGCGACCGGCTCCGCGCGGCACCGTCACCCGGGGCCGCGCCGAGCCGAGGTACATCCGTGACCCCCTCGGGGACGGTCCGGCCCCGGCCACCGGAGAGAATGGCGGGGAACGTCGCCCGCACGCGGCGGAATGTCGGAAGACGAGAAGGCGAGAGACACGCATGAACGTCAGCGCACACATGGAAGCCGTCTACGCGGAGGTTCGTCGGCGCAACCCCGGTGAAGCGGAGTTCCACCAGGCCGCCGCCGAGGTCCTCGACTCGCTGGCCCCGGCCCTGGAGCGCCACCCCGACTATCTCGCGGCGGGCATCGTGGAGCGGCTGTGCGAACCCGAGCGGCAGCTGATATTCCGCGTCCCGTGGGTCGACGACCAGGGAGCCGTGCGGGTGAACCGGGGATTCCGGGTGGAGTTCAACAGCGCCCTCGGCCCGTACAAGGGCGGACTGCGGTTCCACCCGAGCGTCAACCTCGGCATCGTGAAGTTCCTCGGCTTCGAGCAGATCTTCAAGAACGCGCTGACGGGGATGGCGATCGGCGGCGGCAAGGGCGGCTCCGACTTCGACCCCAAGGGCCGCTCGGACGCCGAGGTCATGCGCTTCTGCCAGTCCTTCATGACCGAGCTCTACCGCCACCTGGGCGAGCACACCGACGTGCCCGCCGGGGACATCGGCGTCGGCGCCCGGGAGATCGGCTACCTCTTCGGCCAGTACAAGCGGATCACCAACCGGTACGAGTCCGGTGTCCTCACCGGCAAGGCCATCGGCTGGGGCGGCTCACAGGTCCGCACCGAGGCCACCGGCTACGGCGCCGTGTTCTTCGCCGAGGAGATGCTCGCCACGCGCGGCGAGGGCTTCGACGGGCGCCGCGTGGTGGTCTCCGGCTCCGGGAACGTCGCCGTGTACGCGGTGGAGAAGGTCCACGCCCTCGGCGGCCGGGTCGTCGCGTGCAGCGACTCCTCCGGATACCTCGTTGACGAGGACGGCATCGACCTCGACCTGCTCAAGGACGTCAAGGAGGTGCGCCGCGAGCGGATCTCCGCCTACGCGGACGCGAAGCCGACCGCCCGTTTCTCGGCCCGTGGCACGGTCTACGACGTGCCCTGTGACATCGCCCTGCCCTGCGCGACCCAGAACGAGCTGGGCCGTGAGGACGCCGTCGCCCTGGTCAAGCACGGCGTCCGGGCCGTCGCCGAGGGCGCCAACATGCCCTGCACGCCCGAGGCGGTCCGGGTCTTCCAGGAGGCCGGGATCCTCTTCGGCCCCGGCAAGGCGGCCAACGCCGGAGGCGTGGCCACCTCCGCCCTGGAGATGCAGCAGAACGCCTCCCGCGAGAGCTGGTCCTTCGAGCAGACCGAGGCCCGGCTCGCCGAGGTCATGCGCGACGTCCACAGCCAGTGCCGGAACACCGCGGAGGAGTACGGCGGCAAGGCCGACGACTACGTGACGGGCGCCAACGTGTCCGGCTTCCTGCGGGTGGCGCGGGCGATGGCGGCCCAGGGCGTCATCTGATCGCGACAGCCGGGCGGCTGGGCAGCCGGGCGGTCGCTCAGCCGCTCAGCCAGGCGGTCGAGCAGGCAGCAGAGCAGTCGGGCACGCGGTCAGGCGGTCAGGCCGAGACCAGGAGCGACGCGACCGTGTTGATCGTGAGGGACGACACGGGCGCGCCCGGGGCGGCGGCCGGGCGGAGGCCCGGGAAGCGGGCGAAGAGCGCCGACAGGGCCGTGCGGAGCTGGAGGCGGGCCAGGGGCGCGCCGAGGCAGAAGTGCGGCCCCCGGCCGAAGGCCAGGTGCCGGGTGCCCGGTCCCGTGGACGTGAAGGCGTCGCCGCCGCCCTCCTGGGAGGGGTCGCGGTTGGCCGCCGCGTAGCACAGCAGCAGGGCGTCACCCGCGCTGATCCGCCGCCCTCCCAGGGTCACGTCCTCACAAGGGAAGGCGAAGGGCAGCGCGAAGACGCTGGCGTCGTAGCGCAGGGACTCCTCGACCACGTCGTCCCAGGCGACGGCCCCGCCGAGGACGCGCTCCAGCTCGCGCGGGTGATCGAGGAGCGCGCGGACCGCGTTGACGAGGGCGGCCACGGTCGTGTCGAAACCGGCCGCGAGGAAGAGCCAGAGGGTGTCCCGGGCCTCCTGGTGGCTGAGTCCGCCACCGGGGGCGGCCGACTCCCTGAGGGCCGCGACCAGCCCGTCCTCCTCACCGGGGGCGGGCGGTCGTGCCAGCAGGTGGTCGAGGTAGGCCCGGATCTCCGCACTGAGCAGCTTGGACTCCTGCGGGGTGAGGGCCGCCCGGGACAGGGCGCGGAAGACGAGGGAGGTGGCCCGGCCCCGCTCCTCGTCGGGTACGGCGAGCAGGGAGCACAGCACGTCGAGGGCGAGCGGCAGCGCGAACTCGGTACGGATGTCGACCGGCCGTGCGGCCGGGTCGATGCCGTCGAGCAGCCGCTCGACGGCATCGGTGACGGCCGGGGCCAGCGCCTTCACCCGGCGCGGCGCGAAGGCCCCGGCCGCCACCCGCCGCAGCCGGGTGTGGTCCGCGCCGTCCGAGGTCAGCATCCACTGGCGGCTGAGGTGGTCGGTCATCGGCCAGTCGGCGGGGATCTCGCCCTCCCGGAGCGCCCGCCAGTGCGTGGGCGAGCGGGCGAACAGCGGCTGGGTGAGCACCGCCTCCAGTTCGGCGTACCCGACGACGGCCCAGCAGTCCACGCCTCCCGGCCAGCGCGCCGGGACGACCCCGCCGTGGGCGCGCAGGAGACGCGCCTGTTCCTGGAGGTCCTGGTGGGGATCGAGGGTGACGCGGTCCGGCTCGACGGGTCGCACGACGGGTACCTCCTGGGACGAGGGTTCACGGGGAGGGGGACGAGGCTGAGGGTCTAGGGGGAGGGGCGAGGGTCTACGGGAAGGGGGACGAGGCCGGGCCCGGGCGGTCCGGCACCGGGGCGAGGGCGAGGGCGAGGGCGGGAGCGCGGGCCCGGCCGGGCGGACGAGGCCCCGTCACGGGATCAGCACGGCCTTGACCACCGCACCGCTCGCCACGTCCCGTTCGGCCCGGTCGATCTCGGCGAGCGGATACCGGCGGATCAGCCGGTCGAAGGGGAACAGGCCCCGCTGCCAGAGGTCGATGAGCCGGGGTACGAACAGCCGGGGCTCCGCGTCGCCCTCGATGATCCCCTTGATCGTGCGCCCGGCCGCGATGAGCAGCGGGTCCACGATCAGATCGCCGTGCTGCACCCCCACCAGGCCGCAGCTCCCGGCGCTGTGGAGGGAGCGGACGAGCGCGGTGATGACCGGGGGCAGTCCCGTGGTGTCGACCGCGTGGTCGGCGCCCCCGGTGATCTCCAGGATCTCCTCGGTGAGCGACTCGGAGCGTCCGTCGAGGGTGTGGGTCGCGCCCAGTTCCGCCGCCAGCTCGCGCCGGACGGGCAGGACGTCGACGGCGACGACGACGGTCGCGCCGACGGCCCGCGCGGCCATCACCGCCGCCAGACCGACCGCGCCGGTCCCCGCCACCACGACACTGGAACCGGCGCGCACGCCCAGGGAGTTGAGGACTGCGCCCGCCCCCGTCTGGAACCCGCAGCCGAGCGGCCCGAGCAGTTCGAGCGGCAGTGACCGGGGAACCGGGACGAGGGAGCGGACCGGGACCACGCAATGCGTGGCGAAGGAGGACTGCCCGAACCAGTACGCGGCCACCTCCCGGCCTTCCGCGTCCCGGGCCGTGCCCGTTCCGTCGGGGTGGCGGCCGGTCAGGTTGCGGGAGAAGAAGGCCGCGCAGGTGGCGGGGCGTCCGGCCAGGCAGGAGCGGCAGGCGCCGCAGGAGTCGAAGGACATGACGACGTGGTCGCCCACGGACACCTCGTGGACGCCCGCCCCGGTCGCGAGCACCGTCCCGGCCCCTTCGTGCCCTCCGACGAGGGGCAGGGCGACGCCGAGCCGGTCGGTGCGCGGCAGGAGGTCGGTGTGGCAGAAGCCGGTGCCCGCCACCCGGACGAGGGCCTCTCCCGGGCCCGGTCCTTCCAGGGTCACGTCCTCGACCAGGAACGGGAGGGTGCGGGAGCGGAGCACCGCCGCACTGGCCTTCACCGGGCCGCCGTCGGCCGTCACAGCTTCGCCCTCGTGCCGTCCCAGAACGCGTCCGCCCACACGTCTCCGTACAGCCAGTTCCCCGGGGAACCGGCGTCGGCGCTGGTGTAGAACTCGCGGTGGGCCAGGAGGACGTCCGCCATCGGCAGGCCCGCGTCGGCGTCGGGCAGGCCCATCCGGTCGGCCGCGAGCCGGATGTTCGCGTCGGGCGTGCCCATGCCCCGCTGGAACGCGGTGAACTCGGGGAGCCGTACGATGCCGTCGCCGTCCCGGTCCACGGCCGCCCAGACGGATTCGCCGACGGGCCGGAAGTACGCGTCGTAGTCGGCCGTCCCTCCGGCGAGGGCCTTCGCCATGGCCTCGCGCCACTCCTCCGGGGTGATCCGGCGGTCGGGGGACCAGCCGGTGACGGACGCCATGTGATCGCAGAATCTCTGCGACGCGGTGTGCACGGCGAGTGCTTTGGGACTGCCGAGCGGTTCACCCACATAGGCCAGGATGCGAGTGAACAGGGCCGACACGTCGGCGAGTTCGATCAGGGCGTCCTGGTCCCGGTCGGCGTGCGCGAAGCACACGTCGACCTTGCGCTCGATCAAACGGGAGCCGATGTCATGAGGAGTGCGCATGAAGGTTTCTTTCCGAGGCTTGTGAGGAGGGGAGGGAGACGGCCGGCCGGGGGCCGGGCGTCGGGTGGCGGGGGCCGGTGACGGCGTCCACCAGGGGGA
Source organism: Streptomyces sp. NPDC101490 (assembly GCF_044767145.1). NCBI lineage: Bacteria > Bacillati > Actinomycetota > Actinomycetes > Kitasatosporales > Streptomycetaceae > Streptomyces > Streptomyces sp. NPDC101490. Next base: position 594,606 of record NZ_JBIWNI010000001.1, read on the forward strand.
GGAGGGTGTGCCGGTCCGCGATGGCCCAGCCGCCGGCCCGGGCCAGGGCCCGCAGGGCGTCGTCCGGTTCGAAGGCCACCGGGTGCCCGACCGAGCCGAGCAGGGCGTGGTCCGAGGCGCTGTTGCCGACGGCCAGGGCGGACCGGACATCGGCGCCGAACCGGGCCGCCAGCGCCCGGAACAGGGTGGCCTTGACCTCGGGGACGGCCGGGAGGGTCAGGAACCGGTGGGTGTAGGCGCCGTCCGCCCCGGTCGCGACCCGCATCCCGATGCGGTGGGCGACGCCCAGTTCGTCGGCGATCCGGTCGATCATCTCCTGGGGGCTGCCGGACAGCAGGACCGGTGTGAAGCCGTTCCGCCGCAGGTTCTGGACCAGGGGGGCACTGTTCGCCAGCAACCGGTGGCGGACCCGGCGCCAGGCGGTGTGGGAGGCCCGCACGGCGTCCTCGTGCCGTACGCCTCGCACGGCGTGGGCGTACGCGGCGCTCGTCAGGTCCGTGGTGTCACGGAACCGGCCGCCCGCACCGCGGTGTGCGCGCATGGCGTCGCGGACGTGCTGGACGGCACGGGCGCTCACCAGGCCGGACACGCTCAGTTCGTCGAGGAGGGAGAAGCCGAGGGTCCCTTCGTAGAGGGTGCCGTCGACGTCGAGTGCCGCTAGGTTCATTGGGGTTCTCCCCTGGCCCGCCACGGCGTGGTGGGAGGTGGGACCCATCACGCCGCGGCGGGACGATGGCTGGGCCGACGGGGGGGGGGGGCCCCCCGGGGGGCGCCCCCCCCCCCCGGGGGGCCCCGGGGGGGGGGGGGGGGGGCCGCCCCCCCCCCCCCCCCCCCCCCCCCCGCCGCTTGTCGACCGGGCTGATCAGACGGTCTGGAAGTCCGCGCCGAAGAGCCAGTTGCCGTTGGTGTCGATGTCGGTGCTGGTGTAGAAGTCGCGGAAGGCGCTGGTGAGTTCGTCCACCGACAGCGAGCCGTCACCGTCCAGGTCGAGCTTCTTGAAGCCGAGGCGGGCGTTCTCCGGGGTGGTGCCGAAGGCGAGCTGGACGGCGCTGAACTCGGCCGCGGTCACCTCGCCGTCGTCGTCGCGGTCGCAGAGCGACCAGATGGCCGTGGCCACCGGGCGGCTGGCTGCCTCGAAGGAGGACGCGGAACCGACGAGCCGGCGCATCCCGACCCGGTACTCCTCCGGGTCGATCTTCCCGTCCTTGTCGGTGTCGAGCTCCGCCACCATCCCCTTCCACCAGTTCTCACAGACGCGCAGCATCTCGACGGACTTCGGGGAGTCGAAGGGCTCGCCCACGGCCGCGATGACCCGGGCGGCGAAGGTGAGGATGTCGGCGGCGTCCACCACGCCGTCCTTGTTCTGGTCGGCGTGCCCGAAGCACATGTCGAACTTGTGGTCGAGAAGATCGTTCTGCGGGGCGATGGTCATGTGTGCGTCCTTTGAGCGATGAACCGCGCAGCTGTCCGTGGCGATGATCGACCCGGATCGATGGCTGGCGACGTGAGCCTAGGGAAGAAGATCCACTTCGATGCCGCTCGTATCGGGTGTTCACCCCAACAGATGAGAGGGGGCGATTCGATGACCAGGGGCATACGGACGCACGGTTGACCGGATCTCATGTCATCTCCGACCGGGCCGACCGGGTCCGGAGGGGAGAGGCGCAGGTCGGGCGGGTGGATGCCGTGGCCGCGCGAGTGGGCGGTGACGCGCGTCCTGGCTGTTTCGCGCCGCACGAGGGAGTCGGCTGTCTGTGCCAGAGCCGTACACACGAGCACGCGAGGTGAGGTGCCTGCCGACGTGTGTGTCGTGGAGTGACGGGTGGGGCGAGCCCGAAGAAGGCGACGGTGTGCGGGGGGCCTGCCCGGACGGAGCCGCGCAGGGTACCAGCGGGAACCCCGTCACGGCCGGGGATTCACGCACCCTCCGCGCCCGCACATGTTCGTACGGTAGTCATGGCGGCGGGAGGGAACACTTTGATCTTCAGTCGCAGCCGCCGGAACTCCGCCCCCGCCGCCACGGGCACCTGCCCCTACGCGCACGGGCACCCGACACCGACCGCGCCCGCCCCCGGTGCCCGCGCCCCGCGCGCGGACCCGGTGGACCGGACCGAGGCGGAACGATTCATCCGCCAGTACCACAGCGAGCAGCCCACCGCGGGAAGCCCCGGGGGCAGGGTCCGCGAGGTCCTCGCCGAGATCGGGCGCACCGGCACCTACACCCACACCCCGGAGGAGCTCGCCTTCGGCGCCCGTGTCGCCTGGCGCAACTCCGCCCGGTGCATCGGACGGCTCTACTGGCGCAGCCTCGTCGTCCGCGACCTGCGGCACGTCACCGGAGCCGACGACCTCGCCGCCCACTGCTTCGAGCATCTGCGGCTCGCGGGCAACGGCGGCCGGATCAGACCCGTGATCTCCGTCTTCGCCCCCGACCGGCCGGGCCGCCCCGGCCCCCGGATCGTCAACGACCAGCTGGTGCGCTACGCCGGACACCGCACCCCCGAAGGCCGCTGGAACGGCGACCCGCGCGGCGGCCCCCTCACCGAGCGCGCCGTCGCCCTCGGCTGGAAACGGGACCGCGAGCCCTTCCAGGTCCTGCCGCTGATGGTGCGGGAACGGCCCGACGCCCGCCCCGAGTGGTACGAGCTGCCCGACGACACCGTCCTCGAAGTGCCGCTCGTCCACCCCGACCACCCGTGGTTCGCCTCCCTCGGGCTGCGCTGGTACGCCGTGCCCGCGATCAGCGACATGACCCTGGAGATCGGCGGAGTGCGCTATCAGGCGGCGCCCTTCAACGGCTGGTACATGGGCACCGAGATAGGCGCCAGGAACCTCGCCGACCCGGAGCGCTACGACCTGCTCCCGGTGGTCGCCGACCGTCTGGGTCTGGACCGCTCCGCCGAGCGGACCCTCTGGCGCGACCGGGCCCTCGTGGAGCTCAACGTGGCCGTGCTCCACTCCTTCCAGCGGGCGGGCGTGACGATGGCCGACCACCACACCGAGTCACGGCGCTTCCTCCGGCACATCGACCAGGAGAGCAGGCACGGCAGACGGACCCCCGCCGACTGGAGCTGGATCGTCCCCCCGGTCTCCGGCTCGGCCACCCCGGTCTTCCACCGCTACTACGACCCGGTGGACCCCTCCCTCCGCCCCGCCTTCCTGGCCCGGGGCTGAACGGGGACGGTACGGGCCCGGCGGGGGCGAGGCCCGCCCGCCGGGCCCGTACCCCTTGGCCTGCCTCAGCCGCGCCCCAGGATCTCGACGACCCGGCTGAAACCGTCCGTCCCGTGCCCGAGGGCCACCGCGCGCCGGGCCAGGGACTCGGCGGCGCGCATCGCGCCCGCCTCGATGCCGTGCGCCTCCGAGGCGCGCACGATGTGCTCCATCGTCGAGAGGCCCGAGGTCACCGGGTTGCCCTCGCCGGAGAACCCACCGCTCTCCACGTCCTCGGCCCACTCGCGGAACAGCGGCGGCAGGATCGCCCCGATGCCCTCGGCGAACGGCGCCAGTTCGGTCGGCGAGACGCCCTCGGCCCGCGCCAGCGCCAGCGCGTGCACATAGCCGGTCATCGACGTCCAGAAGATGTCGAGCAGCGCGATGTCGTACGCCGCCGCCCGGCCGATCTCCTCCCCGAGATGGGTGTGGCTGCCGCCCAGCGCGCCGAGGACCGGCGCGTGCGCGGTGTGCAGCGGTACGGGCCCGCTGTAGAGGAACACCCCCGAGGGCGTGCCGATGGTCGGGGTCGGGGTCATGATCGCGCCGTCGAGGTAGTCGATGCCGTGCTCCCCGGCCCAGCTCCCGGTGTCCCTGGCCCGCGCGGGGGTGTCGGCGCTCAGGTTCACCAGCGTCCGCCCCTTGAGGGCCCCGGCCACCGCGGCGGCCCGCAGGACGGAGTCGGTGGCGTCGTAGTTGACCAGGCAGATCACGGTCAGCGGACTCGCCGCGACCGCCTTCTCGGCGCTCGTGACGCTGAGCGCGCCCCGCGCGACCAGCTCCCCGTCCCGGCCGGGCGTACGGTTCCACACCGTGGTCCGTACCCCGGCGTCCAGGAAGGCCCCGGCCAGCGCCCGGCCCATCGGACCGAGCCCGAGGACGGTGACGGCCGCACCCTCCTCCACGGCGGGAGCGGACGAGGGGGAAGGGGAAGAAGACATGGGTGAACTCCCTTGTATACAAATGGACGAGAAAAGAAGGTCCCGGAGGAAGGAGAAGGACGCGGATGTCACGCGCCCGAGCCCAGGAGACGAACGTGTGCGGAGTGAGTGCCGCGATCGTCGTCATCGAGGGAAAATGGAAGACCCATCTGCTGTGGCTGCTCGAATCCGGCCCGCACCGCCCCGGCGAACTGCGCCGGAAGCTGCCCGAGATCAGCGAGAAGGTGCTGACCCAGGCCCTGCGGGAGATGGAGGAGGACGGTCTCGTACACCGTGAGGTGTACGACGTCCTGCCGCCGAAGACCGTCTACTCGCTGACCGGCTTCGGTCACGAACTCTCCGTGGCACTCGGCCCGTTGGCCGACTGGGGACATCGTCGGATCGACCGTCTGACGGCCGTTCCGGCCGCGGTCTGAGGCCCTTGTGCTCCTTCCTCCGGGCCGCTTCCAGCTTCGCCCGGAGGGCACCTCCCCGACAAGTACCCACAAAAAAGTGGGTGCTCGGCGACAGGGGAAAGGGGGCCTCCCCGACGGGAGGCCCCCTTCTTCTCCTCGGCCGCTCAGGGGCGTGGGCCGGGCGACTCCCCGAAGACGTCCAGGATGCGTTCGGCGGCCAGGGTCGCCGTCAGCTCACCGGCCCTGACCCGCTTCTCCAGGACGGGCGCGAGGTCCTTGACCGCCGGGTCCGTGCGCAGACGGCGCAGCAGCTCCTCACGGACCATCGACCAGGTCCAGTCGACCTGCTGCTCCTGCCGTCTGGCCGTGAGCTGGCCGGTGCCGTCGAGCAGGGCCCGGTGGTGGGTGAGGCGCTCCCACACCTCGTCGAGTCCGGTGGACTCGCGGGCGCTGCAACTCAGCACCGGAGGAGTCCAGAAGGCGTCGGCGCCGTGCATCAGCCGCAGTGCGCCCGCGAGTTCGCGGGCGGCGACACGCGCCTCCCGCTCGTGGGGCCCGTCCGCCTTGTTGACGGCGACGACGTCCGCGAGTTCCAGGACGCCCTTCTTGATGCCCTGGAGCTGGTCGCCGGTGCGGGCCAGGGTGAGCAGCAGGAAGGAGTCGACCATGCCGGCGACGGCGGTCTCGGACTGGCCGACGCCGACGGTCTCGACGAGGACCACGTCGTGTCCCGCGGCCTCCATCACGACGATCGACTCACGGGTCGCCTTGGTCACCCCGCCGAGCGTCCCGGCGGTGGGGGAGGGGCGGACGAAGGCCGCCGGGTCGACGGCGAGCCGCTCCATCCGGGTCTTGTCGCCGAGGATGGAACCGCCGGTACGGCTCGACGAGGGGTCGACGGCGAGGACCGCGACCCGGTGCCCGAGCCCGGTCAGCATCGACCCGAACGCGTCGATGAAGGTCGACTTGCCGACCCCGGGCACTCCGCTGATCCCGATCCGCACGGCGTTCCCGCTGTGCGGCAGCAGCGCGGTGAGGAGTTCCTGGGCGAGCGCCCGGTGCTGGGGGCGGGTCGACTCGACGAGGGTGATCGCGCGGGCCACGAGCGCCCGTTTTCCCTCGCGCACCCCCCGTACGTACGTGTCGAGGTCGATCACCGCTCGTGCCCGAGGTCGGCCGCCAGCCGTGTGACCAGGTCGTGGGCCGCGTCGGGGATCACCGTCCCCGGCGGGAACACGGCCGCCGCGCCCATCTCCACGAGCGTGGCCACGTCCTGCGGCGGGATCACCCCGCCGACCACGATCATGATGTCCTCGCGCCCCTCGGCCGCCAGCTCCTCCCGCAGCGCCGGTACGAGGGTGAGGTGTCCGGCGGCCAGCGAGGAGACCCCGACGATGTGCACATCGGCCTCGACGGCCTGCCGCGCCACCTCGGCGGGGGTCTGGAACAGCGGGCCGACGTCGACGTCGAAGCCCAGGTCGGCGAAGGCGGTGGCGATCACCTTCTGGCCCCGGTCGTGGCCGTCCTGGCCCATCTTGGCGACCAGGATGCGGGGCCTGCGGCCCTCGGCCTCCGCGAAGGTGTCGACCAGGGCGCGGGTGCGCGCCACGGACGGGGACTCGCCTGCTTCGTTGCGGTACACGCCGGAGATCGTACGGATCTGGCCCGCGTGCCGCCCGTAGACCTTCTCCAGGGCGTCGGAGATCTCGCCGACGGTGGCCATGGCGCGGGCCGCGCGCACCGCGAGTTCGAGGAGGTTGCCGTCGCCGCCGGCCGCCCGGGTGAGGGCGTCGAGGGCGTCCCGGCAGGCGGTCTCGTCGCGTTCCTCGCGCAGCCGCCGCAGTTTGGCGATCTGCCGGGCGCGCACGGAGGAGTTGTCGACCTTGAGGACCTCGATCTGTTCGTCGGCGGCCACCCGGTACTTGTTGACGCCGACGACCGGCTGCCGTCCGGAGTCGATCCGGGCCTGGGTGCGGGCCGCCGCCTCCTCGACGCGGAGTTTGGGGATGCCCGCGTCGATGGCCTGGGCCATGCCACCGGCCCGTTCGACCTCCTGGATGTGCTGCCAGGCGCGCCGGGCCAGGTCGTGGGTGAGCCGCTCGACGTACGCGCTGCCGCCCCAGGGGTCGATGACGCGGCAGGTGCCGGACTCCTGCTGGATGAGTAGCTGCGTGTTGCGGGCGATGCGGGCGGAGAAGTCGGTGGGCAGGGCGAGCGCCTCGTCGAGGGCGTTGGTGTGCAGCGACTGGGTGTGGCCCTGGGTGGCGGCCATCGCCTCGACGCAGGTGCGCGTGACGTTGTTGAAGACGTCCTGTGCGGTGAGGGACCAGCCGGATGTCTGCGAATGGGTGCGCAGTGAGAGGGACTTGGCGTTCTTCGGGTCGAACTCCTTGACGAGCTTGGCCCAGAGGAGCCGGGCGGCCCGCAGTTTGGCGATCTCCATGAAGAAGTTCATGCCGATCGCCCAGAAGAACGACAGGCGGGGGGCGAAGGCGTCCACGTCGAGTCCGGCGGCGCGGCCCGCGCGGAGGTACTCGACGCCGTCGGCGAGCGTGTACGCCAGCTCCAGGTCGGCGGTCGCACCCGCCTCCTGGATGTGGTAGCCGGAGATGGAGATGGAGTTGTAGCGCGGCATCCGCTGCGAGGTGTAGGCGAAGATGTCGGAGATGATCCGCATCGAGGGCCCCGGCGGATAGATGTACGTGTTACGGACCATGAACTCCTTGAGGATGTCGTTCTGGATGGTCCCGGCCAGCTTCTCGGCGGGTACGCCCTGTTCCTCGGCGGCCACGATGTAGAGCGCGAGGACCGGCAGGACGGCGCCGTTCATCGTCATCGACACGGTCATCCGGTCCAGCGGGATGCCGTCGAACAGCTGCCGCATGTCGAGGATCGAGTCGATGGCCACGCCCGCCATGCCGACGTCGCCGGTGACCCGCGGGTGGTCGCTGTCGTAGCCGCGGTGGGTCGGCAGGTCGAAGGCGACGGACAGGCCCTTCTGGCCCGCGGCGAGGTTGCGCCGGTAGAAGGCGTTGGACTCCTCGGCGGTGGAGAAGCCCGCGTACTGCCGGATCGTCCACGGCTGGTTGACGTACATGGTGGGGTACGGGCCCCGCAGGTACGGGGCGATGCCGGGGTAGGTGCCCAGGAAGTCCAGGCCCTCCAGGTCCCGGCCGGTGTAGAGCGGCTTGACGCCGATGCCCTCCGGGGTCTCCCAGAGCAGATCGTCACCGCCGGTGGCCTTCTTGAGGGCCGTGTGCCACGCGTCGGGCGTGCCGCCGGGGGCGGGGGTCCCGAGGTCGATCCCGGTGAAGTCGGGGACGGTCATCGGGACACTCCCATGCGGTCGAGGGCGGTGGAGAGCAGGGCGACGGCGTCACAGCCCGCGAAGAGGTAGGTGTCGACGCCCGGGTGGGCGGCCGGGCGTCCGGCGAGCAGGACGTGTCCGGCGCCCGCCGCCCGCAGCCCGGCGGCGGCGGTGGCGGCCGACTCCTCGTACACCGCGTCGCTGGAGCAGAGGCAGACCTCGCGGGCCCCGCTCTCCTCGAAGGAGCCGTCGGTGACGGGCTCGATGCCACCCGCCTGGAAGAGGTTGGCGGCGAAGGCGAGCCGGGCCGAGTGGGCGGCGGCGGGGCCGAGCGCCGCCAGATAGACCCGGGGCCGGGAGCCGGTGGCCGCGAGGTGGGCGTCGGACCGGGCCCGCAGGGCTTCGTAGCCTTCGTCGCGCCGGACGCGGGGGAGCCCGCCGGAGGGCCGCTCGGGTGCGGGCTCGCGGTGCACGGGCTGCTCCGCGAGGTGCGGGAACTCGCTGACCCCGGTGACGGGTTCGCGGCGGGTGGCGAGCCGGGCGCCGCGAACGGCCCAGGTCTCCGCGATCCGTTCGCCGACGGTGCCGGACCGCAGGGCGGCGGCCTGTCCGCCGGACCGCTCGATGTCCTGGAAGAACGCCCAGGCCGCGTGGGCCAGTTCGTCGGTGAGCCGTTCCACGTACCAGGAGCCGCCCGCCGGGTCGGTGACCCGGGACAGATGGGACTCCTCGATGAGGACGGTGGAGGTGTTGCGGGCGATGCGCCGGGCGAACGCGTCGGGCAGGCCGAGGGCCTCGTCGAAGGGGAGCACGGTGACGCTGTCGGCGCCGCCGACTCCGGCGGCGAGCGCGGCCACGGTGGTCCGCAGCATGTTCACCCAGGGGTCGCGGCGGGTCATCATCACCGAGGAGGTCACCGCGTGCTGGCGCTGCGCACCGGCCTCCGGGGCGCCGCAGGCCTCGGCGACCCTGGCCCAGAGCCTGCGGGCCGCGCGGAGTTTGGCGACGGTGAGGAACTGGTCGGCGGTGGCCGCGTAGCGGAACTCCAGCTGCCCGAGCGCCGGGGTGACGTCCAGCCCCGCCTCGGTCAGGGCGCGCAGGTAGGCGACGCCGGTGGCGAGGGAGCAGCCCAGTTCCTGGGCGGCCGAGCCGCCCGCCTCGTGGTACGGCAGCGCGTCCACGGTCAGGGCGCGCAGGCCCGGGTAACCGTCGGCGCAGCGGCGGGCGAGGGCGGCCGCGGAGTCCGGGTCGTGGGCGGGGCGGCCGGTGCGGGCCTCGTGGCCGAGGGGATCGGCGCCCAGGTTGCCCCGGGCGGTGCCGGGGGCGACGCCCCGCTCCTCGTACAGCCGCAGGAGCGCGTCGGCTGCGGCGGCCGTCTCCTCGCCCGCGTCCAGGACGACCGGGGCGAGGTCGAGGTAGACGCCGTCGAGGACGTCCGCGAGGGCGGCGACGGGGATGCCGGTGGCGCCGACGCCGAGCCAGAGGGAGGTGACTCCGTTCTCCAGGTCGGTGAGGACGGCGTCACGGTCGGCCGTGAGGTGCTGCTGGCGCACGTCCCAGCCCCCGAGGACGTTCCCCTCGGCGCGTCCGCCGCGGACGAAGGGGGCGAAGCCGGGGAGACCGGCGTCGGGGGCTGAGTCGCGCGCGGTGTAGAGCGGGCGGGTGCCGATGCCCTCCTCGACGAGGGTGGAGAGGGCGTCCTCGGCGGCGTCGCCGGACACGTCCTTGCCGGACTTGCGCAGCACGCCGGCCACGAGGTGTTGCCACTGTTCGTGTGGCGCGTCAGGGAATTCGGACGCCAGGGAGAGCCCGTCGTCAGGCAGGACCGTCATGCTCGGATGCTAGGGGAGATCGTCAAAGGAGCAGGAGGGCGTACGACTGTGACCTTCTTCTCTTCGGGTCCCGGCCCCGGGACGGGTGCGCGGGGCGGGGCGCACGGGGCGGACGGGCCGTGAGCGGCCCGTTCCCGCGGGGCGGTTGTCAGTGGCGGCTGGGACGCTGGGCGCCATGGACAGGGACGAGGAGCTGTTGCGGGGCCGGGTGTACGGCCAGGAGCACGACGACCCCCGGCCGGGCCCGAGGCCCGGCCGGGTCTACGCGGAGCTGGTGGGGGGTCCGCTGGACGGGCTGCTGCTCGACGTCACGGACCGGGCGGTGGACGAGCGGGACTCGGGTGTGGCCCTGGAGACGGAGCTGGGCAGGCACGGGGCGGCGGGCCGGTCCTTCTACGATCCGCGCCCGGGGGACGCGGCCCGCTTCGACTGGTCGGGTGACGCGCCTTGACGGAGTGTCCGGGCGTGTCGCGGGGTTCCTTGACACCCATACCGTGAGTTAGCTTAGGCTTACCTAAGTAACGCTGGCTCCGTCACCTGCCCGGGAGAACTCGGATGCACCCCTTCAGCCCCCGCGCCACACGCCCCACCCCCGCCGAACGCGTCCGGTCCGTACTCGCCGCCGCCCACTCGATGACGGTCGTGTCCGACGGGCACCAGCAGGAGGTCCACCGGCTCGACGGCGGCGGCCCCATGGGCCACATCCACCTCCACGACCCCGCCGAGGAGACCCACGCGGCCTCCGCCGCCCGCATCCCCGTCCGCCTGGAGTTCACGGACATCGCCCCCACTCCCGTACGCGACCGGCTGCGGGCCCGCGTCACCCTCACCGGCCTCCTCGCCACCCCGTACAGCACCGACGCGGACACCAGCATCTGCATGGAGTTCGGGCAGGCGCTCATCGAGGACGCCACCGGCCGCAGCTTCATCACCCTCGAAGAGCTCCACGACACCGACATCGACCCCCTCGCCCTCTGCGAGGCGTCCATGCTCACCCATCTGGTCGACCGCCACGCCGAACTCGTCCCCCTCCTCCTGCGGCTCGTCCGGCCGCGCCCCGAGCGCGACATGGTCCGCGCCCTCCCCCTCGCCCTCGACCGCTACGGCATCACCCTCCGCCTCGAACACCCCACCGGCGACCAGGACGTCCGGCTGCCCTTCCCCACCCCCGTCACCGACGTCGACCAGGCCGGGGCCCGCATCCACGCCCTGTTCGCCGCCGCCCGCCGCGCCTCCCACCCCAACCGCCTCCTGACCTGAGCGGGCGGACCCCGGCACCCGCCGGGATGCCGGAGCGTCCCGGCGGGCGAACAATGGACCGAGTAGGCGCGCGCAGTCGGCGCCGGGACCGCTCGGGGACCCCCAACCGGACACGCCACCGCCATGAACGCTGGAAGCCCGGCCGCAGGCCGACCGTCACCGCCGAAGGGCGCGCTCCACCGGCTCGGCCACTGGTGCGCCCGCCACTTCCTCGTCGTCATCGCCCTGTGGCTGGCGGCGGTCGCCGGACTCCAGATCGTCGACCGGACCGTCGGCGGCCAGTTCTCCGACGACTTCGCCCTCCCCGGAGTGCAGTCCGCGCAGGGACTCGACGTCCTCAGGGCGCACGACCCCGCAGCCGGGGGCTACGGCGCCCAGATCGTCCTGAACCGCCCCTCGGGACCGCTCACCGACGAATCCGCCGCCGTCGGCTCGGCCGTCGCCTCCCTGCAGAAACTGCCCGACGTCCTCAGCGCGCAGAACCCACTGCCACCCCAGGGCGCCGCTCCGACCCCGCCGCCCACCGGCACTCCCGACACCGGTCCGCTCTCCACCGACGGCAGGACCGCCTACATCACCGTCCGCTTCAGCGTCCCGCCCTCCACCCTCGGCACCGGCTATCTGACCGGCGTCGACGCCGCCGTCCAGCCACTGCGCACCGCCGGAGTCACCGTCGAGTACGGCGGACCGCTCGGCGAACTCGCCCGGCCGCAGCCCGACGACCGCACCAGCGAGGCCATCGGCTTCGCCGTCGCCGTCCTCGTCCTGCTCATCGGCTTCGGCAGCGCCATCGCCGCCGTCCTCCCCCTGATCACGGCACTCCTGGGCGCGGTCTGCGGCCTCGCACTCCTCGGCCTGGCCGCCGCCGCCTTCACCTTCGGCACCGTCTCACCCACCCTGGCCACCATGATCGGCCTCGGCGTCGGCATCGACTACGCCCTGTTCCTCGTCACCCGCCACCGCCAGAACCTCATGAACGGGCACGATCCCGCCGAAGCCGCCGCCCTGGCGACCACCACCAGCGGCCGGGCCGTCCTCGTCTCCGGCTGCACGGTCGTCATCGCCCTCTCGGGCCTCTGGGTCTCCGGCGTCACCTTCATCGGAAAACTGGGCCTGGCGGCCGCCTTCACCGTGGTCACCGCCGTCCTCGCCGCGCTCACCCTCGTCCCCGCCGTGCTGGGGCTCGTCGGCCGCCGGATCGACCGCTACCACGTACGCCCGCCCGTCGCCGAGACCGACGCCGAGCCGGGCGAGGCCGCCCACGGCACCTGGCACCGGTACGCCCGCCGGGTCGAGCGGCGCCCCTGGTGGTTCCTGACCGGCGGGGTCGTCGCCCTCGTCGTCCTGGCGATCCCCCTGTTCTTCATCCAGCTCGGCCACATCGGCGACGGCGCCGACCCGAAGTCGTTCACCGACCGGAGGGCGTACGACCTGATCTCCACCGCATTCGGACCCGGTGTGAACGGCCCCCTCACCCTCGTCGTCGACCAGACGGCCGTACCCGCCGCCGACCGCGCCGCCCTCGCCGGAAAGCTCCAGCAGGCGCTCACCGGAGTGCCGGACGCCGCCGCGATCACCCCGCTCAAGGCCACCCCCGACGGCGACGTCCTCATCGGCACCGCCTATTCCGCCGCCTCCCCCCAGGACGAGCGGACCACCCACCTCACCGGCCACCTCGTCGACGACGTCCTGCCGCAGGCGGTGGCGGGCACCGACGCCAAGACGTACGTCACCGGCACCACCGCCGCCCAGGTCGACTTCCTCGACATCGTCTCCAGCAGGCTCCCGCTCATCATCTCCGTCGTCGTCGCCCTCGCCTTCCTCGTCATCCTCGCCGTCTTCCGGGGCCTGCTCGTCGCGGTGAAGGCCGCCGTGCTCAACGTGCTCTCCATCGCCGCCTCGTACGGAGTCGTCGTGGCCGTCTTCCAGTGGGGCTGGGGCGGACCCGCGCTCGGCGTCTCCGGCAAGGTGCCCATCGAGAGCTATGTGCCGATGATGATGTTCGCCATCGTCTTCGGGCTCAGCATGGACTACGAGATCTTCCTGCTGTCCCGGGTCCGCGAGGCCTGGCTGCGCACCGGCGACGCCAAGGCCTCCGTGGCCCACGCCCTGGAGATCACCGCCCGGGTGATCACCTGCGCGGCACTGATCATGGTGAGCGTCTTCGCCGCCTTCATCGTCTCGGACAACGTGGTGGTGAAGATGCTCGGCCTCGGCCTCGCGGCCAGCGTCCTCATCGACGCCACCGTGGTCCGGCTGCTCCTGGTGCCCGCGGTGATGACCCTGCTGGGCGGGCACGCCTGGTGGACCCCCCGCTGGCTGGACCGGGTCCTGCCCCACCTGGACACCGAGGGCGAGGGAGAACCGGAGCGGCCCGCCCCGCCCCCGGCCACCGCGCCCCGGGGGTGATCCCCGCCATGGGTACGCGGAGCCCTCTGGATACCTAGGGGGGTATTTGACTTCGGTCGCCGGGGTGCTTACGGTCGAGTGCATCCATACCCATGGGGGTATCCGAGCAGGCGGGACGCCATCGGGTGCGCCCCCGCTCCGGACGGAGGGTCCGCCGTGTTCTTCGCGCAGTACTACCTCGACTGCCTCTCCCAGGCCTCGTACATGATCGCCGACGAGACGACCGGCCGGGCGGTGGTCGTCGACCCGCGGCGGGACGTCTCCGAATACCTCGCCGACGCCGAGGCCCGGGGCCTCACCGTCGTCGGCGTCGTCAACACCCACTTCCACGCGGACTTCGTCGCCGGACACCTGGAGATGGCCGACCGCACCGGAGCCTGGATCGGCTACGGCTCACGCGCCGAGACCGAGTACCCCGTCCGCAAGCTCGCCGAGGGCGAGCGGATCTCCCTCGGCGACGTCACCCTCGCCATCATGGAGACCCCCGGCCACACGCCCGAGTCGATCAGCGTCCTCGTGTACGAACACGCCGACGACACCGTCCCGTACGGGGTCCTGACCGGCGACGCCCTCTTCATCGGCGACGTCGGGCGCCCCGACCTGCTCGCCTCCGTCGGCGTCACCGCGGAGGAACTCGGCGCGATGCTCCACGACAGCGTGCAGCGCAAGCTGATGGCCCTGCCCGACGAGGTCCGGGTCTTCCCCGCCCACGGTGCCGGATCGGCCTGCGGCAAGAACCTGTCCACGGAGAAGTCGTCCACCATCGGGGAGCAGCGCGCCACCAACTACGCCTGCGCGCCCATGGACCGCGAGACGTTCGTCGCCCTCGTCACCGAGGGCCAGCCCGCCGCCCCCGGCTACTTCGCCTACGACGCCGACCTCAACCGCAGGGAACGCCCCCTCTACGACGCCGCCACGGCCCCCCGCCCGCTGTCCCCCGCGGACTTCACCGGGCTCCGCCGGGCGGGCGCGGTCGTCGTCGACACCCGGGACCCGCAGGAGTTCGCCGCCGGACACCTGCGCGGCGCGGTCAACGTACCCGCCGACGGGCGCTTCGCCGAACAGGCCGGAACCGTCCTCGCCCCCGACACGGACCTCCTGGTGATCGCCCCCCAGAACCGTACGGACGAGATCGTCACCCGGCTGGCCCGCATCGGCTTCGACCGGGTCGCGGGTTACCTCCGCGACCCCGAGGACGCCCTGCGCGAACTGGCCGACGAGGTCGCCCCGGCCGGCCGCCTCACCGCGGCCCGGCTGCGGACCGCCCTCGCCGGAGACCGGCCGCCGCTCGTCGTGGACGTGCGCACCCGCGACGAGCGCGAGGCCGCGGGTTTCATCGACGGCGCCCTGAACATCCCGCTGAGCGAGCTGCCCGCCCGTACCGCCGAACTCCCCGCCGACCGGCCCCTCGTCGTGCACTGCGCGGGCGGACACCGCTCCTCCGTCGCCGCCAGCCTGCTGCGCCACCACGGCTTCGAGGACGTCTCCGACCTCCTCGGCGGCTGGGCCGCCTGGTCCCTCACGACGGACCGCGCCGACGCCTGAGCCGAGCACCCGGACGAGAGGAGCGGGAGTGCGGCCCGAGCGGGGCGGCAACCGGAGGGGCCGAAGGCACGGGGCTGGTCCACGCCCGGCCCGCGAGCGGGAGCGGGGGGAGTGCGGCGGGCGGGGACGGCCCCAGCCGCCGGGGTCGTCACGTGAACCGCCGCCGCCACCGGAACCGGGGCGGGACGTGCGCGCCAGATCGGTCCCGTCCCGTGCCCGCCCTCCCCCGTGCCCCCTCCCCATGCCCGCCGCCTCGGGGGAGCCCTCCCCGCGCAGCCGCTTCCCTCCCCGGATGCTGCGTCCGGTCTCAGTCCCGGGCCAGTTCCCCGAGGAGCTTCCAGGTGCGGCGGCGGTCCTCCTCGCCGCCCAGGTCCGTCGCCGTGAACACCACCTCCGTCGCGCCCGCCTCGCGGTAGCGCCGCACCTCCGCCGCCACGGCCTCCTCGTCGCCGATCGCCGCCAGCTCGGCCGCCCCCGAAACCCCGGACAGATCGAGGACGCGCCGGTACGAGGGGATCGACTCGTACAGCGCCAGCGCCCCGGCGGCGGCATCCCGTACCGCCTCGACGTCCGAGGTGACGACGCCCGGGACGAGCGCCACGATCCGGGGCGCGGGACGGCCCGCCGCGCTCGCCGCCGCCCTGACCGCCGGGACGATGTGCTCGGCGAGCGCCCGGGGCCCCGCGAGGAACGGCAGGATGCCGTCGGCCAGTTCACCGGAGACCCGCAGCGCCTGCGGCCCCATCGCGGCCACGAGCACCGGCACGGACGGCCGGGCGCCCGGCACCGCCGCCGAATACGGTGTCGTCGCGGTCAGCAGCTCCCCGTGGAAGTCCGCCTCGCCCGTTTCGAGCAGCGGACGCAGGGCCGTCAGGAACTCCCTGAGCAGACCGACGGGCCGCCGGTACGGAATGCCGAAACCGTCCTCGGTCAACCGCCTGGTGCCGAGCGCGAGCCCCAGGTGGTAGCGGCCTCCGGTCGCCGCCTGGGCCGTCTGCGCCTGACCGGAGACGATCAGCGGATGCCTGCCGAAGACCGGGATCGCGGAGGTCCCCACGTGCAGACCCGGCACCTCCCGGCCGACGATCGCCGCGAGCGACGGCGAGTCGTACCCGAAGGCCTGGCCGAACCACGCCGAACGCAGCCCCGCGTCGCGGGCCTCGCGCGCGAGCGCCACCGTGTCGTCGATCGTGTGCTGGACGGAGGTCGATGCGAGTGTCACTCCCAGAGTCATGAACGGGCCAACCCGACGGTCAGGGAAGGGAATTCCCGTCCGGTGTGAACACTGTGTTGCGCGTCGGCCGCAAGGCGACCGGGAGAGGCCGCGGGCTTCCGCGGCAACGAGGACACCCCCGCGATGATGGAGTGATGACGACTCCCTCCGAGGCGGACGCGCTCGCCGCACGGGCACCTGCCGGACGGACCGACAAGGCGGGCGCCCCCTCCACCGAGTGGATCTTCGACCGGAAGACCCTCACCTTCCTGGGCACGCGGAGCGTCCAGGTGAACCCCGGGACCGGCGAGGACGCCCTGATCAAGCCCGGCACCGTCCTCTACACCCACGCGGTCATGGTCCGCGCCTTCGTCGACGACATCAAGGCCACCCCATAGCAGCAGTAGCCGTCGCCTTGACCTTACGGCCGGAGCGACCGCGCCCGCAGCGGGCTCAGCCGGTCCGGCCCGAGGCCCAACCACCCAGCTCCGTAGGTCGGTTGGTGATGATCCCGTCCACCCCGAGCGCGTCCAGGGCCTTCCAGCGCGCCGGGGTGTCCACGGTCCACACATGGACCGCCACGCCCGCCGCGTGCAGTTGCCCGACCAGTTCGGGACGGGTGCGGAGCGCACCGTCCGAGACGTTGTACGCGGCCAGGCCCAGCTCCCCGGCCACCGCCACCGGATCGGCGTCGAGAGTGTCGCGCAGCAGCCCCAGCGGCAGTTCGGGCGCCAGCTCGCGGGTGTACCTCAGGGACACCGGGTCGAAGCTCTGCACCAGGACCCGGCCGGTCATGTCCTGGTCCCGCACCTCCTGGACGATCCGGGCCACCTCGGCGCGGCTGTGCGGCCCCTTGATCTCCAGGAGCATGTTCCCGCCGCGCTCCCTGAGGTCCTTGAGCTGGGCGGCCAGGGTCGGCACCCGGGTGCCCGCGTAGACGGGGGCGAACCAGGACCCGGCGTCCAGGGCGTTGATCTGGGCGGCCGTCAGCGAACGGATCGGACCCTTGCCATCCGTGGTCCGGTCCACGGTCGTGTCGTGGAGCACGTACGGCACGCCGTCCTTGCTCGGCTGGACGTCGTTCTCGATCCAGATGGCCCTGCCCCTGCGCGCCACCTCGTCGGAGACCAGGGTGTTCTCGGGGGCGGCGGCGGAGGCGCCCCGGTGGGCGATCACCGTCGGCGGCGCCCCGGCGGCGCGCAGCGGGAGACGGCCGGACGGCCGGACGGCCCGGTGCGAACCCGAGGCCAGGGTCCCGTTCTTGGCGTCACCCGTCGGCACCGCGTGTCTTCCGCCGCCCTGCGGCCGGGGCGCCGGGACCCCGATCCCGCTCCCCGGTCCGGGCGGACCGACGAGGAGCGCTCCGGCGGAGGCATGGGCCACGGGCAGGGCCGCCGAGGGCGACGGAGGGGCGGCGACCTGGACGGCGGTCGCGATTCCCGCGACGGCGGCCAGTGCGGTGAGGACGACGGTCGCGCGCCGACGGGACCGGGAGGAGGACGGCTGAGGGTCTCTCATGTCCGGACAGCCTAGGGCCTGTCTGACGATTCCCGTCGTCGCCCGCAGGGCGGCCGCGCGGCGTCAGGTGCGTGCTCTCGGCGTGTCGGCCCCAGGCCCTCGTACGGGACGTACGTGGGCCTGGGGCCGGTGCGGCGAGAGTGCGTGCATGGCGTCGTGAGGCAGGCGGGAATGGTCAGACGGGCCCTGGAGGGGCCCGGGCCACGACACGGCGGGCGGCACGAGCCCTTCGCCGGAATCGTCCCCCCTGCGGCATGGTGGGGACGTGCCCGCGGCCGTGCCATCGGGGGATCCCGGCCGGGCACGGGAGTCAGGGGGACCCATGCGCACCATGGCGGAGAACGGACCGGCCGGAGACGACGGCCCCGGTGGCGGCACAGGCCCGGCCTTCGGCAGCTCGGAGGTCCGGCGGGGGCCCGGAAGGAGCGGGGGCCCGGCGCCGGAGCCCGGCGGGCCGCTCGTCCGGGCGCGCGGCCGGGGCGTCCTCGAAGGCGCGTTCGCGCTGCTCGACGCCCTGCGGCGGAGCGGCGACGAGGCCGGAGTCACCGAACTCGCGCTGGCCTGCGGAGTCCCCAAGGGAAGCGTCCACCGGCTGCTCGACCAGCTCGTCGAACTCGGCGCCGTCGAACGCCGGGGCAACCGCTACCGGGTCGGCCCGCAGCTCTACCGACTGGGCCAGGCATGGGAGCCGCACCCCGGACTGAGGCCCGCCGCCCGGCTCCCGCTCCAGCGGCTGCGCGCCGCCACCGGAGCCAGCCTGGTCCTCACCGTGCTGCGCGAGGAGATGGCGATCACCGTCGGTTCGGTGCCGGGCGACCTCGAACCCGTCCTGCCCGTCCGGGACGGCCTCGCGTTCCGCCTGGACACCGCCGCCGGGAAGGCCCTCACCGGACGCCTGCGCGGCGGACCCGTCCTCGACCGCGAGGACGTGCTGGCCGGAGTCTGCTGCGCCGCGCTCCCGGTCCGCACGCCCGACGGGCGCACGGTCGCGGCGCTCGCCGCCATGGTCCCGGCGGGGCGGCCGCTCGACGCGCTGGGCCGGGCCGTCGCCGAGGCGGGCGCCGCGATCACCCGCGCGCTCGGCCGGGGCGGCCCCCGGCACACCGTCCCGGTGACCGCGCCGGTGCTCTGAGGGGCGTACGCGGGAGCGGACGGGCGGCCCTGTTCCGTCCAGTGGAACGCGCGTAGAACGGGACGCGGGCGACGGGCACAGTGGTGTTCGTGCCGGGGGGAAACGGCACACCGGAACCGCCCCGGACGGGCGGTCCGGAACCACAGTCACACCAGTGACCCGAAGTGTGGGGGGACCACATGCGCAAGAACCGATTCGCCCGAGCCGCCGCCACCGCCCTTCTCGGGCTCGGCAGCGTCGCCGCCTTCGCCGGAACCGCCCAGGCCGAGCCGATCGACTACGTCCGGATCGAACTCCTCGAACTGCACTGCCAGCAGAACAGCGAGGGCGACCACGACGAGGCCTATCTGAAGATCACCGACGCCAACGGCAACGCCGTCAAGGTCTGGCCCGGCAACGGTGTCAAGTACCAGACCATGGGCACCGGTTACGTCCGCTCCATGGCCGACGGCAACAGCAGCGCGGCTCTCATCCTCGGCAAGCAGCAGGCCCGCACCCTGACCCTCTGGGACTACGACTCCTTCGGCGGCGACGACAAGCTCGGTGCCACCCTCGTCACCGGCACCGAGGTCGGCGCCGAGACCCAGTGGCGCACCGTCGAGGGCTCCGGGGGTGCCTACGTGATCGGCTACCGCGTCATCGACATCTGAGGCATCCGGCCGGGGCGCCCGGCGGACGAAGGGGGAAGGGCCGTGCCGGGCGACCGGCACGGCCCCTCCCCCCGCTCCGGGTCAGTCCGCGCCGGGGGCGACCAGCTCGCCCGACCGCGCCACCCTCCCGTACCAGCGGGCACTGGACTTCGGCGTCCGCTCCAGCGTGTCGTAGTCCACCCGCACCGCGCCGAACCGCTTCGCGTAGCCGTACGCCCACTCGAAGTTGTCCAGGAGCGACCAGAGGAAGTAGCCGCGCACATCGGCCCCGTCCTCGATCGCCCGGTGCACCGCCGTCAGATGCGCGTGGACATAGGCGGCCCGCTCCGGATCGTGCACCGAACCGTCGGGGGCCACCACGTCCTCGTAGGCGGCCCCGTTCTCGCTGATCACCAGCGGGAGTCCGGGGTACGCGGCCGAGAGCCGCACCAGCAGGTCGTACAGCCCGCTCGCGTCCACCGGCCAGCCCATCGCGGTCCGGCCGCCCGGCGCGCGGTGAAAGGCGACCCGGTCCGCGCCCGGCCACGGCGAGTGCGCGCTGTCGCCGTGCCCGTCGTCCTGCGGCTTCTCCGCCCCCTCGGGGACCTCCGAAACCACCGTCGGCGTGTAGTAGTTGACCGCGAGAAGGTCCAGCCGCTGATGCGCCGCCGCCGTGTCGCCGTCCCGGACGAAGGACCAGTCGGTCACCCGGGCCGTGTCGGCCAGCAGGTCCTCCGGATAGGCGCCCGCCAGCATCGGACCCAGCCAGACGCGGTTGCCGACCGCGTCGATCCGGCGGGCCGCGTCCAGGTCACCGGCGGAACCGGTCAGTGGACGCACCTCGTGCAGATTGAGCGAGACGGAGACCTGCCGGTCGGCGGGCAGCGCCGCCCGCAGGGCCTGGACGGCCAGCCCGTGCCCCAGATTGAGGTGGTGCGCGGCCCGCAGCGAGGCCACCGGGTCGGTGCGGCCGGGGGCGTGCATCCCGGAGCCGTACCCCAGGAAGGCCGTGCACCAGGGCTCGTTGAGCGTGGTCCAGCGGACCACCCGGTCACCGAGGGCGTCGGCGACGATCCCCGCGTACTCGGCGAACCGCTCGGCGGTGGCCCGCTCCGGCCAGCCCCCCGCGTCCTCCAACTCCTGCGGCAGGTCCCAGTGGTAGAGCGTGAGCGCGGGCTCGATCCCGGCGGCGAGCAGCTCGTCCACCAGCGCCCGGTAGAAGTCGAGGCCCTTCCGTACGGCCGGGCCCCGGCCGGTGGGCTGCACCCGGGACCAGGAGACGGAGAACCGGTAGGCGTCCAGGCCGAGTTCGGACATGATGCGGACGTCCTCGCGGAACCGGTGGTAGTGGTCCACGGCCACGTCACCGGTATGCCCCCCGAAGACCTTGCCGGGGGTGTGCGAGAAGGTGTCCCAGATGGACGGCGTACGGCCGTCCTCCGCCGCCGCTCCCTCGATCTGGTACGCGGCGGTGGCCGCGCCCCAGAGGAAGCCGGGCGGGAACGAGCGGGTGACGGTGAGCGGCCGGGTTTCGGACGCGGTCATAGGAGGAAGCTCCCAACGCGTGTGCGGGATGAGTACCGTGAGGGGGGTGAGGGGCGGCCGGTCAGCTCTTGACCGCACCGGCCGTGATACCGCCGACGATGTGCTTGCCGAGGAAGGCGAAGACCAGCAGCAGCGGCACGGTGGATATGAGGGCGCCGGTCAGCACGATGGCGTGGTCCACACTGTGGTTGCCCGCGCCGAGCCCCGCGAGCGCCACCTGGAGGGTGGGACTGCCGTCCGGGGTGAGCGCGATGAACGGCCAGAAGAAGTCGTTCCACGCCTGGACGAAGACCAGCATGCCGAGCACGGCCATCGCGGGCCGGGCCACCGGGAACACCACGTGCCAGATGATCCGGAGACTGTGCGCGCCGTCCATCCGGGCCGCCTCCACCAGCTCCACGGGCAGCGCCTCGACGAGGAACTGGCGCATGAAGAACACCCCGAAGGCGGCGACGAGCGAGGGCAGCACCACCGACTGGAGCTGGTCGACCCAGCCGAGTTCGGTGACGATCTGGTAGAGCGGGATGACACTGAGCTGCGGCGGGATCGTCATCGTGGCGACCACGAGCGACAGCAGCAGCCCACGGCCCCGGAAGGGGAGTTTCGCGAAGGCGAACCCGGCGAGCGTGGAGAACAGGACGGTGGACGCGGCCACCAGGCTCGCCACGATCGTCGTGTTGACCAGCGCCTCGCCCATGTCGACCTGGTTCCAGGCGAAGGTGAGGTTCTCCAGGAGGCGGGAACCGGGCAGCAGCGGTGCGGGGGCCTCCACCACCCGCTCGCCGGTGTGCGAGGCGGCGACCACGTTCCAGTACAGCGGGAAGAGCGACACCGCCGCCGCCACCGCGAGCAGGACGTACGTCAGGGGTCCGGCGTGGTGCTGCCGTCCGGCGGCCGGGCGCGTCCGGCGACCGCGCGGGGCTGCTGTCGGCGTCGATCGGGGCCGGTGGGACGGACGGTTCCGGCGTGGCGGGTCGAGAGTGCGGGCCATCGGGTCAGCCCCCCAGCTTCTTGCGGTGGTGGCGGGAGACGAGGGCCTGGCCGCCGCCGACGATCAGCAGGAGCAGCAGCATGACCCATGCGAGCGCCGAAGCCTGCCCCAGCGCGCCGGTCACCCAGCCCTTCTCGTACATCAGCAGGCTCAGCGTCTGGAACTGGTTGCCGCTGCCGCCGCTGACGCCGACGCTCCCGCCGTACAGCATCGGCTCGCCGAAGAGCTGGGTGGCGCCGATGGTGGAGACGACGATCGTGAACAGGACGGTCGGGCGGATCGAGGGGATGGTGACGCTGAGGAACTGGCGCCAGCGGGGGGCCCCGTCGAGCGCGGCGGCCTCGTACAGGTCCCGCGGCACGGCCTGCATCGCGGCCAGGTAGATCAGCGCGTTGTAGCCGGTCCAGCGCCAGACGACGATCGTGGAGATCGCGATCTGGGCGGGCCACCGGGACGCCTCCCAGTCGACCGGGCCGATCCCGAGCACATCGAGGAAGGTGTTGATCAGCCCGTAGTCGGTGTTGAACAGCTGGGCGAAGACCAGCGTCGCCGCCGCGATCGAGGTGGCGTACGGGGCGAGGACCGCCACCCGGAAGAAGCCGCGGCCCCGCAGCTTGTAGTGGAGCAGATGGGCGAGCCCCAGGGCCATGAGCAGCTGCGGGACGGTCGAGATCACCCCGATGGTGAAGGTGTTGAGGAGCGCGTTCCAGAAGAACTCGCTGGTCGCCAGGTCGGTGTAGTTCTCCAGCCCCTTCCACCGCGCGCCGCCGCCCAGCTCCACCCGGTTCAGCGAGAGCCAGCCGGTGTAGACCAGCGGGAAGAGGCCGAAGGCGGCGAAGGTGAGGAAGAAGGGAGCGACGAAGAGGTACGGGGCCGCGGTGACGTCCCAGCGGTAGAGGGCGCCGCGCAGACCGGCCGGGGCGGCACGGCGACCGCGCGGGCCGGGGGAGGAGGGCGGAGCGGAGGGCGGCGGTGAGCCGTCCGGCCGCGCCCGAACGGAGGTGGCCACGGGGGCGTCCTTCCAGGTTGATGCGGGCGGGGTGGTGCGGGCGGATGGTGCGGACGGTGCCGGTCCGCCGCGCTCGGGCGGCGGCGGACCGGGCACACGCCCTAGCGGTCGATCTTGTCGTCGATCAGCTTCTTGACGTTCTCCCAGGCCTTGGCCGGGTCGGTGCCGCGCTGCTCGATGTCGAGGATGCCGTTGTCGGTGAGGAAGGTCTTCACCTGGCCGTCGTAACGGCTGATCGTGGCGGGTGTGATCCGGTCCGCCGCGCCGGAGAAGATCCTGCCGACCGGGGTGTCGCCGAAGTAGGGCAGCCTGGCGTCCTGGACCGCCGGCGAGGTCAGGGCGTCCTTGGACGAGGGGATGTTGCCGTTGACCGCGAACACCTTGGCGTGCTGCGCCGGGGCGGTCAGCCAGGCGGCCAGCTCGGCGGCCTCCGCGGTGTGCTTCCCGGACTTCGGTACGGCCAGGAAGGCGCCGCCCCAGTTGCCCGCCACGGGCGGGGCGGCGATGTCCCACTTGCCCTGGTTGGCCGCGCCCGCCTGGTCCTTGATGATGCCGGTCATCCAGCTGGGGCAGGCGACGGTGGCGAACTTCGCGTTCTTGAAGGCTGCGTTCCAGGTGCCCTTCTCGTCGAACTGGCGCAGTCTGGCGGTGAGTCCGCCCCGCGCCGCCGCGACGGCGGTGTCCCAGGCCTTCTTCACACCGGGGCTGTTCTCCCAGTCGAGCGTGCCGCTCGCGTCGGCGTACTGCACCGGATCGCTGGAGACCACGGCGTTGAACAAGCCGCTCGCGGAGTCGTGGAAGGCGGTGCCCGCGGGCGCGTGCTTCTGGTAAGTCCGTCCGGTCTCCAGGAACTTGGCCCAGTCGCCCGCCCACAGCCTGCCGACCGCGTTCCGGTCGGTGGGCAGCCCGGCCTTGGCGAAGAGGTCCTTGTTGTAGCAGACGGCCATCGGGCCGATGTCGGTGCCTAGGCCGATGACCCTGCCGTCCGGGGTCGTCGCCTGCTTGACCTTCCAGTCGAGGAAGGCGCCGATGTCCGCGCCGCCCTCCTTGCTCAGGTCCACCCACTTGCCGGCCATGGACGGGCCCGTCGCCTCCGCGATGAAGCCCACCTCGACGGCCTGGATGTCCGCGAGACCGCTGTCGCGGGAGAGGCGCAGCTTCAGGGTGTCCCAGTACTTCTGGCCGTCGGCGACGTTCGATTCCTCGATCTTGATGTGCGGGTGGGCCTTCTCGTACTCGGCGTAGAGCTTGGCGCCGGTCTTGTCGTCGTAACCGAAGGAACCGAAGGTCCCCACCCGCAGCGTGATCCTTCCGTCGCCCCCGGCCCCGCCGCCGTCACCGCCGCAGCCGGTGAGCAGGGCGGTGCCGGTGATGGCGGCGGCGACCGCCGCGCTCGCCGCACGGCGTCCGCGTCTGCTGCTGGAAGTGCGCATTCCACTCTCCTCGTCCCCAGGTGGTGCTCGTGGTGCGCCCACAGGTCCGGTCGGCCGGTCGCGGCTCGGCGGCGTCCGCCGGGACCCGGTGCAAGGCTCTGCGCATCCCGGATGGGAGCGCTCCCACATCGCTGCCGGAAGGTTGCTGCCTGGCGGGTGCGGGTGTCAAGACATGAACACGGATTCGTTGCCGGGCGGTCTTCCGCGGGTTTCGCCGCCCTCGGCGGGCACGCCCGCGTCATCTCCTGAACACACCGACGCGACGGCCGGACTCCCTCTCGTGGTCTCCGTGGAGGCTCGTCGACTAGAGTGGGAGCGCTCCCACCTTGTTGTCCGTCCCGGACGGACACCGGGTGAGCGGCACGTCGTTCCATGAGGGGAGTGCGGGAGAGGTGAACGGACGTCGGACCGGCAGGCCCACCCTGGAGGAGGTCGCGGCCAGGGCCGGGGTCGGCCGGGGCACGGTCTCCCGGGTGATCAACGGCTCCCCCCGGGTGAGCGAGCGGACCAGGGTCGCCGTCGAACGGGCCGTCGCCGAGCTCGGATACGTTCCCGACCAGGCGGCCCGCGTCCTCGCCGGAAGCCGCACCGGAGCCGTCGCGCTCGTCGTCCCGGAGACCGAGGCCCGGCTCTTCGGGGAGCCCTACTTCCTGGACCTCATGCGCGGAGTCGGCTCGGAACTGGCCGATGCCGATAGGCAGTTGCTGCTCACTCTGGTCCGCGACGAGCGGGAGCGGCAGCGGTTCGAGCAGTACCTCGCCTCACAGCGCGTCGACGGCGTCCTGCTCGCCTCCGTCCACGGTGACGACCCGCTGCCCGACCGGATCCGCGCGCTCGGGCTGCCGGTCGTCATGAGCGGGCGCCGCTCGGAGGCCGAACCGGTGCCGTACGTGGACTCCGACAACATCGGGGCCGGACGGGCGGCCGTGGCTCGTCTGGTGGCGCGCGGCCGGAGACGGATCGCGACCGTCACGGGCCCGCCCGACATGTACGTGGCCCGCGCCCGGCTCGGCGGGTACCGGGCGGGGCTCGCCGAGGCGGGTCTGGCGCCCGACGAGGGGCTGGTGGCGGTGGGTGACTTCACGGAGGAGGGCGGTCGGCGGGCGATGCGGGAGCTGCTTGAGCGCAGGCCTGGTCTGGACGCGGTGTTCGCCGCGTCGGACGTGATGGCGGCGGGTGCGCGGGGGGTGCTGCGGGAGGCGGGGCGTCGGGTGCCCCAGGACGTGGCTCTGGTCGGTGTCGACGACTCCCCCGTCGCCCGGCTGATGGACCCGCCGCTCACCAGCGTCCGGCAGCCCATCGAGGAGATGGGCCGCGCGATGGCCCGGATACTCCTCCAGGACATCGCCGGGACGCCGGAGGAGCCCCGCCGACGGGTGCTGCCGACGGAGCTGGTCGTGCGCGCGTCGTGCTGAGGGCGGGACCCGTGGCCGGCCGGACGGGCGGGGGCCGGTCGGCCACGGGCTCCGGTGGGGCGCTACAGCGCCGGGTGGGCGTTCTTCATCAGCTCCTGGAACTGGGCGGAGAACCACCGGCCCGAGATCGGGGCGTCCGGCAGCGCCCCCGACATGCTGTTGCCGTTACGTGCGTTGCCCGTGTACGTCGGGTCGCACATCCGGTCGAAGCCCTTTCCCTCGTTGTTCGGGATCTCCTTGCTGGAGCCGTCGGACTCGCCCGGGGGCTTCACCCAGACGTACGCGTCGATGCCCGCGGCGGGCGCGGCCTGGGGCCGTTCGCCGAGTCCCGCGCCGGACTGGTTGCACCAGTTGCCGAGGTGGATACGCCGGTCGTACCGGCCGCCGTTGACATAGGTGTCGACGGTGGTCGTGGCACCCGCCGTGGTGGGACGGGCGGTGCCGCCCCAGCCGTTGCGGGAGGTGTCGATCAGCATGCCGAGGTTGCTGTCGAAGCCGAGCGAGACGAGTCTGGTCCGCATGGCCTGGGCGTAGGACAGTTCATCCGTGTACCGGTTCCAGTCGACCCACTTCGACTGGCGCACGGAGACGCCGTTCACGTTGTCGTCGATCCTGAAGTGGTCCTCCTTGAGGGCGCTGTAGTTGGCGGTGTTGACGATGAAGCCGTGGACGTCGGAGAGCGTGGCGCCCTCGGCGGTGGCCGCCTGCCGGAACAGTTCCGCCGAGGCGCCGAAGTTGTCGTCCCAGCCGAGCCAGCCGTGGTGGCCCGCGTCCACGTAGTTGTAGACGTTGCCGATCGCGCCGAGCTTCTTGAGGGCGTAGCCGACACCGGTGATGTAGTTGCCGTTGGCCTTCATCACATCGCAGTTGGCGGTGGCGGTCGGGCGTCCGCTGACGTTGGTGACGAGGTTGGGCAGCGAGTCGATCTCGACCGTGGTGACGATCCGGAGACCCGCGTACGTGGGGTCGGAGAGGATCGCGGCGATGGGGTCGATGTACTCGGTCTTGTAGCGGCCGATCTCGGTGGGGCCCAACTCGCCGTTGGAGGCGAGGGCGGCGCAGTCACGGCCGGGCAGGTTGTAGACGACGAGCTGGACGACGAGTTCGCCGGAGCCCTTCTGGCGCAGGGCCTCGTCGAGGTGGGCGCGCAGGCCCATGGAGGTGGTGGAGCCGTTGACGGCGGCGATCCGGTCCAGCCAGACGCCGGTGGGCTGGCCGGCGATCCGGCTGCCGCCGGGCTCGGCCGCCGCCTTGGCGGACCACTCGGGGTTCACGTACACCTTCGCCCCGGCGTACGGGTTGTCGGCCTTGCCGCCCGGCGGCGGGGTGGTGGGCGGGGTCGTGGGAGGCGTGGTGGGCGGGGTGGTCGGGGGCTGTGTCGGCTCGGTGGTGCCGTTGCAGACGACCCCGTTGAGCCGGAAGGTCGCGGGGACGGCGTTGGTGCCGCTGTACGAGGCGTTGAAGCCGAAGGACGTCGAGCCTCCGGTGGTCAGGGTCCCGTTGTAGGAGACGTTTTTCGCGGTGACCGCGACGCCGGACTGGGTGATCGTGGCGTTCCAGCCCTGGGTGACCTGCTGGTTCCCGGCGTAGGACCACTCGACGGTCCACGCGGCCACCGGGTCACCGGTGTTGGTGACGGTCACGTTGGCGCCGAAGCCGGAGTTCCACTGGTTGGTGACCTGGTAGTCGACCTTGCAGCCGGGGGTGGCGGCGCCCGCGTCCGCCGTGCCGAAGACGGTGGCGGTGGCGCCGGTGGCCGTGACGAGGCCGAGGGCCGCCAGGAGGGCGGTGCGACTGGTGCGGCTCATGCGGGATCTGGTCCTTTCAGGGGGTGAGGGCGCGCAGGTGGTCGCGCAGCCCGATGCCGAATGCGGTGGGAGTGCCGTCGTACGAACTGATCAGCGCGGGACCCGAGGCGCAGTTCCAGGTGTTCCAGGTCCAGCCCAGATAGGAGAGGCCGCGGTCGTCGAACCACTTCATGACGCGGTCGACGAATCCGTGTCCGCAGGTGTTCTCGCCGATCTCGCCCGCGAGGAGGGGGACCTGGGCGGCCACCGGGGCGAGGGTGTCGTTCCAGCACGTCTCGTCGGAACAGGCGTTGAAGTTGTAGACGTGCCAGGCGGCGGCCAGATTGCCCGCCGGGTCGGTGGGGCGGTACGTGAGCCACTGGCTCAGGTCGTTGGCGTACGCGAGACCGGGGACGAGGACGAGGTTCCTCGATCCCGTGGCGCGGACGGCGTCCACCAGGTCCTGCATCCCCGCGACCTCGTAGCCGATGCCGGGGCAGGCTCCGCCGTCGCGCCAGCAGGACCAGGCCTGTGCCGCGGTGGGCGTCGCCCGGTCCGGATAGGGCTCGTTGAACAGGTCGAAGACCACCCTCGTGTCGTTCTTGAAGGTGTCGGCCACCGAGGTCCAGAAGTCCGGGGTGTACCGGGCGTCCGGCATCGGCTTCTGGCAGGTCGCGTGGACGTCCGCGCAGCCCGAGGAGTTCCCGGTGTACTGGCCGTACGTCCAGTGCAGTTCGACCACCGGCGTCATGCCGTGCGCGAGGACCCTGCCGACCAGCTCCTTGACGGCGGCGATGTAGGAGGCGCCCCGGTACTCGGGTCTGACGTTGTCCAGGCCGAGCCAGCACTCCTCGTTGAGGGGGATGCGGACGGTGTTGGCCTTCCAGTCGGCGATGGCCCTGACCGAGGCGTCGTCCACGGGGCCGTCCCAGATGCCGTGCCCTTGGACGCACATGAACTCGCCGCCGGAGCGGTTGACGCCGAGGAGGCGTCGGGTGGCGCCGTTCTGGTCGGTGAACCTGTTGCCGGACACGGTGAGTTCGGGCGCGCCGGAGACCGGGACGGGTGTGGTCGGGGGAGTGGTCGGCGGGGTCGTGGGTGGGGTGGTCGGAGCTGTGGGTGTGGGTGTGGGAGTCGGGGTGGGGGTCGGGGTGGTCGTGCACGGTGTGCTGTTGAGCGTGAAGGCGGCGGGTGCCGTGTTGGCGCCCGACCAGGAGGCGAGGAAGCCCGTCGAGACCCTCGCGCCCGTGCCGAGCGCCGCGTTCCAGCTTTCGTTCACGACGGTGACGGCGGTCCCGGACTGGGACCATCCGCCGCCCCAGCCCTGGCTGACGGTCTGCCCGGAGGGGAAGGCGAAGCCCAGCCTCCAACCGTTCAGTGCGGGGCCGTCGTTGGTGACGGTGACGGAGCCCTGGTAGCCGCCGGCCCACTGGCCGACGACCGCGTACTCCACGGTGCAGGCGGGTGCGGCCACTGCTCCTGAGGCCGTACCCATGAGGGCGAGAGCGGTGCTCGCCATGGTGAGCGCTGCTCCGGAAAGCAGCGCGGACAAGCGTGGTGGATGGCGCATGAGCGAGTCCTCGCAGCGAGGGCACACCTCTGGCGGTGTGCCGACCGGACGGATTCGCTCCCACTGGTCGGGGCAGACCGTAGCGCCAACTGATGCCAAGCAAAAGAGGGGTTGGGTAAATTTCCCGTCGATTGCCTTCGACTCTTCGTGTGTCTTGACGCCTTTGCGTCCCCGCTGCACAGTGGGAGCGCTCCCACTGGTTCAGAGCTTGTTCCCCGGATCCCTTCCGCTCTTCGCTTCCCCCGACCTCACGAGCCGCGAGGAGAACCATCCCCGATGCCCTGCACCCGCCCCGGAGGGCGACCACGCGGACGACCGACCGCCCTGACCGACGTGCTCCCGTCCTTCCCGCGAACCCGGGCCACAGCTCCGTCGAGGGGTGCGCGAGACGACGCTCGCCCCGCGCTCTGGCCATGCTCGAATCCTCGCTCGGGTCCTACGCGGCTTGCCGCGCCCGCCACTCGGTGTTTCCGAGGCCCCTTCCGGCCGCGCCGGAAGGGATCGGCGCGGTGGCGGGTGGTGAGCTCTCGTGGGCATGTGCGTGCGACGCGGGCTGTCCGGGGTCGTGCCCGACCGCCGTACGCCTGGCCGTGGCGTACGGCGAGGCTCCCCGTCTCCGCCCCGGTGACGGGCCAAAAGGTCGGGGGCATGACGAACATCCCGACGGTCCGTGGACCCGAGCAGCGCAAGAAGGACCTTCTCGACCGGCTGACGGGGGAGGCCGACATCTGGGTCGCCTCGGCGAGTCCGGACGGACTCCTGTACCTCGTCCCGCTCTCCTTCCTCTGGGACGGCACGGACATCTGGCTCTGCACCCGTCTCACGAACCCCACGGGCCGCAACCTCAGCACCGGCGGACACGCCCGCCTGGCGCTGGGACACACCCGGGACGTGGTGCTCCTCGGTGGCGAGGTGACGACCTTCCGGGGAGAGGACGCGCCCGTCGCCGCGATCGATGCCTTCGCTGCCAAGTCCGGTTGGGATCCGCGTGGTTCGGGACCCGCGTACATCTGGTTCCGTGTCCGCCCCACCATCGTGGAGGCCTGGCACGAGGAGCCCGAGATCACCGGACGCAGGCTCATGACCGACGGGGCTTGGACGGTCTGAGACGACCTGACGGACCCCTGACGGACCCCTGCCCGGTCGGACCCCGGCCCTGACGGACTCTGGCGGACCTGCCCGGGCCGGGAGTCGGCGCCCGGGGCCCGGTGCGGACGCGATCCGGTGTCGGCGGTGGGCGATGGGACCGCCGTGCTGGAGTGGCGGGCCGGGGCCGGGAACCGGTGTGCTCCGGACGGTGAAGTCACGTACGATGCCCGGCATGTCGAGCCCCGAATCAGCCAGGGTGGGGGCCCTCGGTCACACCGTCGGCCCCCTGCACCCCTGACATCCCGAACCCGGCCGCGCCGGAGCCCCGGTGAGTCCGGTGGCACCCTCGGTGCTCCGGGTGGCCTGGACGATCCGGACGGTCCGTTGCCGGACGGTCCGGTAGGCCGGTGAGCCGCCCCCGCCCGTAAGGGCCGACGGGGTGTGCTTGCGCGGGGGTGGGTGCGCCGACGGTGGTGACGAGACGTCGTTCTCGTATTCCGCCGTCCCACCCCGGAGTCGTTCTCGATGCCCCTTCCTCTGTATCTGCTCGCCCTGGCCGTCTTCGCCATGGGCACCTCGGAGTTCATGCTCGCCGGGCTACTGCCCGCCATCGCCCAGGACTTGGACGTGAGCGTCGGCACGGCCGGTGCGCTGACCTCGGCCTTCGCGGTCGGCATGGTCGTCGGCGCGCCCCCGGCCGCCGCGCTCGCCCGCGACCGCTCGGGGCGGAGCGGACTGCTCTGCTTCGTCCTGGTCTTCCTCGCCGCCCACGCCGTCGGAGCCGTCACCGACAGCTTCGCCGTACTGCTCGCCACCCGGGTCGTTGCCGCTGTCGCCAACGCGGGCTTCCTTGCCGTCGCCCTGACCACCGCCGCCGCGCTCGTGGCGCCCGAGCGCAAGGGCCGCGCGCTCGCCGTCCTCCTCTCCGGGACGACCGTGGCTACGGTCGTCGGCGTCCCGGGCGGCGCGCTGCTCGGCGGCCTGCTCGGCTGGCGCGCCGCCTTCTGGGCCGTCGCCGTGCTCTGTCTGCCCGCCGCGATCGGCGTCCTCCGCGCCGTACCCGCCCGCCCCCTGCTCCCGGAGCAGGCCGAACGGCCCATGATCCGTGCCGAGTTCGCCCTGCTCCGCCGTCCTCGGCTGCTCCGGGTCCTGCTGGCCGGGGCCCTGGTGAACGCGGCCACGTTCGGTGCTTTCACCTTCCTCGCCCCCGTGGTCACCGGCCCCGCCGGGCTCACCGAGCGGTGGGTCCCGGTCGCCCTGGTCCTGTTCGGGGCCGGGTCCTTCGCGGGCGTCACGGTCGCCGGGCGGTTCGCCGACCACAGCCCCGGCAGGGTCCTTGCCGTCGGCGGCCCGCTGCTGCTCGCGGGATGGCCCGCCCTTGCCCTCGGCGCGGGGCACCCGGTCGTCCTGCTCGTCCTCGTCCTGGCGCAGGGCACCCTGTCGTTCGCGCTCGGCGGCACCCTGATCGCCCGCGCGCTGTACGAGGCGGAGGGCGCCCCCACCATGGCGGGGGCCTACGCCACCGCCGCCCTCAACGTGGGCGCCACGGCCGGTCCGCTCCTCGCGGCGGCGGCCCTCGGTACCCCGGCGGGGGTCCTCGGGCCCTTCTGGACCGGTGCGGCGCTGGTCGCGGTCGCGCTGCCGGTGGCCCTGGCGAGCATCCGGAAGAACCCCGCCTGAGCCCGCCGACAGGAATTACGGCTCGGAGTCCGCCATCGGGAGCCCCGGCGCGGGGGCCCGGTGGCGGCGCCCGGCCGGGCCCGGGCCCGGCGGATTCCCGGGCGGCGGCAATCTTTGTGCCCCGGGCTCCGGCCGTCGCCGGGGCGGCCCGGCCACCCTGCCCCTGGGGACCCGGCGACCCGGCCACCCGGCCACCCGGTGGCCCGGTCTCAGGCTTCCGGCGTCACCAGGACGACCTCCAGGGTGCGGGGCCCGTGGACGCCCTCCACCCGGTCGAGTTCGATGTCGCTCGTCGCGGACGGGCCCGAGATCCAGGTCAGTGGCCGTTCCGGGGCGAGCCGGGGGAGCGCCTCGGGGACGGAGGCCACGACCTGGTCCGGCGCCCGGACGACACAGAGGTGCAGGTCGGGTACGAGGGTGAGGGCACGGCGGCCCTGCCCGGGGCCGCCGTCCAGGACGATCGTGCCGGTCTCGGCGATCGCGAGGGCACAGCCGGTCACCACGGCGTCGGTGCCGTCCAGCTCGTACGGGGTGAGCCGGGGCGTGTCGGTCAGCCGCTCGGCATCGGTCCTGGCGAGCCACTCCTCGGGCAGTCCCGGCGGTACGGCGACCGTACGGACCCCGTGGTCCGTCAGGAGCCGGGCGATGAGCCCGGCGAGGCCGTCGGGTGCGGTGCGGTGGACATGGGCGCGGTACTCGGTGAGGTTCTCGTGGAGGAGGCCGAGGAGCGCGTCGGGGCTCTCCGTGCCGTGGCGGACGCGATAGGTCCGGGGGACGTCCGGGGCTTCGGGCGCGTCGGCTACGGCGGCCCTGATCCGGGCGAGGACACGGGCGCGGGAGTCGGTCATGTGCGGTTCCTCTTCCACCAGTCGCGGAACGGTTCGGCGGGCAGCTCGGGCAGATTCCGGTGCGCGGACCACTGGCGGGCGCCCGGTCCGGGAAGCCGCTCCGGGTGCAGCGCGCGGGTGGCGGAGGCGAGCCGTTCGCCGGTGGCGAGGACGGCCGGGTGGTCCAGCACCCAGGACGAGACGCGGATCGCGGCCCGTTCGAGCCGGTGTCCCTTCCCGCCCCGCCCGGCGACCCGGGTGCGCAGGTGCACCAGGACCTCGGGGATGTCGATGGCGACCGGGCACACCTCGTAACAGGCCCCGCAGAGCGTGGAGGCGTACGGCAGGGAGGCGTCGATCTCGCTGGTGGTGCCCCGGAGTTGGGGGGTGAGGATCGCGCCGATGGGCCCGGGGTAGACCGAGCCGTACGCGTGGCCGCCGGCCCGCTCGTACACCGGACAGACGTTCAGGCAGGCCGAGCAGCGGATGCAGCGCAGCGCCTGCCGTCCCACCTCGTCGGCGAGGACGTCGGTGCGGCCGTTGTCGAGCAGCACCAGATGGAAGGCGGAGGGTCCGTCGGCGTCGGTCGTGCCGGTCCAGGTGCTCGTGTACGGGTTCATCCGTTCTGCCGTCGAGGAGCGCGGCAGGGTCTGGAGGAAGACTTCCAGATCCCGCCAGGTCGGCACGACCTTCTCGATGCCGACGACGGAGATCAGGGTTTCCGGAAGCGTCAGGCACATACGGCCGTTGCCCTCGGACTCGACGACGACGAGGGTGCCCGTCTCGGCCACCATGAAGTTGGCGCCCGAGACGCCCACCTTCGCCCGCAGGAACTTCTCCCGCAGGTGCAGCCGGGCGGCCTCCGCGAGTTCGGCCGGGTCGTCCCCGAGCTCCTGGGGTGCCGGACGGCCCCAACGGCCCATGCGGTCACGGAAGATGTCCCGGATCTCGCCCCGGTTGCGGTGGATCGCCGGTACCAGGATGTGCGAGGGCCGGTCGTCGCCGAGCTGCACGATCAGCTCCGCGAGGTCCGTCTCGTAGGCGGCGATCCCCTCGGCCTCCAGATGCTCATTGAGCCCGATCTCCTGGGTGGCCATGGACTTGACCTTGACGACCTCGGTCTCGCCGGTGGCCCGGACGAGTCCGGTGACGATCCGGTTGGCCTCGGCGGCGTCCGTCGCCCAGTGCACGGTTCCGCCCGCCGCCGTCACCGACGCCTCCAACTGGACGAGATAGGCGTCGAGATGACGGAGCGTCCGGTCCTTGATGACCTTCCCCGCCGCGCGGAGTTCGGTCCAGTCGTCGAGCTCGGCCACCGCCCGCGCCCGTTTGTCACGGATCGTGTGGGTCGCGTGCCGCAGGTTCGCGCGCAGCGTCGCGTTCCCGACCGCGACCCGTGCCGCGTCCGGAAACGCGGGCATGCCCACGAAGGTGCCGGGTGTTCTCCGCTCGGTCATCGCCAGGGCTCCTCTTCGGTGCTCGCCAGGACGTCCGCCAGGTGCACCGTGCGCAGCGGGGACCCCTGCCGGTCCAGCATCCCGCCCACGTGCAGCAGACAGGAGTTGTCCGCGCCGCACAGCACCTCGGCGCCGGTCGAGAGTGCGTGGGCGATCTTGTCGGCGCCCATCGCGGCCGACACGTCGGGATTCTTCACGGCGAACGTACCGCCGAAGCCGCAGCACTCCTCCGCGCCCGGCAGCTCCACCAGCTCCATGCCCTCGACCGCCGAGAGGAGCCGCCGGGGCCGGTCGCCGAGTCCGAGGAGCCGCAGCCCGTGACAGGACGGGTGGTACATCACCCGGTGCGGGAAGTACGCGCCCACATCGGTCACGCCCAGCACGTCCACCAGGAACTCGGTCAGCTCCAGGACGCGCGGGGCCAGCTCCGCCGCCCGCGCGCCGAACGAGGGGTAGTGGTGGCGGACCATCGCCGCGCAGGAACCCGAGGGGGTGACCACGTACGCGTACCCCTCGAACGCCCGGACCGTGCGGCGCACCAGCGGTCCGGTCTCCGCGCGGTAGCCGGTGTTGAACTGCGGCTGCCCGCAGCAGGTCTGCGCGGCGGGGAAGTCGACCTCGACGCCGAGGCGTTCGAGGAGCCGTACGGTGGCCACCCCCGTCGCGGGGAACACGGCGTCGTTGACACAGGTGACGAAGAGGGCGACACGCATCACGATTCCTCGGGGACGGGGACGGGGACGGGGACGGGGACGGGGACGGGGACGGGGGTCTCGCGGGACCGGCCGGGCGCTGTGTTCGGCGCGCGGTGCGTAGTCTGGCAGGGCCGGGCGCCCGCACCGGGTCGCGCCGTGCCGGGCCCGCCGCACCGGGCTCAGCGGACGCCGAGCAGGTGCTCCAGGGCCAGTTGGTCGAGGTGCTCGAACGCCATGGAGCGCTCCGCCGCGGCGTCCGGGTCGAAGGTCTCGTACGCGGAGGGGTCGGCGAGCAGCCCGGCGAGACCGTCGGGCGCGGTGGGCACGGCCAGCTCCGGCAGCCGGGAGGCGGCCAGCGCACGGCCGACGTCCGGGTCCGCGCGGAAGGCCGCCGCACGCTCCCTGAGGATCAGATAGGTCCGCATGCAGTTCTTCGCGGCCTCCCAGACCCCGTCGGCGCCGTCGGTCCGCACCGGCTTGAAGTCGAAGTGGCGCGGCCCCTCGTACCCGGCCGTCTCCAGCAGGTCCACCAGCCAGAACGCCTGGCGCAGATCGCCCGCCCCGAAGCGCAGGTCCTGGTCGTACTTGATGCCCGACTGGCCGTTCAGATCGATGTGGAAGAGCTTGCCCGCCCACAGCGCCTGCGCGATGCCGTGCGGGAAGTTGAGCCCCGCCATCTGCTCATGGCCCGTCTCCGGGTTGACCCCGACCAGTTCCGGACGCTCCAGTCGCTCGATGAACGCCAGCGCGTGCCCCACGGTCGGCAGCAGGATGTCGCCGCGCGGCTCGTTCGGCTTCGGCTCGATCGCGAACCGTAGGTCGTAGCCCTGCTCGGTGACGTACTGGCCCAGCAGGTCGAAGGCCTCCTTCATCCGGTCCAGGGCGGTCCGCACGTCCTTCGCCGCGCCGGACTCGGCACCCTCGCGCCCGCCCCAGGCCACGTAGACACGTGCGCCGAGCTCGGCGGCGAGGTCGATGTTCCGCAGGGTCTTGCGGAGGGCGAAGCGGCGCACGTCCCGGTCGTTGGCGGTGAAGGCGCCGTCCTTGAAGACGGGGTGGGTGAAGAGGTTCGTGGTCGCCATCGGCACCGCGAGACCGGTGCGGTCGAGGGCCGCGCGGAACCGCCCGACGGCCGTGTCGCGCTCACGGTCCGACGCGCCGAAGGGAATCAGGTCGTCGTCGTGGAAGGTGACGCCGTACGCGCCGAGGGCGGCGAGCCGTTCGACCGTCTCGACCGGGTCGAGGGCGGGGCGGGTGGCGTCGCCGAAGGGGTCGCGGCCCTGCCAGCCGACGGTCCACAGGCCGAAGGTGAAACGGTCCTCGGGGGTGGGGCGGAAACACTCGGACACGGCGGGTCCTCCTGCTGGCGCAGTCATTTGTTTTCTGGGATAACTAATCTCGCCCAGTCATACGCCACGGCGCCCCACGGCGCCAGCCCCCGGTGAGCCCCGGAGCCCGGAGCCCCGAAGCCCGGAGCCCCGAAGCCCGGAGCCCCGGATCCCGGAGACGAGAAGAGGTGAGGACGTGCCCGCCGACCGCTCCGACACGCCCATCGGCCACGCTTGCGCGCCCACGGACCCTTCCCGCGTGCCAGAGGCGCGCGCCGACATGCCTACCGCCCGATCCGTCGAATCCACCAGGCCATCCACCAGGCCGTCCACCGGGCCGTCCACCAGACGCGCCCGGTCCGGTGCCCGCCCCGTCGTGATCGGGGTGGACAGCTCCACGCAGTCCACCAAGGCCGCCGCCGTGGACGCCGACACGGGCGAACTCCTCGCCCTCGGCCGCGCCCCGCACACCGTCACCGGTACCTCCGGCGCGCGCGAGAGCGACCCCGAGCAGTGGTGGACGGCCCTCGGCACCGCCGTCCGTACCGTCGTCCGCGCGGCGGGAGTCCCGGCGGCCTCCGTCATCGGCATCGCCGTCGCGGGACAGCAGCACGGACTCGTCGCCCTCGGCCCCGGCGGGCGCCCCCTGCGCCCCGCGCTCCTGTGGAACGACACCCGTTCGGCCCCGCAGGGCGCCGCGCTCGCCGCCCTGCTCGGCGGGCCCGCAGCCTGGTCGGAACGCACCGGATCGGTCCCCGCCGCCTCCATGACCGCCGCCAAGTGGCAGTGGCTGCGCGCGCACGAACCCCACCACGCGGCCGCGGCCACCGCCGTCCGCCTCCCGCACGACTTCCTCACCGAACGCCTCACCGGCCATGCCGTGACCGATCCCGGAGACGCGTCGGGAACCTGCTGGTACCGGACCGGCGAGGGCCGTTACGACCCCGAGGTCCTCGACCTGATCGGCCTCGATCCGGCCCTGCTGCCCGCCGTCGTCCCCGGCGGGGCCACCCGGGTCGGCACCCTCACCCCGGCCGCCGCCGAGGCCCTGGGACTGCCCGCCACCGTCGCCGTCGCCGCCGGTACCGGCGACAACATGGCCGCCGCCGTCGGCCTCGGCCTCGGTGCGGGCGGACTTCTGGACCACCCGGTCGTCAGCCTCGGCACCTCGGGCACGGTCTTCGCCGCGACCCGCGTCCGCCCGGCCGATCCCGCGCTCGCCGGATTCGCCGCCACCGACGGCACGTACCTCCCGCTCGGCTGCACCCTCAACTGCACCCTGGCCGTCGACCGGTTCGCCGCCCTCCTCGGCCTCGACCGGGAGGAGGTCCTGCCCGGCGCCGACAGCGGGGTCGTCGTCCTGCCGTACCTCGACGGCGAACGCACCCCCGACCTGCCCCACGCCGCAGGACTCGTCACCGGCCTCCGGCACACCACGGACCCCCGGGCGGTGCTCGGTGCCGCGTACGAGGGCGCCGCCTTCACCGTGCTGCGCGCCCTCGACGGGCTCCTCGCCGCCTGTGGCCTCGATCCGGCCGATCCCGCCGTACGGGACAGGCCGCTGCGTCTGGTCGGGGGCGGCGCGCGCGGACGGGCCTGGACCGAGACCGTGCGCCGCCTCTCCGGCCGCCCGCTGCTCGTCCCCGCCGCCGACGAACTCGTCGCCCTCGGCGCGGCGGCCCTGGCGGCGGGCGCGGCGACCGGCGCCGATCCGGTGGCGCTGGCGCGCGACTGGGGCACGGGCTCGGGCCGGGAACTCCCCCCGGTTCCCAGGGACGAGGCGACCTGGAACCGCGTCGAGGGCGTCCTCTCGGCCGCCGCGCCGACCCTGCTGGCGGGTGGGGAGACGAGATGACCGGCCTGCCCTCGGACCGGTCTGCTCTCGGACCGGCCTGCCTCCCCCCGGACCGGACCGGTCTACCCCCGGACCGGGCCGCCTTCGCACCGGCGCGGCCTCGGCCCGTCACGTTCGGGCCCGGTCCCGGCCGGGGTCCTCAGCCCGCCCGGTCCTCGGCCCGACCGGAGCAGCGCCTCAGCACCGCCCGCCGCCGAGTCCCGTCTCCGTCCCCGCCGCACCCCCTTTTCCTCCCCGTCCCGCCGCCCACCTTGCCGCCGCCGGATCGGCCGTACCCCCGCCCCGCGCAGCCTCTTTCCCGGCGTCTCCCGCCCCCCGTCCCCGGCGTTCCAAGTGAGCGAAAGGGGCGACTAGGCTCTCGCTCACCATGAATCAGCCCACGGAACCCAAGGCCGACAAGTCGGGAGTGCGCAGGCACAACCTGAGCCTCGTCCTGCGGACCGTCCATGACGCGGGCGAGACCACGCGCGCGGCCGTCGCCGCCCGGGTCGGCCTCACCCGGCCCGCCGTCTCCTCCCTCGTCGAGCAACTCCTCGACCTCGGACTGCTCGTGGAATCGGGCAAGACGTTCAGCGGGCAGGCCGGACGGCCGGGCACCGTCCTCAAACCGGCCGACACCGGGCCCGCAGGACTGGGCGTCGAGATCAGCGTCGACTACGTCACCGTCCGCGTCCTCGACCTGACCGGCACCGACCGCGTCCGCCGCACCGCGCGCCTCGACAACCGCGCCGCCGACGCCCCCGAGGTCCTCACCCGCGCCGCCCGGCTCGCCGCCGAGGCACTCGACACGGCCGCCGAACGCCACCTCATCCCGGCGGGCGCCGGACTCGCCCTCCCGGGACTCGTGTCCGGCGGCACCGTCCGCCAGGCCCCCAACCTCGGCTGGTACGACGTCCCCGCCGAACGCCTCTTCGGCGAGGCCCTCACCGCGCTGCGCCCGGCCGCCGAGGGTCTCGCGCTGACCTCCGACAACGAGGCCAACATGGCCGCCCTCGCCGAGCTGTGGTCCGGCGGACCCGGCGCCCTCCGCACCTTCCTGCACCTCACGGGCGAGATCGGCGTCGGCGGGGCGATCGTCGTCCACGGTGAACTCCTGCGCGGCGCCCACGGCTTCGCGGGCGAGATCGGCCATCTCGCCGTGGACGCGGCCGGCCCCCGCTGCCGCTGCGGCGCGCGCGGCTGCCTGGAGCAGTACGCCGGACAGGCGGCGCTCCTCGCGGCGGCAGGCGCGCACGGCGTCCAGGACCTGACGGACCGCGCCCGCGCCGGGGACGACCGGACCCTGACCGCGCTCGCCGACGCGGGCCGGATGCTCGGGCGGGCCCTGTCGGGCGCGGTCAACCTGCTCGACCCGGAGGCGGTCGTCCTCGGCGGCAGCTACCCGCAGTTGATGCCATGGCTCGTACCGGCCCTGACGGAGGAACTGTCCTCCCGTGTCGTCTCCGGCCTCTGGACCCCGGAGTCCGGCCGTCTGCGCCCCGCCTCACCCGCCACCGACGCCTCACGGGGCGCGGCCTCCCTCGTCCTCCACGACGTCCTGGCCGACCCGCTGGCCCACGCGAAGCCCTCGGGCACCTGACCGGGAGCCCGACCGGGCGGCGGACCCGTACGGGAAGGGTCCCCGTACGGGAAGGGTCCCCGTAAGGGAAGGGTCCCCGTACGGGAAGGGTCCCCGTAAGGGCGGCGGACCCGCCTACACCCGCACGCCGTGCCCGCGCAGATAGGCCAGCGGGTTGACGTCCGAGCCGAAGGACGGCGAGGTGCGCACCTCGAAGTGCAGATGGGGGCCGGTCACCCGGCCGGTCGCGCCGGAGAGCGCGATCCGCTGGCCACCGGACACGCTCTGGCCGGGGGACACGTCGATACGGGACAGATGGGCGTACTGGCTGTAGCGGCCGTCCGGATGACGGACGACCACCTCGTAGCCGTACGAACGCCCGTACCCGGCGGTGACCACCCTGCCGGGGCCGACCGAGCGGACCGTGGTGCCCGACGGCACCGCGAAGTCCTGCCCCGTGTGGTAGCCCTTCGACCAGGAGCCGCGCTGCCCGTACTGGCCGGTGAAGACGTACGAGGAGACCGGCGTCGTCCAGCCACGGGAGGAAGAGGGCGGCGTCGGGGCCTTCGGCGGCTTCGGCTTGGCGGGCTTCGAGGGCTTCGGCGACGGCCCCGCGATGCCACCCG
This sequence comes from Streptomyces sp. NPDC101490, assembly GCF_044767145.1. Classification (NCBI taxonomy): domain Bacteria; kingdom Bacillati; phylum Actinomycetota; class Actinomycetes; order Kitasatosporales; family Streptomycetaceae; genus Streptomyces; species Streptomyces sp. NPDC101490. The sequence continues at coordinate 634,865 of NZ_JBIWNI010000001.1, forward strand.
GGAGACCCGTCCGCTGCTCGTACTTCCAGGCGTGACCCGTCCAGTACCAGTGGCCCCGCGACTGGTACCAGTAGACGCGGTCCACGGCGTCCCAGCCCTGCCGCCCCCGGAACACCGGTTCGCCGGTCCTCCGCCCGCCCGGGGCGGCCGTCGCGAAGGCGCCGCTCCTCCGCTCGTACACCTCGGCGTGGCTGGTCCAGCGCCATGCGCCGGACTCGTTGCGGAACCAGTACTTCGAACCGTCCCATCCGGCGTGCGCCGGAGCGGGTTCGGCGGCGGCCGTGCCGGTGCCCGCACCGGCGAGCGCGACCGCGCCCACGGTCACGACGACGGCGCGGCGGACCCCGTGCAGGGCCGGTGCCGCCCGTCCGTCCGCCGTCGCGCGGCGTGCGGACGCGCAGCCCGCGCAGCCGCAGTCCTGGAGCGTCTCCTCGGTGAACGCGGGAGTGTCCACGATCCTCATCCCTCCTGGTCGGGGTCGGTCCGGCCGCCACCGCGGGTGTAGAAGGCCACGGTCAGGTCCTTGACCAGGGCCTGGCGTTCGAAGTCGTCGAGTTCCACGAGCCCCCGAGTGGTCAGCCGCGTCACCGTGTCGTCCACGGCGTCGATGACCCCGGTGAGCACCGAGTCCCGGTGCTTGGCGTCCAGGGCGGCGATCTGCCGCCGTCGCATGGCGGCGGCGACCTCGGGGGCGTACTCGATCCGGGTCGGCTGCGCGGAGAAGACGGCGATGCCGACCGGGCGGCACTCGGCCGCGAGCATCCGGGTCAGCGCGTCGCCGACCGCCTCGGCGTCCCGCAGGGTCGGCGTCTCGCCCCGGAAGGCGTCGGCGGGCAGCTGGGAGAGGACCCGCGCGGTCGCCGCCTCCACCTGCTCGCGCAGATAGTCGAGGTGGTCGTCCACGGCGAGCAGCGCGCGGGCGGTGTCCCGCACGGTCCAGACGACCAGGACGACCACGCGCAGGGCCGAGCCCTCGGCGTCGACCACGGCGATCGGTTCGCTGCGCCAGTGCCGCAGCCGGACGTCGACGCGGCGGCGCAGGACGAAGGGGCTGATCCAGGTGAGGCCGGTGCGGCGCACACTGCCCCGGTAGCGGCCGAACAGCGAGAGCACCCAGGCGGATCCGGTACGGCCCCGGGTGAGGCCGCCGAAGGAGACGACGGCGACGACGGCGCAGGCCGCGAGGGCCGCCCACTGCCAGAGCGGCAGTTGGACGTGGGGAAGCGGGCGGGCCCGCCACAGCGCGGCGGCGGCGGCCGTCAGCGCGGTCAGACCGGTGAGGACCGCCACCCAGCCGGGCAGGGCGGGACCGGGGCGTTCGACGAGGTCGGGGTCGCCCGGCGGCGGACGACGGGGGAGGGGCGCGGTGACGCCGGGAGCCCCGGTGGTGGACGGTCTCGTGGTCGCCCTTCCCGGGGCGGGCACCGTTCCGGCCGGAGTCCTGCCCACCGGAGCCCTGCCGACCGGAGTCCCGCCGACCGGTGTCCTGCCGGTGGGGGTCGTGCTCCGGACCTCCGGGCGCTGTGCCGCCCTGGTCCCCGCGGTCGTGTCGTCGGCGTCCGGCCGGGCGGAGGCGGGCCGGACGGGGACGGAGTCCGACCGGAAGAGGTCGTTCATCGGTATGCCGTCCGCGTGTCTGCGCGCGCGGACCGGCAGGGGCCGCTTCAGTGGCTCGCTCATGAGGCCCTTCCGGCCGCACGGGAGGTGACGGCACGTCGGATGATCTTCAAGCACCATCGTCACAGGGTTGAATGTCCGGATTGCCGCGCCGAAGGTCCCGAATCGCCGGGCCTTTGGTCCCTTGGCCATGACTTCACTGGGGGCTGTTGTCAGTGGGTGCCCCTACCGTTCTCACCATGACGACGACGACCTATCTGGAGCTGTCGCAGGACGGCGGCGGTGCCCACAAGTTCTACGAAGTGACCGTCGAGGACCTCACGGTGTCGGTCCGTTACGGCCGGATCGGCGCGGACGGACAGACCCAGCTCTCCACGTTCCCCACGGCGGCCAAGGCCCAGGCGGCGGCCGCGAAGAAGATAGGGGAGAAGGTCCGCAAGGGATACGCCCCCGCGGTCAGGGGACAGCGGGCGGCGCGTGCCGTGACGCGCCGCGAGGTCACCTCCGCGCCGTCCACCGCACGGGCCGTCGCCCCCGTCCTCTGGCGCTTCCGGACCGGTTCGGCCGCCTTCGGCATCCATGTCGACGAGGAGCGCTGCTGGGTGGGCAACCAGGCGGGGGACGTCTTCACGCTCGACCGCTCCGGCGAGGTGCAGGCCCGCTTCAGCCTCCCGGACGGCGTCAAGTGCCTGGTCGCGGACGACTTCTGGATCTACGCGGGCTGTGACGACGGCAAGGTCTACGACCTGTCGTCCAAGCTGCCCTTCGCCGCGTACGACATCGCCACCGACGTCGACATCTTCTGGCTCGACATCCACGAGGGCGTCCTGCACGTGGCCGACCGTTCGGGACGGCTCACCGTCATCGACCACGAGGACGAGCACCAGTGGGCGCGCGGCGGGCAGGGCGAGCACGCCTGGATGGTCCGCGCCGACGGTGGCGCCGTGTACTACGGGGACACGCGGGGCGTCGCCGCGCACGCGCCGGACGGCGGCGGCGAGCTGTGGCACACGGCCACCGACGGCGGGGTCCTCTTCGGCTGGCAGGAAGACACCTCGGTCTACGCGGGCACCGCGCGCCGGAAGGTCCAGCGGCTCGCGAAGAAGGACGGGCGCGTCGAGGCGGTGTACTCCTGTGACGGCCCGGTGTACTCCTGTGCCACCTCGCCCGGCGGGCGGTTCGTGTTCGCCGCCGACGCGGCCTCCTCCGTCTACTGCTTCGCGGAGGACGGCACACGCCTGTGGAAGCTGGGCACCGGCGGCGGTTCGGCACTGTCCATGCAGTACCGCGACGAGCGCCTCTACCTGGTGACCACGGACGGCTCGCTGGTGTGCGTGGACGCGAGCGAGGCGGCGATCGAAGCGGCCAAGGGCGGTACGGTCCCGGTCGCCCGGGACGTCAAACTGGCCGCCGCGCTCCCCGTCTACGAGCCCGCCACGACCGTCACCGCCGTGACCGCCGTCAGTGACGCCCCGGCCGGATCGGTGGTCGTGGAGTGCTTCAGCGAGGCGGGCAGGACCCGGGTGCGGGTCGTCTCGCAGGGCTACGACTCCGGGTGGAACGTGCAGTTCCCGCGCGCGATCAGGGAGCCCGGCGCGCGGTACGTGGTGGACTCCCTGCACGCGGCGGCGGGCGGCTTCTACCGCGTGCGCGGTGACATCCGGCGGCTGCTGTGACCGCCGCTCCCGGAGCCGGTGGGGGGTTCGAGGCGGCCACCGGGGACGACCCGCCGGTGGCCCCCGCCGATGCCGAACGGCGTTCGCGGGAGGTGCGGGTGGCCCTCGAAGGGCTGCTCCAGATCAGACGGCTGACCGGTTCCGGGGGCGTCGGCCCGAAGGCGGCGCCCGCCGACTGGGAGCGGCGGCGGCCGGTCCGCGCGGTGGCCCTGGCCCTGGAGTCCGGCGGCATCGCGCCCTCGTCGGTGGACGCCTCGGGGGAGCGGACGGGCACCGGCTACCGGGTCCGGGCGGCGGACCGGCCGGGGGCGGTCGTCGTGGAGTGGCTGGGGCCGTCGGGCGGGGGCGCCGCACGGTCGGAGGCGGAGGCGCTGGGCGCCTGCGTGCCGGTCCTCGCCCGGCTCGGCTGGGAGGCCCTGCTCTACCGGGGCCCGCGCGGACGCCGTTTCCTGGAAGTGGAGCCCGCGGGCGGCTGACGGCCGCCATACCGCCGTCCGGCCGCGTGGGGTGACGGCCGGACGGTCCGTCAGGCGATCGAGGCCGACACGATCGCGGAGACCGCGAGGTTGCAGGAGGCCGTCACCCAGACCGCCGGATGCGGCTCCGGGTCCACCAGGGTCGCCCCCAGCTTGCCGGGGGTGACCAGGTCCACGACCAGGAAGGCCACCGCCATCATCACCAGACCGAGCAGTCCGAACGCCGCGGTGGAGACGAGCCCCTTGCCGAAGTGGTCGTACGTGGTCCAGATCGAGGTGAAGACGATGCCGCCGATCCCGAGGAGCGCGGAACTGAGCAGGATCGCGGCGTTGCGGTTGCGGTCCTCCCAGATCTGGCGTCCGAGCTTTCCGGGGGTCAGCAGGTCCACGAGCACGATGCCGAGGATCAGCAGGACCACGCCGAGGGCGCCGTACGCGCCGGCCCGGCCGAGGCCGTTGACGATGTCGCTCATGGGATTGCCGGCTCCGGAAGGTCACGATCACGGGGGATCGGGCGGTTCAAGGACCGGCAAAATGTAGCGCACGCGTCAAAGCCACCGCCGTCCGCCCGGGGAACGGACGGACGGCGGACGGGGAGAGGGGCGAGGGAAGGGGAGACCACGGGGGCGGGGAGAGAGGGGAGCGGCGGGCCACGGAGGGCGGGGCGCCCGGGTGGGCCGGAGGCTTCAGGCGCCCGTCGGCAGGTGCTTGGCCCGCGAGCGGACCCGGATCGCGGTGGCGATCTCGACCGCGCCGACGACGATCAGCCAGATGCCGCCGAGGAGCGTCAGGACCGCCGCCGACTCCAGCGGCGACACGATGAGCACGACGCCCGCGAGCGCGTTCACCACACCGAGGAAGACCTGCCAGCCGCGCGCGGGCATCGCGGGATCGGAGCTCGCGGCCACGGTCTGGGTGATGCCGCGGAACAGCCAGCCGATCCCGATCCAGAGCGCGAGCAGCAGGATCGACTGGGTCGCGCCCCGGAAGCAGAGCAGACCCAGCAGGATCGACAGGGCGCCGCTGATGAAGGCCATCACCCGCAGCGCCGTACTGACGTGGGTACCGAAGGCGGCGACGAGTTGCATCACACCGCTGAACAGCAGGTAGAGGCCGAAGAGCACACCGGCCACCACCAGGGTGGCGCCGGGCCACACCAGCACCAGGATGCCGAGGACCAGGGACGCGAGCCCGGCGATCAGCAGTGCCTGCCAGGCGGCGCCCGCGAGCATGCCGAGCGGGCCGGGCGGTACGTCCTCGCGCCGGGGGTGGTCGGAGGTCTGTGTCATGGCGTTCGCGTCCTTTCGCGGAATGGAACGGTCGGGTGAGGGACGGGGGCGGGGGCGGGTCGGGGCGGCTACGTTCGGAGCGGCGTCGCGTACGTGCTGAGGAGGAGCGCCTCGGCCGCCGCCATGCGCTCGATCTCCGAGGGGTCGACGCTCTCGTCCGGCGCGTGGGTCGGACAGCCGGGTTCCTCGGCGCCGGTCAACGCGACCTCGGCGTCGGGGAAGCGTTCGGCCGGCCCATCGCACAGCGGGATCGGACCGCCCTGCCCCGACCGGACCATGTCCGTGCCGGGCGCCTCGCGGAACGTCGCCGCGAGCGCCCGGTACACGGGACCGTCGGTACGGGCCCGGAACGGCCGGCCGACACCCCCCGGTTCCACCTCTACCCGCGCGCCCCACGGAGCGGCGGACACGAGCACGGTGGGCGCCCCCTCGGGCCCCGGCGCGTGCCCGACGACGGAGTCCGTGCCCTCCCGTGTGGTCACCCGCCGCATGCCCCGGAGCCCCGCCCCGGTGAAGGCCCGTACGAGGAAGTCGGCCGTCCGCGCGCACTCCTCCGGCGGGAACTGACGAGGGTCGGCGACGGAACGCGTCAACACCAGCTCGGCCGGGTCCCGCTTCGCCCGGGACATCAGCGCCCGCACCCTCTCCCGCAGTGCTGCGGTCCGGCTGGACTCGGCGGTCATGCGCACCCACTTCCCTCGGGCCGCCGCGCGGGCGACGCTCCATGACGGCTACGGCCCTCTCAGCCAAGCACCCGGGGACAACTGCCGCAAAAGGTGACTCGTACGGAGCAACGGCCCGGGCCGCGGGGCGGCGGGGCGCGCCCGACGAGGGGACAGTGGACGGCGTACGCGTCCGCCTCCCCCACCTGGAGAAACCCATGGGCCACCCCAATCGACGCGATCTCGGACTGCTCGTCCTGCGGGTCGGTACCGGTGCCGTGCTCGCCGCGCACGGCACCCAGAAGCTCTTCGGCTGGTTCGGCGGGGGCGGTGTGGAAGGGACCACACGGGCCATGGAGGCCATGGGTTTCCACCCGGGCCGTGAGAGCGCGGTCGCGGCGGGGCTCGGCGAGGCGGGCGGCGGCGCCCTCCTGGCCCTCGGCCTCGCCACCCCCGCCGCCGGAGCCGCGGCGGCCGGAGCCATGGCCGGAGCCGTCGCGGTCCACGCCCCGGCCGGGTTCTTCGCGCAGGGCGGCGGCTACGAGTACCCGGCCTTCCTCGGCTTCGTCGCCGCCGCGATCGGCGTCACGGGTGCCGGGCGCCACTCCCTGGACCACGCCACCGGACACGTCCTCGACCGCCCGTGGATCGTCGCGGTCGCCTTCGTCGGCAGCGCGCTCGCCGTCGCCGCCGTGGTCGGCCGCCGCGCCGACCGGGCCGCCGGGGAGGACTCCGGACCCGGCGCCGAACCCGCGCCCGAACCCGTGTGACGCCCGGCCCCGCGCCGGTGCGGGGGGGTCCGCACGCGTCCGCCGCGCCGGAGCGTTAGGCTCGCCGCAGAGGAAGGGACGGCCGCCGCGCATGAAGATCGATCTGACGGACACCAACTCCAGCAAGATCAACAAGGCGATCCTGCAAGGACGCAGGGCCGTCGGCACACCCGCCGTCGGGGCCGTGCTCACCCTGGTCGTCGTCACGGACGAGGAGAACGCCTACGACGCGGTCAAGGCCGCCAACGACGCCTCCCGGGAGCACCCCTCCCGCACCCTCGTCGTCATCGAACGGCACGCCCGCACGGCCCGCGAGCGGCACGAGACCCGCCTCGACGCCGAGGTCCGCCTCGGCACCGACGCCGGATCGGGCGAGACGGTCCTGCTCCGGCTGCACGGCGAACTCGGCAGCCGCGCCGACTCCGTCGTCCTGCCGCTCCTGCTGCCGGACGCGCCCGTCGTCGTCTGGTGGCCCGTCGACGCCCCCGAGGTGCCGTCCCGGGACCCGCTCGGCTCCCTGGCCCAGCGGCGCATCACCGACATGTACGCGGTCGAGGACCCCCTCGCCGCCCTGGAACGGCGCGCCGTCTCGTACGCTCCCGGCGACACGGACCTCGCCTGGACCCGGCTCACCCCCTGGCGTTCGATGCTGGCCGCCGCGCTCGACCAGGCGCCGCTGGCCGTCACCTCCGCCGCCGTCGAGAGCGAGGCGGAGAACCCCAGCGCCGAACTCCTGGCCCGCTGGTTCGAGGTCCGGCTCCGCGTCCCCGTCGAACGGATCGTCACCGGCGGCCCCGTCGTCACGGCCGTCCGCATGGGCACCGCGAACGGTGAGATCCGCATCGACCGCCCGGAGGGGCCGGTCGCCCGGCTCACCATCCCCGGCCAGCCCGCCCGGGTCCTCGCCCTCAAGGTGCGGACCACCGCCGAGCTGATCGCCGAGGAGCTGCGCCGCCTCGACCCCGACGAGGCCTACGCGGCGGCCCTGCGCGGCCACGCCTGACCCGCCCCCGCCACGAACCCCGACGCGTGCCGGTGGGCCCCGCCCGGTTCCGCGCGAGCCCGACCGGTTCCGCGACGTGCGGGGACCGGTCGGAGGAGGCCGGGGAAGGTCCCGCTCGGACACGGAACCCGGGAAGGCTCCGCTCGGGCACGGAACCCGGGGAGGAGCGGGCGGGACCACACCCGGAGAAGGCCCGCCGGGTGCGGCCGCGCGGTCGTCCCTACTTCCCTGACGCCCCCTCGGGCGTGAACACCACCGGAAGCGTCGCCATCCCGCGCAGGATGCCCTCGCGGCGGCTGAGGTCCGTGTCCGGGTCGGCGAGCCGGAGATCGGGGAAGCGGCGCAGCAGCGTGCCGAGGGCGATCCGCGCCTCCGCGCGGGCGAGCGGCGCCCCCAGACAGAAATGCACACCGTGGCCGAAAGCCAGCTGCTGCGGCATCTCACGCCGGGCCACGTCGAGTATGTCGGGACGGTCGTAGCGTCCGGGATCGCGGTTGGCCGCCGCGAGCCCGATGATGATCATCTCGCCCGGCGGGACCGTGACCCCGCCGATCTCGTACGCGTCCACGGTGAACCGGGCGACGCCACGGCTCACCGGGCCCTCGAAGCGCAGCAGTTCCTCGATCGCCCCCGGCAGCAGTGAGGGGTCGTCGCGGAGCGCGGCGAACTGGTCGGGGTGGCGCAGCAGGGCGTGGACGCCGTTGGCGATGAGGCTCGCCGTCGTCTCGTGCCCGGCCAGCGTCAACAGGATGGTCATGGCCGTCAGTTCACGGTCGCTGATGCGCTCCTCGGCCTGCGCCGCGCACAGCGCGCTCAGCAGGTCGTCCTTCGGATCCGCCTTGCGCTGTGCGATCAACGGCTCGAAGAACTCGGTGAGTTCGGCGCGCGCTTGTGCTCCCTTGGCGAGCCGCTCGGGGGTGTTGGGCGGCATGATCAGGCCCACGGCGAGCCGGGCGAAGTCCGGCTGTCCCTCGGCCGGGATGCCGATGAGCTCGCTCAGTACGGCCATGGGCAGCGGCAGGGCGAACTCGGAGACCAGATCGGCGCTGCCGCGTGCCGCGAAGGCGTCGAGGAAGGCGTCGGTGTGGGCCTGTACGCGGGGTGCGAACCGCTCCACCCGCCGGGCGGTGAACGCCTTCGACACCAGGTTGCGCAGCCGGGTGTGATCCTCCCCGTCGCCGACGAGCATGCTGGCCATCAGGACGTTGGTGCGCGCCTGGTGGGCCATCTCCTCCTCAAGTCCGTTGACCCCCACGGGGCTGCTGCTGAGCCGGGGGTCGGTGAGCGCCGCCACGGCCTCGTCATACCCCGTGACCATCCAGACCTCAAGAGTGGGATTCAGCCGTACGCGCTGAACGACCCCGTGCTCACGGATGCGCTCGAAGAGCGGGTACGGGTTGGGCTGTTGAGCAACGTTTACCGGGACATCGTGAACGATTGTCTGGTCTTGACCGGTCATCTTCCGTAACTCCCCGCAGCTTTGTGAAAGATCTCTGGCAGGTAGTCATACCAGCCACCCCAGTTGCGTGGTAGCGTCACCGGCGCTCGGCTCGAATGATGTACGGATGAAGCACCGGCGAACCACCGGTGTCGTGTCAGCGGGACGTTCCGCCCACCGGCGGCCGACGTTCCGTACCGCTCGACTCAGAAGCATTCAAGGCCTCAACCAGGCACTGTGCGCGGGAGGAGACGATTCGTGGAGCAAGCGGCAGCCGTGGACCCGATCTTGGATCTGACCAGTCCGGCGAACCTGCGGAACCCCTACCCCGCCTATGCCTCGATGCGTGAGGCGACCCCCGTCCTCTGGCATGAACTGCTCGGTTCCTGGGTGCTCACCCGGCACGCCGACTGCCTCGCGGTGCTCACCGACAGCAACCGTTTCGCCTCCGACTGGCGCCGCGCCGGGGAGGACATCCCCGCTCCGCTCCTCAGCGTCCAGACGCTCGATCCGCCGGAGCACACCGCCATCCGGCATCTGCTGCTCGACGGCTTCCGCGCCCAGGACCGCGCCGCGCTCCACGAGGAACTGGAACGCTGGATCGCCGATCTCCTCGCCGACCTCGCCGAGCGCCCTTCCTTCGATTTCGTCGGGGAACTGGCCGAGCCGGTCGCACTTCGGTTCGTCACCGCGTTCCTCGGCGTACCGGCCCCCGGGCTCGACTGGTTCGTACCCATGTCCCGTACCGTCGTGGACGGCATGGACGCGGGGCTGTGGCCGGAAAAGCACGAACCGGCCGTCGCCGCCCGCGCCCGGCTGGCCGAGTACGCCGGTGGCTGGCTCGCCGATCCGCCCAAGGACGGCCTCATCGCCCACGTGGCGGAGAACGCGCCGGGCAGCGGAGTAGCAGAAACGGTTCTGCGCAACAGTCTGCGAGCCGTCCTGCACGCGGGCTACGAATCCGCCTCCCGCCTCCTCGGCAACGCCGCCGCGGCCCTCCTCACCACTCCCGGCGCGCTCGCCGCGTTCCGGGACAGCCCGTCGACGGCCGTCGACGAACTCATCCGGTACGACGCACCGGTCCAGGCGGACGCCCGGGTCTGCGTCACCGACACCGAACTCGGGGGCGTCACCCTGCGGGCGGGTGATCCGGTCACGCTCTTCCTTGGCGCGGCCCATCACGACCCGCTCCGCTTCGACCACCCCGCCGAACTGCGACTCGACCGCGCTCCGAACCCGCACCTCGGGTTCGGCCGCGGGGCCCATGCCTGTCTGGGCGCGTCCATGGCGATCCGGCTCACCGGATCGGTCCTCGGGGCCCTGGCCAGGGACTTCCCGGACGCACGGGCGGTCGCGGAACCCGAACGCCGGCGCAATCTGACCCTGCGCGGTCTCGACCGCTTCGAGGTGACGCTGCGTCCCGACACGGGGGAGGAGGTACGACCATGAAGTACTGGCACTGAAACCAGTGAGCGCGCGACCGCCCCGGCGGCGGCCGACGCGCCCGTGCACGACACACGTGCACCCGCCGGAGCCCGAGTCGGCTGCACGTCTCGGGCTCCGGCCCCTTTCGCTCCCCCGCACCCCGAAGCGCCTTCCGGGCACGGGTGACGTCCTCCGTCCGCCACGACTGCCTCCCGTACGGGCGAAGCGCCCGCGCGGACGGCGCCGCGAGACCGGCTCCCGCTCCCTCCGCGTGCCATCCTCGGACGAACCGCCCACCTCTCGCCGAGCCGTGGGCCGCCGTCGCCCCGCGCGGAGGGACCTCATGCTCATCGGCCACGTCCTGCGGCACCACGTCCTGTACGTGACCCTCCACCATGAGCTCGACGTCACCACCAGGGCCGCCGCCGCCCTCCAGATCCAGACGCTGGTGCAGGCCCACCGGCCCGCCCGGGTGGTCCTCGCCCTCCCCGGCGCCGACCCCACGCCCGCCACCCTCAGCGCCCTCGCCCGCACCCGGCGCCTGTGCGCGGGCCTCCACGTCCCCCTTGTCCTCACCGGGGCCAGTGCCCGCACCCGCCGCCTCCTGGAGGCCACCGGCGAGTGACCGGGCGGCCCCAGGGCTCGCCGCACCCGCCGCCGCGCGGGAAAGGTGTGTCGCTCTCCGCAGATCGGGGGCGGGGGCCGGAATGACGCCTCCGCTCGGTCCGGGGCTCGTGCACAGCGGGTCCGGAAACATACGTCCCCCTGGTCCGGGGCGGGTCGCTGAAAGGTGTGTCGGATCTCCCGGTCCGGGGACGCCGGCAATGCGTGCGACGCCGTGGCCACGCTGCCTTCGTCGCCCAGGGGTGCAGGAGGACAGGGGCTCGGAGATCGACACGCGCGAGCCCGCCCGTCGACTCGCCTTCTTCCAGCCGCTCCTGACGATCCGACATTGGTATGGACATGACTAAATCTCGGGACTAGTCTCGAACTTGGTCTAGACCGCGTCGGACGCGTGCCTTCCGGTTGTTCCGTGCTGCCGTTCCGTCCCCACTGTTCCACCGGCAGTACGTCCGAGGCGCGCGCCCGCCCCCACCCGCACCTCGGACCGCAGGAGCCCCTCATGCGCAAGAAGCTCACCTCGTTACTCCTGGGCCTCGGCATCGCCGGATCCACCCTGCTCGCCACCGGCGGAACCGCCCAGGGCCACGGCTACACCGACTCGCCCGTCAGCCGCCAGCAGTTGTGCGGCAACGGAACCGTCCGCAACTGCGGACAGATCCAGTGGGAACCCCCGAGCGTGGAAGGTCTCAAGGGATTCCCCTCGCGCGGCCCCGCCGACGGCCGCATCTGCGCCGGTGGCATCGGGCGCTTCTCCGAACTGGACGACCCGCGCGGCGGAAACTGGCCCGCCACCAGTCTGACCGCGGGCCAGAACCACACCTTCCTCTGGCGGATCAGCGCCCGCCACGCCACCACCGACTTCCGCTACTACATCACCAAGGACGGCTGGGACCCCACCAAGCCGCTGACCAGGGCGGCCCTGGACCCGCAGCCGTTCCTCACGGTCCCCTTCGGCGGCCGCCAGCCCGGCGCCACCGTCACGCACACCGGCGTCCTTCCCCAGAAGACCGGCCGTCACCTGATCCTCGGCGTCTGGACCGTCGCCGACACCGACAACGCCTTCTACGCCTGCTCCGACGTGCGCTTCTGACACGACTGCGCGCCGCGTGAACACCGCGCGTGGGCTCCGGGCCGACCACCGGCCCGGAGCCTCCGCGCGCTGACAGCCGCTCTCCCTGCGCCCCGAACCGGGCCGCCACTCTGTCCCGAACCGATCCCGGAGGAGAGGAGGGGGGCCTCCCGTACGGAGCGGCGCGGCACGCCGACCGCCAGGAGCGGCATCCCGTGCCCTGTCCGAGGCGGGGGCGACGCGACCGTGGTCAGCACCGGCGGTGCCACCACGGGAGGTCCGGGTCCGCCGTCGGATCGTGGTGCGTCCGGTCGAGCAGCGCCGAGTCCAGACGCTCCACCCGGCCCCGGAGTTCCGTCGCGGCTCTCGGCGGCAGCAGGAGCAGTATGTCCGCCAGCTTGTCCCGGGCCCATCCCTCGCCGCAGCAGAGGCAGGTGAATTCGGCCTCCCACGGCTTCCATCGACGCCGGGAGCCGTGGACGCGCACCGACCACACGCTCAGCGCCACCGAGACGGCGCCCGGGGAGAACCGCTCCCGTTCGAGCACCCGGACGGCGGCGTTCGCCGCTCCCGACAGACCCGGGACATCGCGATACCGCACCCAGGGCGGTCCCCCGTGGTGTCGTCGGGGCCGAAGCGAAGCCGGTGCCTTACGCGGCTCGGCCCCTTCGCGTGGAGATCATGGCCGAAATGCTCTCATGACCCGAGCCCGGCGGGGACTTCACCGTGGCGCGGGCCCGGCGGATCGCGGTTCCGGACCTCTTGATCCGGCGCGGTCGGCGGACTCGTGCGAGAAGTGCCTGACGTTGTAGCCTGAAGGACAGCCCTTGACCTGTAAAACGCAGGCAGGGAGCCGATAATCTGGAGTCTTTCCATGCTTCGAACCCTCTTCAAGTCGAAGATTCATCGGGCGACCGTGACTCAGGCCGATCTGCACTACGTCGGATCGGTCACCGTCGACGCCGAGTTGATGGAGGCGGCGGATCTGCTGCCCGGCGAGCTGGTGCACATCGTCGACATCGACAACGGTGCCCGTCTGGAGACGTACGTCATCGAGGGGGAACGCGGCTCCGGGATCATCGGGATCAACGGCGCCGCCGCCCACCTGGTCCACCCCGGCGACCTCGTCATCCTGATCAGTTACGCGCAGGTCGAGGACGCGGAGGCGCGCTCCTTCGTCCCGCGTGTCGTGCACGTCGACGGCGGCAACCGCATCGTGGAACTCGGGACCGACGCCTCCGCACCCGTTCCCGGGAGCGACACGGTGCGCGGTCCGGGCGCCGTGCCCGCGCGGTAGCCCGTCACCGTACGAGCAGAGGGAGCAGCGCATGGGCGAGCTGAGGATCGTCGACGACCGGTCGTCCGGACGTCTGGCGGCGTTCGAGGGGGAGACCCCCGTCGGCGCCATCGTCTACTTCGCCCTCACCGCCGAACCCCACGCGCTCGTCGCCGTGCACACGGTCGTCGAGCGGGCGCACGAGGGAAAGGGGATCGCCGGGTCCCTCGTGCGCGCGTTCTACGCGCTCGCCGCCGCCGAAGGCGTTCCCGCCGTGCCGATCTGTTCGTACGCCGCCGCATGGGCCGAGCGGCACCCGGACGAGGCTCCGGCGGCGCCGCCCGAGGTGATCCGCGCCGCCCGGCTCCAACTGGAGGCCAGCCCCGGGCTGTGGTGACCGCGCCGACGGGGCGCTCACCCCGACGCGGGCCACAGCCCGAGCCGCCCGCCCGCAGGAGACCGGACCCGCAGGAGGCCCTGCCCGTAGGGGGCCGCCACCCGTAGGGGTCTCCTGCCCGCAGGGATCCCCTCCCCGTGAGAGGGTCCCGCGTTCCGTCTCCCCGCCCCTACGGGAAGCTCCCTGCCCCTACGGGGAAGCCACCCCTCCCGTGCGGGCGGTCCGGACCCGGCCGGGCCCTTCCCGTACGGCCCGGCGGGCGCTCCGGTGCTCCTCGGGTCACCCTGGGAGGGCCGGAACCCGTCGACATGGAGGACCTCGATGACCCAGCCGTATCCCGACCCGCTGCCGCCCTCGCCCCTTCCGTCGCCGGTGCCCTCACCGCCACCCGTCCCCCCGCCCGGCCCGCTGCCGAGCCCGCCCGGACCGGGCCCGGGGCCCGCTCCCGTGCCCTCTCCCGAGCCCGTACCCGGGCCCGGCGGGCCCGTGCCGGAACCCGAGCCGCAGCCCCAGCCGGGCCCGGCCTGAGGGCTCCGGTGTCAACACCGAGCTGACACAAGAGGGTTGGTCTTCCGCGTATCACTTGTCACCGAACGTGCGCACCCCCTAACTTGGACCGCTGTCGCTGTGTTCAAGGGGGGCCCATGGCCGTACGCGGACGTCATCGCCGCCACCAGCCGAGCCGGATCAACCGTGCCTCGCTCACCGTCACGGCGGGAGGCGCCGGAATGGCGCTGCCGCTGATCGGCGCGGGGAGCGTACAGGCCGCGTCGCTGGACGTCTGGGAGAAGGTCGCGGCCTGCGAGTCGACCTCCCACTGGCAGATCAACACCGGCAACGGCTACTTCGGTGGACTCCAGTTCACCCAGTCCACCTGGGAGCGGTACGGGGGCACCCACTACGCCCCGCGCGCCGACCTGGCCTCCAAGGACCAGCAGATCGCGATCGCCGAGCGCGTCCTGAAGGGCCAGGGCCCCGGTGCCTGGCCCGCCTGCGGTGCCCGGGCGGGGCTCGTCCGGGGCGGGGACGCGCCGGACATCAGCCCCGGCGCCTCCGGCGCGAAGGCGTCCGGCGGGAACACGGTGAGGACCACCTCCCTGCCGGGCCAGCGCGCCCTGCCCGAGCGGACCGCGCGGAACGTCGGCCCGACCGCCGTGCCGACCGTCCGCGAGATGTACACGGTGACGCCCGGCGACTCCCTGTCGAAGATCGCCCGCGACGAGCGCGTCAGGGACGGCTGGAAGGGCCTGTACGACACCAATCGGACCGTCGTCGGGGACGACCCCGACCTGATCTATCCCGGCCAGCGCCTGACTCTGCGCATCGAGGCGCCGAAGAAGCCCGCCGAGCCGGGCCGCGCGGCCCCGCCGAAGGCGGCCGTCAACACCCCGAAGCCCGGGCTCAAGAAGCCGAAGACCGTCACGGAGCCGCCGCGGGCCACGCCGCCGAAGACCACGCCCGCACCCCGGTCCGAGGTGCCCCGCACCCGCCCGGTGACGGCCCCGTCGGACACCCGCACCGACACGAAGCCGGTCGCGAAGCCGGACCCGAAGCCCGCGGCGAAGCCCACCGAGCAGGCCAAGCCCCAGCCGAGGCCGGTCTCCCGGCCGCGCCCGGCGGAGGCGGACGAGGACCGCTACTCCGCCCCCGTCTCCTCGGACATCGGCACCCGCTACGGCAAGCCGGGTTCCTCCTGGTCCAGCGGCTACCACACCGGCGTCGACTTCCCCGTCCCCACCGGCACCTCGGTGAAGGCCGTGTCCGGCGGGCGGATCGTCGCCGCGGGCTGGGGCGGCGCGTACGGCTACCAGATCGTCCTGCGCCACGACGACGGCCGCTACAGCCAGTACGCCCATCTCTCCGCGCTCACCGTCCGCGAGGGCCAGCGGGTCACCCCGGGGCAGCGGATCGGCCGCTCAGGGTCGACCGGCAACAGTTCGGGACCGCACCTCCACTTCGAGGTCCGGACGGGTCCCGGGTACGGCTCCGACATCGACCCCCTGGCCTACCTCAGGGCCCGCGGCGTCACCTTCTGACCCGGTAGGACCGGAGGACCCCGGGGACCCCGAAGACCTCGGGGGTTCCGGGGCCGCGGAAGACCCCGGGGATCCGGAGCGGCCCGAAGGCTCCGACGCCCGCGGGGCCGTCGTGTCCGGGGCCGTCCCGCCCGGGGACGGCACCCCCGCCGCCGGGGGTGTCATCCGGTCCAGGGTCAGCTCCACCAGACCGCCGGCCGCCACCGCGCCGCAGATCAGCGCCGCCACCGTACCGGCGGTGCCGTAGCGGAAGCTCTCGCCGAACAGGGTCAGGCCCACGGTGGCGGCGACCACCGGGTTGACGACGGTGACGGTCGCCAGCGGTGCGGCGAGACCGGCCCCCCGGTACGAGGCCTGGGAGAGCAGCAGCCCGGTCACGGCCAGCGTCGAGAGCACGAGGAGCCCCGTCCACTCGGCGAGCGGCGCCCCCGGCGTCCAGCCCTCGGCCACCGACTTCGTGAAGACGGAGGCGATGCCGAAGGAGACGCCCGCCGCCGTGGCGAGCACGATGCTGCGGAGCGCCGACCTGCCGATCAGGTGCGCGGCCGCGAACAGGACGCCCACCAGGCCGAAGGCGGAGAGCGCGAGCAGCCACCGGTCCCCGTCGGCCAGGGACCTGCCCCCGGCGCCGCTCGCCAGGCTCAGGAGTCCCGCCAGGCCTGCCGTGGCCATGACGGCACCCCGCCAGGCCCGCCGCCCCGCCCTCCGGCCGACGAACAGCGCCGCCATGGGCAGCGCGAACACGATCGTAAGCGCCCCCAGCGGCTGCACCAGACTGAGCGGCCCGTACGCGAGCGCCGCGACGTGCAGGGTCGCGCCGAAGCCGTTGAGCAGGACGGACCCCCACCACGCCCGGCTGCGCAGCGGCGCGTAGCGCGGACCGGCGGCGGAGGCCGCGACCCGCTCCTGCACGATCGCCGCGCCCGCGTAGGCGACCGCGGAGACCAGGGCCAGGAGGACGGACAGCAGGAGGGGACTCATACCTTCCACGATCTCTCCGACCGGCCGGTCGCGTCGTCGTCCCAGGGGACGTCTTCACCGCTACCACCGGCGTAGTACCCGGCCCCGCCGTACCCCGTGGGATGTACACCCGTGCAGGTCAGAACGGATGTAAAGGGTCTTTTCGTGTACAGCCGGGGGTGGGGGAGGGCCGATACGGTGGAGGGAGAAAAAAACCGGAATCCGACGGAGGCCGACACCGGGAGCGCCACGAGCACCGGTACGGAGCCTCCGGTCGGACGGGGGCCGTCGGACAGGACCAGGGGGAGTCACGCGTGGATCTCGTCGAGAGCGGATCGGTGGGCGGTTTCTTCGCGCTGCGGACCGCACCGCCGGAGACCGGCGGTGCCCACCGCCCGCTCGCCCGTCTCTACGCGGGGGAGGACGGGCCCCTCCACGCGCGCGTGGACCGGGTCGCCGCCCGGCTCGGCGCCCCCGAGCGGCGCGTCGGCGCCTCCGTCGCCCACCTCGGACTCGCGGCCAGGCTCTGGTCCACCGCGCTCGGACCGGCCGCCCTCCACGGGGCCTTCCCCGACCTCGATCCCGCCGCACTGCACTGGGACGGGGCGCTGACCTCGCCCGACGACCTGTGGTGGGACGGTTCCGCGACCCGCCCCGCGACCGTGGCCGGGCTGCGCGCGGCCGTCCAGGAGGCACACCTGGTCCCGCTCCACGCGGCCTTCGCCCGCGACGGACGCGTCTCCCCGCGCCTGCTGTGGGGCAACGCGGGCTCCGCCCTCGCCGGCGCCCTGCGCGAGCTGACCCGCTGGGCCCTCGCCCACGGCCGCCCGGAGGCCGCCGAGCGGGCCGCCGCGCTGGTCTCCGGCCTCCTGGACCACCCCGACCTCGCGGGCACGGTACGGGGCCCCCGGCTGCGCCGCGCGAGCTGCTGCCTGTACTACCGCTGCCCGGGCGGCGCTCTGTGCGGCGACTGTGTCTTCGACCACGCTCCCCGTACGGGTTTGGAGGCGCGGCCCCCCGCTCCGTAAAGTTGTTCCTTCGAGCCCACGACCGGCGACGTACGAGCGAACGAGGAACCCGAAGGCCATGACGGTGACCGAAGAAACCCAGGACTACGGGCCGGGCGTCGACCCCGAGCGCCTGGCCGTCTGCCTCAGCGTCCTCGACGAACTCGACAAGCTGGAGGTCGACCACCCGGACGCGATCCAGGTCCGGCGCGCCACCGCGGGCATCTACCGGACGGTGAAGCAGCGCCGCCGCCAGGAGCGCCGGGCCGCCAAGACCGCCAACGACAAGGCGGTCACCGAGGCCACGGCGACCGGCTCGGCGCAGCGCATCGACGACGAGACCGAGGGTCTGCTGCCCTCCTCCGTGACGGAGGAGGGCCGGATCGCCGGAATACTCCAGCGTCCCCGCTCCTGTTACGTCTGCAAGACGCGGTTCGTCGAGGTCGACTACTTCTACCACCAGCTCTGCCAGCCGTGCGCGGCCGAGAACCGGGCCAGGCGCGAAGCCCGCACCGACCTCACCGGCAAGCGCGCCCTGCTGACCGGCGGCCGGGCGAAGATCGGCATGTACATCGCACTGCGGCTGCTGCGCGACGGCGCCCACACCACGATCACCACCCGCTTCCCGAAGGACGCCATCCGCCGTTTCAAGGCGATGGAGGACTCCGCCGAGTGGATCCACCGCCTGGAGGTCGTCGGCATCGACCTGCGCGACCCGGCCCAGGTCGTGGCGCTCGCCGACCGGATGACCGAGGACGGTCCGCTCGACATCCTGGTCAACAACGCGACGCAGACCGTGCGCAGGCTGCCGTCCGCGTACTCCGCGCTCGTCGAGGGGGAGAGCGCGGCGCTGCCGTCCGGTGAGCTGCCCGCCCACCACGTCATCGGCGCCTTCAACTCCGGTGCGGTGGGCGAGCTCGTCGGCTCGTCGGAGCTGCCCGTGGGCGTGCGCGACCTGGAGGCGCAGCAGGTCGCCGACCTCGCGCTCGTCGCGGGCAACGCCAGCATCGCCAAGCACCTCGACGGCACCGCCATCGACGCGGGCGGTCTCGTGCCGGACGTCGTCGACAGCAACACCTGGGTGCAGAGCATCGAGCAGATCTCCCCGGTGGAGCTCCTGGAGACCCAGCTGTGCAACTACACGGCGCCGTTCATCCTGATCAGCAAGTTGCGTCCGCTGATGGCCGAGGCCGCGCGGAAGGCCGCGAGCGGACGTTCCTACGTCGTGAACGTCTCCGCGATGGAGGGCGTCTTCAGCCGTGGCTACAAGGGCGCCGGGCACCCGAACACCAACGCGGCCAAGGCCGCGATGAACATGGTGACGCGGACCAGCGGTGAGGAGATGTTCAAGACCGACGGCATCCTCATGACCTCGGTCGACACGGGCTGGATCACCGACGAGCGCCCGCACTTCGACAAGCTGCGGCTGGCCGAGGAAGGGTTCCACGCCCCGCTCGACCTCGTCGACGGCGCGGCCCGGGTGTACGACCCGATCGTGCGCGGCGAGGACGGCGAGGACCTCTACGGGTGCTTCTTGAAGGACTACGCCCCCGCGAACTGGTAGTGCCCGCACACGGGTAGTGGCCGTGGGCTTTCCGAAGAGCGCCCCCTCCGCCGGAGGGGGCGCTCTTCGGTTTCCGTCACCCGATCGCGTCACAGTTCGCGGCCCGGTAGAGCGCAGCCGCGCTCATTTGGTTACTCTGATGTTCACGGTCGGCCACCGAGGAGACACACCGTCCTCACGGCCTTCCCGGGACCGGCCCTCCACCGAGGCCGCGGTCCCGCCCGACGAACGGCGCCACCGCGACCGACCGGCACTTGTCCCACAGGTACGCGACACGAAGGAGTGCGCGGTGACACCCGAACTGACGAAGCAGGAACCGCGACCGGCCCCGACCAAGGAACGGCCGCGTCGCAACGGAGAGCTGGGGAGCCTGGAGGTCTGGGCCCGCTCGGCCCCGATCAGGCTCGCGGGCTACGAGGACGATCTCGCGGAGCCGCACATCCTGCCCGGCATCGACTGATCCCCTTCGCCTCATCCCGGTTCCCCCGGCCGAGTCCGGCCGGGGGAACCGGCGCGCAGCCGGGTCGGCGGCAGGTACTCCCGCACCGGCGTCCGGTGCCACCAGGCGCCGGTCGCGCGCAGTTCCCGCCAGGTCGTGAAGCGGTACCGGTACAGCCGGGCCCGGACGAAGAGCGGGGGCCGCCCGGGGAACGGATCGTGGGCGAGCAGCCGCAGGGTGTCCGGGTCGCCGTCGAGCAGCCGTTCCACGAACGGGCCGAACCACGGGCGCGCGTACCCCGGGCTGAGCGCCGCGAACCACATCAGCCAGTCGAGCCGCAGATGGTACGGGGCGAACTGGCGGGGCATCCTGCGCGGATCGCCGGGCTTGCCCTTGAAGCCGTACTCCCGCCACACCGTGCCCTCGTGCGGCGCGGGGTCGTCGGTGCCCTCGACGACGATCTCCTCCCGGACCCGCCCGACGGTGCCGAACGCCCCGTACGAGTTGACCAGGTGGTACGGATCGTACGAGCGGTTCATCGCCTGGTGGCGGGAGAGCAGATTGCGCACCGGGCGGTAGCTGCGGACCAGGATCAACGCGGTCAGGGCGACGACCAGGACGACGTACCAGAGCGGCGGTCGCGGGCCCGGGTGCGGGCCGGTGAGCGCGGAGGCGTCCACGACGGACAGGGCCAGCACCACGGTCAGCCAGTTCAGCCAGGCGAAGTTGCCCGAGAGCACCAGCCACAGCTGGGTGGCGATCATCAGCCCGGCGGCGACCGTGGCCACCGGCTGCGGGGCGAACAGCAGGAACGGCACGACCAGCTGCACGACATGGTTGGCCGCCGCCTCCACCCGGTGCAGCGGGCGCGGCAGACGGTGGAAGAACCAGCTCAGCGGGCCGGGCATCGGCTGCGTCTCGTGGTGGTGGAAGAGACAGGTCAGGTTCCGCCAGCAGCGGTCGCCACGGATCTTGATCAGCCCGGCGCCGAACTCCACCCGGAAGAGCAGCCAGCGCAGCAGCAACAGGACGAGGACGGGCGGGCCGGTGTCGTCGTTGCCGAGGAACACCGCGAGGAACCCCGCCTCCAGGAGCAGCGTCTCCCAGCCGAACGAGTACCAGGTCTGGCCCACGTTCACGATCGACAGGTACAGCGCCCAGAGCACCAGCCAGAACAGCATCGACACCGGCAGCGGCACCGCGTCCCCGGCGCCCGTCACCAGGGCGAGGGCCAGCCCCGCACCGGACCACGAGACGGCGGCGAACAGCCGGTCGGAGTAGCGCCAGTGGAACAGCGACGGGGTGTCGCGCGCCCGGGTCCCGCGCACGTACTCCGGCACGGGCAGCATCCCGCGCTCCCCGATCAGGGCCCGGAACTGCAGGGCGGCCGACAGGAACGCCACGCAGTACAGCGCGGCCAGGCCCCGCTGGAAGACGATCCGGCCCAGCCACAGGTCAGGTGCCGTGAACCACTCCATCCCTTCCAGTATCGGCCGGGAATCAGCTTCCGACGAGACGCCGGAGGGTGCGGCCGAGCCGGTGCGCGTACGCCCGCTGGAGCGGCGGGACCAGCGGTCCGGCGAGCCGGGTGTACCAGGTGGCGGGGCGGCTGAAGGCGGTCACGGTGAAGCGGACCGTGCCGTCGTCCTCCAGCTCCACGACGAAGGACTCCTCGCCGCACTCGGGATGCCCGGTGAGCGTGCCGTAGGCGAAGCCGGTGCGCCGGTCCTCGTACGCCGTCCAGATCACCGAGCAGGGGGCGGTGAGCCGGAAGGGGCCGAGGCCGATGGACACCTCAACGGCCGTGCCCGGCGCGGCGCGCCCGGCGTCGGCGAGGAGGGACGCGCCGGAGTCGCGGTGCATCCGCCAGGTGGTGACGGCGGTCCCGGCCCGTTCGAAGGCGGCGCGCCCGTGGCCGACGACCGTGGTGCAGCGCAGGTGGCGGTAGCCGTCGGGGAGGTCCGCAGGGGCGCGGGTGGCGCCGGTCTCGCCGTAGGTGAGGGCGGGCCGGGGGCGGGACAGGCCGCTGAGCAGACGGGTCATGCCGGAGGCTCCGTTCACGGGCGGGCCGTGGGGGAGGACCGGCCGCCCCCTGCTTGAACGCGTTCAACTGGCAGGGGTGAGCGTAGGGGCTTCCTTGAACCTGTTCAAGTCCTTTGCGGGTCCCTCCCCACCCGGTCGGCCGCCCTCCGCTTGCGGCACACCGGTTGCTGCGGCAGACAGGAGGCAACGGCCGGAACCCGGGACCGGACCCCGGGCGGAAGAAAGCGGGAGACAGACAGGTGCGCTCAGCCCACCGCCGGACGCGGCGAACCCCCACCGCCTTCCCGCCCACCGCCTCCCTGACCCCTGCCTTCCCGACCTCCGCCCCGGACCCCGACGGGCGACAGCGCACGGGCACGGCGGCGCCGGCCGACGCCCGCCCTCGCGCGGCGACGGAGAGAGGACCCGCCGGACGCGCCCCTACGGGAGAGGGCGCGCCCCCCGGCGCTCGTCCGCGCGTGTCGGCGACGGTACGCCCCGACGCACGCCCCCGAGCGGGGGAGGGAAGAGGGCCCGACGCCCGGCCCCGCACGGGAACGGGGGCGCTGCCCGGTCTCCGCCCCCGTACGGCCCTGAGGGCCTCGGCCGTGCTCGCCGCCGCCCTGCTGCTCACCGGCTGCTCCGCCGCGTGGGAGGGCTCCCGCGGCGGAGCCGAACCCGCCGCGGGAGGGGGCACGGACGTCTTCCTCCAGCCGCTCGCCGCGACGGGCCCCGACCCCTTCACCGCCTCCACCGTCCGCAACGCCGTACGCCCGCCGGTGCCCGAGCGGGACCCCGACGACACCGCCCAGCAGGCGCACGAGGTCACCGGCTCCACCCCCGGCCTCTACGGAGGCACCCGGTCCGTCGGCAGTTGCGACGTCCCCCGGCAGTCCGCGCTCCTCACCGCCGACCAGGACAAGAAGCGCGCCTTCGCCGAAGCCTCCGGCATCCCCGAGAGCAACGTCGAGGGCTGGCTCAGGGGACTCACCCCCGTGGTGCTCCGCGCGGACGTCAGGGTCACCAGCCACGGTTACCGCGAGACCCGGCCCCGGCCCTTCCAGTCCGTCCTCCAGGCCGGTACGGCCGTCCTCGTCGACCCCTACGGCGCCCCCCGCGTCCGCTGCGCCGGAGGCAACCCGCTGCGCACCCCCGCCGCCGACCCTTCCGGCATCCACCGGGGCGACCCCTGGGACGGCTTCGACCCCGACCGGGTGATCGTCGTCCGGCCGACCAGCGCCGTCGTCACCAGCCTCGTCATCGTGAACGCCACCGACCGCAGCTGGATCGAGCGGCGGACCGGCAGCGACGGCGCCGAGGACCGTGCTCCCGACGTGCCCCCGACCTGCGACCCCGACGCGTGCACCCGCACCGGCGACGGCACACCGGACCGGACGGCACCCGGCACCGGTACACCGGACCGGACCGTGCCCGGCACCCCGGACACCGCGCCGCCCGGCGACCCCACCGGCCCGGACGCCGACCCGCCGGTCAGGCCCGTGCCGCCCCCGCCCGCACCGTCGGAACCGGTCGGCCCGCCGATCGGCCCCTCGGGAAGCGGCGGCACCGGCACCGAACCGGCCCCCGCGAACCCGGAGCCGTACCCCCACCCCGACCCTGACCCCGAGCAGCACCCCGACATCCCGCCCGAGCATCCGGCCGACCCCTACGGGGACCCCTTCCCCGACCCCTACGCCGAACCGCCCACCGCCCCCGACGGCGAACTGCCGCCCGACCAGGTCTTCCCGGCCGCGCCCGTCCCGGACCGGCCCGAGACCTTCCAGGGGTGACACGGATCTTCGTGGTGCGCCCGAGCCGCACCGCGCCTAGCGTGGCCCCATGAACGCGGGCAACGGGGACGGGGAACCGGCCGGCCGGTCCGGCCGCGCGCCCGAGGGGCCGGGGGCCGGTTCCGCCGGAACCACTGATTCCGGTGGAACCGCCGGAATCCTCTCCGCCCACGGCTCCGTCTTCCGCATGGGCGGCTTCGACTGGGACCTTCTCGCGGGGACGATGGCCATGGACGACGCCGCGCTCGACGTCTTCGACATGGACCGCGCGGAGTACGACGGACGCCCCGAATGCCTCGGCTCACGGGTCCAGCCGGACGAGGCCCGCCGCCTCGACACCCTCGTCACCCAGGCGCTCAAGGACGGCAGCGAGCAGTACGGCGCCTACTTCCGCATCCGCCGCCGCGACGGCGGCCAGCAGTGGACCCACACCCAGGGACTGGTGCACCGGGACGCCACCGGCCGCCCCGTGCGCATCGTCGGCGTCCTCCGCGACGCCACCCACGAACTCAGCGAGTCCGCCGCCCGGCTCGGCCTCGACGAGGGCAGACGCCGCCGCGCGGGCGTCGTCGAGGGCACCACCGCCGCCCTGGCGTACGCGCGGACCGTGCAGGACGTCATCGACCTGCTCAACGACTCCCACGCACTTGAACACTTCGGCGCCGCGAGCCTCGTCGTCGGCCTCCTCGACGCCGGACGCATCACCCTGGTCGCCGAGGGACCCGAGGGCTCGTTCGTGCCCGGCACCCGGTTCACCCGGGTGGACGAGCCCTACCCGATGAGCGAGGTCGTCCGCACCCTGCGCCCCCGCTTCATCGAATCGGCGCGGGACTTCGCCGCCTCCTTCCCCGTGCTCTGGCCGCACATCAGCGGGCTCGGCATCACCTCCGCCGCCTACCTCCCGCTCATCGCCCAGGCCAGGCCCATCGGTGCCCTCGGACTGCTGTACAACGACCGGACCGGCTTCAGCGAGGACGAGCGGACCCTGCTCGTCGCCCTCGGCAGCAGCATCGCCCAGAGCCTCCAGCGGGCCATGCTCTACGAACAGGAGCACGACCTGGCGGAGGGCCTCCAGCAGGCGATGCTGCCGCGCCGCATCCCCGACGTGCCCGGTGCCCAGACCGCCGTCCGCTACCGCTCCGCCCGCCTCGGCAGGGACGTCGGCGGCGACTGGTACGACCTCATCCCCCTGCCCGGCGGACGCGTCGGCGCCGTCATCGGCGACGTCCAGGGGCACGACACCCACGCCGCCGCCGTCATGGGACAGCTGCGGATCGTGCTCCGCGCCTACGCCGCCGAAGGACACCCCCCGGCCACGGTCATGGCCCGTGCCTCCGTCTTCCTCCATGAACTCGACACCGAACGCTTCGCCACCTGCACCTACGCCGAGGCCGACCTCGGCACCGGCGTCGTCCAGGTCGTCCGGGCCGGACACGTCGACCCGCTCGTCCGGGAACCCGACGGCCACTGCCGCCGGATTCCGGTGGAGGGCGGCCTGCCGCTCGGGCTCTCCGCCGAGTTCGGCAGGGTCGACTACCCGGTGACCACCCTGGAACTGGACCCCGGCCGGACCCTGATGCTCTACACCGACGGACTGGTGGAGAAGCCCGGCGCCGACCTCGACGAGGGCCTCCAGTGGCTCTCCTCCCTGGTCCGGCGCGGCCCCACCGACCTCCAGGAACTCGCCGACCACCTGTGCGAGGTGGTCGCCGACCGGGGCGGCGAGGACGACGTCGCCATCCTGCTGCTGCGCCGCGAGGAGGCGCCCGGGTCCCGGGGCACCGGCCGCTTCCGGCAGCACGTGGCCCAGAACGACCCCGAGGCCCTCAGTTCGGCCCGGCACATGATCCGGGCCGCCGTCCGGGCCTGGGGCGCGGGGGAACGCGCCGACGAGATCGAACTCGCCGCCGACGAACTCATGACCAACGCCCTCATGCACACCGACGGCGGCGCGATCCTGACCCTGCGGATCCCGGGCGGTCCCGAACGGCGGCTCAGGGTCGAGGTGGAGGACCGTTCCAGCGCCCTGCCACGCCGCCGGGAGGCGGGGGAGGCCGGGGTCTCCGGCCGTGGACTGCTGCTGGTCGAGCAGATCTCCGACGTCTGGGGCGTCGAGCCCCGGGGCGGCGGCAAGTGCGTGTGGTGCGAGTTCGTCCTGGAGGAGGACGGTCCCGGAGGGCCTTGACGGCCGGGCTCGGGCTGGGCCCGGTACGGCTCTGCCCGGCCCGGCCAGGACGGCTGCGACCCGCAGCCCTCGGCCCCCACCCGACCCACCTGATCAGCCCGATCGGACAGGCCTGGCCGCCCGGCCCTGGTCCGGCCCGGGTGGGCCCGAAAGGCCGGTCATCTCCCACGGCCCCGGTCCGGCCCCGGTGGGCCTGAAAGACCGGCCGTGTTCCCACCGCCCTCGTCCTGCTCCACGCCCCTCGCCCCCACCGCCCCCACCGCCCCGGGCCCGCCTCCGTCGCGCGTCCCCGCTGTCCGTGCGGCAGGGTGGAGACATGCCCGAACTCCCCGAGGTGGAAGCGCTGCGCGCGTTCCTCGACACCCACCTGGTGGGCAAGGAGATCGCCCGTGTGCTGCCCGTCGCGATCAGCGTCCTGAAGACCTACGACCCGCCCGTCACCGCCGTCGAGGGCGCCGAGGTCACCGGGGTGGGACGGCACGGGAAGTTCCTCGACCTCACCACCGAGGGCCCCGGCGGCACGCTCCACCTCCTCGTCCACCTCGCCCGCGCGGGCTGGCTCCGCTGGCAGGACCCGCTGCCCTCGGGACCGCCGAAGCCCGGCAAGGGCCCGCTGGCCCTGCGCACCGCCCTCACCGGCGGCGACGGCTTCGACCTCACCGAGATGGGCACGACGAAACGCCTCGCCGTGTACGTGGTCCACGACCCGGCCGAGGTGCCCGGGGTGGCCCGCCTCGGGCCCGACCCGCTCGCCGAGGACTTCGGCCCCGGGGAGTTCGCCGCCCTCCTCGCCGGGGAACGGCGCCAGATCAAGGGCGCCCTGCGCGACCAGAGCCTCATCGCCGGCATCGGCAACGCGTACAGCGACGAGATCCTGCACGCCGCGAAGACGTCCCCCTTCAAACCCACCCAGAACCTCACCGCCGAGGAGACGGCCGCCCTGTACACGGCGATGCGCACCACCCTCCTCGACGCCGTCGAACGCTCCCGGGGCGTCGCCGCCGGACAGCTCAAGGCCGAGAAGAAGAGCGGTCTGCGGGTCCACGGACGCACCGGCGAACCCTGCCCGGTGTGCGGCGACACCATCCGGGAGGTCTCCTTCAGCGACTCCTCCCTCCAGTACTGCCCCACCTGCCAGACCGGCGGAAAGCTCCTGGCCGACCGGCGCCTGTCCAAGCTCCTGAAATAGACCGGAAGCCCGGCGGGGGACCGGCCCGCGGGCCCCGCCGACGTACCGGCCCCGTACGCCCCGCCGACGTACCGGCCCCGCCCCGCGGGACCGCCCACTACACTCCGCCGCATGCTGCGCGTACTGGCCGTCGACGACGAGGAACCCGCCCTCGGGGAACTGCTCTACCTGCTGCGCGCCGACCCCCGGGTCCGCTCCGCCGAGGGCGCGGGCGACGCCACCGCCGCGCTCCGCAGGATCGGCCGCGCCCTGGAGTCCGGGCCGGACGGTGACGAGACCGTCGACGTCGTCTTCCTCGACATCCACATGCCCGGCCTCACCGGACTCGACGTGGCCCGGCTGCTCGCGGGCTTCGCCCGACCGCCGCTCGTCGTCTTCGTCACCGCCCACGAGGGCTTCGCGCTGACGGCCTTCGACCTGAAGGCCGTCGACTACGTCCTCAAACCCGTCCGCCGCGAACGCCTCGCCGAAGCCGTCCGCCGCGTCCACGACCTGGTCCACGCGACCGCCGCCCCGGTCACCTCCGCGCCCGAGCAGATCCCCGTCGAACTCGGCGGTGTCACCCGCTTCGTGGCCGTCGAGGACATCGCGTACGCGGAGGCCCACGGCGACTACGCCCGGCTGCACACCGACCACGGCAGCCACCTCGTCCGCATCCCGCTCTCCACCCTGGAGGAGCGGTGGGCCTCCCGGGGCTTCGTCCGCATCCACCGCAGCCACCTCGTGGCCCTCGCCCGGATCGACGAGCTGCGGCTCGACGGCGGCACCACCTCCGTCCGGATCGGCGGCACCGACCTCGCCGTGAGCCGTCGGCACGCCCGCCCCCTGCGGGACCTCCTGATGCGCCGCGCCGCGGGCTGACCCCGCACCCCTACCGCGCCCGCCCCCACCTGCGTAGACTCCACGCGTCCCCGGGCCCGAGGCCCTCCCTTCCCGTGCGGGAGGCCGTCGAGAGATGCCGGAGCGGACCCCCATGTCCGAGCACCACCCACCGCGCCGGTCCCGCCGGGAGACGGTCACCTACGCCTCCGCCCACGGCTCCGCCGTCCCACCGGGTCCCGCCCGGCGACGCCCGGTCCACCCCCCGGCCCGCTCGGAGATCGACGAACAGACCACCCTCGGCCACACCTACGTACGGTCCCTGATGCGCAGCCAGCTGCGCGCCGCGCTCACCGCCCTCGGCGCGCTCGTCCTGCTCGTCGGCCCGCTGCCGCTGCTGCTCGCCCTGCCCGCGCCCGAGGCGTTCGTGTGGATCACCCTCGGCGTCGCCGTCCACCCCGTCGTCTGGGGCATCGCCCACTGGTACGTGCGCCGCGCCGAACGCAACGAGCGCGACTTCACCGGCCTCGTCGAACGATGAGACGGCCGTACCTAAGGGCGGGCCGGTCGTGACGGACGGCGGAACGGCGACGGCGGAGGGCGGGCCGGTCGTGACCGGCGCCCACCCGGCGGCGACGAGCGACGGCACGGCCGTGGCGAACCCTGAGGCGGTCGCGCCGGACGGCGCCGGGGCCGCGCCGACCGCCGGGGCCGAGCCCCTCTCGGGGGCGGCCGTGACGGACGAAGGAGCGGCCGTCGTGGCCGCGCCCCGGGCGGTGGTCCCGTGAACCAGACCCACGCCGTCGTGGCCGTCACCGCCGTCGTCCTCGCCACCGTCCTCATCGGCGCCCTCGGCCTGCGGATCTCCCGGACCACCTCCGACTTCTACGTCGCCTCGCGCACGGTCGGCCCCGGCCTCAACGCCGCCGCGATCAGCGGCGAGTACCTCTCCGCCGCCTCCTTCCTGGGCATCGCGGGACTCGTCCTCGTCCAGGGCCCCGCCATGCTCTGGTACCCGGTCGGCTACACCGCCGGATACCTCGTGCTCCTCGTCCTCGTCGCCGCCCCGCTGCGCCGCTCGGGCGCGTACACCCTCTCCGACTTCGCCGAGGCCCGCCTCGAATCACCGCAGGCCCGGCGGCTCGCCAGCCTCTTCGTCGTCGGCATCGGCTGGCTCTACCTGCTGCCCCAGCTCCAGGGCGCCGGGCTCACCCTGGAGATCCTCACCGGTGCCCCCGACTGGGTCGGCGGACTCCTCGTCGCGCTCGTCGTCACCGGCACGGTCGCCGCCGGCGGGATGCGCAGCATCACCTTCGTCCAGGCGTTCCAGTACTGGCTGAAACTGACCGCGCTGTTCGTCCCGGTCCTCTTCCTGCTCGCCGCCTGGTACGGCGACGGGGCACCCCGCGCCCGCTTCGACGCCCCCGCCGTGCTGCGCGGCCACACCGTCGTCCAGGTCGCCGACACGGTACGCATCGGGCTCGACGAGCCGCTCTCCCTGACCGTCACCGGCACCGTCGACTCCGTACGGTACGAGGACGGAGCCGTCACCCTCGCGCCCGGCACCCACCACGTCCTCGGCGGCACGACCCTCGCCTTCGCCCCCGGTGCCGCGCTCCCCGAGCGGGTGGCCGACGGCGCCGACCCCCTCGGCTGGTCCCAGCCCCTGGCCGGGGGCCGCGACGGACACCAGCTGTACGCCACCTACGGGCTGATCCTCGCCACCTTCCTCGGCACCATGGGCCTGCCGCACGTCGCCGTCCGCTTCTACACCAGCCCGCACGGCCGTGCCGCCCGGCGCACCACGCTCGTCGTGCTCGGCCTCGTCAGCGCCTTCTACCTGCTGCCGCCGCTCTACGGGGCGCTCGGCCGGATCTACGCCCCCGAACTGGCCCTCACCGGCTCCCCCGACGCCGCCGTGCTCGTCCTGCCCGACCGCGTCCTCGGCGGGCTCCCCGGCGATCTGCTGGGGGCGCTGCTCGCGGGCGGCGCGTTCGCCGCGTTCCTCTCCACCGCCTCCGGACTGACCATGTCCGTCGCCGGGGTCCTCACCCAGGACGTGCTGCCCTCCCGGGGCGTACGGCACTTCCGGCTCGCGACCCTGCTCGCCACCGCCGTCCCGCTCGGTGTCGGGGTGGTCGCCTCCAAGGTGCCGGTCGCCGACGCCGTCGGCCTCGCCTTCGCCGTCTCCGCGTCCTCCTTCTGCCCGCTGCTCGTCCTCGGCATCTGGTGGCGGCGGCTCACCCCGCCGGGCGCGATGGCCGGGCTGCTGCTCGGCGGCGGTTCCGCGCTGGCCGCCGTGATGGCGACCCGGGCCGGGCTGCCGCCCGCGGGCTGGCCGCACACCCTGATGGCCTGGCCCGCCGTGTGGTCGGTGCCGCTCGGCTTCCTCACCATGGTCCTGGTCTCGCTGGCCACGCCCCGCAGGATTCCGCCCGGCACCTCCGCGCTCCTCGCCCGTCTGCACCTGCCGGAGGAGGTCACCCGCCCCGGCGCGCCGGGGGAGGGCCCCGGCACCGTTCCCACCCAGGAGGTACGACCATGAGCGGCATCGCCCTGGCCGCGGCCGCCGCCACGGCGGCCGTCCTGCTCGCCGCCGGTTTCGTCCTGGGCCGGTTCACGGCCCGCGACGGTGGGCGCGCCGCCGATCCCGGGCTCGGGACGCCCGTCGAGCGGGCCACCTTCCACACCCTGCACACCGCCTCGCTCGCCGCGCCGCCGCTGCGGGCCGGGCTCACCGAGGAGACCGCCCGGCGGGCGGCGGGGACCCTCCGGTCGCTCCTGGGCACGGAGGCGCTCTGCCTCATCGACCGGGGCGCGGTCCTCGCCTGGGACGGACCGGGCGAGGAGCACCACCGGGCGCACGTCCCGGAACAGGCGGCCGAGACCCTGGAGTCGGGGCGCAGCCGCTCGGCGCACACCGGCTGCGCCGACCCGGCGTGCCCGCTGCGCTGGGCGGTGGTCGCCCCGCTCACCGGGGAGGACGGGGTGCTCGGCGCGCTCGTCGCCTACGGTTCGCGGGAGTCGGCCGTGCTGGTGCGGGCCGCGACGGAGGTGGCCCGGTGGGCGTCCGTGCAGTTGGAGCTGGCCGAGCTGGACCGCTCGCGGACCCGGATCGTGGAGGCGGAGATCCGTGCGCTGCGGGCCCAGATATCCCCGCACTTCATCTTCAACTCCCTCGCCGCCATAGCCTCCTTCGTCCGGACGGACCCCGAGCGGGCCAGGGAACTCCTCCTGGAGTTCGCGGAGTTCACCCGGTACTCGTTCCGCAGGCACGGTGAGTTCGCCCATCTGGCGGACGAACTGCGTTCCATCGAGCAGTATTTGGCGCTCGCCGGTGCGCGGTTCGGCGACCGGCTGAAGGTGACGCTCCAGATCGCTCCCGAGGTGCTGCCGGTGACGCTGCCCTTCCTCTGTCTCCAGCCCCTGGTGGAGAACGCGGTGAAGCACGGCCTCCAGGAGCGGGAGCGGGGCTGCCGGGTCACGATCGCCGCCCGGGACGCGGGCGCCGAGGCCGTGGTGACCGTCGAGGACGACGGCATCGGCATGGACCCGGAGCTGCTGCGCGCGGTGCTGCGCGGCGAGCACCGGGCGGGCTCCGGCATCGGTCTGTCCAATGTGGACGAGCGGCTGCGCCAGGTGTACGGGGCGGAGCACGGGCTCGTCATCGAGACGGGGGTCGGGGCGGGCATGAAGGTGACCGTGCGGATTCCCAAGTACCGTCCAGGAGTCCACCGTTCACCACCCTGACCCGGCCCGCCCGGTCGTCGGCCGGGCTCAGCGCAGGTGCAGGGAGAGGTGCGCGAGCGGCAGCCCCAGCTTCCAGGCGGGCAGCCAGATCTGATCGTCCTCGTCGACCGGGGCGCCGGGGTCGTCCCTGCCGTCGAGGTCGGTGGCGCGGACCCAGGTGTCCCGCAGCCGTCGCCAGGCCGTCTCGGCCAGCGCGAGGTCGGGACCGCCCGGGTCGGCCGCGCGCCGGGCCGCGAGCCGTTCCTCGGTCCAGTGCGGCCAGGGCCGGTCGTACGCGGTGTGCCGCAGCCACTCGTCGGTCCCGCCGGGGGCCCGTCGGCCGTCGGGTCCTTCCGGTCCTTCCGGTTCCTCCGTGAGGTGGACGGTGAGGGCGAGCGACTGGAGGGCCGCCCGGTACTCCAGCGAGCCGGGTGCCACGAGCGCGGCGGCCCGCAGCACTTCGTCGGCCAGGTATTCGGCGCACAGCCAGGCCATCGGTACGGCGAGTCCGCCGCCGCTCGTCCCGCCGGTGCCGTTCGTGCTCTCGGGCAGCAACGTTCCCACCTTCTCCCGGAGATCGGGGACCCGGACGTGTGGGCACCCGGGGAGAGCTTCCTCCGGGGAGGGCGTCCGTGTGTCCCGCTTTGCTCAACTCGCCCGTGTGGTTTCGGATACGTTTCCCGGCCGGATCGGTACCGGTGGGGCGAGCGGGGTGCGCGGTGCCGCGTGCGGTGTACGGGGTGTGGTGCGGCGGGTGTTCGGGGCCGGGGCGGCGGGGCGGCGCGGCCGGTAGCCGGGCAGGGACCGGCCGAGCTGGCGGAGCGCGTAGTGGGAGCGGGACTTGACCGTCCCGGCGGGGATGCCGAGGTCGACGGCCGCCTCGTTGACGGTGAGGCCGTGGAAGTAGAGCCGGACGAGGACCGCGCGGTGTTCGGGGCTCAGGCCCCGGACGGCCGCCCGTACGTCGAGCGCGGCTTCGGCGGAGGCGGTGGCGTCGGCGGGGTCGGGGGTCACGGCGAGGACGCCGTCGCCGGTCTCGGCGGGCCGGGCGAGGCGTGAGCGCCGGGCGTCGATGGCGAGGCGGCGGGCGACGGTGAAGAGCCAGGGGCGCATCGAGTCGTAGGGGCCGGTGAAGGCCTCGGGGTGGAGCCAGGCCCGTACCAGGGTCTCCTGGGCGAGGTCCTCGGCCCGCTGGCGGTCCCCGTAGGTGAGTCCGAGCAGGAAGGAGAGCAGGGCGGGGCCGTGGTCCCGCTGCAGCTCCTGGAGCGTCCGCTCGTCGGTGGTCGCCGTCGTCATCGTGTCTGCCGCCTTTCCCGCGCTCGTCGTCCGGGGCGTATCCGAACGCATCCGGCGGGCGAGGGACAGGGCACGGACGCGGGTCTGCGACGAACGGTCGCACCGAGCGACGAGTGGTACGCCGAACGGTCGGCGGCCGGGTCGGCGACGGGTCGGCGTGCGGTTCGCGGGCGGTCGGTGGGCCGCGCGTGAGCGCTCGTGGGGTGGGGTGGCGGTGGCCGGAAACCGGCCCCGTGGACGGTCCGCGCGGTGGGGGCGGCGGTGGCCGGTGCGCCCGCTGGTGCGCCGTCGTGCGGGGTGGTGGCGCTCCCGTCGGCCAGGAACGGGCCGGAGGGGAGGGCTGCCGAAGTCGGCCGGAACTGTTGCGTCCGATTCAGCGGGGTTCGCACCTCCGTACGGCCCCGACCCTTGACTGGCGCATGCCCGGGAGATCAATTCGTGTGATCACCTGTTCATCCTCTGATTCGGGCGGAGTGCCGTACATGACCTCACGCACCAGACCGGTGGGGGCCGCGGCGCTCGCTGCCGTCCTGCTCGCGGCGGCGACCGGCTGCACCGGCGGGAGCGGTCCGGCGGGCGGCGTCACCCCGGGTACCTCGGCCGCGCGACCCGGCAAGGCGGGGTCCACCGCCCCCTCCGCCGCGCCCGGCGGCGCTTCGGCGCCCGCCGGATTCACCCTCGTCGCCTCCGGTGACGTCCTCCCGCACGACTCGATCATCCGCCGGGCCGCCGAGGACTCCGAGGGCGACGGCTACGACTTCGCCCCGATGTTCTCCGGGGTGCGGTCCGTGGTCTCCGGCGCGGACCTCGCCCTCTGCCACATGGAGACGGTCTACGGCAAGGACGGCGGCCCCTACACGGGATACCCCGCCTTCAAATCGCCCCCCGAGGTCGCCGCCGCGCTCAAGGCCACCGGGTACGACTCCTGCTCCACCGCCTCCAACCACAGCCTCGACGACGGGGCCGAGGGCCTCGGCCGCACCCTCGACGCCCTGGACCGGGCCGGGGTCCGGCACGCCGGATCGGCCCGCACCGAGGCCGAGGCGGCGAAGCCCACCCTGCTGAGGGCGGGCGCCGCCACGGTCGCCCACCTCGCGTACACCTACGGCACCAACGACCACCCGCTGCCCGACGGGCAGCCCTGGGCGGTCCGGCTGCTCGACGAGCGGAAGGTCGTCGAGGACGCCCGCGCCGCCCGCGCGGCCGGTGCCGACGTCGTCGTGGTCAGCGTCCACTGGGGCACCGAGTGGCAGACCGAGCCCGACGAGGACCAGCTCTCCCTCGGTCGCGCGCTCACCGCCTCGCGGACCGGCGGCCGCCCCGACATCGACCTGATCGTCGGTACGCACGCCCATGTCCCGCAGGCGTACGAGAAGGTCAACGGGACCTGGATCGTATACGGGATGGGCGACCAGATCGCCGGGGACATGATCAATTACGAGGGTGCCTTCGATCCGCGCGGCAACCAGAGCAGCATCGGCCGGTTCACCTTCGCGCCGCCCCGCAAGCCCGGCGCGCGCTGGGAGGTCACCCGGGCCGAGTACGTCCCCCAGTGGTTCGACACCGGCCGGGGCCGGGTCGTCGCTCTGGGCGCCGACGGCAGCGGCTCCGCGAACCATGCCGACATCCGCGACACCATCCGGGAGGTGGTCCTGGGCCGGGGCGCCGACCGGGACGGCCTCGTGATGGGGAAGTGATCCACGGGGCGTCACGGCCACCGGGCCACGGGGTGGGGGCCGGTCGGGGCGACGACCCGCCGCCCGGGGCGACCGGCCGATGCCCGCCGCGCCCGCCGCCCGCCGCCGCCGTCCCCTCGCGGAGACCGAGGACAGGGGCTGACCACGGAGACCGGTCACGGAGACCCGTGACGGAGGCCGGTGACGGAGGCCGGTCCGTCCTGACCGGGCGGGACAGGCCGGTCAGCGCGGACCGGGCGCGACGGACCGGTCAGGACGGACCGGGCGCGGAATGCCGCTCCAGGCATCGGCCCGCCCCCGGTCGTGGCGAGCTGCGGGGAGCCGGTCGGAGCGGACGGCCGGTCACGGCACCACGGTGACCGGCCAGCGGCCCGCCTTCACCAGCCGGACCGCCACCGACCCCATGATCCGGTGCCCCGCCGACTCCGACGCGCCCACCACCACGGCGTCCGCCGTCAGCTCCTCGGCCGCCTGGGCCAGGCCCGCGTAGGCGTCGCCCCGGAAGGTGTGGAACTCCCAGCGCATCCGCCACAGGTCCTTCACCCGCTCGGTGGACGCGCGGATCTCCGCGACGAGGTCCTCGGCGATCTCCTCGGTCGTCCCCGTCACGGGAGCGCCCAGCGCGACCCCCGCGGGGACCACCGGCTGGACGTACACGAGTGCGAGCAGCGCGTCCTGCCGCCGGGCGAGCCCGGCCGCGTACGCCGCCGCGCGCAGGGAGGAGGCGGAGCCGTCCACTCCCGCCATGATCACTTTCGGGCCGTCGGTGCCGCGCTCGAACCGGCCGGGTCGCTGTTCGGTCACCTGTCGAGGCTATCGGCTCATCGAGTGTTTTCGGACGAGCGGCCGGTGTCGGTGAGCGGCGCGGACCCTCATCCGTACGAACCATTAGTCATGAAAAAGGATCAGATGCCTCCAGGGCGTCGGGCGGTGCTCCGCCTGACCGCCGCCCTCGGGGCCACCACCGCCGTCGGCGTCCTCGCGGCGGACCTGCTCACCCCCGCCGACCCCCCGGCCCCCACCCGGCCCCGGGGCGGCCCCGGCACCGGACCCGCCGCCGGACCCCAGGTCCGGGCCGCCCGGCCGCGCGCCAGCGCCTACCGCCTCCAGCCCATGACCGCCTACGCGCCCCCGGTCCACCGGCGGACGGCCCCGCCCGTACGACAGCGGCCCTTCCTGAGCCTCTCGGGCGTCGGCCGCGCCATGGTGCTCACCTTCGACGACGGCCCCGACCCCCGCTACACCCCCGACATCCTGGACACCCTGCGCCGGTACGACTGCCGGGCCATGTTCTTCGTCTGCGGCGAGATGGCCGTCGAGAACCAGGACCTGCTGCGACGGATGGACGCGGAGGGGCACGTCATCGGCAACCACACCTGGACCCACCCCCTCATCCCCAAGCTGCGCCCCTCCCGCATCCGTGACGAGCTCGGTTCCACCAGCGAGGTCGTCGAACGGGCCCTGGGAGCGGCCCCGCTCTGGTACCGGGCCCCCTACGGGGCCTGGAACCGGCACTCCTTCGAGATCGGCGCCGCACTCGGCATGGAGCCGCTGGCCTGGACCGTCGACACCCTGGACTGGAAGGAGCCGGGCACCGAGGCCATCGTCCGGCGCGCCCTGGACGGCGCCGCCCCCGGCGCGGTCGTCCTCAACCACGACGCGGGCGGCGACCGCTCCCAGAGCGTCGCCGCCCTGCGCGCGTACCTGCCCGCCCTCCTCGACGCCGGATACCGCATCACCCTGCCCCGGCGCTGACCTCCCCCGTCCCCCCTGGGCCCCCGGCCCCCGTCCTCCCCCTCCGGCAGCCGTACGCGGCAGGGCCCCGGCGCCGCTGGTGCCGGGGCCCTGCCGCGCATCCGGTTACCGGGAGGCGACCATGCGGGCGTACACGACCACGTTGCCGTCGTAGCCACGCGCGTGCGTGTAGCCGCCGCCGCAGGTGATGACCCGCAGTTCGGGGGCGCCGGTGTCCGCGTAGACCTGGACGCCGGGGAAGTCGTCCTTCGCGTACACCTCCACCCCGTAGACCTCGAAGACCGCGATCCGGCCGTCGTACCGCTCCACCTCGACGTGCTGGCCCTTCTGGACCGAGCCCAGGCCGTAGAAGACCGCCGGGCCCCGGGCGTTGTCGACATGGCCGACGACGACCGAGGTGCCGCGCTGGCCGGGTGAGATGCCGTTCTGGTACCAGCCGGCGAGATTGGTGTCGTCGGGCGGTGGGGCCGCCACCCAGCCGTCCGCGTCCAGGCCCACGTCCATGATCGGCGCGGCCACCTGGAGCGCCGGGATCCTGATCCGGGAGGCCGGGGCGAAGGGCAGCGGCTCCAGTCCCTCGCTCGCGCCGGGCGGCGGGGTCGCGGGACGCGCCACCGGGCGGGCCGCCGCCGCGGGCTGCGGCGGCCCCGGCGAGATGTCCACCCCGTTGCGCATCATCGCGAGCCCGGACAGCATGGCGAGGGCCAGCACGCCCCAGGGTTGGCGTCTTCTGCGCTCGACGACGCGGAAGTCCTTCGCGGGCATGGTTCTCCCTTCATGGCGTCGTCAGAACGGTAGGGGCGGTCTGACGGACCGTCATTCCGGGCGGTCCGAACGGGTGGGGACCGCCGCCGTACGGGTCGCCGGGCACGGTGCCCGGAGCCCCGGAACCGAGCCGGACCCGAGCCGGGGCCGGGACGGCCGGGTGACAGCGCGCTGACCCATCCGAGTATTCGTCAGATGATCCCTTCGTAAGGGTCTGACCTGCGCTTTCCTCGCCTTCCCGAGGGTGTCGCCGGGCGTGTCGGCTCACCGGGGTGGACCAGTGCCGACGTGCGAGGCTCGCCCCGACTTGTGATGGTTCGTCATGGAGGGCGTACTCGTCGAAACTCCCGGAGCACCGCTTCGGGGCGTCTTCCACTGGAGGTTCAACCATGCGTGCTGCACGCACTCTGGCGGTGACCGCCACCGCGTTCGCGGCGGTCGCGCTCGCGGCTCCCCTCGCCGCCGCCACCAACGGCCCGCGCGACGTCACCGTCAATCCCTTCGACGTCCACGCGGGGTCGACGATCACGATCACCGCGAAGGGCTGCGGTCACGGCGGCACGGTCACGTCCAACGCCTTCCCGGAGACCAACCTCTCGGTCAACTCCAACGGGCTCTCCAGCGCCATCGCCCGCGTCCACGACCGCGCCACCCCGGGCAGCTACAACCTCGCCGTCAAGTGCCGCGACAACTCTTCCGTCGTCACGCACTCGTTCCGGGTCCTCCCCGGCCGTGGCGCCCAGGGCGGCCTCGGCGGCTCGCTCGCCCCCAGCTCCACCGAGATGGCCGTCGGCGGCGGTCTCGTCGCCGCCGCGGCGCTCGGCGGGGGCCTGTTCATCGCCCGCCGCCGACGGATGACCGGTGCGGGGGTCTGACCGGCCGCACCTCCCGGTCGGCCCGCTCCGCCCGCCGCCCCCGCGTCCCCTTCACGGGACCCGGGGGCGACGGGCGTCCGCCCGCCACGGGTCCGGAGCGACTCAGTGCCGCCGGGCGCGCGCGGCACGACGGAACACGAACACGCCACCGGCCGCGGCGGCGAGCACCAGCGCCCCGCCCGCCGCCAGTTCGGCCGGCTCGAATCCGCCGTCCACCGAACCGCCCAGACCGCCCCGCACCCCGCGTGGGGGAGTGAGCACGGTGGACCTGATCGTCGGCGTCGCCGTGGGCGTCCCGGTGATCGTCAGGTTCGCGACGCCCTGCACGCCGCCCGTGCAGTTGAACGCCACCGTGTACACGGCGCCCTGACGGGCGTCCCGGTCCACGGTGGTGGTCGCCGCCGAACCCGGCGCGATGGTGACCATGTCGAAGACACCGGCCGAGGCCGTCGCCGTACTGGCGCAGCCGGGCGCGCTGAGCGTCACCCGGCCGCCGGGCGCGACGAGCGAGGGCGACACGACGAAGGCGCTCGCCGCCTTGGCCCCCTGTGCCCGCGGGTTCGGCGCGGGGACGCCGTCCGCCGCGAGGGCGGCCGGGGCGGCCGGGGCGAGGGCGGCCGCTCCCAACAGGAAAGCGGACGCGGCACGTATCGCGCGCATGGTGGATCCTCCGGGTCCCGAGGGGAGGCCGCGGAAGGGGGTTCCCGCGAAAGACCGTGCCTGCACCTCGTTGCCGGGAACGCTAGGAGCGCATTACCACAGCCGCGATCCCAGACGTACGAATGGGGCAGCGTTGTCCCCCGTACGGCTCACACGACGGGGGTGGAGTCACCGGGTGACCTGCGGGAACAGATCGGTGAACGGCGCGGCGGTGGCCGAGACGCCCCGGCCGAAGGGCGCGTCGAAGTCCCAGATGAGGAACAACAGGAACGCGATCAGCACGCTGAAGAGCCCGGCGAGCAGCAACTCCCGGCCGGTCCTGCGGATCTGCAGGGTGAAGATCAGGCCGACCGTCACCAGAGCTCCGATGATCAGGCCGAACCAGACCACTCCTGGCATGGTCTCGCCCGCGCTCTGCCCCCGGGCGTTCCGGGCGTCGTCGGCCACCGCGACCTGGTCCACCAGCGGCTGGTACGCCTCGCCCTCGAAGTCGTTCGCCGGGTGGTAGTCCGTGACGCTGCGCCGCACCCGCTCCATGAGCGCGGTGCCCTCGTCGCTCAGCTCGCCCGCCTCGGTCATGTGCGTCCACTCGTGGTTGACCACGTACGAGACGTACGCGTCGACGTCGGAGCGGATCCTGGTGCGGACCTCCACCGGGTAGACCTCCACCCGCGCCGAGATCTCGTGCATGGCCTGCGCCTCCTGCCGCACGGTCTCCTGGGCGGCACCCCGCGCCTCCCAGACGCCCGCGATGGCCAGACCGAGCACGATCGCGTAGATCACGCCGATCATCATCGTCATGTACTCGATGACGTCGGGGGTCTCGCTGGGGTCGTCGTCCTCGGGGACGCGCCGCTGGTTGAAGATGACGATCGCCAGGACGACGGCGCAGGCGGCGGCCATCGCCAGGCTGAGAACGAGCCATTCAGACATGAACATCCTTCAGGGAACAGTGAGATGGGGGCGGGGACGGGGGTGGGGATGGAGAAGGTGATGGGGACATGGGGCACGGGGCCGAGGGGCGGTCAGCGGCCGCGAGGGCGCAGGATCGCGGTCGCCAGTACGGCGGGAGCGATGATCACCAGCGTCGTCGTCACCACCGATGTGCCGCTCTCGGGCCGTGGCCGTGAGGTGCGGCGGTAGTGGGGGAGCGCGACCGGTCCCGCGGCCGGCGGCCGGGCACTCGCGCTGGGCGCGTGCGCCGGCGGGGGCGCGGCGGGTGCCGTGGTGCGCTCCGGCGGCTCCGGGCGTTCGGGAGGCCGTGTCGGGCGGGCCGGTGCCGGGGACGGGGGGCCGGGGCGCGGGCTCGGCACCGTGACCGGGGGAGCGGGCGTCGTCGGCCGCACGTGCGGCTGGGGCGGTGGGGGCACCGGCCGGTTCGGGGGCCGGGGTGTCGGCCGTGGAGTGACCCATGTCGGCGTGGGCTTGGGTTTCGTGGGCTTCGGAGCGGGTTTGGTGGGGCACGCACCGGGTCCGGTCACAGCGACCGAGGTGTGCGACCCGTCGGGGCCGGTGTGGGCGTAGGCGCACGAGTCGGCGGCGGCCGGCACGGGAGTGGTGATGAGCCACACCAGTGCGAGCGCCGCCAGGGGGCGCGCGAGGAGTGAACCGAACAGAGACACGCCGA
Organism: Streptomyces sp. NPDC101490; assembly: GCF_044767145.1. Classification (NCBI taxonomy): domain Bacteria; kingdom Bacillati; phylum Actinomycetota; class Actinomycetes; order Kitasatosporales; family Streptomycetaceae; genus Streptomyces; species Streptomyces sp. NPDC101490. Next base: position 675,002 of record NZ_JBIWNI010000001.1, read on the forward strand.
CGAGCCTGAACACAAGAACGGCGCGCCGGGGCGGAATCGCTCGGGATTCGCTGGATGGAGGGGTTCTCGGGTCGTACTGGTTTGACGTTTCAGCGCGTCGGCGGCGGATTCGCCGCAATATCCTCGTTTCGGAGCGGGATGGTTTACCGAAGCGGCCGGATCGGTACGTACGGAGGGGGCCGTGTCGGCTCGTTTCGGCCTCCGCCGTCATATCTGTCCGGTTGTCGCCCTGTCGGGAGGAGTGGCGAACGGGGCATCCCGCACCGGCGACCGGGCGTCGTCAGGACAACGGCCGAGGTGCGGGCCGGGCGTGGGCACCCGGGGGGTGGGCGCGCGACTCCACCGGGAAGTCGACGCACGATCAGATGCACGTGAATGTGCACAGCCTGAAGGCGTGAACTCTTCGTTCGGAGAGCACGTGCCGATGACGTGTGACCAAGAACGGACCGCGAATTTCCGTTTCCACTCGCTCTCCTGGCGGGCGATCAGTAGCCTCACCTCGAACACCGGCCGCGAACACCTGGCCGCATCCCCCATGGCGACTTGTTGGAGACATCGATGGAGCGTCCACTCTGGGCTCCGCCTGGTACAGACATCTCGGTGCCGAGCGTGTCCCGTATGTACGACTTCTATCTGGGTGGCTCGCACAATTTCGAAGTGGACCGGGAAGCGGCGCGCAGGGCCATGGAGTTCATGCCTGGTCTGCCCAAGATCATGCAGGCGAACCGTGCCTTCATGCGACGGGCCGTCCGTCACGCCGTTGACAACGACGTCATCCAGTTCCTGGACATCGGCTCCGGCATTCCCACCTTCGGCAACGTGCACGAGGTGGCCCGCGCCGCCCACCCGGACGCCCGCGTCGTCTACGTCGACCACGACCCGGTCGCCGTGGCCCACAGCCGTGCCGTCCTGGAGGGCGACGACGGCGCCGACGTCGTCGCCGCCGACCTGCGCAAGCCGGCCGACATCCTGCACAGCCCCGAGGTCTCCCGGCTGCTCGACCCGGACCGACCCGTCGCCCTCCTCCTCGTCGCCGTCCTGCACTTCCTGGAGGACCGGGACCGGCCGTACGACGCGGTGGCCGAACTGCTCGACGCCCTCGCGCCCGGCAGCCTCCTCGTCCTCACCCACGCCTCCTACGAGGGCATCCCCCTCACCGAGGAACAGGCGGGCGGCACCGTCGGGGTCTACCGGAACATCCGCAGCCCCCTGGTGATGCGGTCCGGCGAGGAGATCGCCCGCTTCTTCGAAGGCACCGAACTGGTCGAACCCGGCCTCGTCCCGATGCCCCACTGGCGACCGGAGAGCCCGGTCGAGGAGGAGGACCCCTACGCCTTCTCCGGTTTCGCAGGGGTGGGGCGCAAGGCGTGAACGCCCCGTCGCAGCCCACCGGCGCCGCCGAAGCCGACGGTCCCGAGGACAGGCTCAGGCGGTTCGTCACCATCTGGGGCCGCACCATCTTCCCGGTGACCGCCACCTCGCTGACCCGTGCGGAGTTCGAGGGGCACCTGCTGCCGCTGGCCCGCACCCTGTGCGACGCCCTCCACGCCCGCCCCTTCGACACCGCCCCCGCGCAGCACGCCGGTGCGTCGCTGGTCGCCGCCCACTGCACCGACCCCGACGCCCTCGGCCGCAGCCTCGGCGTCGTCGATTCCTATCTGGTCCTCTACTGCGGTACGGAGTCGGACCTGGCCGCCGAGGAGCTCAGGGCCCGCTGCGCCCGCCTCCAGCACGCCATGGCCGCCGGATACGCCCAGGCCCTGCGCGAACGCACCCGCGCCGAGCAGGAGGCCATCGCCCGCTCCGCGCTCGCCGCCCGCAGCGCCGCCGAGGTCGCCCTGCACGCCACCGAGAGCCGCTTCCGCGCGGTCTTCGACGGGGCCGCGATAGGGATCGGCATCGCCGACCTCGACGGCAACGTCCTGGAGGTCAACGAGACCCTCACCCGGATGTTCGGCGGGGTCGAGAGTCCCCTGCGCACCCGGAAGGTGAGCGAGTGGGTCCACCCCGAGGACGGCCCGCACGTCTGGAAGCTGTACGACGAGCTGGTGCGCGGCGAGCGCGAGCACTACCGGGTCGAGAAGCCGTACTACCGGGGCGACGGCACCGTCCTGTGGACCAACCTCACCGTCTCGCTGCTCCGCGACGCGGGGGGCAACCCCCAGTACCAGCTGGCGCTGATGGAGGACACCACCGAACGGCGCCTGCTCCATCTGCGCCTGCGGTACGAGGCCACCCACGACGCCCTGACCGGACTGCCCAACCGGACGCTGTTCTTCGAACGCCTGGAGAAGGCCCTCGGGTCCGGCGACAACGCCCGCTTCGGCCTCTGCTACCTCGATCTCGACGGCTTCAAGGTCATCAACGACAGCCTGGGCCACTCCACCGGCGACCGGCTGCTCGTCGAGGTCGCCGACCGGCTCCAGAGCACCGTCACCGGCGCGGGCGAGATGGTCGCCCGGCTGGGCGGCGACGAGTTCGTCGCCCTCACCACCGGCGCCGTCGAGAAGCGGGACGTCACCGAGCTCGCCGACCGCATCCTCGCCGCCCTCGCCACCCCGCTGCGGATCGACGGCCGGGAGCTGACCGTGCGCGGCAGCCTCGGTGTCGTCGAGGGCCCGGCGGGCGAACGGACCCCCGCCGAGGTGCTGCGCAGCGCCGACATCACCATGTACCGGGCCAAGTCCGCGGGCGGCAACCGCTTCGAGCTGGCCGACCCGGAGGCCGACGCCCGCGCCATCACCCGGCACGGCCTGACCACCGCCCTGCCCGCCGCCCTGGAGCGCGGCGAGTTCTTCATCGAGTACCAGCCCCTCGTCCACCTGCACGACGGCAGCGTGCACGGCGCGGAGGCGCTCGTCCGCTGGTGCCATCCGCAGCACGGGGTGCTCGGACCCGACCGCTTCATCCCGCTCGCCGAGGACACCGGGCTCATCGTGCCGCTCGGCCGCTGGGTCCTCCAGGAGGCCGTCCGGCAGGCCCGCTTCTGGCAGACCCGGCACTCCGACGGCGGGCCGCTCAGGATCAACGTCAACCTCTCCCCGACCCAGCTGCACCACCCGCGTCTGGTCGCGGACACCGTGGACGTCCTGGAACGCTCGGGCCTCGACCCCGGCGCGCTCTGCCTCGAAGTCACCGAGTCCGCCCTCATAGGAGCCGACGAGGACCTGCTGAAGCCGCTGCGGCAGCTCGCCGAGATGGGAGTCGACATCGCCCTGGACGACTTCGGCACCGGCTACTCCAACCTGGCCAACCTGCGCCGTCTCCCGGTCAGTGTCCTCAAGCTCGACCGCTCCTTCACCCGGGGGATGCAGCAGCACCCGGTGGACCCGGTCGACCTGAAGATCGTCGAGGGCATCGTGTCCCTGGCCCACAGCCTGGAACTCGCCGTCACGGTCGAAGGGGTGGAGACCGGGGCCCAGGCCCGCCGGCTCCGCGACCTCGGCTGCGACACGGCCCAGGGCTGGTACTACGCCCGCCCCGGCGCCCCCGACCGGATCCACTCGCTGGTCCTGTCGGACGCGGTCTGAGGCCGCCCTCCCCACGGACGGCACCGGACTCCCCGCTTCGGGGGAGGCCGGTGAGGAGGGCGGAGAAGGCGCTCCTCGCCCGGCCGGGCTCCTTGTCCGGCCGGGTTTCCCGTCCGCCAGGGCTGCTCGTCCGTGTCCGGCCGGGCTTCTGGTGCGTCCGGGCTCCTCGTCCGTTCCTCAGGCCGGGATTCCGGTGCCCGCCGGGTCCGTCCGTCCCCGCCGGGAGGCGAGCAGGACCCGCTGGAGCTCCCGTGCGGCCCTCGGCGGTGCCACGTCGCTGCGGTGCGCCAGGGCGATCGTGCGGCGCAGCCCCGGCCGGGCGAGGGCGGTCACCCGGAGGTCGCGGCCCGCGCGCGCCGCCACCATCGCGGGGACGACCGCGAGCCCGAGCCCGGCCCGTACGAAACCGAGGACCGCGTCCAGCTCGCCGCCCTCGACGGTGAACGTCGGCTCGAAGCCCTCCGCCCGGCAGGCCGCCACCGTCAGGTCCCGCAGGTCGTAGCCGTGCCGGAACATCACGAGCGGCTGGTCCCTGAGGTCCTTGATCCGCACCGGGCGGGCGGGCCCGGGGGCGGAGGCGGCGGAGACCACCACCAGGTCCTCCCTGAGCAGCTCCACCGTGGTGAGCGCCGGTGACGGCGTGGGCAGCGGCAGCACCACCAGCGCCAGGTCGAGCGAACCGCGCGCCAGCTCCCGCACCAGGTCGTGCGAGCCGCTCTCCTGGATCAGCAGCTCGATCCCCGGGTGCAGGTCGTGGAAGGCGCGCAGGACGTCGGGCAGCAGACCCGTGCAGAGGCTCGGGGTCGCACCGAGCCGCACCCGGCCCCGCTTCAGCTGCGCCAGCTCCTGCACCTCCAGCCGGGCGGTCTCGGTGTCCGCGAGGATGCGGCGCGCGAGCGGCAGCAGGGCCTCGCCCGCGTCGGTCAGGGTGATGTTCCCCCGGGCGCGGCTGAACAGCTCGGCGCCCAACTCCTGTTCCAGCGCCTTGATCTGCTGGGAGAGGGACGGCTGTGAGACGTGCACGCGCTCGGCGGCCCGGGTGAAGTGGCGGGTCTCGGCGACGGCGACGAAGTAGAGGAGCTGCTGGAACTGCATAGGGCCAGAATAGGCGATCCGGATAGGTACGGCCTATCGAGATCAGCCGGACCATGTCTTGGACCTCTTGGGCCCTTCGGCCCTAGCGTCGTACACATGGCTCTGGCACCCACGAGGGACCGGACGACGCGCCGCCCGCCGTCCCCCGCACCGTCCCGCGGATTCCTGTCCTCGACCCTCGGCAAGAAGACGGTCATGGCGGTCAGCGGGCTGATCATGCTCGGCTATCTCGTCGCGCACGTCGCGGGCAACCTCAAGGTCTTCTTCGGCCCCGAGGAGTTCAACGGCTACGCCCACTGGCTGCGGGTCGTGGGCGCCCCCCTCCTGCACCACGAGTGGGCCCTCTGGATCGTCCGGGTCGTGCTCGTCGCCGCCGTCGTCGCCCACGCCGTCTCCGCGTACCAGCTCAGCCGCCGCGACCTGAAGGCCCGCCCGACCCCGTACGTCCACCGCCGTCGGCGCGCCTCCTACGCCACCCGGACCATGCGCTGGGGCGGGATCGTCCTCGCCCTCTTCATCGTCTGGCACATCCTCGACCTCACCACCGGCACCGTCCACTCCGGCGGATTCGAGGAGGGCAAGCCCTACCAGAACGTGGTCGACACCTTCTCCACCTGGTACGGCAACGTCATCTACCTCGTCGCCATGCTCGCCGTGGGGCTCCACGTCCGCCACGGCTTCTGGAGCGCGGCCCAGACCCTCGGCCTCGGCAACGCCCGCCGGGACCGCCTCCTCAAGATCCTCGCGAACGGCCTCGCGCTCCTGCTGACCGCCGGCTTCGTCTCCGTCCCCGTCGCCGTCATGACCGGAGTGGTGAACTGACCATGAAGACAACCGAGTTCACCGACTACACCACCGGGGCACCGCTCTCCGACACCAAGGCGCCCACCGGACCAGTCGCCGAGCGGTGGGACACCCGTCGCTTCCAGGCGAAACTGGTCAACCCCGCCAACCGCCGCAAGCACCGGATCATCGTCGTCGGCACCGGTCTCGCGGGCGGCTCCGCCGGAGCCACCCTCGCCGAACAGGGCTACCAGGTCGTCCAGTTCTGCTTCCAGGATTCGCCGCGCCGCGCCCACTCCATCGCCGCGCAGGGCGGCATCAACGCCGCCAAGAACTACCGCAACGACGGCGACTCCGTCCACCGGCTCTTCTACGACACGGTCAAGGGCGGCGACTTCCGCGCCCGCGAGTCCAATGTCCACCGGCTCGCCCAGATCTCCGTCGAGATCATCGACCAGTGCGTCGCGCAGGGCGTCCCCTTCGCCCGCGAGTACGGCGGACTCCTCGACACCCGCTCCTTCGGCGGCGTCCAGGTCTCCCGCACCTTCTACGCCCGGGGCCAGACCGGCCAGCAGCTCCTGCTCGGCGCCTACCAGGCGCTGTCCCGGCAGATCGCCGCCGGGAACGTCGAGATGCACGCCCGTACGGAGATGCTGGACCTGATCGTCGCCGACGGCAGGGCCCGGGGCATCGTCGCCCGCGACCTGATCACCGGCGAGATCACCACCCACCACGCCGACGCGGTCGTCCTCGCCAGCGGCGGCTACGGCAACGTCTTCTACCTCTCCACCAACGCGATGAACTCCAACGCCACCGCCGTCTGGCGGGCCCACCGGCGCGGCGCCTACTTCGCCAACCCGTGCTTCACCCAGATCCACCCCACCTGCATCCCGCGCACCGGCGACCACCAGTCGAAGCTGACCCTGATGAGCGAGTCCCTCCGCAACGACGGACGCATCTGGGTGCCGAAGGCCGAGGGGGACACCCGCCCCGCCGCCGACATCCCCGAGGACGAGCGCGACTACTACCTGGAGCGGATCTACCCCTCCTTCGGCAACCTCGTCCCCCGTGACATCGCCTCCCGGGCCGCGAAGAACGTCTGTGACGAGGGCCGGGGAGTCGGCCCCGGCGGACAGGGCGTCTACCTCGACTTCGCCGACGCGATCCGCCGCATGGGCCGCGCCGCCGTCGAGGAGAAGTACGGCAACCTCTTCGACATGTACGAGCGGATCACCGCCGAGAACCCGTACGAGGTCCCCATGCGGATCTACCCCGCCGTGCACTACACGATGGGCGGACTCTGGGTCGACTACGACCTCCAGACCACCGTCCCCGGGCTCTTCGCGATCGGCGAGGCCAACTTCTCCGACCACGGGGCCAACCGGCTCGGCGCCTCCGCCCTCATGCAGGGCCTCGCCGACGGCTACTTCGTCCTGCCCGCCACCATCAACGACTACCTCGCCCGGCACCCGGGCGCCGAGCCCCTCACCGACGACCATCCCGCCGTCCGCGAGGTGCTCGCCGAGACCGAGGACCGGCTGAACCTCCTCCTCGCCGTCGACGGCGACCGCACCCCCGACTCCTTCCACCGCGAACTCGGCGAACTCCTCTGGGAACACTGCGGGATGGCCCGCACCGAGACCGGGCTGCGCACCGCCCTCGCCCGCATCCCCGAGATCCGCGAGGAGTTCTGGCGGCGCGTCAAGGTGCCTGGCACCGGCCAGGAGTTCAACCAGTCCCTGGAGAAGGCCAACCGGATCGTCGACTACCTGGAACTCGCCGAGCTGATGTGCCTCGACGCGCTCCACCGCGCCGAGTCCTGCGGCGGTCACTTCCGCGAGGAGTCCCAGACCCCCGACGGCGAGGCCGCCCGCCGCGACGAGGAGTTCGGCTACGCCGCCGCCTGGGAGTTCACCGACGGCACCGCACCCGTCCTCCACAAGGAGGACCTCACCTTCGAGTACGTCCACCCCACCCAGCGGAGCTACGCATGAAGCTCACCCTGCGCGTCTGGCGCCAGGCGAACGCCGACGCACCCGGCGCCATGTCCACCTACGACGTGGACGGAGTCTCCGCCGACATGTCGTTCCTGGAGATGCTCGACACCCTCAACGAGGACCTCATCCTGCGCGGCGAGGACCCGGTGGCCTTCGACCACGACTGCCGCGAGGGCATCTGCGGCGCGTGCAGCCTCGTCATCGACGGGGAGGCCCACGGCCCGGAGCGCACCACCACCTGCCAGTTGCACATGAGGTCCTTCCGCGACGGCGACACCATCGACGTCGAACCCTGGCGGGCGTCCGCGTTCCCCGTCGTCAAGGACCTCGTCGTGGACCGCTCCGCGTTCGACCGGGTCATCCAGGCGGGCGGCTACATCAGCGTGCCCACGGGAGCGGCCCCCGAGGCCCACGCCACCCCCGTCCCCAAGGCGGACGCCGACAGCGCCTTCGAACACGCCGAGTGCATCGGCTGCGGTGCCTGCGTGGCCGCCTGCCCCAACGGCTCCGCGATGCTCTTCACCTCCGCCAAGGTCAACCATCTGAACGTGCTGCCCCAGGGTTCCCCGGAACGCGAGACCCGGGTCCTCGACATGGTCGCCCAGATGGACGCCGAGGGCTTCGGCGGCTGCACCCTGACGGGCGAGTGCGCCACCGCCTGCCCGAAGGGCATCCCGCTCCCGTCGATCACCGCGATGAACCGGGAGTGGCTGCGGGCCCAGCGCAAGGGGGCCCGAGGCTGAGCCCCGCGCGTCCTCATCAGGACAATCTTCGGGAGTGGGCTCCGCCACATCGAACAGTCCGACGCGAAAGATCATTCACAGAATGATCACTTTCTCCGTAGGATTTCCGCTCTGGAGCGCCTCCAGCGATTCGAACAGCAAGATCATCTATGTTCAAAGCTGTACTTTTCATGACAAGTTGGCCACTTCACGGCCAACCGTGCGGCGGCCGCTTCCGGCGCGCCCGGACCCCCGGGTACTGATGAGGGCCGCCGGGGGCACCTGACCGAACCCCCGGTCGAACAGACCATTTGGGGGTTCCATGTCCAGCTTCACCCGCCGCCGGGCTCTCGGCGTCGCGGCAGGCGCCGCCGGCGTCGCCGCGGGCCTCGCCGTGGCAGGCTCCGCCGTCGCCGCGCCCGACCGCCCCGCCACTCCCGCGGCCGACCCGGTTCCGGCCTCGTTCGACGAGGTCTACCAGGGCCGCCGCATCCAGGGCGGGCCCTCGCACGGCGGCCACCACGGGGGACACCACGGAGGCGGTTACTCCGTGACGATCGACGGCGAGGAACTGCACGTCATGCAGAACGCCGACGGCACCTGGATCAGCGTGATCAACCACTACGAGCCCGTCGCCACGCCCAGGGTGCTGGCCCGCGCGGCCGTCCGCGAACTGCAGGGCGCCCCGCTCGTACCCCTCACCGTCGGCTGATCGATCCAGGAGCGGCACCACCATGACCGTACGCAAGAACCAGGCCACGCTGACCGCCGACGAGAAGCGGCGCTTCGTCGCCGCCCTCCTGGAGCTCAAGCGCTCCGGCCGGTACGACACCTTCGTCACCACCCACAACGCCTTCATCATGAGCGACACCGACAGCGGCGACCGCGTCGGCCACCGTTCGCCGTCGTTCCTGCCCTGGCACCGGCGCTACCTCATAGAGTTCGAACAGGCCCTGCGGTCCGTCGACCCGACCGTCACCCTGCCCTACTGGGACTGGACGGCGGACCGCACCTCCCGGTCCTCGCTGTGGGCCCCCGACTTCCTCGGCGGCACCGGGCGCGCCCGCGACGGCCAGGTGACCGACGGCGCGTTCGCCCGGGTCGGCAACCGCTGGACGATCACCGTCCGCGTCGACGGCCGCGACTACCTCCGGCGCGATCTGGGGGCGGGCGGCCGTCAGCTCCCCACCCGCGCCGAGGTGGACTCCGTCCTCGCCATGGAGACCTACGACACGGCGCCGTGGAACAGCGCCTCGGACGGTTTCCGCAACCATCTGGAGGGCTGGCGCGGGGTCAACCTCCACAACCGCGTCCATGTCTGGGTCGGCGGCCAGATGGGCACCGGGGTCTCCCCGAACGACCCCGTGTTCTGGCTGCACCACGCCTTCATCGACAAGCTGTGGGCCGACTGGCAGGCCCGCCACCCGCGGTCGCCCTACCTGCCGGCCGCGGGCACGGCCGACGTCGTCGACCTCGGCGACACCATGCGCCCGTGGAACAACGTGACCCCGGCGGACATGCTGGACCACACCCCCCACTACACGTTCGACACGGCGGCCTGACGGAACCGGTCCCGCCCGCCCGTCCCACCGGACGGACCTCAGGTCCGTCCGGTGGGACCCAGGGCGCGGGCCAGATAGGGCGCGGTGCGGCTGTCCGCCGCCCGCGCCACCCGGTCCGGCGGCCCGGCCGCCACGATCCGCCCGCCCTCGTCGCCGCCGCCCGGCCCCAGGTCCACGACCCAGTCGGCGGCGGCCACCACGTCCATGTCGTGCTCCACGACGACCACCGTGTGGCCCGCGTCCACCAGACCGTGCAACTGGCGCATCAGCACCTCGACGTCCGCCGGGTGCAGGCCCGTCGTCGGCTCGTCGAGCACGTACACCGTGGGGGAGCGGTGCGGGCGCTGGAGCTCCGAGGCCAGCTTGATCCGCTGGGCCTCGCCGCCCGACAGCTCCGTCGCGGGCTGCCCGAGCCGCAGGTGCCCGAGGCCCACGTCGAGCAGGGTACGCAGGCTCCGGGCGGCGGCGGGCGTCCCCGCGAGGAAACCGGCCGCCGACTCCACCGTCAGATCGAGGACCTCGGCGACGGTGAGGCCCCGCAGCCGCACCTGGAGCGTCTCGGGGTTGTAGCGGGCGCCGTGGCAGTCGGGGCAGGGCGCGTACGTACGCGGCAGGAAGAGGAGTTCCACCGAGACGAAGCCCTCGCCCTGACAGGTCTCGCACCGGCCGCCGGGCACGTTGAAGGAGAACCGCCCCGCCCGGTAGCCGCGCTCCTTCGCCTCCGCCGTCTCCGCGAACAGCTTCCGCACCACGTCGAAGAGACCCGTGTACGTGGCCAGGTTGGAGCGCGGAGTACGGCCGATCGGCCGCTGATCCACCGTCACCAGACGTCCTCGATCGGCCGGTTCGCCGGCCACTGCCTCGGTCAGCGCGCCGACGAGTGTCGATTTGCCCGAGCCGGACACACCCGTGACGGCGGTCAGGACGCCGACCGGGAAAGCGGCGTCCACCCCGCGCAGATTGTGCCGGGTCACCGGCCCGGTCCGCAGCCAGCCCGCGGGCTCCCGGACCTTCCGCACCGGCGCGGGCGCCCGGTCGAGGAGGAATCGCCGGGTCACCGACTCCGCGACGTCCGCGAGCGCGCCCGGCGGACCGCTGTACAGCACCCGGCCGCCGTGCGTCCCGGCGCCCGGACCGACGTCCACCAGCCAGTCGGCGCGCCGGACCACATCGAGATGGTGCTCGACGACGAACACCGAGTTCCCCGTGGCCCGGAGCCGGTCCAGGACCACGAGCAGCGCCTCGGTGTCCGCCGGGTGCAGCCCGGCGGACGGCTCGTCCAGCACGTACACCACGCCGAAGAGCCCCGAACGCAACTGCGTCGCCAGCCGGAGCCGCTGGAGTTCACCACTGGAGAGGGTGGGGGTGGCCCGGTCCAGGCTGAGGTAGCCCAGGCCGAGTTCGGTCACGGTCGCGATCCGGGCCACCAGGTCCTCACCGAGGACCCGCGCGGTCTCCGAGCCGATCCCCGCCGCCGTGTCCCTCGCGGCCCCGGCCTCCGCCGCCCGGCGCCCCGCCGGTCCGGTCCCGGCCGCTCCGGTCCGGGGCTCTTCGGCCTCGGCCGCGCCGGTCCCGGTCCGCCGGGTCTCCGTGGCGAGCAGTTCGGACAGGGCGGTCAGCGGCAGCGCGGCGAGCTCCGCGATGGTCCGGCCCGCGAACGTCACCGCCAGCGCCTCGGGCCGCAGCCGCCCGCCGCCGCACACCGGGCACGGCGCACTGGTCAGGAAGCCCTCCGCCTTCGCCCGCAGCGCCGGGCTCCTGGAATCGGCGAAGGTGCGCAGCACGTACCGCCGGGCGCTCGTGTACGTGCCCTGGTACGGACGCTGGATACGGCCCGCGTCCCGCACCGGGTGCACCGTGACCACCGGCTGCTCGTCCGTGAGGAGGATCCACTCCCGGTCCTTCGCGTCGAGCTCGCGCCACGGCCGGTCCACGTCGTACCCGAGGGCGTCGAGAACGTCCCGCAGGTTCTTCCCCTGCCAGGCCCCCGGCCAGGCGGCGACGGCACCCTGACGGATCGACAGGGCAGCGTCCGGGACGAGCAGTTCCTCGCTCGTGTCGTGGACCCGTCCGAGGCCGTGGCACGAAGGGCAGGCCCCCGCAGCCGTGTTGGGCGAGAAGGCGTCCGAATCCAGCCGCTCCGCGCCCGCCGGGTAGCGCCCGGCGCGGGAGAACAGCATCCGCAGGGAGTTGGAGAGCGCCGTCACGGTCCCGACGGAGGAGCGTGCGTGGGGGGAGGACCGGCGCTGCTCCAGGGAGACCGCCGGGGGCAAGCCCGTGATCTCCCCGACGGCCGGGGCCCCCACCTGGTGGATCAGGCGTCGCGCGTACGGGGCGATCGACTCGAAGTAGCGGCGCTGGGCCTCCGCGTAGATGGTGCCGAACGCGAGGGACGACTTGCCGGAGCCGGACACCCCGGTGAAGACGACCAGCGCGTCACGGGGGATGTCGACGTCCACCCCGGCGAGGTTGTGCTCACGGGCGCCTCGGACGCGGACGTACGGGTCGTGGGGGCTGTCGTGCATACGATGATTTTATCCGCACGGCCCCGTTTGCCCCGGTCGGGGTGGACCGTGCGGGGAGCGTCCCGGCCGCACGCCCCCGGACGCACGCCGCCCCTCCCGTGGCCCTCACGCCGTGTCGCGTGGCTCCAGGCCGACCGTCCGCGCGAGTTCCCGGTACGAGGCGCTCAGCGCCGTCCGGTCGTACGTGCTCGTGGTGACGAGCACCTCCCGCGCCCCCGTCTCCCGCACCGCCCGCCCGAGGGCCTCCCGCACCTCCTCCGCCGTGCCGTGCACATGCCCGCGCAGCCCGGACTCGTAGAAACCGCGCTGCCGCTTCGTCATCGTCAGTCCCTCGATCCGCTCCGGCGGGGCGAGCGGCGGGAACTCCCCGCGCGTGCGGGAGTACGCCAGGGACCACGCCTCCGGCATCAGCAGCCGACGCGCCTCCTCCGTCGTCCCGGCCACCACCACCGTCCCCGCGACCACCACGTACGGCTCGGCCGCCCAGCCGGAGGGGCGGAAACCGGAGCGGTACGTGTCCACCGCGGCCAGGAGCCGGTCCCGGCCGCGCAGGTCACCGATGACCAGCGGCAGTCCGGCCGCCGCGGCGATCGACGCGCCCTCACCGGTCGCCAGGACGAACGGCGGGACCCGCAGGCCCTCGGCGGGCCGGGCCCGTACCCCCGGATGGGCCGTCCGCTCCCCGGTGAACCAGCCGAGGAGCTCCGCGAGCTGCTCGCCGAAACGGTCCGCCTCGTCCTTCTCCCGGCCGAGGGCCCGCCGCACGCCGTCCGTGAAACCCACCGAACGGCCGACGCCCATGTCGATCCGGCCGGGGAACAGCGACTCCAGCACGCCGAACTGCTCGGCGACGACCATCGGCCGGTGGTTGGGCAGCATCACCCCGCCCGTACCGACCCGGATGCCGGAGGTGGCGGCGGCCACGGCGGCGGCGAGCACCGTCGGCGCGGAACCGGCGACCCCGGGCACACCGTGGTGCTCCGACACCCAGAACCGGTGGAAGCCCAGGGCGTCCGCCTCCCGGGCCAGACGCACGGTCTCCCGCAGCGCCTGCGGGGCGTCGCCGCCCTCCCGCGTACGGGAACGGTCGAGGACGGAGAAACGGATGCCGTCGAGATAGCTGCTCACCTCAGCTTCAACACGGGCGGGGCGGAGGGATTCCCGTACGGGCCCGGGAGGCCTCCCGGCCGCGTGGTTCGTCCGGAGCCCACCCCGTACGGCCGGACCGGTCGAGGCCTCGGCGGTGCGCGTCCGTCCGCCGGGAGGTCCGGTGGGACGCGTGCGGCGGTCCGGTGGAGCGCGCCTGCCGGGAGGTCCGGCGGGGCGCGTCCGGCCGGCCCGGCGCGTCTGTCGGTCCGGCCTCCTACGCTGGAACGCGTGACAGCCGACACCCGGCCCCTGGCCGTCTTCGACCTCGACAACACGCTCGCCGCGACCGCCCACCGCCAGCACTTCCTGGAGCGGCGGCCCAAGGACTGGGACGCCTTCTTCGCGGCGGCGCCCGACGACCCGCCGCTGCCCGAGGGGATCGCGCTCTGCCGCGAGGCGGCGGAGGAGTGCGACATCGTCTACCTCACTGGCCGCCCCGAGCGCTGCCGCCGGGACACCCTGGCCTGGCTGGCCGCGCAGGGACTGCCGGAAGGGCCGGTCCACATGCGGCGCGCCCGGGACTTCAGGCCCGCCCGGGTGACCAAGGTGGAGGCGCTGCGGGTCCTGGCCGCCGACCGGCGGGTGCGGATGCTCGTCGACGACGACGTGCTCGTCTGCGACGCGGCGGAGGCCGCGGGATTTCCCGTGGTGCGCGCCCACTGGGCCGCCCCCTCGGTGGAGCTGAGCGACGCTCAGGAGAAGGAGGGCAGGACCTGAGGGCCCGGCAGGTCCTGAGGCCCGGCAGGACCCGGGGCTCGACGGGATCCCGGGATCGGGGGCTCGGCGGGATCCGGGGCCGGGAGAGTGCGGCGGGACCCGGCGGGACCCGGCCGGACCGGCGGACGAGCCGGGGCTCCTGAGGGTCGCCGGAAGCCCCGGCGGGCCCGGAGAGGACCCTGCGGACCCCGAGGACCCCGGAGGGTCTCTCCGGGGCCGCAGGTCACCGGTGGCTCCCTCAGGTCTCGTCCTCCAGCCGGAACCCCACCTTCAGTCCGACCTGGTAGTGCTCGATCGCGCCGTCGACGATGTGGCCGCGTACCTGGGACACCTCGAACCAGTCGAGGCCCCTCAGGGTCTGCGAGGCGCGTGCGATGCCGTTGCGGATGGCCTCGTCCACGCCCTCGGTGGAGGTGCCGACGATCTCGGTGACGCGATAGGTGTGGTTCGACATGGGTGCCGAGCTCCTCTCGGTGCGGTCCCTTCGGTGCGTTCCCTCCACCGTGCCCCAGGGAGGGGCCGCGCGCGACACGACGGGGTCCGCGCGGCCGACAGGTGTGCATCGAAGGGTAATTACCGCAGGTAACGGCCCAGGTCGGGCGCAGGCGTGCGGAATGGGATGGTCAAGGACTTGACCATCGGCATGGTCCAGACCAGAATCCAGGCCACATACCCGCGCGAACAGCCCGTTCGGTCCCCCCACTGCCGGGTCAGCCCCCACATGCCGCACGACCTCGTGCTGAACCGCAGAAGGTGACCCACGTGAAGAACCGCCACCTCGTCTGTCCTCTCGCAGCCGCGACCGCACTAGCCCTCGCGGGCTGTGGAATGCTCCCGGGCACGGGTGGCGGGACGAAGACCGTCAACATATGGCTCATGCGGGACAGCGTCAGCGAGGACTTCCTCGACCGCTTCACCAAGGCGTACGAGGAGGAGCACGACGGCGTCGAGCTCAAGGTCACGGTCCAGGAGTGGACGGGCATCGGGAAGAAGGTCACCGAGGCCATCCAGGGCTCCGGCGGACCCGACGTCATCGAGGTCGGCAACACCCAGGTCGCGCAGTACGCCGACACCGAGAAGCTCTTCGACCTCACCCTGGAGTCCGTCCGCGACCTGGGCAGCGAGGACTGGCTGCCCGGTCTCGCCGAGCCCGGCAGCATCGGCGGCTCGCAGTACGGCATCCCCTGGTACGCGGCGAACCGCATCGTCATCTACAACAAGGACCTCTTCGCCGACGCGGGCATCGACAAGCCGCCGGCCACCCGCGCCGAGTGGCTGAAGAGCACCGAGAAGCTGAACCACGAGGGCTCCCAGGGCATCTACCTCGCGGGGCAGGACTGGTACACCCTGGCCGGATTCATCTGGGACGAGGGCGGCGAACTCGCCGTCGACAAGGGCGGGGAGTGGACCGGCGCCCTGGACAGCCCGGCGGCCCGGCGCGGCATGGCCTACTACAAGGAACTCCAGTCGCTGGGCTCCGGACCCAAGAACGCCGACGAGCAGACCCCGCCGCAGGCCGACGTCTTCGCCAAGGGCGACGTGGCCCAGCTCATCGCCGCCCCCAGTGCCGTCGCCGCCATCCTCAAGGCCAACCCGGGCCTCAAGGACAAGCTCGGCTACTTCCCGATCCCCGGTCAGAAGGCGGACCAGCCCTGCGTCGTCTTCACCGGCGGCTCCGACCTGATCATTCCGGAGAACGCGCCCCAGCGCGCCGCCGCCCTGGAGGTCGTCAAGGCCCTGGCGGGCGAGAAGTGGCAGACCGAACTCGCCCGCGCCATGGGATACGTCCCCAACAAGAAGGGCCTCGCCTCCGTCGTCGCCAACCAGGAGGCCACCGCCGTCATGGCGAAGGCCGCCGCACGCGGCCGGGCCACCCCCAGCTCCCCCCAGTGGGCGAACGTCGAGGCCGACAACCCCATCAAGCCCTACATGACGGCCGTCCTCCAGGGCGAGGACCCGGTGAAGGCCGCCAAGAGGGCCTCCGAGGAGATCACGGAGACCCTCTCCGAATAGCATTTCAGCGTTCGCACACCCGCGATCCTCCATCCGGTCACGTCGAATCCAGCCGGTCACGGAAGAAGTAGGGAGCCGGGCCACCGCTCGCACGGCCCGGCTCCGACCTCGCCCCTTCCGTACGCCGGAGGAGTCCGACATGGCCGCACCCACCCCCACGCTCGCCGCGCCGACGGCGCAGTCCGCCGCCTCGACCGCGCCGACCGCCGCACCGGTCCCGGGGCCCACCGCCCCGGAGCACCCCACCCCCACGCCCGCCCCCGGCGGGCCGGGGGCCACCTCGGACCGGCCGGGGACCACCGCCGGCCGGACGCGGGCCGACACCGGACGGCCCGCGCCCGGGTACCTCGTCGGGCTCGCCCGGAACCAGGAGGACGTACGGGCCGCCCAGCGCCTGCGCCACCAGGTCTTCGCCGGAGAGCTCGGCGCCCGGATCGAGGGCCCCGAACCCGGTCTCGACACCGACGCCTTCGACGCGTACTGCGACCACCTGCTCGTCCGCGAGGAGACCACCGGCGAGGTCGTCGGCACCTACCGCATCCTGCCGCCCGACCGCGCCGCCGTCGCCGGGAGCCTCTACTCCGAGAGCGAGTTCGACCTCTCCCGGCTCGCACCGATCCGCCGCGACCTGGTGGAGGTCGGCCGCTCCTGCGTCCACCCCGCCCACCGCGACGGCGCCGTCATCGCCCTCATCTGGGCCGGACTCGCCCGCTACATGACGACCAGCGGCCACGACTGGCTCGCGGGCTGCTGCTCCCTCCCGCTCACCGACGGCGGCGCCCTCGCCGCCGCCACCTGGGACACCGTCAAGGCCAGGCACCTCGCCCCCGAGGAGTACCGGGTCACCCCGCACAAGCCGTGGAACCCCGAAGGCATCGCCCGCCCCGAGGGCCGTACCGCGCTCCCGCCGCTGCTGCGCGGCTACCTCCGCCTCGGCGCCCAGGTCTGCGGCGCCCCCGCGCACGACCCCGGCTTCGGCGTCGCCGACCTCTACGTCCTGCTCTCGCTGCGCCGCACCGACCCGCGCTACCTCCAGCACTTCCTGTCGCTCGTCCCGGCCCGGTGAACCGGACCGCCGCTCCCTCACCGTGGCTCCCCACGGCGCCCTGCGTCCCCGGCCGCTGCACCGCCCACGAGCCCGTCCGCCCGCCCGGACCGCCCGGGGACCCCGCGGGCGTCCTCCGGGCCCTGGTCCGGCTCGTCGCCGGCCTCGGCACCCTCGCCCTCGGCCTCCTGTGCGCCCCCGCGACCGGTCTGCTGCCGACCGCCGCCCGGCACGCCCTCGTCCGGCACTGGACCCGGGCGGCGGTCCGCGCCTTCGGGGTCCGCGTCCGCCACGAGGGGGCGGCCCCCGCCACCGGGCCGCTCCTCGTCGCCGCCAACCACGTCTCCTGGCTCGACGTCCTCCTGACCGCGACCGTGCTGCCCGGCCGGGCGATCGCCAAGACCGAGGTGCGCGGCTGGCCCGTCCTCGGCCTCCTGGCGGCCCTCGGCGGCACCCTCTTCCTGGACCGGGACCGGCTCAGGGCCCTGCCCGGCACCGTACGGACGGTCTCCGGGGTGCTCGCCGGAGGCGGCCGGGTGATCGTCTTCCCCGAGGGATCGACCTGGTGCGGGCGGGCCCGGGGACGCTTCCGGCCCGCCGTGTTCCAGGCCGTCCTGGACGCCCGCGCCGCCGTCCAGCCGGTGCGCGTGGCGTACGAGCCCACCGACGCCGCCGCCTACGTCGGCCCCGACTCGCTCGCCGCCTCGGTCCGCCGGATCGTCACCACCCGCCGCCTCACCGCCGTGGTCCGCCTCGGCGAGCCCCTGCCGGGCCCCCGGTACCCCGACCGCCGGGCCCTGGCGGCGGCGGCTCAGCGGGCGGTCGCGAGGGACAGCGCGAACCTGCCCCCGCTGTCCGTCCACCAGCGGTCCAGATCCAGCCCCGCGGCGGCCAGCTCCGTCCGCACGCCCTCCTGACGGAACTTCGCGGACACCTCCGTCCGCATCTCCTCGCCCGCCGCGAACGGCACCACGAGATCCAGCTCCGGGATCTTCACGGTGAGGGCGCGGCGGGCCCGCAGCCGCATCTCGATCCACTCCCGCTCCCGGTCCCACACGGCCACGTGGTCGAAGGCCTCCGGATCGAAGTCCGCGGCCAGCTCCCGGTCGATCACGGACAGCACGTTCTTGTTGAACGCCGCCGTCACCCCGGCCGGGTCGTCGTACGCGGCGACCAGCGTGGCCTCGTCCTTCACCAGGTCCGTACCGAGCAGGAGGGCGTCGCCCGGTGCGAGCATCGCCCGCACCGACCGCAGGAACGTCGCCCGCTCACCGGGCAGCAGATTCCCGATGGTGCCGCCCAGGAACGCCACCAGCCGCGGCCCGGGCGTCCCCGGCAGCCCGAGCCCCCGGGTGAAGTCGGCGACGAGCGCGTGCACCCGCAGCCCCGGCCGCTCGGCGAGCAGCGCCTCCGCCGCCCCCGTCAGCGCGGACTCGCTCACGTCCACGGGCACATAGCTGTCGAGGCCCGGCAGCAGCGCGTCGATCAGGAAGCGGGTCTTCTCCGAAGAACCCGAACCCAGCTCCACCAGGGTCCGCGCCCCGGTCACGGCCGCCACCTCCGGGGCCCGCGCCTTCAGGATCTCCCGCTCGGCCCGGGTCGGGTAGTACTCCGGCAGCCGGGTGATCTCCTCGAACAGCGCGCTGCCCCGCGCGTCGTAGAACCACTTCGGCGGCAGCTCCTTGGGGGTGCGCGTCAGCCCGTGCAGGACGTCGGCGCGCAGATCGGCGCCCGCGGCGTCGGGGGCGAGGGTACGGGTCAACTCGAACGGGCTCACTCGGACGGCTCCTTGAGCGGGGTGAGGGTGACGTCGTCGCGGGTCGCGGTCACGAGCGTCCGCCCGGGAACCGCCCGCCAGCGCGGATCGTCGTCATAGGGTTCGGAGGCCACGACCGTCCGGCCGTGACCCGTCAGGTACCACAGGCTGTTCCCCCACGAGGTCGCGGTGATCCGCTCGCCGTCGGTGAGGAGCAGGTTCAGCGCGGCACCCGGCGCGGCGGCGGCCACCTCCCGCACCGTGTCGGCCAGCGCCCGGCCGGGCTCGTCCCCGGCCCGCAGCCGGTGCAGCACGAGCGCCCAGAGCAGCGCCGCGTCGGTGCGGGCCTCCATCCGCAGCAGCTCGCCCGCCCGCAGCGTCGCCGCGAGCGGCACGAGCGCGTCGAACCAGTCCGCGACGGCGCCGTTGTGGCTGAACAGCCAGGGCCCGGCCGCGAACGGGGCCGCCGCGGCCTCCCCGTCGGCGCCCGGCAGGGTCGCCCCCCGGACCGCCGCGAGCAGCGCCCCCGAGCGCACCACCCGGGCCAGGTCGGCGAAGGACAGGTCCCCCCAGATCGGGGCCGCCCGCCGGTACCGCGCGGGCACCGGATCGCCCTCCGCGTACCAGCCCACCCCGAACCCGTCGGCGTTCACCACCCCTCTGGTCTGCGCCCGGGGCTCCCACGACTGCCGCAGCAGCCCGTGCGGCGGCCTGACGAGCAGCTCCCCGAGCGCCACCGGTGTTCCCACATAAGCGATATGACGACACATCAGACAGGCTCCGCGTCCCGTGCGGTCCGGAATCCGGCGAAGATCTGCCGCCGCACCGGCAGGTCCCAGTTGCGGAAGGTGCCCCGGCAGGCGACCGGGTCCACCGCGAACGACCCCCCGCGCAGCACCTTGTGCCCGGGGCCGAAGAAGACCTCCGAGTACTCCTTGTACGGGAACGCCCGGAAGCCCGGATACGGCAGGAAGTCGCTGGCCGTCCACTCCCACACGTCACCGATCAACTGCCGCACGCCGAGCGGTGACGCGCCCTCCGGCCAGCTCCCGGCGGGGGCGGGGCGCAGATGCCGCTGCCCCAGGTTGGCGTGGCCGGGACCCGGGTCCGTGTCCCCCCACGGATACCGCCGGGACCGCCCCGACACCGGGTCGTGCCGTGCCGCCTTCTCCCACTCGGCCTCGGTCGGCAGCCTGCGCCCCGCCCAGCGCGCGTAGGCGTCCGCCTCGTACCAGCTCACGTGCACCACCGGCTCCTCCTCGGGCACCTGCTCCGTCGTCCCGAACCGGCGGCGCAGCCACTGCCCGCCGTCGAGGTGCCAGAACAGCGGCGCCGCGATGCCGTGCTCCCGCACCTGCGCCCAGCCCTCGGGCCGCCACCAGCGCGGGTCCGTGTAGCCGCCGTCCGCCATGAACGCCAGATAGGCGCCGTTGGTGACCGGCGTGGTGTCCAGCCGGAACGCCGGTACGAACCGGACGTGCGCCGGACGCTCGTTGTCCAGCGCCCACGGCTCCCCGGACGTCCCCATCGTGAACGGCCCGCCGGGGACGAGGACATCGGCGGGCAGCGGCCCGGACCGCAGATCGGGCGGCGGGAGGTCGGTCAGCGCGGACGGCCCCTCACGCAACTGATGGGTGATCAGCATCGTCTCGTCGTGCTGCTGTTCGTGCTGGGCGATCATCCCGAAGGCGAACGCCTCGTCGAGCAGCGGCCGGCCCTCGAACCGCGCCCCGGTCAGCACGTCCAGGACCCGCGACCGCACGTCCGCCGCGTACGACCGGGCCTCGCCCGGCGCGAGCAGCGGCAGCGAGGGACGCGCGGAACGCGGATGCTCGAAGGCGTCGTACAGCGAGTCGATCTCGGGCCGCAGCGCCTCCCGGCCCGCCACGGCCCGCCACAGCCACTGCTCCTCCTGGTTGCCGATGTGCGCCAGGTCCCAGACCAGCGGTGACATCAACGGTGAGTGCTGGGCGATCAGTTCACCGTCCTCGACGCATGATGTCAGCAGCGCTGTGCGGTCCCGCGCGGAGCCCAGCGCGGCCAGCACCCGCCGCCGCAGGTCCTCGTGCCCGGCGGGACCGAACTCCGTCTCCGTCGGCGTCATGACGTCACCGCCTCGAACTCGTCGGCCGGGCAGCTCCCGGGTATCACGTACCGCTCGTGGAACGCGGCGACCGCCTCCCGCACCTCAGGGCCCGCCCCGATCCGGGGCAGCGCGTCGAGGGCCGCGGCGAACACCTCCCGGGTCACCGCGTGCAGCTCCGGATCGGCCAGCCCCTCCCGGGCCGCCGCCAGCCAGAGCGGATTGCGCGGCGCGGGGCCGGGACCGGCCCGTTCCGCGAGCGGCCGCACCGCCCGGTGCACGGTCTCCGCCGCCTCGGGATCGTCGAACACCGCCGTCGTCACCGCCACCGGAACCATCCAGCCGTCCTGGCCGGACTGCGCGTCGACCATCCGCAGTTCCAGATGACCCCGGGGCCGTACCGGCGGGAAGAGCGTCGTGATGTGGTAGCGCAGATCGTCGGCGTCCGGCGGCCGGGGCCCGCCCGACCGCAGCCAGTCGCGGAAGGTCAGCCCCTCCGGCACCGCCCACGGCCCCTCGTCCGCCCGTACGCACATCACCGGGGTGTCCAGGACGTGCGCCGTCCACTCCTCGCGCGGCTCCTCCTCCGGGGCCGGGGCCAGCGCCCGCAGCGGATCGAGATCGGTCCACAGGGCCTGGCGGGTGGACCGCCAGCCCGTCCGGCGGCCACCGTGCCGGGGCGAATTGGCGAAGGCCGCCACCAGCACGGGCCCGAGCAGATGAGCCAGGCGCCACCTGCGGTGATAGCCGAGCGGCCCGGGGCCGGGCAGACCCGCGTCGAGACAGATCTGCACCGAGGCGGACTCGCACATCATCGCCCGGCCCGCCGGACCCGTCCGGTTCAGCGCCGTCTCCATCGCGTCGTAACGGGGTTCCTGGAGCACCCGGCCGCGGGGCGCGTGCCAGGGGTCCACCCCATAGCCGTTGAGGGTGAGGCCGAGCGGCCCGAGCGCCGACCGGACCGCCCGCAGATCGGCGGCGAGGGAGTCGAGGCACTCCATGAGCGAGCCGGCCGGGCGCGAGCTGAGCTCCAGCTGCCCGCCGGGTTCGAAGGTGAGCGCCGACACCAGCGGCAGCGACCGCACGGTGTCGAGGGCCGCCGCGAGGCGCGGCGGCCGGACCGGCAGCCGGGGGTCGCGCAGATCGTGCACGAGCCACTCCAGCTCCGCCCCCACGGTGCGGGGCGGGCCGGTCTTGAAACAGATACATCGGAGCAGATCCTCCGCGTCCCCCTCGGTGAGAGGGGGACCGCCGAAGGGTGTGCCGCTGGACGGCATCCGAACACCTCCTGGTCATCGGGACGGGTCCCGGGGAGTTGCTGTCTCCACCTAAAGCCACCTCCGGACGGCGTGCAAGAGCGCCCCGCGCCCTCCGGACGCGCCCCCTGTGCCCCCACCCGTCCGAAACCGGCCCCCGTACCTTCCGGCCCGGCTCCTCACCGCGATGCCCCCGCCCTGCACCACTCAGGTCCGGCCCTCGGCCACCGCGCTCCGGCCCTCCGTCACCTCGGGGCGAGCCCTCTGCCGACCCGGGTCCGGCCCCCGTCCGCGCCGGTTCGGCGCGTCCGCCCCGGCCCTGCGGCCGTCCGACCGCTCCCGTCCCGTCCACCCCCGCCCGGTCCCGCGACCGTCCGACCAGGGCCCGCGCCCCGCCCTCCACCCGGCGCGGAAGGTGCGGCACCACCGGAAAACCCCTTGTCCCACCCCGGAGGAAACGATCAAGCTGGGGACATGAGTGCACGACTGCGCGCCCTCGCGCGCCAGACCGAGGAGATCGTCGCGGCGGGCCACTACCGGGCCCCCGACGGCCGGACGGTCTCCCTCGTCGAGGACCTGGCCGCCGCACTGGCCGGAACCAGGCTCCACGGCCCCGGTCCCGTCGCCGTCACCCCGGACACCGACCGCGCCCCCACCCTCGACGTCACCCCCGAGAGCAGCCTGGCCGCCGCCCGCAGGATGACCGCCGCCGACGCCACCCGACCGGTCGCCGTCCTCAACTTCGCCTCCGCCCGCAACCCCGGCGGCGGCTACCTCAACGGCGCCCAGGCCCAGGAGGAGGCGCTCTGCCGCGCCTCCGCCCTCTACGCGACCCTGCTCCGCGCCCCCGCCTACTACGCCCACCACCGCGAGGACCGCGACGCCCTCTACACCGACCGGGTCATCCACTCGCCCCGCGTCCCGGTCTTCCGTGACGAGCGCGGTGCGCTCCTCACCACCCCCTTCACCGTCGGATTCCTCACCTCGCCCGCCCCCAACGCGGGCGTCGTCCGCGGCCGCACCCCCGAACGGGCCGCCCTGCTGCCCGGCGCCCTCGCCGCCCGCGCCGAGCGGGTCCTGGAGACCGCGGCCGCCGCCGGATACCGGCGCCTCGTCCTCGGAGCCTGGGGCTGCGGCGTCTTCCGCAACGACCCCGAGCAGGTCGCGGGCGCCTTCCGGGCCCTGCTCACCGGGGAAGGACGGTTCGCGGGCCACTTCGAGGAGATCGTCTTCGCCGTCCTGGACCGCGCCCAGGGCACGCCGACCCTCGCCGCCTTCACCCGGGTCGTCGCCGCACCCGCCTGACATGCGGCCCCGATGCCCCCGTGCCAGGCTGAAGGGATACGGACCACTGTCCGACACCCGTCACGGGAGGCACGATCGTGGGCAGGAAACAGACCCGTACGAACAAGGGAGCGCGCACCGGCGGCCACGAGCACCGGAGCGACGCCACGGCGAAGGAACAGTCCGCCGCGATCCCCAAGACCGAGACCACCATGCCCCTCGTGGAGCACGCGTCCCACCGCAAGGAACGCAAGTTCGGCCACAACTGAGCCGGACCACGTGAGGACCGGGGCCCGCCCCGAAGGCGACCGGCCACCGGCCGGACTGCCCGTGAGCGTCGGCCCCGAGACCGGCACGGGGCGCGGAGAACGGGGAAGCGGAAGGGCCACGGGGCCCGGCGCCGTCTCGGCACCGGGCCCCGTCCCCGTACCCCTTCCAGGCCGATGTACGCGTAGCCCTTCCCGGCCTGCGTACGGGCCCCTCGCTACTTCGCGTCGCCGATAGTGATCTCCACGCTCTCGGTCGCCACCGGGCCCACCGGGGGCGCCGCCCCCGGCCGGTCCTGGGCCCCCGGGCTCATCGTGGCGAGCAGCTGGCGGGCCAGACCGAGACCGGTCCCGCCCATGGTCAGCGCCTTGGCGAAGACGTCCGCCATGCCGTCGGCGCCGTTCAGGAGCACCATCTGGTCCACGTTCCCGAACGCGGACGCGCCCGCCGAGACGATCTCCGGCCACTTCTCCGCCAGTTGCTGCGCGACCACCGCCTCCTGGTTCTCCGCGAGCGCCGCCGCCCGCGCCTTGATCGCCTCGGCCTCCGCCAGACCCTTGGCCCGTGTGGCCTCCGCGACCGCGAGCCCCCTGGCGTGCTGCGCCGCCGCCTCGGCCTCACCCGTGAGCCGGGTCGCCGTGGCCTTCGCCGCGCTCGCCAGTTCGGTCTCCTTCGCCTCGGCCTCGGCCGCCGAGATCCGGGCGTCACGCTCGGCCGCGGCCAGCGTCCGGGTCTCGTACGCCATGGCGTCGGCCGGTTTGCGCACCTCCGCCTGGAGCTGCTGTTCCTTGCGGAGGCCCTCCAGTTCGGCGACCCGGGTCTCCTGGACGACGACCTCCTGACGGGAGGCGGCGTCGGCCAGCGGTCCGGCCTGCCGGGCCCGCGCGGACGCCTGGTCCCGCTCCGCCTGGTAGCCCGCCTGGAGGATCTCGCTGTCGCGGGTGGCCTCCGACATCCGCGCGGCGGCCTGCTGTTCGGCTTCGGTGGCCCGCCGGTTCGCCTCCGCCTGCGCGATGCGCGCGTCCCGCTGGACGGCGGCCGCGTGCGGCGCGGCGAGGTTCTTGATGTATCCGGTCGGGTCCTCGATCTCGTGGATCTGAAGGGAGTCGACGATCAGACCGAGCTTCTCCATCTCCGTGCCACAGGCCGACCTGGCCTGCCCGGTCAGCTTCTCCCGGTCACGGATCATGTCCTCGACGGTCAACCCGCCGACGATGGCCCGGAGATGACCGGCGAAGACGATGTGCACCCGCTCCGACATGAGCTTCTGCTGATCGAGGAAGCGACGGGCGGCGTTGGCGATCGACACGAAGTCGTCACCTACCTTGAAGATGACCACCCCGCGGACCTTCAGCGGAATGCCCTGGTGGGTGACGCACTCCACGGACAGCTGGGTCTCGTTGAGGTCGAGCGAGAGTTTGCGCACCGCCTGCACGCCGGGCGTGACGAGGGTGCCGCGACCGGTCACGATGCGGAACCCCATGCCCGCGCCGAGACCTTCGTTCTTGTGGTTGGAACCGGAGATGATCAGCGCCTCGTTGGGTTCCGCGACGCGCCACATCATCTTGAACACGACGACGAGGACGGCGACGGCGCCGACGACGGCGCCCGCCAGGATGCCGATGCTCATGGGCAGGGTCCCCCTTCACCGGATCCGGTGCGGACCCGGTGAAAGGGAGTGTGCGCCCGTGCCGGGCATCGCTCAACGGTCCCGTCAACTGTCGTACGCGGCTGTGACATAGACGGTGCGTGGAGGGAGATGTTCCATGACCGTCACGACCGTGCCGACCTCGATCCGTTCCTTCGGCGCGGCCGGATGGGCGAGGAAGTGCTCGGCGCCGCCCCTGATCCGGACGATCACCTCGCCCACGAGGCCGGGTCCGACGGTGCCGGTCACCCGGCCGAGCAGCCCCACCATCGAGGAGTCCATCGACGCGTCGTCCATGACCGAACGGTACGTCAGATCCACTCGTCCAGCGCGGACATGAAGCCCTCGAAGTCATCCCGGTGGATGCTGTGGCCCGCCTTCTCCACCGTCCGCACGGTGAAGCCCCGCGCCGCCAGCGTCCGGGCGTCGTCGGCCGAGATCAGCATGCTCGGGTCGGCGAGGGTGACCAGCGAGGGCACGGTCGGCGCCTCCGGCCACAGATCGGCCCCCACGAACGGGCTCAGACCGTGGGCGGACCGCTCGTCCCAGAGCCGTACCGAGGCCATCTCGGTGTCGAGGTCCTCCTCGGACCAGTGCGGGTTGAACACCCTGATCTGCTCCCGGGTCATCGACTTGCCCAGGACGAACAGTTCGGCCCGGTAGGCGCGCAGGTGCCAGGCGGGGTCGGAGTAGACCGCGCGGGCCGGGCGCAGCCGGTCGAGGGCACGGGCCAGGACGAGTCCGCCCAGCGAGTGGCCGACGGCCAGCTCCGCACCCGCCGGGAGGGTCTCGACGAGGTCGTCGGCGTAGTCCGACGGCCGGTACTCCTCAGGGCCCGAGGCCCGCGCGCTGACCCCGTGCCCCCGCAGGTCGACCGCTATCACCCGGTAGCCGCGCCCGGCGAGCGCGGGTCCGACGCGCCGCCAGGTGCGGTGGTCGGCCATGATGCCGTGGACGAGCAGGGCGATCCGGTCCCCGGATCCCCACGTGGTGGTGTGCAGGCGCACGGTGCCGCCTCTCTGACGGAGCCGCGTGCGCCGACACGGGTCAGCGCACGCTGCGGATGGGACGCACGGCGAGTGCGCCGAGCACCGACAGTACGGCGGCGACCAGGAAGAGTGCCGTGTACCCGCCACTGAGCGAGACGACGAGGGAGGCGGCGAACGGTGCCACGATCTGCGGGCCCGCGTTGGCGACGTTGAGCACGCCCATGTCCCGTGCGGCGTCCTCAGCCTTGGGCAGCACCATGGTCACGAGGGCGGTGTCGACGGCCATGTAGCAGCCGAAGCCGAGTCCGTTGACGACGGAGAAGGCGAGCATCGCGGACCAGCTCGACGAGACGGCCGGGATGAGGAGGGCGACGGCGGCCAGCGCGGCGGAGGCGCCCACGAAGAGCTTGCGCCGGTCGAACCGGTCCGAGAGCCAGCCCCCGAGCACGGTGGACACCACCATGGCGACGGCGCCGACCGGCATCAGGATCGCCACCGCCCCCTCGGCGCTGAGCCCGGCGGGCAGCACGGTGTGGTCCTTGAGGATGTACAGCTGGAATCCGGCCACCGAGAAGTAGCCGAGGACCAGCAGGGCGCGGCCGATGAAGGCCCAGCGGAAGTCGTGGTGCCGGAGCGCGTCGCCGAAGGCCGCGATCTGGGCGCGGACCGGCACCGGCGCCTTGGCGGGCATCCGGCGCTCGGGCGCGCAGGCGGTGAAGAGGACGGCGGTGGCGGCGACGATCGCGCCGAACACGAGGTAGCCGGTGCGGTACTGCTCGGAGAAGGCGGCGCCGACGAGGGCGCCGATGGTGGACCCGAGGGGGAGGCCGAGACCGACGGCGGCCGACGCCCGGCCCCGGGCTGCCGTCGGCACCCGGTCGGGCACCACGGAGGTCAGGGCCGCCTGGTAGACGTTCATGACGGCCTGTCCGAGGCACCAGACGATGGTGACGAGCAGGATCGAGTGGACGCCGCCGAGGAGCAGCATCACCGGCAGGACGAGCAGACCGCCCGCGAGGATCCACGGGTTGCGCCGTCCCGAGCGGTCGGAGAGGGCGCCCGCGACCGGGTTGAAGACGGTGGCGAAGACGGCCGAGATGCCGGAGACCAGTCCGAAGTTGGCCACTTTCCCGGAGGGGTCGATGTCCTCGATCTGGAGGGCGAGCAGCATGCCGGGGACGCCGATGTACAGGGCGTACATGGCGGTGTTCCCGGCGAGGAGCAGGGGCAGCAGGCCACGGGTGGGACGGCCGGGCGAGGGCGAGCCCGTGGCGTCGGCGGTCGGCGGGCCCGGATCGGCCGCGCCGGTGGTGCCGGGGCCGGTGCCGGGGGAGGAAAGGGCCACGGTGCCCTCCTGGGGGGAGATCGCCCGACGAAGGGGCGAGAATCGGATCGAGACAAGGTGATGACACGTGTCAGTGACACGTGTGAGCATTGTGTAGCACCCAATTCCGGCCATCCGCCAGACCCTGCGCCGGATTGTTCTGGAAAGATGCCGGAGCGATGAGCCAGCCAACCGAACAGTCCCCCGAACGCCCCGCCGGGCGATCGGTCCCGACCAGCGCCGACGTCGCCCGCCTCGCGGGCGTCTCCCGGGCCACCGTCTCGTACGTCCTGAACAACACCTCGGCCGTCCGCATCAGCGAACCGACCCGGCGCCGGGTGCGCGACGCGGCCGAGGAACTGGGGTACGTGCCGCACGCCGCCGCCCGCAGCCTGCGCGCGGGCCACAGCCGGATGGTGCTGCTGCCCGCCGCGCACGTCCCGGTCGGCCCCCTCTACAGCCGTTTCCTCGACGACTTCCAGTGGGCCCTGCGCCGCCTCGACTACACCGTGGTCCAGTACGGCAGCGTCGGCCTCGAAGCCGAGGAGGCCGCCCGCGCCTGGGCCGAACTCCGCCCGGTCGCCGTCGTCTCGCTCGGCGAGATCCAGCTCACCCCCCAGGGCGTCGAGATCCTGAAGCGCTCCGGCGCCAAAGCGGTGATCACCCTCGGCACCCGCGGCGTGGCAGGGGCCCACGCCCTCGTCATGGACCAGGGCCGGATCGGCGAGGCGGCCACCGCCCACCTCCTGGCGGGCGGCAGGCGCCGGATCGGGGTGGTCGTACCGGAGGAACCGGGGCTCGCGATGTTCGCGGGACCCCGCCTCGACGGCGCGCGCCGGGCGGCCGAGGGCACCGGCGCCACCGTTGTACCCCTGCCCCTGCGGTACGAGGAGGAGCCGGCCGCCGAACTCGCCGGGCGCTGGCGGGCGCTCGGCCTCGACGGCGTCTTCGCCTACAACGACGAGTACGCGATGCTCCTGATGCGCGCCCTCCAGGACGCGGGCGTCGACGTGCCCGGCGACACCGCCGTCATCGGCGCCGACGACCTCCTCCTCGGGCGGCTGCTGCGCCCCCGGCTCAGCACCGTGCGCATCGACATGGTGCTCGGCCGGGAACTGGCGGAACTGGTCGACCGGGCCGTACGGGAGCCGGAGACCGCGCCCCGCACCCACTCTCTGATGGAGTCGCGGGTCGTCCGGCGCGAGTCCGGCTGAACGCTTAGCGTCGGAGCATGAGCACTGTTCCGAAGCGGTTCGAGATCCTGCTGGTGCCGTCGCACGTCGAGGACCGGGGTGGCGCGTCGGTGACCGACAGCGCCGTCCGCACGGCCGTCGTCGAGGCCACCGGACGGTACGGCGAGTCGGGCTACCCCCTCTACGAGGGGCACGGCGTACGGGCCGACGTCGACCCGGCGACGCGGACGGTCGAGGCGCTCCTCGTCGACGGACGCGAACTGGACTACGGGCTGACGGCGCTGGTGCGGCCGGTGGCGGGGGACTGACGGCGGCGGTCGCCGGGCGCCGGGCGCGGGCCCGTGCCCTCCGGCCGTGCGGCGGTCGTGGGATACCCGTCCGGTGACGGAGGGTGACGCGGGGGCGGTCCGCGCCCAGGGCCGGACGGAACCGGACCGGACGGAACCGGACCGGATCGGACAGGACCGGCCGGGAGCCGGTGTCGACGGGCTCGACGGCTTCGGCAGGTGTCGCTGAACGCGAGCGGTCGGGTGCCCGGCGAGGACCCTTGCGCCCGGCTCCGCAAGGCCGCCGCCCGTCCGTTCGGTCGGTTGTCCCGAAAGGGGACGTTGACAGGGGAGACCCGGGGGCAGAGACTCTGCGCGCGGTCCGGCGAGAAATCATCTCGTCGGGCGAACAGATCGGGCGAACAGAGCCGTTCCGCAGGTCACGTGGGAGAGAACCGATGAGCATCCGCGACGTCTACATCGTCGACGCCGTCCGCACCCCGATCGGGAAGTTCGGCGGCGCCCTCGCCCCCGTCCGTCCCGACGACCTCGCGGCGCACGTCCTGCGGGCACTCGTCGACCGCTCGCCCGCGCTCGACCCGGCCCGTGTCGACGACGTCTACTTCGGCGACGCCAACGGCGCCGGCGAGGACAACCGGGACGTCGCGCGGATGGCGGTCCTCCTCGCCGGGCTCCCGGTCACCGTCCCCGGCGTCACCGTCAACCGGCTCTGCGGCTCCGGCCTCGAAGCGGTCGTCCAGGCGGCCCGCGCCATCGCCCTCGGCGACGCCTCCGTCGTCGTCGCGGGCGGTGTCGAGTCGATGTCCCGCGCCCCCTGGGTCCTGCAGAAGCCCGAGCGGGCCTATCCGGCGGGCCCCCAGCAGCTCCACTCGACCACCCTCGGCTGGCGCATGACCAACCCGCGCATGCCCGCCGAGTGGACCGTCGCGCTCGGCGAGGGCGCGGAACTGATCGCCGACCGGCACGGCCTCGGCCGCGAACAGCAGGACGCCTTCGCCCTCGCCAGCCACCGCAAGGCCGCCGACGCCTGGGCGAAGGGGCTGTACGACGACGAGGTCGTGCCCTTCCCGGGAGCGGACCTCAGCCGCGACGAATGCGTCCGCGACAACACCTCCCTGGAGGCCCTCGCCAAGCTCAAGCCCGCCTTCCGCCCCGAGGGCGGCACCGTCACGGCGGGCAACTCCTCACCCCTCAACGACGGTGCGGCGGCCCTGCTCCTCGTCGACGAGGAGGGCCTGCGCGAGACGGGCCGCGAGCCCCTCGCCCGGATCCGCGCCTCCGCCGTCACCGGCATCGAGCCGCAGCTCTTCGGCCTCGGCCCGGCAGAGGCGGTCCGACGGGCCCTGGGCAAGGCCGGACGGTCCTTCGCGGACCTGCGCACCTTCGAACTCAACGAGGCATTCGCCGCCCAGGCCCTCGGCTGCCTCGCCGAATGGCCGGAACTCGACCCGGAGATCGTCAACCCGCGCGGGGGTGCCATCGCCCTCGGCCACCCGCTCGGCGCCTCCGGCGCGCGGCTCGCCGGATCGGTGGCGCACCAGCTCGCGGCGGCCGGTTCCGGCACCGGACTCGCCGCCCTCTGCATCGGCGTCGGCCAGGGCCTCGCGCTGGTCCTGGAACGCTGACCGCCCGCGAGACCGCTCGGTCGCATCCGGTCGCGTCCGGTCTCGCGTCCGGAACCCCACCCGTGCCCACCCGCGAGATCCGAGGGCGGCTCACGGCACGGGCGAGGAGGAGACGCCCCCGTGGGTGCGAGGGTGGCCGCGCGCATGACACGAGGGGGGTGCGGGAGAACCTCCCGCACCCCCCTCGCGGTGGGTCACTTGCTCTGGGCCTCCGCCACGGACTTCCGGACCTCGTCCATGTCCAGCTTCCGCGCCTGCCCGATGACGTCCTCCAGAGCGGCCTCCGGCAGGGCGCCCGGCTGGGCGAAGACCGCCACGTTGTCCCGGACGATCATCAGGGTCGGGATCGAACGGATCTCGAAGGCGGCGGCCAGCTCCTGCTGCGCCTCCGTGTCCACCTTGGCGAACACCAGGTCCTGGTGACGCTCGGACGCGGCCTCGAAGATCGGACCGAACTGACGGCAGGGACCGCACCACGAAGCCCAGAAGTCGATCAGCACGAAGCCGTTGCCGCTCACGACCTCGTCGAAGTTGTCCTTGGTGAGCTCTACGGTGCTCATGTTTCCTGCCTTTCGGGGGCTCCTGGCGGTGTCCTCACGGTCCCCTGGGGACTCGACCGGCACAACGGCGTATCGAGCCGCGCTATTCCGGCCCCTGCCGCAGACTGTCTGCCATGACGCGAATGGTCGAAGCAGCGGACGAGTACACGTACGACGTGGTGGTCCTGGGCGCGGGCCCGGTGGGGGAGAACGTCGTGGACCGGGTGGCGGCGGCCGGGCTGAGCGCCGCGATCGTCGAGAGCGAGCTGATCGGCGGCGAGTGCTCCTACTGGGCCTGCATGCCCAGCAAGGCGCTCCTGCGGCCCGCCCTCGCCCGTTCCGACGCCCGGGCGGTCGCCGGACTGGGCGGAGCGGTGGGGCCGCTGGACGTACCGGAGGTCCTCGCCCACCGGGACGAGGTCGTCGGGCACTGGAAGGACGACGGCCAGCTGGACTGGCTGGACTCCGTCGGCGTACGGGTCTTCCGGGGCCACGGCCGTCTCCTCGGCCCCCGCCGGGTCGAGGTCGCCGGGCCCGAGGGGGAGCGGCGGGTCCTGGTCGCCCGGCACGCGGTCGCCGTCTGCACCGGCAGCCGCGCCCTCCTCCCGGAGCTGCCCGGTCTCTCCGGAGCCCGGCCCTGGACCAGCCGCGAGGCGACCAGCGCCGACCGGGTCCCCGGACGCCTGGTCGTCGTCGGCGGGGGCGTGGTGGGCGTGGAGATGGCCACCGCCTGGCAGGCCCTCGGCTCCGAGGTGACGATGCTCGTACGGGGCGAGGGGCTGCTGCCCCGGATGGAACCCTTCGTCGGCGAGCGGGTCGCGGAGGCGCTCACGGCGCGCGGCGCCGACATCCGTACCGGCACCTCGGTCACCGCCGTCGTCCGCGACGGGAGTACGGGACCGGTCACCGTGGTCCTCGAAGGCGGCGACCACGTCGAGGGCGACGAGGTGCTCTTCGCCACCGGACGGGCCCCGCGCACCGAGGACATCGGCCTGGACCGGGTCGGCCTCGCACCGGGGTCCTGGCTCGACGTCGACGACACCCTC
Source organism: Streptomyces sp. NPDC101490 (assembly GCF_044767145.1). Classification (NCBI taxonomy): domain Bacteria; kingdom Bacillati; phylum Actinomycetota; class Actinomycetes; order Kitasatosporales; family Streptomycetaceae; genus Streptomyces; species Streptomyces sp. NPDC101490. Next base: position 707,437 of record NZ_JBIWNI010000001.1, read on the forward strand.
CGGGTCACCGGCACCGACTGGCTCTACGCGGTCGGGGACGTCAACCGCCGCGCGCTCCTGACCCACCAGGGCAAGTACCAGGCCCGGATCGCCGGTGCCGTGATCGCCGCCCGCGCCCTGGGCACCGCGCCGGACGGCACAGGCTGGGGCCCGCACGCGGCGACCGCCGACCACGGCGCCGTCCCCCAGGTGGTGTTCAGCGATCCGGAGGCGGGCGCCGTCGGCCTGTCGCTCGCCGAGGCCGAGCGGGCCGGACACCGGGCGCGGGCCGTGGACGTCGACATGCGGCAGGTCGCGGGGGCGGGGCTGTACGCCCAGGGCTACCGGGGCCGGGCACGGATGGTCGTGGACCTGGACCGGGAGGTGCTCCTCGGCGTCACCTTCGTCGGCCCCGCGGTCGGCGAGCTGGTCCACGCGGCGACGGTGGCGATCGTCGGCGAGATCCCGATCACCCGCCTGTGGCACGCGGTCCCCTCGTACCCCACCCTGAGCGAGGTGTGGCTCCGGCTCCTGGAGGCGTACCGGCAGGAGTAGCGTGCCAGGGCCGACCAGGTGAGGCGTCCGGTGTCCGGGCTGCTGGTTCCAGCGTCCGGACCGAGACGGCGTGATGGCCGTGGGTGGCGAAGGCGTGCGGGACCCGCGCCAGTACGGTGTCCCCGGTCGTGGGCTCGTCGTCCTTGCGCGGGCGGCACCGGGGCCGGGATCCCTTGGTGCTGCTGCTCATGTCGTCGGTCCGACGAACACCGCCCGCTTCCGGTGTCCCGGCCGAGGGGATCGTTCACGGAACGATGACGATCTTGCCTTCCGCGTGCCCCGCACGGCTCTCGTCCAGGGCCGCCCGCACGTCGGTGAGCGGGTGGACGCGCCAGACGGGGACGGTCAGCCGCTTCTCCTCGACGAGCGCGAGGATCTCGCGGAGGGCGCGGGCGGTGGTGGTGCCGCCCCCGTTGGTGTGGATCATGACGCCGGTATCGGCGGCGTCGAACGCGGCCAGGGTCAGAACGCGTCCGGGGCCTCCGGCCAGCTCGATGGCGCCGGGGATCTCGCCGCGTCCCGAGGCGTCGAGCACGGCGTCCACGCCGTCGGGCGCGAGAGCGCGTACCCGCTCCTCCCAGCCGTCGCCGTAGGTGGCCGGTTCGCCGCCCAGTGCCCGCAGCCGGTCGTGGCTGCCAGGGCCGACGGTGCCGATGACCCGTGCGCCCCGGGCGGTGGCGAGCTGGACAGCGAAGGTGCCCACCCCGCCGCCGGCGGCCAGCACGAGAAGGGTGTCGCCCGCGCCGACGCCGAGCTTGTCCAGGGCGGCCCAGGCGGTGCCGCCCGCCACGCCGAGGGCACCGGCCACCTCCCAGGGCACCGACGAGGGCCTGGTGACCAGCTTCGCCGGGTCGGCGAGGGCGTACTCGGCATAGGAGGCGGTCAGGGGGACCCCCAGGGCCTCGTCGCCGACCGCGAAGGCGGTGACTCCCTCGCCGACCTCGTCCACCACCCCGGCCACATCGCTGCCGAGCCCGGCGGGGAACGTCACCGGGAACACCGCGCTCATCATGCCCCCGAGGATCTTCCAGTCGGCAGGGTTGACCCCGGCGGCACGTACGGCGAGTCGTACCTGTCCGGGGCCGGGGGCCGGCGGCGGTACGTCGACGATGTCCAGTACCTCGCTGGTGCCGTACTCGGTGAACTGTGCTGTGCGGGCCATGGGCCGCTCCTTTCTCTGCGTTTCCCGTCGCTGGGCGCGACGGTTCCGGCCGGGGCGAGGGTGCCCGGACGGCGAGGAATCTCATTGCCAGTTGCCACTATGGTGTGGGTGCGTCAGCCCGCCCAGGGCTTCCCGGTGAGGTTCGGGGGTCGTGTCGGGGCACCGCCACTGCGCACGGGCGCTACGAGGCGGTCTCGATCAGCCTCTTGGCGTTCCGGAGATAGCGCCGGATCCGGCGGCGGTACCAGGCGGCCACGAGTGAGCCGGGCGGCAGCACCGGCGAGATCTGCTTCATCGCCTCCAGATCGAAGGCCAGCTCGTAGGTGAACCGCGTCCGGCCGTCGCCGACCGGTTCCACCGTGCGAATGCTCCTGAGCCAGGTGGGGTTCGACTCAGGGGTCTCCAGGACGAACCGCGTGGGCGGCTCCAGCCGCTTGATCTCCGTCGGCGTGACGGTGTGCAGGAAGCGGTAGAACGAGGAGTACTCGGTCATGACCGTGCCCAGCGCGCGCTCGCCCCGGATGTCCATGCGGTCGACCTCCGTCCGCCACTGCGGATCCTTGGTGCCGTCGCTGATGAAGTCGAACACCGCCGTGTCCGGGGCCTCGATCACGATCGAGTCCCGCATCTCGACTCTGCCTGCCATGGTGCACATCTCCTTGAGGGGTTCTGATGATGGGGGGCGGACTTGCCGCACCGCGCGGTGTCGATCCCCCCTGCCGCGCCGCCGCCGTGGCGGCGCGCTGTCGTACGGCGGCGGGCCCGGAGCGTCCGCCGCGCCCGCTCGCGGAGGTGAGCACCCTGCCTGGGCGCACCTTCACGCTAGGTCCGGCGGGATCCACTCGCATTCGGGCGATCTCGCACCGAGCGATCCTGCCGGGCCCAGGTCCGCCCGGGCCCGTGGGCTCATGCCCCGGCTGTCCGCCGCTCCGCGGCCAGCAGCGACGCATGGTTCGGGGCGTCGGGCGTGCCGACCGGCCGGTTCCGGGCGAATTCCTCGCGCAGGACGGGAACGACCTTCTCGCCGAGGATGTCCATCTGCTCCAGGACTGCCTTCAGCGGCACCCCGCCGCCGTCCACGTTGAAGAGCTGGCGCTGATAGTCGCCGATCCCGTCCCGGAAGGTCAGGGTCTTCTCGATGACCTGCTGCGGGGAGCCGACGGTGAGCGGAGTGGCCGCCATGTACTCCTCCAGCGACGGCCCGCCGCCCATCTGGGGCGCGTTGTCGAAGTACGGCCGGTACTCCTTGACCGCGTCCTGCGAGTTCTTCCGCATGAAGACGTGTCCGCCGAGTCCGACGATGGCCTGTTCGGGGGTGCCGTGACCGTAGTGGGCGTACCGCTCGCGGTACAGCTCGACCATCTTCTTGGTGTGGCTCATGGGCCAGAAGATGTTGTTGTGGAAGAAACCGTCACCGTAGTAGGCGGCTTGCTCGGCGATCTCGGGGGAGCGGATGGAGCCGTGCCAGACGAACGGCGGGACGCCGTCGAGCGGGCGCGGGGTCGAGGTGAACGACTGGAGCGGGGTACGGAACCTGCCCTCCCAGTCGACCATGTCCTCGCGCCACAGTCGGCGTAGCAGGGCGTAGTTCTCGATGGCGAGCGGGATGCCGTGGCGGATGTCCTGGCCGAACCAGGGGTAGACCGGGCCGGTGTTGCCCCGGCCCATCATCAGGTCCACGCGGCCGTCGGCGAGGTGCTGGAGCATCGCGTAGTCCTCGGCGATCTTCACCGGGTCGTTGGTGGTGATCAGCGTGGTCGATGTGGACAGGATGATCCGCTCGGTCCGGGCGGCGATCCAGCCCAGCAGGGTCGTCGGCGACGACGGCACGAACGGCCGGTTGTGGTGCTCGCCGGTCGCGAAGACGTCCAGGCCGACCTCCTCGGCCTTCTGCGCGATGGCGACCATTGCCTTGATCCGCTCGTGCTCGCTCGGCGTCCGCCCGCTGACCGGATCGGCGGTGACGTCACCGACGGTGAAGATCCCGAACTGCACAGTGATCACTCCATTAGGTTGATGCATCAACTAAATCCCTCAACGGGGGATGGAGTGGTCCTATTCCGGCGCCAGTGTCCGACTTTGGGGCGGGGTGTGTGAGCGAGCGAGGGGCGTTCAGGCCTCTAGTTGACGTATCAACCATTCGCCCGTAAGGTGCCTGATTGAAGAATCAACTAAAGTGTTCGCGCTCCAGGGGAGCCGGGCGCGTCGGAAGGAAACCTCTCGTGTACATCGCCGCTGCTGTTCTCAGTGTGGTCCTGGCCCTCGTGTCCCTCGCCGCGGGCGGACCCAAAGCCCTGCTCAAGGGAGACGTCTCGGCGAGCCTCCAGTCCGAGATGGGCCTCGGTGCCGGGCTGGTCCGCTTCATCGGACTGGCGGAGGTCGCCGCGGCAGGGGGTCTGGTCATCGGGCTCTTCTGGCAGCCGCTCGGCATCGCCGCCGCCGTCGGATTCGCCCTGACCATGGTCGGAGCTGTCGCTTTCCACGCCAGGGCGGGGGACTACGCGAATCCCGCGACGCGCGGCAACGCCATGGCCCCGGTCGCCCTCATCCTGGTGGCAGCCGCCACCGCCACCACCCTGTTGCTGGCGATGTAGGGCCCCGGCGCGTCCTCCCCCGGGAACCCCGAGGTCGACCCGGTCGGCCGCTGAGCGGCGCCGCTCCCTGTGGGTCCCCGCTCAGAAGGGCTCTTCCTCCATCCGCTCCAGGATGCGCTTCGTGAGTCTCGCGTAGGTTCTCAGCTCCTGGGGAGTCAGCGGGTCGATGAACATCCGCCGTACCGCCTCGACGTGCTTCGGTGCGGCGGCGGCGATCGCCTCCCGGCCCGCCTGGGTGATGGCGATGACCGCTACCCGGCCGTCCTCGGCGCACTCCTCCCTGGCCACCAGCCCGCGTTTCTCCATCCGTGCGATGTGGTGGGACATACGGCTCTTCTCCCACTCCGCGGCCTTCGCCAGTTCGAGGAAGCGCAGCCTGCCGTCCGGCACATCCGTCAGATTGACGAGGACCATGTAGTCGGCGGCGGAGAGCCCCGACTGGGCCTGCACATGGCGGGACAGTCGGGCGGCCAGCTTCTCGTGCAGGCTGACGAAACCGCGCCACGCGTCCTGCTCCTCGGGGCTGAGCCAGCGTGGAGTGTCGTTCATGGCCGCCAGTCTAAATCGGCCGTTGACATGTCACCTTCTGGGGTTGCGGCGTACCGCGCGGCCTGCGCCCACCCGGGAGGTCGATCGGCCCTGGCCCCCGGGTCGTGTGTTCGTCCGACAAGGGGCGGGGCAGGGCGGTTGCTGGGCTCGGTGTGTCCTTTGCGGCGGCTCCTCGACGCGTACCGGGGTTGAGCGCACATGACGGGTCCGCCGCCTCGTCGCCGCCATCAGCCTCGGCATGATTGTCCGTCAACTCCTTGATTGTGCGGGGTGGTCAGGGCGTGCGCACCACACCGATCACCCGAAGTCCCTGCCCCCGGCGGGGGATTGGGTGGTCGCCAGGATGCTGCGAGGTGCGTTCGGTATCCGGCATGGCGGGTGACAGTGGACCTCGGGCGTGCGGCAGTGGAGTCGGGCTCTCCGGGGATTCGCCACCCGCGCCCGAGGTGGCGGTGGAGGCGTAAGTCAGCGCTTGGAGAACGGTGTTCACCGGTGCGCTGGGTGCGCCCGTGGTGGAGCCAGCACCCGGTGGAGACGGGTGTTGGCGCCATGGGGCGCGGGGTGCGGCGCTTCTAGCGTGGAGGGCATGAAGAAGCCCACCGCAGCAACGGCCCTGACCCTCGCGCTCGCCACGGTGATGACGACCGCCGGGTACACCGCGGTCGCCTCCCCCTCCGCCGCCGGAGACGGCCTCGAACGCTTCCGTGAGCAGTCCGTCACCTGGGCGGGGTGCGACGACCCCGCACTCGCCGGGACCGGAACCGAGTGCGCCCGCATCACCGTTCCGCTCGACTACGGCAAGCCGGAGGGCCGCACCCTCACCGTCGCGATATCACGCGTCCGAGCGACGGACCCGAAGAAGCGGCGCGGCATTCTCCAGAGCAATCCCGGTGGCCCCGGCGGGCGGGGACTGTCCCTGCCCGCCGTGATCAAGTCGAAGATGACACCCGAGGTGGCCGCCGCGTACGACGTGATCGGGATGGACACCCGGGGCCTCGGCGAAAGCACCCCGGTGGACTGCGGACTGACCCGTGGGATGTGGCTGCGCGCGCCGGGACCCGACCGGGCCGGATTCGACGAGTCCGTACGGCTCTCCCGCGAGGACGCCCGCACGTGCTGGGACAAGTACCCCGACGTGCTGCCCCATCTCTCGACCCGCAACATCGCCCGGGACGTCGACATCGTCCGCAGCGCGCTCGGCGAACGGAAGACCTCCTGGTTCGGCCAGTCCTACGGCACGGTCCTGGGCGCGGTCTACGCCCAGATGTTCCCCCACAGGATCGACCGACTGGTCCTCGACAGCGCCCCCGGCCCCGCCGATTACCACAGCTTCGAGATGGTGCGGAAGATGGGGCCCGCCAATGAGAAGGCCCTCGACGACTTCGCCCGCTGGGCCGCCCCGCGCGACCGGCAGTACAGTCTCGGCACCACCCCCGCCGCGGTGCGCGCCACCGTCGAGGGGCTCGTCCGGCGCGATGCCGGTGCCGGGCCGATCCACATCGACGGGCACCGCATCCCTTCCCACGATCTGCCCCTCGTCCTCTTCAGCCTCGTCACCGACGACACGGGGAACGCCGACCTCGCGCTCGGGCTGCGCGCCCTGCTCGACGCCGCCGCCGGAAAGACGGTCACCGCGCCCCCGGCCCTGAAGGGGTTCCTGGACGTGATGTCCGATCCGCGGGGCTCGGGGCGGGCGGCCGACTACGCCGCCCAGCTCGGGGTGCTCTGCGCCGACGCGCCCATGCCGCGCGACCCCGAGTACTACTGGAAGGGGGTCGAGCGGGCCCGTACGTCACACCCCGTCTTCGGCCCGGTGACGAATGTGCCGCTCCCCTGCGCCTTCTGGAAGGAAGCACCGCGCGAGAAGCCGACGAAGATCAACAACAAGGTGCCCGCGCTCCAGATCCAGGCGACGGGCGACACCCGCACCACCTACGAGTCGGGACTCGGGATGCACCGGGCGATGCGCGGCTCGAAGCTGGTGACGGTCCCCGCCCGCAGCCACGCGGTCTATCTCCACTACCCCAACGATTGCGTCAACCGGACGGTCAACGACTATCTGCTGGACGGGACCCTGCCCGCGCGGGACGTCGTCTGCGCCTCCTGAGGGCACCGGCGGGCTCCCGGCCGTACGAACCCCGGGGCGGTGACCTTGCCGGGAGCCTCCCCGGGGCCGTTCGCCGGGAAGGCTCCCGGAAGCTCCGTCCGACGTTCCCCGGCCCGGCCCCGTGTGCCGAACCGCCCGGCCCGCGCACCGCACCCCTGGATGCACCCGCCGCGGTACGCGGGTGGTGGGCCGGGTGTTCAGCTGGTGGCGGCGAGGATCTCGCGGATGCGGTGGGCGGGTGCGGGGACGGCGGGGGCCTGGAAGATCCACTGCGGGATCTCCTCCTCGCTGATCCCCTCGGGGAGCGGGGGCATGTAGGGGAAGGCCTGGAGGGCGGAGCCGGGCTGACTGGGCCGGCTGTCGGCGAGGGTGCCGAGGTCGACGGCGTCGTAGCCGAGGGCGTCCAGGAGGGCGATGACCTCGGCCTTGGCCGACTGGTCGTCGGCGGCGACGGGCAGCGCGCTGCGGTCGGGCGCGCCCGCCGGGCGGGCGAGGGTGAGCAGGTGGCGGTAGAAGACGTTGTTGAGGGCCTTGACCACGCGCGAGGCGCCGAGGCGCCGCTGCACGAACGCGCTGGAGGTGAGTTCCCCGGTGTCGAGCGCGGCGATGGCGCTGTCGCGCTGCGGGTAGTAGTTGGTCGCGTCGATCACGGTGCGGCCCGCCAGGGCGTCGGCGGGGAGTCCGTCCACGGCGCCCAGGGGGACGGCGGCGACCACGAGGCCGACGGCCTGTGCCGTCTCGGTGACGGTCGCCGCACGGGCGCGCGGCCCCAGCTCGGTGACCAGTTCGGTGAGGGTGTGGGGGCCGCGCGAATTGCTCAGGACGACGTCGAGTCCGGCGTCGACGGCGAGGCGGGCGACCGTGCCGCCGATCATTCCGCTGCCGATGATGCCCAGGGTGCGGGTCATGGTCGTGTCTCCGTGCGTAGGGGGACGGGGTGGGTGCCGTCGGGCCGTCGGCCGCTCCGAGGGAGCGCCGCACATGAACGCCAGGCACGTGTTCAATCCTCAGGGTCATCTATGACACTGAGTTCCACATCTGTTTCTTTGTATCATCACCGGGATGGAGAACCAAGCAGGAGGGCGGTCGCGGTGACGAACACGACGAGGGGCACCACGCGGGGCATCGCACGCGAAGCCGTACGGGCGGAGCTGGCGCAGGTGGCCTTCGGCCTCTTCCGCCGCGAAGGGTTCGACAAGGTCACCCTCGACGACCTGGCCTCGGCCGCGGGCGTCTCGCGCAGTACCTTCCTGCGCTACTTCCGTACGAAGGAGGACGCCGTCCTCGGCGCCTTCGACGCGCAGGGAGAGGAACTCGCTGCGGTCCTGCGCGACCGGCCCGAGGCCGAGGACGACTGGACGGCTCTGCGCCGGGCCATGGACCACGTCCTCGACCCCTACCGGCGGGACCCCGAGCACTCCCTGGCGCTGACGGCCCTGGTCAGGGAGACCTCGTCACTGTGCGCGCGCCGCCTGGAGAAGCAGGACGGCTGGCGGGCGGGCCTGGCCCGGTCCCTCGCCGCGCGCTCCGGCGACCCCGGCCCCGGCACCCTCGCGCAGACCGTCCGGGCCGCCGCCGCGCTGGACTGCCTCAACGTCGCCCTCGACCACTGGACCGCCTCCGACGGGCGCTCCGACCTCGACGCCCTGCTCGACGAGGCGTTCGCGGTCCTCGCCGCATAGCGGCACCCGGGCTCCTCGCTCCGTGTCGGGTGCGGGCGCCCGTACCTGCCTGCCGCCGTAGGTACTGACGGAGGGTGCGAGGGTACGCGTCGGAGGCCGGGCGGGTACGCGCCGGAGGCCGGTCGACGGGCGGGGACGCCGTGCGCGGTGACGGCGCCCCCCACCCGTCGGTCCCGTCAGTGTTCCGCGTTCCCCGAGGTCACGGTCACGCGCCGGGTGAAGGTACGGCCCGCGTCCCGGGACTCGTACACCCCGTCCTGCGTGGCGACGAGCAGCCGCCCGGCGTCCACGACGGTCAGCGCCTGCGGGGCGCCGCCGGGAACGGACGAGACCCGGGTCCAGCCGGTGCCGCCACCGGACCCCCGGTACAGGACGCCGTCGGGATCGACGGCGAACAGGGCGTCGGGCGACGCCCAGTCCACGTACGCGACGACCCGGTCCGAAGCGGGAACGAAGGTCCGGCCGCCGTCCGTGCTGCGGACGACACCCGTCTCGGTGGTGGCGAGGACGGTGCCGGGCGCGGCGGGGGAGACGGCGATGTCGAGGGCGCGCAGGGCGGCCCGGTCGTCCCAGGTGACGCCGTCGGCACTGACCCGCAGCAGACCGTTCGCGCTGTCGTACCCGTAGACGGTGGCATCGGACGCGGTGTCCAGGGCGTGGAAGTCGACCTTCCCGGCAAGCGATCTGGTCCGCCAGGTGAGTCCGGCGTCGGTGGACGCGACGAGCCCGAGGTCGGCGGGGCCACCGGTGCCGGGCGCCGGGTGGCCGCTCGCGAGGAAGGTGCCGTCCGGGGCGATCGTGAAGCCCATGAAGTCGTCGCGGCGGTCACCGACCGGGGTGGGCCGCCCGGCGGCGTCAGGGGTGTGGACGCCCTGATGGGTGGCGACGTAGAGGGTGTCGCCCCGGACGCCGAGGCCGTGGATGTGGCTGAGGGCCGTCCCGGAGCCGGACGTGGTTCCGGTCCGCTCGCCGTCGGACGACGAGCAGGCGGTGAGGGTCAGGGCGAGCGCGGTGGCGGCCAGCGCGGCGGCACCCCGCAGGCCACGGGCCGGGAGGGCGGAGAAGTGCTTCGTCATGGTTCTTTCGCCTGGTGAGCGGAGGGCCGGGGCGCGGGCGCGGCGACGGGGCGGCCCGTCCCGGAAGGGGGACGGGCCGCCGTCACGCGCGGGCGCGCGGCGGCCGGGGGAGGGGGAGGAGGGAGCCGCTCAGAGCCGGTCGAGGATCTTCCGCAGGGCGGAGATCTCGTCGGACTGGGTGCGCACGACGTCGTCGGCGAGGGCCTTCGCCGTGGCGTTGGCGCCCTTCTTCTGCTCTTCCTTCGCCATCTCCACGGCGCCGTCGTGGTGGGCGATCATCAGCTCGGCGAACTTCCGGTCGAAGGCCTTGCCCTTGACGGCGGCCAGGTCCTTCATGTCCTTCTCGGACATCATTCCGGACATGGAGTGACCGCCGGAGCCGTGCCCGGCGGACTCGGGCTTGTTCCAGCCCTTCAGCCAGGCCTTCATCTTCTGGATCTCCGGGTCCTGGGCCTTGTCGATCGCGTTGACCAGCGACTTGATCTCGGAGTCCGCGGCCCGCCCGTCGGCGAGCTTCGCCATCTCCAGGGCCTGCTCGTGGTGGGGGATCATCATCTGCGCGAACATCACGTCCGCGTCGTTGAAGGGGCCGGGGGCGGCGGCGTCCGTGGCGGCGCCGGAGGGCGTCCCGGTGGTGGCGGAAGCGGTGGCGGAGGCGGAGGCCGACGTGCCGTTGTGGTCCATACCGCTCATGCTGTCGTCGGTGCCGCAGGCGGCGAGCAGGAGCCCGGTCGCGGTGACGGCGCCGACGAGGGCGAGCTTCCGGGTGGTGCGCTGGGTGAAGGTACGCATGGTGAGACCTCGTGTGCTGTTCGTACGCGGAAGAAAAGGTGGCAGAGACGTTCACGGGCAGCGCGAGGCGCCCGCGGTGGCGTACGGCCTAGATCCGCAGGACGGACAGTCGGGTGAGGTCGGGGGGCCGGGGCGGTGGCGCGTGCGGCCCGAGCGCGGGGACGAGCCGCGCGAGGAGGAGGGTGAGCCAGTCGGGGCGGCGCACCAGGGCGGCGCGGACCAGACCGGAGAGCAGCCATCCGGCGAGGACGGCCACACAGAGGGTGGTCATGTCCATTCCGGACCCCGGCTCGTGCCGGGCGTCGGACCCACCGCCGTGGTGGGAGCCGTCGGGGGCGGCGGCGGAGTCCGTGACCATGATCGCGGAGGCGGCAGAGGCACCGGAGGCACCGGAGGCACTGACGGTGACCGTCTCTGGGGAGCCATGGGTCCCGGCCCCGGAGGCCTCGGAGGAGACGGCTCCGGTACCGCTCGCCGTGTCGCCGCCGGATCCCTCGGGGTGACCGACGACATGCATCAGGAACACGCCGAGCGCGAGCACGACGACGAGCAGAAGGTGCGCCAGCGCACCCTCCGTCCGCAGCCCGCATCCCGCCCGGTGTGCACGCACAGTCATGAACCTCCCGCGCCGAATATACCGCGAGGGGGTATCAAGGCGATGTGAGGCCCCGCCGGGCGGGGAGGCGGTGTGCGGCCGTGGCCATAGCGGTGGCGGTGGTGGTGGCCACGGCGGTGGCGGTGGTGGCTGGGCCGTGGACGTAGGGTCTGTCGCGAAAGTGGATCTTGTTTTGGTCGGGATCACGTCCTGTGGGGTGTGATCCCGACCGAATCGCCGGTAGCCCGGCGTGAGCCGCGGACATCAAGCCGGGTCGTCCGCGCGTAGCGCGTCGGCCCGCTGAGTGCTTCCGGTACGGGGCTGGTGAGCACCGCGACCACCGTTCGGTAACGTACGTCTCTTCGGGCACCGTTGGGGTCTGGAGTCCCAGAGGTGTGCCGATGACGCCTGGCGAACCGCCCGCAGTGTGGAGCCTGCCCCCCGAGGACGCCCGAGCCGGATGGCGGGCCCTCTGGTGGACCGTCGGACCGGGCGGCGAACTCGCGGTGATGCTGGTCCACAGCCGGAACCTCCACCGCTCCCCGTACGTCAGGGGATGGGTCGGGTGGAGGGTGGTGGCTCCGTGCGACGGCGTGTTGGTCGTGGTCTCGGACGGAGTGGAACGCCGCACTCCGGTCACCGGAATAACCGCGAGCACGGGCCACCTGGCCCTGCTCTCGTGGTCACGGTTCTTGCTGGCGTCACGCCGTACAAGCCAGGACGGGACCGGGGCCTGGGAGAGTAACGCGGTTGTCTACTCTCCGGGGGGATATCCGATAAGTCATATCTGTATCGGCGATGACCTCGACTACCTCGTCACCGACCGCGACGGCGGCATCTGGACCTCGCACGGTGACGAGGGCATTCATGGAAACCACCCCGCGTCCAGTGAGGGCCTGGCCCGCTGGAACACCGACGGCGGCCAGACCTGGGGCCCTCTGGGACAAGGGAGACTCCCCGTACTGCCCCTCGGCGGGATCGCGGGCACGACCGAGGAGGAGGTGGCCTGGCTCGGCTGGTACAGCCCCGAAGGTTCCTTCCTGTCCCGGGTGGATCCCGCCGCCGGCAGCGTCACCAGCTACCGCCAACCCCTGGGAGACACCGATGGGATCGCCGTCCGGGGCACCCGGATGCTTCTCAGTCACCAGTTTCACCACCGACCCGGCGTCGAACTGAACCGCGCCGAACTCATCGACGATGCCTGGGTGATCACCTCTCAGGAGCACCTGCGACTACCAGAGCCGGTGACCAGACGGTGCGTCCAGGGCCGCGATGGCGTCCTCTGGATCCGCGGCGGCGACACCTGGGTACGGGTCGAAGCCTGAGCCGCCAGGAACCGACCGCACGATCCCTCCCCGCATCCAGGGGGCTGGCTGCGAGCGGGTCCCCTGCCGGGGCCGGCGTTCGGGCACGTCCCGCCACGGGCGCCAGTCCGCGTCCGCCACCGGCTGCCGTCCATCAGCAGCCGCTGCGCCGACACCTGCGGAGACCCGGCTCGACGCCCGTCGGCGGCAAAGACTCCAGCCGGGGCTCACTGCCCCTTCGTCGGATCCCCGCGTCCCGCCGGGCATGATCATCAACGAACAGGATCCACTGTCACCACAGACCCAGGCCCACGGGTCGGGGCGCGTACGGCAGACGTGTGCCCCGGGTCCCGTGACGGGGACCCGGGGCACACGTGGCGGGGCCGGTGCGGTGCGCCGGTTCAGACGTCCGGCGTCTCGCCCGCCATCGCGGCGGCCAGCCGCAGGTGCGGCGTGGCCTCGTCCTGGCGGCCCTGGCGCTCCAGGGTGCGGCCGAGCATCAGCCGGGCGTACTGCTCGACCGGGTCGCGCTCCAGGACGGCGAGCAGCTCGGTCTCGGCCCGGGAGAGCTGGGCGGAGTGGTAGTAGGCGCGGGCGAGCAGGAGCCGCTGGGCCGTCTGCTCCGGGTGCTCGGCGACGAGGCCCCGCAGGATACGGACGGCGGTTCCGTACTCCTTCGCGTCGAAGAAGAACCGGGCCCGGTCCCAGCGCTCTCCGGCCGTTCCGAACTCGTAGTACGTGTCGCTCACTTGCTTTCCTTTCCAGCGGCCCGGATCTGCCACGCTGTGTGGCGGTCGACCAGGTCAACAAACCTGGATGGTTGAACATTCCACTAGATGGGTCGAGTGTCATGAGCAATCTTGATCGTCAGGCCGCCCTGACCGTGTGCGGCGGGCGCGGGTTCGTCGTCGCCGAGCCGGTACGGGAACTCCTCAGCCCGCGCCGGGTCCGCCTCGGAGAGTCGACCGAGGTCCGCCGCCTGCTCCCCAACCTGGGCCGGAGGATGGTGGGCGCCTGGGCGTTCGTCGACCACTACGGCCCCGACGACATCGCGGAGGAACCGGGCATGCAGGTCCCGCCCCACCCGCACATGGGCCTCCAGACCGTGAGCTGGCTCCACGAGGGCGAGGTCCTGCACCGCGACTCCACCGGCAGCCTGCAGACCGTCCGCCCGCGCGAACTGGGCCTCATGACCTCCGGCCGCGCGATCTCCCACTCCGAGGAGAGCCCCCGTCCGCACGCCCGCTTCCTGCACGGCGCCCAGCTCTGGGTCGCCCTTCCCGACGCGCACCGGCACGTCGAACCGCACTTCCAGCACCATGCCGAGCTGCCCCGGGTCACCGCCCCCGGCCTCACGGCCACCGTGATCCTCGGCGCCCTCGACGGGGCCGCCTCGCCCGGCACCACGTACTCCCCGCTCGTCGGCGCCGACCTCGCGCTGACCTCGGGCACGGAGACGAGTCTCCCGCTGGATCCCGACTTCGAGTACGCGGTCCTCGCCATGTCCGGCGAGGCCCACGTCGACGGTGTCCCCGTCCTGCCCGGCTCCATGCTCTACCTCGGCTGCGGCCGTACGGAGCTTCCGCTGCGCGCCGACTCGGACGCGGGCCTGATGCTCCTCGGCGGCGAACCCTTCGAGGAGGAGATCGTCATGTGGTGGAACTTCGTGGGCCGGTCCGGTGACGAGATCACGCAGGCGCGAGACGACTGGGAGAAGGGTTCCCGGTTCGGTGAGGTGCACGGCTACGACGGCCCCCGGCTGTCCGCACCGGAGCTGCCCGCGACCCCGCTGAAGCCGCGTGGACGAGTGCGCTGACCTGGGAGGGAGTGCGCGGCCGGACCCGCCGGGCTCCCGCTGGTAGCCGCCATGCCGGGCCCCGGTCCGCCGCCCGTCCTGTGTGCGGGGCCGGGAGTCGGGGGTCTGTCGGGCTCGGGCTCGGGGGGCGTGTGGAATCCCGTCTTCAGGGCTGTGCGGCAAGGCCCGGTCGGAGAGCCCCTGACCCCTTGCCGCCCTTCTGGCCGGTGCCGTGGGCGAACGTCCCGCGAGGGGCTGCGCGTCTGCGGCGGCAATGCCGGAGCGGGTACGGGCGACCCCGTACGGGGCGACCCGTCCGGTCCGCCCGGCTCCGGCGTCACGAGAAGCGCTCAGTGTCGGCACCGGCGCCCGCTGGTGGCGCCGGGTCGCGAGGGCCTCAGGCAGGGTGCCGGATCAGGTGTCGGGGGAGCGGTCCGCGTTCAGAACCCGTCGAGTGCTGACAGAAACGCTCAGGGGAGCGCTATCCGGCCAAAGAATTGACGAGTCCCTGACAATTCAAGGTCCCTGTGGGACCTTCCATGACGCTCACACCCCCGAGGACCGGCCAGAAGGAGCGACATGAAACAGCTCTCGACACTCGCGTGCGCCACCGCCCTGATCATCGCGGCCACCGCCGGAGTGGCTACGGCGGCGACCGCCTTCGGACCCACCGCGGTGCAACAGGTTGACGGCGTGATCGTGGTCTCCGGCAGTACGTGTACCTGGAGCAACGCCCGGACCAGCGCCAACCCGCCCACCGCGCTGTCCATCGACCGCACCAGCATCAACAAGCCGGGCGGCAACCTGAGCTGTACCGGAGGCATCACCGCCGCCCTCAACAACAACCCCAACGTCACCTTCGACGACGCGGTCGGCCAGGCGAAGGCCGACGTCATCGACATCACGGGGACGCAGATCGGCATCTCCTGCCGCTACAAGGCGGCCAACGTCCTGTGGGACCGCGAAGGCGCCACCCGCAAGTACGTGAACCAGGCGTTCACCGCGACGAAGACCTCCGGCAGCTTCCTCTGCCCGGGATCGGTCACCACCCCTGCCGGGGGCTCCTCCCTGCTCTTCCGCTGACGCCCGGTGGCATCGCGAAGCCTCCGCCCCGTCCGGATCACTTCGAGGCGGGGGCTTCGCCGCAGGACCCCGGGACACGGGCGTTCCCCGGATCGGCAGCCACTGCGCTGACCTGCGCCGCTGTCGTGCTGGCACTGGGTCGCGCGGCCGTCGGCGTTCCGTCCGGACGTGCCGACACCGGTCGTCCCACAGGCGGGCGAGATCATCGTGTCGTGCAGCCGCCCCGGTCTGTCGGGCTGCGCACCTTGTCCGTCACCGGCGAGCACTCACCGGTCAGCCCGTTCAGCGGCAGGTCTCCCCGGCACGCCCAGGAGTCCGAAGAAGAGGCCGACGAACGGAGGAGAGAGCGGTGGACACGCGTCCCGCTCTGGTGGCGGAGCGCGCCGCGCCCCGCAGAATGGTGGTGCCAGGCCCTCCACACACCCGTACAGGTGGCGCACCTTCGTGACGGTGCGGGCCACCCGTGCGCGTACCTCCGCAAGGGATGACCCGATGGCCGTTGAACATCTGCCCGGAAAGCTGGTCGTCGAGGTGGGCGAGCGCCAGGCATGGCCCTTTCTCACCTTCCTCGACACCGGGAGCGGCCCGGAACGTGAGCTGCGGCTCTACCTGGACACGGACTGGCTGATCACGACGCCCGGTGACGTCCGCCCCGCCCCGGCCGGGGCCCCGGACAACCCGCTGCCGGAACTGGCCCGTATCAAAAACCGGTATGTGGTGACGGCCGTCGAGAACGCGGACGAGTCGCTCGACGTCACATTCGACAACGACCTGACCCTGCGCGTCTCGGGCGAACCCACCGAAACGACCATCGGCGTGCCCTGGTGGCTCTCTCCGTGGTCCCGCGAGCCGCAGGAGGAACAGGGGAATCAGCACGACCAGCTCAATCAGTAGGCCCGCGACGACACACGCGAAGCCGAACGAAGACCTTGGCCGCCCGCACGCGGCCGGGTCTGCCGCCCCGGTAGATCCACGCGGTCGATCCCCGCCCGGCGCCCCGGCGCGCCGATGGCGTCGCAGGCCAGGGTGATGACGGTGGCGTCACCGGAGACATCGTCCACCTCGACAGCACCACCGGCCCCCACTGCCACCTGACCCGGCCACCACGCCTCCCACGGCGGCCGGACCACACGGCGGCCGTCGCCGGGTGTGCCGCCCGCTCGTCGGGTGTCCGGTCGGAGCGCGCTGTTCAGTGGTGTCCGCAGGGGCCGTGGCCTTCGGCGCGGAGTCGGGCGCGGGTCCGCATCAGGATCCGGCCGAGCATGTTCTTGCCGGTCCCGGTCCTGCCGCGGCCCCAGTAGTGGTCGGTGCCGGTGTCCTCGACGATCTGCTCGTCCGCGGTGGACAACAGGATGCCGCGGATGTCCGCGTGTGCCTGGAACTTCGCCGTCACGGCACGCCGCATCACGTCGTCCTTCACGCGCTCCCAGTCCCGCCGCAACGGCCTGGACGGGTCACGGCCCAGCTCGGCGGCGCGCAGCGGGGTGCGGGCCCGGCGGATCAGGTCCGCATGGCGGGTGCCGGTGAACTTCTGGGCCTGGAAGTAGTGCTCCGAGGTCGGCCACACGTGCCCGTCGAGCTCCAGGCCGTACGCGGAGAAGTTGGAGAAGCAGCCGTAAGGAACGTCGTCCGCGCCGTAGAAGTAGATCGTCATCCGGGCCCTCGTCGCAGTTGCGGGAACCCGCACGGTCTCAGGCGCCCGGCCGCACCCGCAACCGGTTTCGCCAGCCTCTCAGCACCTCCCACCCACCCGTCGTTCCGGGGGTCGGCACCGCGGGAGGCGGCGACGGAGCAGACCCGGAGCGGGCCGTGGTGTCCGCCGTGAGCCGCCGGTACGCGGTTCCTCGTCGGAGTGCCGAGCAGGGAGGGTCTCGACAGGCTCGTCCAGGCCGAGGGTCCTCGCCCGTACGCGGCCGTCGCCACGGGACTCGGCGCGGCCCGCTCGCGACCGCACGGGCCCCGCCGGGACGAGGCGGACGGGGACTCCGTTCGCACGTCCGGAGCGGCCGACGGTCTCGTCCGTCCGTGGCCTACGTCGACGTGCGCCGGACCCGGTAGCGGAGGTGGACGATTCCCGAGACGAGCCTGCGGGATTCCAGGAGTTCCAGGTCCACCCGGTGTCCCTGGTGGGCGAAGAAGGGGAGGCCGCCACCCACCAGCACCGGATACACCCTCATCAGGTACTCGTCGATCAGGCCCGCCCCGGCCGCCTCGGCGGCCAGCGTCGCGCCCCCGATCGCGATGTCGCCCTCACCCGGCTCGGCCTTCAGTCGGTGGATCTCCTCCGCCAGGCTGCCGGTGGCCAGTCGGGCATGGCCCCGTACGGCCGACAGAGTGGTGGAGAACACCACCTTGGGGAGCGGATTCCAGATCGCGGCCCATTCGCGCATCGAGTCGTCGAGCGAAGGGTCCTGATCGGCCGTCTCCCAGTACAGCATCGTCTCGTACAGCCGTCTGCCCAGCAGATGGACGCCGACGTCCCGGATCTCGTCGATGACGAGACGGGAGATCTCCTCGTCGATCGCCGTCCAGTCGAAGGTGCCGTCCGGGCCGACGACATAGCCGTCGAGTGAGACGCCCATCGAATACGTCACTCTGCGCATCCGCACTCCTCCTCGCCACTTCCGACCGTACGACGGCAGCACCGCGACGGCTCGCGGGGGCTCCCCCCGACCGGGCGGGGCGGGGTCCCGACAGGTCTCCGGCGGGTGTCCGCCGCCGGGAGTGTTCCCGCTGTCCTGAGCCTGTTCTCTGTCTTCCGTCCCCGCCCCATGACACGGACGGAGGGCAGAGAGCAGGCTGAGCGCCGGGCCAGGTACGGGACCCCTGCCCGGTCCCTGTCCGGCCTGTGCGGGCAATGAGCGGGACGCCGTCCCGGGCGCGGGTGGAGCGGGCGGAGGCCGGGCGCGCCGACCGGTGGACGCGATGCGATGAACTCCGAGCCCGGTGAAGCGGGTCGTGCGCGCGTCCTGCGCACCGGGCTTACCGGATCCGCCCGCACGGCAACGGTGAATCCGGCAAGTTGATCACCATGTGATACCCGCCCTCGTCCGAGCCGGTCACCGCTCGCCGGGGCCGCCGCCCCCCGTGCAGCCCTCCGGCTGGGCGCTGCACTCCGCGTATCCAGCCCGTGCGAAGAAGACGATCCCGAACACGACCCCGGCCATCAGCAGTACGTAGAGGACCTTCCGCCACAGAGCCACTCTGTGGGGGCCACGCAAGGCGTTCACACCGCAAAGGATCATGATGAGTAAAACGAATGAGAGCAGTGTGAACAGGATGTCCATCGCATCACTCTACGACCGCGCCGGCCGACCCCGATAGGCCCCTGTTTCTGTCAATGGGCCTGTTTTCAGAAGGCGTTGAGGGTGTTCCGTCAGGTTCTGCCCTCGGGCTCGTCATCGCCCGCTGCCCGCCGCCCGCCGCCCGCTGCCCGCTGCCCGCCGCCCGCCGTCCGCCGCGCGGCGAGCAGGCTGCCGTACACCTGGCCCAGGCGCCGGGCCGGGAGCCGGCCGTCAACGACCCGGGAATCCAGACAGGCACTGACCACCCGTCGTTCCTCCTCCCTCCACGAGCCTCCGGTGCCGGGCCGGGCCGTCGGTGGTCTCGGCGCGGCCCGGATCGACCGGTCTCGGTCTCGGTTCCGGCCCCGGAAGCGGTGCCGGATCCGTCCCGGGACCGGCCGACGGGGTGCGTGCCGGGTGTCCCCCCGTGCAGACTCGCTCCCGCACCGCGCGACGGCACCGCCCGAGCGCCCCACCGCCGTCGACGGGTCCAGCGATGAACTCCGCCTCAGCCACCCTCCTCCCGGTCGATGTCTCCCTCGGCGTCGTCCTCTGCCTGCTCCTCGCCGTCGCGGTCGTGGTGACCGCCGTCGCCCGGCTCTCCCCGGACCAGGGTTCCGGCCGGGCCCGTGAAGTCGCCGTCGCGGGCATCAGGGCGGCCGTGCAACTGGCGGTGGTCTCCCTGGTCATCGGCTGGGTCGTCGCCTCGCCCACCGGCCTGCCCGCCTTCCTGCTGCTGATGTACGGGGTCGCCGTACGCACCGCGGGCCGCAGGATCACCTCCGACCCCACCTGGTGGTGGACGGCGGTGCCCATCGCCGCAGGCGTCGCCCCGGCCGTCGTCCTGCTGCTCGCCACCGGCCTGCTGCCGGTGCGCGGCATCGCGCTCATCCCCGTCACCGGCATCCTCATCGGCGGGGCGCTCACCGCGACCGTACTCGCCGGGCGCCAGAGCCTGTCGGTCCTCGCCCAGCGCCACGGTGAGGTCGAGGCCGGGCTCGCCCTCGGACTGAGCGGGCGGGACGCCCGGATCGAGATCGCCCGGCCCGCGGCGGCCGACGCCCTGGTCCCGGGCCTTGACCAGACCCGTACGGTCGGCCTGGTCACCCTGCCCGGAGCGTTCGTCGGCATGCTCCTGGGCGGAGCCGACCCCCTCACCGCAGGGGTCGTCCAGCTGTTCGTCCTCGTCGCCCTCATGGCCGTCCAGGCCGTCGCGGTGACCGTCACCCTGGAACTGGTCGTCCGCTCCCGTCTCACCGTCCCGCCGCCCACCGCCGTCCCCGCCCCCGGGCGGGCGCGGGCGCGGCGGTGGCACGGCCTCCGACGGCCGTAGCCCCGTAGCCGGCCCGAGTGCCCCGGGCCGGCTACGGGGCCCGAGCCCACACCGTGCCCGGGACCGAGAGCCGCCACAGGGCCACCGCACCCGCCACGAGCAGCGTCAGCGCCACGGCCAGGACCAGGGAGACCCCGACCTTCAGGAGCAGGGCCCCGGTCAGGGCACCGAGGAGCATCGCCAGGACGGACAGGACCCGGCGGCCGGGCCGGGGCGCCGCCCCACGGGACGTGCCGGAGTCGGAGGCGATCCCGGTCAGGGTGCCGGTGAGCACGGTCGTCGTCAGGTCCGGGACACCCAGCCGCCGGGCCACCGCGTTCTGCAGGCCCATGCCGAGTCCGAGGAGCACGATCAGGGCGTACCGGACGGCGGCGGTCGTGGTGTCGTGGCCCGCGAGGGCCGTGCCGAGGGCTCCGGCGAACAGCACCGCCTGTACGGCCATGGCCCCGGCCAGCAGCCGTCCCCGGTGCTCGCCGAACCGGACGCCGAACCGGCCCCCGGCGACCGCGCCCGTGAGGAAGGCGGCGAGGGAGACCACCGAGGCCAGGGCCGACAGACCGCCCGCGCCCGCCAGGGCGAAGCCGAGGAACACCACATTGCCCGTCATGTTGGCGACGAAGACGTGCCCGAGCCCCAGATAGCTCACCGCGTCCACCAGACCCGTCACGACCGTGAGGGCCAGCAGCAGCGGTGGCAGTGGACCGTGCCGGTCCCCCTTCGGGGGGAACAGTGTGCGGGCCGCGTCGGCCAGCAGTGCGCGCATTCCCGGCTGCTCCTTCCCCGGTGGTACGCCGTCGCCCGACGGCCGTGGGCGACAGGCCGGGCCCGGTGGACGCGAGCGTCCGGCGACGACCCCGAGGAAGCGTGGAGGCTCGTACTCATCGTGGTGTCCCCGCCGCCCGTCGCGCCACTCGACGGCCCCGGCGACGAGTCCCCCGGCCGGGGGAGCGGACGTGCCGCGGGCCTGCCCGCGCCCCTCCGTCAGACCGCGTCCCCGCCCGGACCCGGCGGGGAGACGAAGCGCACCGGGGCCTGGAAACGGGCCTTGCGGGCGGCCCGCCGGAAGACCGTGAGGACCGCCGGGCCCGCGAGGACGACGCAGACGAAGTTGGTGACGGCGCGGCCCGTGTCCCAGCCGAGGGACGTGGCCAGGTCGAAGGCGACGTACCGCTGGAACTGCTCGGTGAAGGGCAGCCCCGGGAGGTAGGCGATGGAACTGTGCGGATCGAGGGAGAAGGGCCAGAAGGACAGGTTCAGGAGGAACCCGAAGAGGTAGCCGGAGAGCGAGCCGTACACCGCGAGGAGCGCGACCTCCCGGCGCCCCGTGGCCTTCGGGAGGAAGCCCGCGAGCATCCCCACGAAGGCACAGCCGAACATCTGGTACGGCATCCAGGGCCCGACCCCGCCGGTGATGAGCGCCGACGCGAAGAGGGACGTACAGCCGAGGGTGAAGCCGAAGCCGGGGCCGTACACCCGGCCCGCGAGCACCAGGACGAAGAACACCGTCTCGATGCCCGCCGTGCCCGCGCCGAGCGGACGGACGGCGGCGTTGACCGCCGAGAGCACCCCCAGCATCGCCAGGGCCTTCGAGTCGATGCCGCCCTCGGCGATCTCCGAGACCACCACACAGAGCACGACGACGAGGAGGACCCCGAAGATGAGGGGAGGGGCGTAGTGCGAGCCGAACTTCCCCGGCGCGACCAGGAAGGGCCAGAAGAACGCGACCACACCGAGGAAGGACGCCAAGGCGATGACGACCCCGGCCCGCGCGCGGATGCGGATGGCCGTGGTGCGCCCGCTCACGCGTCCGGGTCCGTTCCGTCGGCGTCGAGCACGGCGGCCACCTGGTCCACGGTGAGGAAGGGCAGCGGGGCCAGGATCTTCGCGGTCTGCGGGGCGAAGACGGGGGAGGCGACGATGACCTCCGTGGTGGGCCCGTCCGCGACGACCTCCCCCTCGGCCATGACCACCACCCGGTCGGCGGACCGGGCGACGAACTCCACGTCGTGGGTGGAGACGACGACCGAGCGCCCCTCGGCGGCGAGAGAGTCCACGATGCCGGTCAGCGCGCCCTTGGCGCGGTAGTCGAGTCCCCGGGTGGGTTCGTCGAGCAGCAGGACCCGGGGGGCCGCGGCGAGCTGGATCGCCAGGACGAGCGCCAGTTTCTGACCTTCCGACAGATCCCGGGGATGGCTGGTGTCGGGGATGCCGGGCGCCAGCCGGTCCAGCAGCGCACGGGCCGTGACGCCCCCGTCCGTGACCCCCGACTCGGCGTCCGCCTGGGCGAGTTCCTGCTTGACGCTCTCCAGATAAAGAAGGTCCGTGGGGGTCTGCGGCACGAGTCCGACGAGCCGCCGGGCCTCCGCGGCCGGAACCTTCCTGGGGTCGCGGGCCTTCGCGGCTCCGCCGCCCTCCACCGACACCGAGCCCGACCTGCGGGGGCCGGAGCCCTGGAGCGCCCACAGCAGGGAGGACTTGCCGGACCCGTTGCGCCCCATCAGGGCGGTGACCTCCCCGCCGTACAGGTCGAGATCGACCTCCCGGACGGCGGGCACGCCCTGGTACGACACGGTGACGCCCCGGGCGGTGAGAAGGGCGGCGCGGTCCGGGTCCGGCGCGGTCCGCACCGGAGGGGGAGCCGTGTCGCGCAGCCGGGCCCGCAGGGGCGTCGCGGCCCGGCGGGCGTCGCGGACCGACAGGGGCAGCGGCGACCAGGCGGCGGTCCGGCCGAGTTCGACGATGGGCGGGGCGATGGACGAGGTGCGGAAGATCTCCGGGGGCGGCCCGGAGACCACCCGTCCGTCCCCGGGGAGGTGGATGACGCGGTCCGCGTACTGCACCACCCGTTCCAGGCGGTGCTCGGCGAGCAGGACGGTGACGCCGAGGTCGTGGACGAGCCGGGTGACGGCGGCGAGGACCTCCTCGGCGGCCGTGGGGTCCAGGGCCGAGGTGGGCTCGTCGAGGACGAGGACGCGGGGGTGCGCGGTCAGGACGGAGCCGATGGCGACGCGCTGCTGCTGGCCGCCGGAGAGCTCGTGGAGGGCCCGGTGGCGCAGGTCCGCCAGGCCGAGCAGGTCGAGGGTCTCCTCCACCCGCTTCCGCATCGTCGCCGGAGGGACGGCCAACTGTTCCATGGCGTAGGCGAGTTCCTCCTCGACGGTGTCGGTGACGAAGCCGTCGAGCGGGTCCTGGCCGACGACACCGACGACATCGGCGAGTTCGCGCGGCGGATGGCTCGCGGTGTCGCGGCCGTCGACGGTGACGGTGCCGTACAGGGTGCCGCCGGTGAAGTGCGGGACGAGACCGTTGACCGCGCCGAGGAGGGTGGACTTCCCGACGCCGGTGTGCCCGACGACGAGGCAGAGTTCGCCCTCCTCCACCGTGAGGTCCACGTCCCGCAGGACGGGTTCGGCCGTGTCCTCGTACCGGACGGTGACCTGGTCGAAGGTGATCACATGACTTCCTCGGTGCGCTGCGGAGGGACGGCCGTCCGGACGGGCGGGCTCGGGGGCGGGGCCAGGAACCCGGCGGCCCCGGCCAGCAGGATCGCGGCGGCCGGCACCAGCGGCAGGGTGGGCCAGCTGAGCGGGTAGATCGACGGGTTCAGCTCGGCGGCGTCGAAGCCCGCCCCGGCGAAGAGCAGGACGGCGGACAGCACCCCGCACCCGGCGACGCCCCACTCGGCGGCCCGCCAGGGGTCGGGCCGGTAGGTGGTGCGGGTGACCCGGCGGCCGCCGAGCCGGAGCCCGGCCACGCACAGCGCGGTCCCCGCCGCGAGCGCGGGGAAGCCGAGCAGGGCGGGCGCGGTGGCGTCGAGGAGCCCGTACGCTCCCGCGCACAGGCCGCACATGCCGAGCAGCATCAGGGCGCCGGTGGCCCGGCGCGAGCGGCGGGTGGCGGTCCCGGCCCGGCCGTAGCCCCGGGAGTCCATGGCCGCGGCCAGCCGCAGGGACCGCTCCAGGGCGTCTTCGAGGACCGGGACGATGATGCCCCGCAGCGCGCGCAGCCCCTTGGAGCGTCCGGCGCGCAGCCGCCGTGCCCGGTGCACCCGCTGGACGCTCTGGACGAGTTGGGGCGCCACGCTGAGCGAGACGGTGACGGCGACGCCGAGTTCGTACAGCGCGCCGGGCAGGATGCGCAGGGCCCGTTTGGGGTTGGCGAGGGTGTTCGCGGCGCCGATGCAGCAGAGCATGGCGGCGAGCCGGAGTCCGTCGGTCGCGGCGGAGAGCAGCGCCTCCAGGGAGACCGGGCCGCCGATCTGGATGCCCGCGTACCAGTCGGGGGTCGGGATGTGCGGGAGGGAGAAGAGGAAGTGGTCGCGGGGGGTGATGCCGGTGGCGAAGACCGCGCGGAAGACCA
Organism: Streptomyces sp. NPDC101490; assembly: GCF_044767145.1. Classification (NCBI taxonomy): domain Bacteria; kingdom Bacillati; phylum Actinomycetota; class Actinomycetes; order Kitasatosporales; family Streptomycetaceae; genus Streptomyces; species Streptomyces sp. NPDC101490. The sequence goes on from NZ_JBIWNI010000001.1 coordinate 731,686, forward strand.
CCCGGAGGGCCACCACGGTGAGGGCCAGGTACAGGTAGTACTTGAAGCCGCGTGCCCAGGGGGCCTCGGTGCGGCGCACGGTGATGACGTATCCGAGGACGGCGAGGACCAGGAAGAGCAGCAGCGGGTTGTTGGTGCGGCTGACGGCGGTGGCGAGGGCCAGGGCCCAGATCCACCAGGCGACCGGGTGCAGGGTGCGGGGCAGACGGCGGCCGCCCGCGTCGGGCGCGAGGCCGGACGCGGACGGCTCGGTGGCTGCCGAGGGGGTGTGGGGCACGCGTTACTCCGTACGACGGCGGCGTCTGGCCGCGAACACGGCGGCGGCGCCGATCAGCAGTCCCAGGACCCCGGTGACGACGGCGGGCAGGTACGAGCCCGCGTCGTGGGAGGCGTCGGCGGCGGGCGCCGCGTCCACCACCCTGGGGCCGGAGGCGGTGGCGGGAGCGGAGGACGGCGGCGGCGCCGGGACGGTCGTCGACGGGCTCGGCGACGGGCTGTGCGAGGGGGACGGGGTCCGCGACGCCGGAGGGGAGGTTGCCTTCGTCGGAGGCGCCGTTGTCGGGGGAGGGGTCGGATCGGCCGGTGGCGGGTTCTCCGGGGCGGGCCCGGTGCCGACGTCCGGCGGGAGCGGCGGCGCGGTCCTGGAGTTCTCGGGCGCGGGCGTGCCGCCCCCCGTGGGCCGGGTGTTCTTGGCGCGCAGCTGGTCGGGGGTGAGGGTGGGGCGGCCCCGGGTGCCCTCGATGTCGGTGCCGCCGAAGATCCACAGGTCGACGCTGCCCGGCTTGGGCCGGTAGAGCATGGCGCCGAGCTGGCTGTACGTCCAGGTGTTCTGGCCCGGGTCGGCGTGCCAGTACGACCAGTACGCGGAGGCGGGCGGGGTGAGGACGCAGTCGTCCTGCCGGGGCGTGGGGAACTGCTTGCCGCCCTGGTGGCCGCTGTAGCCGATGCGGCAGATGAAGGCCGGGCCGTCGTGGCCGGTGCCGGTGGTCCGCCAGCCGCCCTGGTTCAGGAGTTCGTAGCCGGTGGTGGGTGTCGTGCCGCACGAGCGGTAGACGGGCCCGCCCCAGTGGCTGAAGTCGACGGCGAGGACGGCGCCCGACGAGGTGGTGCACCGGCCCATCGGCTGCGGGGCGGCTCCGGCCGGGGCCGTGGTGGCGGCGAGGGCCGCCACCGTCAGCCCGAGCGCGGCGGCCGTACGGGCGAGGGCGCGCGGGGCGCGGCGGGCGGTCACGACCGACCGCCTTCAGCGGTCGTACGGCCGGGTGAGGGTGCCGTACCGTCGGCGGGCGTTCGGCCGGGCGCGGGCCTCGGACCGTCGGAGGTGACGCGGCGGAGCCGGGCGGTCCGGGTCGTGACCCAGCCGCCGAGGACCAGGAGGACGGCCGTGACGGCGAGGCCGGTGACCTGGGAGCCGGTCGCGGCGAGACTGCCCCCGCCCGTGCCGGAGGCCGTACCCCCGGAGCCGCCGGTCTCCCCGCCCGGGGTGATGATCAGTGGCGTCGAGGGGGAGGGCGCCGGGGAGATGCTCGGGACCGGTTCGGGGGTGGTACCGCTCAGGTCACGGGCCAGTACGCCGAAGGAGACGCCGGTGGCCCCGCCGACCGCCTGTGCGGAGGCGCGGACGTCCGATCCGGGCTGGCCGCCCTTGATCACGTTGAATCCGCCGTCCCCGTTCTGCTGCGAGGCCAGGAACTTCCGGGCCTTCGCGAGCTGGGCCGGGTACTTTCCGGCGTCCAGCGACAGGCCCTGGACGGCGAGGGCGGCCGAGTTCACCGAGTTGCCGGAGGCGCCCATGAACCCTCCGTCCGGGAGCTGTTGGGCGGCGAGCCAGGCCAGGGACCGGTCCACGGCCGCCCGGGAGGCGTCGTCCGACAACAGGTCCAGGGCCATCGCGGCCATCGCGGTCGAGTCGACCTCGACCGCGCTCGGCTCGCCGATGAGGCTGGGCCAGGCGCCCGTGGACGGGTCCTGGAGGCTCTTCAGATAGGCGATGGGCCCGGCCGCGGCGGCCGTCTCACCGGCCCTGACCTGGGCGATGATGCCGAGGGACTGGGAGAAGACGGAGGTCGCGTACGTGTAGTTGCCCCGGGCCGCGCACTTCCTGGGCGTCGCCGGGGTCGCCGCCCGGCAGACCCCCTCGGCGAGGGCGCCGATGAGGTCCCGCCCGCCGAAGTCACGCGGGTCACGGCCCACGGACTCGGCGAGCACCGCCGCCTTGCCGATGAAGCCGCCACCGGCGTACGCGGTCCCGATCTTCGTCCAGTCGTGGACTCCCCGGCCCATGGCGTCCCTGCCGCCCTTGTCGAGGAAGTCCACGATGTTGCGCAGGGTCCTGTCGTCGTGGCCGGTGGCGGCGAGCGCGTAGGCGCCGTCGATGGTCATGCCGTAGTCCGCGAAGCGGGGGCTGCCCTCGTAGTACCGGCCCTGGATCAGCCTTCTGTGGTCGGCGAGGAAGGCCGAACCCTTCCTGAGGTCCGGGCCCTCACCGGCCGGGGGAGCGGTGGGCCCCGTCGTGGGCGGGGTGGTCGGGGGCGTGGTCGGCGGGGTCGCGGGTTCCGGGGTGGTCAGCGTCACCAGATCGCTCTTCGCGCCCGCGACGACCGCCGCGGTGGTCGCGTAGAGCAGCGGGTCCGTGAGGCCCTCCTCGAAGGCGAAGCCGCCCCCGGGGAGCTGCTGCCGGGAGAGCCAGGAGACCGCCGCGTCCGCGTGCGCCCTGTCGCCCAGGGCCCGCAGGGTCGGGGCCGTCCAGCCGGTGGCGTGGGCGCTGCCCGGGACGCCGTGTGCGGTCGCGGGCCAGGCGCCCGTCCGGAACTGGGCCTTCTTGAGCGAGGAACGGGCCCTGGTCACCACGGGCGTGTGGCCGCCCGCCGCCTGGAGCGTGAGGGCGACGAGGGCGGTGCTTCCGGCCTCGCTCTCGCACACCTGGCCTTCCAGGACCAGGAAGCTGGGGAATCCGCCGTCGTCGCACTGGAGCTCGGCCAGTCGTGTCACGGCGTCGGCCGGTGGTCTCACCCCGCCGCTCAGCAGCGCGATCACGGCCAGGGCCTGGCCCTCGGTCTGTCCGGTCGTACGGAAGTCGCCCCTGGTCGCGCAGCCGGGGACGGGCTGCGGCGCGTCGGAGCCGCTGAGGCAGACGTTCGCCAGCAGATCGCCGAGGAGGTCGTGGCCGCCGAAGGCCCGGGGGTCCTTGCCGGTGGCCTCGGCGACGAGCGCGAGACGGGCGGCGGCCGTGGCGTCGGGCGCCTCGTCCTTCCCGGCCGGGTAGGCGTACGCCTCGGTGTGCTCGGTCCTGCCCAGGTAGTCGGCGATCCTGCGGGCCGTCGGGTTCGCGTCGCCGAGGGAGGCCAGCGCGTAGGCGACCTCGGTGGTCGCGAGGTAGTTCGGCGCGGTGTCGCCGTCGACGACGATCCGCTGCCCGTTCGTCAGCCGATCGGTGAGCCAGCGGGTCGCGGCGGGCAGGTCGACCGTCCCCCGGGGCACGTTCGGCGCGGCCGGGTCGCCCGGCGCCGGCGGATCTCCGCCCGGCGGGCGGACGTCGTCGGGGGTGAAGGTGGGCCTGCCCCTGGTGCCGCCGATGTCGGTGCCGCCGAAGACCCAGGCGTCCACGTCGCCGGGCTTGAGGGTGCGCGACATGGCGCCCAGCGGGCTGTACGTCCACCTCCGCTGGCCGGGGGAGGCGATCCAGTACGACCAGTAGGCGGTGGCCTGCGGGGTGAGGACGCAGTCCTCGTCGGCGGGGGTCGGGTGCTGCTTGCCGTTCTTGAAGCCGCTGGTGCCGATGCGGCAGATGAACCCGGGACCGTCGTGTCCCGTTCCGGTGGTGCCGAACCCGCCGGACCTGAGCAGTTCGTAGCCGGTGGTGGGGGTGGTGTCGCAGCCGCGCACCACCGGGCCGCCCCAGTGACCGAAGTCCACGGCGACGACGGCACCCTTGGTGCGGGTGCACTTCTCGACCGGAGCGGCCCCGGCCGACGGGGCCTGCGTGAGGAACACCACTCCGGCGCCGAGCGTCAGGAAGGTGGCGGTCAGGAGGGACAGCAGCCGCCGCCCCGCTCCCGACCGGCGTTTCGCCTGCTGTTCGGTCCCCACCGCGGCCCCTCGTCTCTGCCGGGCGGCTGCGTGCGTGGCGATGCGCCCCCACACGGCCGTGGTGCCACGGGGAGGCGCTGATGACCACGCCGTAGTCCGCGACGGCGCTCTTCGTACCGATGTCCCAGCCCCAGGCATTCCGACTCGCCCGGCACGAGCCGGGCCTACGGTTGCGGGTCAGTGCCGGAGTTCGACCGGCTTCCCCTGGTGCTGAATGGATGTCAGCCGGAGTGCAACACGGATCAGTTCCGGCCGTCAAGACGGTCCGGGCCGCGTCCCCGGCACCCGGATCGCGAGCACCCGGCGCCGAACCCGCCACGGCTGGCGGTCCCTTGCCCACTCGGGTAGCGTCCTGGGCTGCCACATGGGGGAATCCGGTGCGAGGCCGGAGCTGACGCGCAGCGGTATGGGACGGCGGGGGCCGCTCCCGAGCCCGAATGCCCATACGGCGACGCAGTGCAGGAAGCCGTACCACGCGTTCCGGACGGCGGCCCCCCCCGGCCATGCCCGGCCGTGCTCCCGTACGGGTGCACGCGGTACGGCCCCGGAGCGGCCGGCGTCCGCCGATCTCCAGGAGCAGGCCATGTCCCGTCCCCGCACCTCCCGCCGCCTCGCGCTCGCGGTGCCCGCCGCGCTCGGCGCCCTCGCCCTCACCGCGCCGCTCGCCCTCGCGACCTCCACCCCGGCGCAGATATCCACGTCCAGGACCAACGGCGTCGCCTACCTCAAGTCCCTCCAGGCGGCCGACGGTTCCTACGCCGGATCGGGTCTCTCCAACGAGTGGGCGTTCAGCGCCTTCGCCGCGTCCGGGACGGCGGCCGTCGACGTCGCCCCCGGCGGCGACACCACCAAGAACGCCAGGACCGTCTACCGCAACCTGCTGTCCACGGCCGCCTGGCCGTCGGCGACCCCGGTGGTCACCGACTACGAGCGCGGCACGCTCAACGCGTACGCCGCGGGCATCGACCCGGCCCGTGTCTCCGCCTCCCGCAACCTCGTCGCGGACATCTACGCGTACTGGCAGACGGCCGAGCCGGGCTACTTCGGGCCGTCCGCCAACTTCAACGGCACCGTCTTCGCCGCGCTCGCGCTGGGCGGCGCGAAGACCCAGGCGGGCACCGCCCGCGTCCCGCAGGCGCTCAGCGACGCGCTCGTGGCGAAGCTGCGCGCCAACCAGCACAACGACGGCGGGTGGACCTACCAGAAGGTCGAGGGCAACCCGACCGGCATCAACTCCGCGAGCGACATCGACATGACCGGCGCCGCGATGGCCGCCCTGTGCGTTTCCGGGGTGCCCGGCACCGACACGGACGTCGTCCAGGCCAAGAACTTCCTGAAGGGCAAACTGGTCAGCGCCTCGGGCGCCTTCAACTCCCTCTACGGGGTCAACACCAGCTCCAACGGCTGGGGCGTCGCGGGCCTCAACGCCTGCGGGATCAACCCGCAGTCGGCGGAGTTCACCACCATCAGCACCAAGACGCCGGTCGACTTCCTCATCGCCAACCAGTTCTCCCCGGCGGGCGGCTTCAAGTACAAGCCCGCCGACACCACCCCCTCCGCCTACTCCTCGATCGACGCGCTGCGCGCGGTCGCCGGAGGCGGCTTCACCACGGCCCCGCCGGTCCCGGTCACCCCGGGCGCCACCCGGTGGGTGGCCCAGTCCGCCTTCACGCCGGGCACCGCCACCAAGCTGGCGCTGAGCGTCGACGACGGCAGCGGGAACCTGAAGGTCTGCTCGGTGTCCTTCACGCCCACGGCGACGACCACCACCCTCGGCGAGGTCCTCGCCGCCGCGACGACCGCCGCGACCCCGTCCGGCTGCGTCACCGGAGTGACCCCCTCCGCGGGCACCGGCGCGATCACCACGCTCAACGGCAAGGCCGAGAGCGGTGCGAACACCTGGAAGGTCGCCGTCGACGGCTCGGCCTTCGCCGGAGCCCTCAGGGAGAAGACGGTGAACGTGGGCGACACCATCGCGCTGCGCTGGGGAGCCTGATCTCCCGGGGCGGGGGCCCTGGACCGGGCCCCCGCCCCGGAGCTCCTTCGTGTCCGGTCAGGGCCCCGGTCCTTCGGTGTGACACTGAGGGACCGGCCCTGACGGAGCACGGCGTCCGCTAGAACGCGGTCCAGGTGAAGGCGACTTCATCACCGGCGTTCAGCTTGAACTGGCAGCCGCCGACCGGGGTGGGCGTGCCGTTGACCGCGATGTTCCAGTAGGCCGCACCGCCGCCGCTGACGTTCTTGATGGTGTCCACGGAGAAGTCGTCGAACGAGGCGTACCAGGTGCCGTCCCAGGTGAAGCCGTTCTTCCTGGCGGCGTCGTCGAGCGCGGCGGTGGGCGTGGGCACGGCGGTCGGATGGGCCGAACCGTTGGTGCCGTCGCACTTGTGGGTCCCGCCGGTGGCCGTGGTCACGTCATGGCCCTTCGTTCTGATCTTGCCCTTGAACAGCAGCCCGTTCGGGCCCTGCACGGTCAGACCGACCTTGACCGCCGCGTTCGTGTGCGTGGTGGGCTGGGCGTGCGCCACGGCGGGCGCCGTGGTGAGGGCGAGCCCCAGGGCGGCCGTGGCGACGAGGGCGTGACGGACGGGATGCGGGCGCATGTGATGCCTTTCGGACGGGGCGGGCGCGCGGACGGCCCTGTCCACCGTCATCTCCGTCACGACAGCCGGGAACGGACTGCCGACGGGACGACGACTTGAGGCTCCGCGCTGCAGACCATGGCAGGGGGAAGCGGTACGGCCCTGTGCTGGGCTTCCCGGCTCGGGGCGCGCGAGCGCCCCACACGGTTGCAGGTCAGCGCCGGATTCCCACCGGCTTCCCCCAGGTCACACGACCATTCAGTTGTGTGCCCGGAACGGCCGGGCAGTTGAATCGTACGGTCGGATTCCCACGGTGAACAGGGGTTGCCTTCCAGCCCAGTTGTCACAGAGAGCCGAAGGCGGCCGGTCCCTCCGGCTGTCCGTCCGCCCGGACGGACAGCCAACACCCCGGTTCAGACGCCGTCTTCCAGGGCCGCTTCCAGCGCCGCGCGCAGTCGCCCGTACGTGGGGGCCAGTCGGCGCAGCCGCTCCGCCGCCGTCCGGTCGTCGCCGTGCACCAGGGGGTACTGCAGACCGCCCAGGAGCCTGGCCTGGTGCCGTGCGAGAGAGGCCGCGTCGAGGAGTCCCAGCTCCTCTAGGCAGGCCCCGGCGTCGCTGAGACGGCGTGCCCCCACCCGTACGCCGAACCCGGTGAGCAGGCCCCGGACACCGGGGGGCGTGCCTCCGGCGACGAGGTCGGCGAGCGCCTCCACGGCGGCTTCCCCGCCCAGCGAGCCGGGCGGCATCGGCAGGTCGTCCCGTCCGGCCAGCCACCCCACGGCTCCCGGCAGCGACTGCCGCAGCGCGTCGGCGGCCGAGACCCGGCGCAGGCGCGTGAAGCCGGTCCGCAGGACGAAGGGGGCGTCGGTGTACGCGATCGATCGCGCCTCCCACGCGGCGAGGAACGCCCCCGTGGGCAGGGTCGCGTACGGGTGGCCGTGGGGGTCGTGCAGCTCCACCTCGTCCCGGTCGGCGGCGAGCACCACCACGTAGTGGTCGCCGCCGTCGGCGTTCGGTGTGCCGGGCTGGTACAGCAGCAGGCCCATGTCCACCGGTCCGACCAGGACCGGCCCCCGGGAGCAGGCGGCCCGCAGCCGTTCCAGTGCCTCGGCGGGGGCGCCGCCGTCGGTGCGCTCGCAGCTCCAGCCCAGCAGCCCGATCGCGGAGCCGAGGCCGATCTCGGGGTGCCAGCCGTAGGGGTCGAAGAGCGGCAGTGAACCGCCGAGGAGCTGGGCACCGAACGGCGAGCCGGTCAGTGTCTCGACGACGGCGGTGGAGGGGGTGTCCCCGCCCAGCACCATGGCGAGCGAGTTCGTGAAGCAGTAGGGGCCGGAGCCGACGAAGTCGAGCACGGGAGTCCTTCGGGGAGGCGGAAGACGAGGTCCACCGACCCCCGGTGGATGCCGGGGGTCGGTGGACCCAGTCGACGCCCTCACACGGTGTCAGGGTCCAGCCCGGGTCCACCCCGGTCCGGACCGCCGTGTCGTACGACGGGCCGGACCCGGGACGGAACCGGTGTCAGGGCGTCGGGCCGAGCTTCTGCCAGGAGTCGCTCACTCCCGGTTCGTCACCGGCCTTGTTCCACCACTTGGCGCGCCAGCGGAAACCGTTCCACGACACCGTGGAGGCGCGGGCGCCCTGGACGTCCCCGGCGACGATCTTGGTGCCGGGGGCGGTGCCGGAGTCCCGTGGGACGGCGAGGTGGGCCGGTGCCGTCCACCAGTTCTCCCCGTCGGCGTAGGCGGCCAGGGCGTACGAGCCGCCGTGCGCCGGCCGGCCGGAGACCGTCCGGTCGAGCTGCGGTCTCCCGTCCGCGTCGAGCAGGGCCAGCCGCCACCACTGGGGCACCGAGCCGTCGCAGTCCCGTACGGTCAGGGTGCCGCCCGCCGTGGTGGCCCCGAGGCACTGGTCGCGGCCACTGCTGGCGGACTTGATCCGGTACCACCCGGAGCCGCCGTCCTCCGCGACGGTCCACAGCTGGTTCCGGTTGCCGTCCTGCTTGTCCACCAGGTGTGCGTCACCCCAACCGGCCGGGTGGTCCAGCACATTGCCGCTGTTGCGGTCCTCGATGATCCACTGGTCGCCGGTCTGCCAGAACGCGAACGACGGGTTCGGGTTGTAGGCGTGCCTGCCCCAGGGCGCGGCCTCACAGGTGTTCCCCGCGGTGGGCGCGGGCGGGTCCGTCACGGTCACTCCGCGCCGGGCGTCGCTCGTGGAACCGTACTCCTGCCCACCGATCCGGAACGTGATGTTCGAGGGGCCGGTGACCGGCAGGTAGTACGTGAGGTCGATGTCCTTCGACTTGCCCGCCGGGACGTCCTCGCAGTAGCCGAGCTTGAGCGTCAGCCGGTGGAAGTCACCCTTCAACCCGCCCACGTTGGAGCCCTGGTGACCGGCGGTCAGGCCCGGAAGCTCCTTCCAGTTGCCGTCCTTGACCAGCGCCGACGTGGACGTCGGCAGGTCGAACGCGATCTCGGTGCCCTGGGCCAGCGGCACCCGGGACCTGTTGGTGATCCGCAGCTTGGGCCGGAGCGGATACAGGTCCGTGCCGTAGTCGACCAGTTCGGCCGTCACGTCCACGACCTGCTTCGGCAGCGCCCGGCCCGCCCGCTCGGCGCCGTACGGGGCCGCGCCCCGCAGGGCCGTGTCGAGCCGGGTCGTCAGATCGTGTCCGATGCCCCATTCGCCGTTGTCGCGGCGGGTGTAGTCACCGGCCAGCTCCCACACCATGACCCCGCCGATGCCCTTGTCGGCGACGTGCCGGGCCTTGGCGTCCACGGACTGTTCGTCCTCGGTGGACAGGAACGTCCTGGTCGTCCCGTTCCACAGCCACGGCGCCTTGAGGGTGTCGTCGTACTGGCGTCGGTAGGAGCCGGAGAGCGGCGCCGCCGGGTCGATGCCGTAGTTCCACAGATAGCGCGGGGTCCTGCCGTCCTGGAGGTTCTTCGCGTGCCACATCGGGTTCGACCCGGCCGCTATCTCCCGGCCGGACGGATCGCGGTCGTGCCAGAGGTTGTCGACCCCGGTGGCGCCGTCCCCGCACGCCTGGCCGTTGAGCCCGGTCCCGGGCTGGCAGATCGACTGGTCCGCCTTGGCCTCGCCCCACAGCCCGGCGCCGACACCACCGCTGACGTTCCGCCAGCCACGGGTGTAGTAGGGCAGTCCGAGGTTGATCCGGCCCGGCTGGAGCGCGCCCCGGTAGTAGTGGTAGGCCCAGTCCGTGTTGAAGTAGCCGGTCTTGCCGAACTCGGGTGTCTGGTAGACGCTTCCGCCCTTGGCGGCGATCAGCTCGGAGTCCCGGCCGTCGTCGTACAGCGGAGCCTGCGGGCCGACGTGGCTGTTCCAGGAGCCGTGCAGGTCGTACGTCATCACATTGACGAAGTCCTGGTACTGGAGAGCCGGTTGGGCGTCGGAACCGCGCACGAGGTAGCCGGAGCCGGAGGCCGCCGACGTCAGCAGGTAGTACCGGCCCTGGGCGGCGCCCGCCCCGTCGAGCTTCGCCCGCAGGGTCCGCATCAACGCGTTGTAGCCGTCCGGGAGGCCCTTGCGCTGTGCCTCGCCGATCCCCGACCAGTCCATCGGGTTGCCGGTCTGCGGCAGCTTCGACGGGTACTCGAAGTCGATGTCCACACCGTTGAATCCGTACCGGCCGAGGAAGGCGACCACCGAGTCGGCGAAGGTGTCGATTCCGGCCTGGTTCACCGAACCGTCGGCGTTCGTGGTCATCCGGTAGAAGCCGGTCGTCTCGGCCCAACCACCCACCGATATGAGGGTCTTCACCGCCGGATGTGCCCGCTTGTAGCGGGTGAGGAGGTTGAAGTGGCCCCGGTAGGGCAGCGAGGTGTCCATCTCGGCCCCGGCGACGCCCGGCCAGGCGAGCGAGGTGGCCTCCGGGCCGACCGCGATCCGGTTCCCCGAATCCACCCGCGCGAAGGCGTAGTTGACGTGGCTGACCTTGCTCCAGGGAATGTTCTTCACCAGATAGCGGGCCTCGCCGTTGCCGCCGGTGCGCCAGCCGGTGAAGTAGCCGACGACCCGCCGGGTGCGCCCGTCGCCGAGCCACTCGCGGCCCGCGCCGTCGTACACGTCGCAGTAGCGGGGGCTGGTGCCGGGGACGGGGGTGAGGCCGTCCGGGCGGCAGTCGCCACTGGCGGCGGGCTTGACGCCCCGGTCGTCGGGCGAGGTGTCCACCGGGTCACCGGCCGCCGCGGGATCCTTGCCGGGCGGTGGGGTGACCGGGTTGGCGGGGGTGCCGGGACGGTCGGTGTCGTTGCCCTCGCAGGCGCTCAGGGTGAGTTCCGAACCGTTGTCGGCATCGGTGACGGTCAGGCACCGGCCGGCCGCCTGGTTCCGGAGCCAGCTTCCCGCGAGTGTCCACCGCTGGTTGTCGCCGGTTCCGCAGGTCCCCTGCCGTACGCGCCCGTTCGCCGCGTCGGCGTCGAGACACATGCCGCTGTGGACGTTCGCCAGCCGCCCCCGCTCGTCGAACGACCACTGCTGGGGGGCGTCCTGGCCGCAGGTCCACTGCCGTACGCGCCCGCCGTCCCGTCGCCCGTCGCCGTCCCCGGTGTCCACCTCCAGGCACCGGCCGCTGAACCCGGACCGCACCGTCCGGTCGCCGCTGGTGGCGAAGTTGCGCCGGTCCGTGCTCTTCCATCCCACCGGGACCGGCTCCGCCGTCTGGCCGGGGTTGCGGTTGATGATCCGGGCGAGCAGCCCGCCGCCGGGGTAGTCCATCATGACCACGCCGGTGTTGAAGGCGAGGTCGGTCCGTCCCAGGTAGTCGTACGCCCAGTGGTTGACGCCCCAGTAGCCGCGCCAGCCTCCGGCGATCTGGTACGGGAAGCCGCCCGCCAGACCGTCACCGGGGCCGCCCGCTCCGTTCAGCCAGGTGTAGGAGAGGTGGGTCGGGTCCTTGTCCTCACTGGCCATCTCGATCCTGGTCCTGGCCCGGTCCCACTTCCACTTGGCGTCCGTGACGATGAAGTCGTAGGCGTCCTCGATGTACCGCGGGTTGTCCGCGTCGGCCAGGCCCCAGTCGTTGATCGTGCCGCCGCAGGCGCCGCGGAAGGTGTTGACGACGATCTTCCCCCGCACGTCCCCGATCTTCGGTGCCTTGGGCGCGGGGGTCCCGGCCGGGCGCAGCACCGACGGGCTCCAGAAGTACCGGCCGTAGCGGGCGCTGTCGGTGTACTTGCGCAGTTCCTCCGACATCTGCCCCGCCGCCGGGCCGCCGCACTCGCCGCCCTCCTTGGCGAAGCTGACCAGGACCGTCTCGCCGGGATGCGAGTCGAGCCACTTGGTCAGCGGGTCCAGCACCCCCTCGCCCAGCGCGTGGTGCTGCCCCGCGATGCCGTGGTACAGCCACAGCCGGTCGCCTTCGGGGCCGTTGGGATAGACCCGGAGGTCGAGGGCCCGGATGCCGGAGTTCAGCTGCTGGGTCAGGTTGGTCCGCGAGTCGCCGCCCCAGAACCACTCCTGGGTCGTCGCCAGGTCCCCGCCGTAGTAGGCCATGGTGTCGTGGCTGCCGGGGATCGACAGGAACGCCAGCGGCGTCTCGTCCGGGACCTGTCTCATCCAGTCGGGGTTCGACGTCGTCGCCAGGCTCTTGTAGTACGGCCAGCCGTACGAGTCGTCCGAGGAGGCGGCCTGCGCGGGAGCCGCCGTCCCGACGGCGGCGACGAGCCCCGCGAGCAGCGCCGCCACCAGGCCGAACACCAGGGAGCCCCGCCCCGGGGGTCCCGTCTTCCGTCTCAGGAGTCCTCGTCCAGGCAGTACAGCCACAGTGTTCCCTTCCGTTCTCTTCCGGCCCCGGAGACAGCACGTCGGCCGTGCTCAGGGGCATGCACGGCCGACACACTGCCGGTGGGTGATCAACGGAAGATCAACAGAAGATCAACGGGACTCGCGGCGCCCTCGTCGGAGCCCGGGACGACCCAGGACGACCCGGCACGGGCCCGGCGGGGCCGGTGCCGGGGACCGTCAGGCCGTACGGGCCGCCTCCCCGTCCGGGGCCTTGAGATCACCGGGCGGAAGGTCCTCCCCGGCACGTCCCTCCGGCGCCCGGCCCAGGGCGCGGATCGCCGGTATCGCCAGCATCACGGCGATGCACACCAGGCCCATGATCGAGGAGAACAGCAGCACCCGGTCGGCGCCTCCGACGGCCTCGGACGCCGGTCCCGCCAGCGCGCGGCCCAGCGGGATGACCATGATGGAACCGGCCACGTCGTAGGCCGAGACCCGGCTGAGGACGGCCAGCGGGATGTGCGACTGGACGCTCGTCGCCCACATCACGCCCCAGAAGGCGAAGCCGCAGCCCGCGATCGCCCCGGTGACCGCCGTCCAGGTGAACGACCAGCCCAGGGCGGGCGCCAGCGGGTTGAGGGAGAAGAAGAACATCGCACAGGCCCCCGCGACCAGCGGGCGGCGCGGTCTGACCCGCATGCCGAGCAGACCGCCGACGATCGTGCCCGCGCCGTCGGCGGAGGCGATCCAGCCGTAACCGCTCGCCCCGTGCTGCTCGGTGAGCAGCGCCGCGCCCAGCGGCAGGGCCGGGCCGAAGACGAGGAGCCCGTACACCGACCAGACCGCGATGACCCCCCACAGCCAGGGCCGCGAACGGAACTCCTGCCAGCCGGTGGCCAGCCGCCGCAGCATCGGGTCGTCGCTCTCGTCCCGGACGGTGCCGAGCTTGCGCAGCGGGGCCAGGCCCAGTGCGCTGAGCGCGTACGCCGCCGCGATGACGACGAACGACCCGGCCACGTTCCAGTAGGCCACCAGGAGTCCGGCGACGCCGGGGCCCAGCAGGGTGCAGATCGCCTCGGCGATCCGCAGCAGCGCGTTGGCCCGCTGGATGTCCTCGGCGACCTGCGGCACCAGGCTCGCGAGACCCGGCTGGAACATGGCGGTGGCGGCGCCGCTCAGCGCGAGCAGGGCCATGATGTGCCACAGCCGGATGTCCGTGGTGACCAGCAGCAGCGCCAGCACGAGCATGGCCACCATGCGGACCACGTCGGCGCCGACCATCATCACCTGCGGGGTGAAACGGTCGGCGAGCACCCCGCCGAACAGGACGAGCAGCACGATCGGCGCCATCCAGGCGGCCAGCGCGTACCCGACGCCCGCCGCCCCGTACCCCGCCCCGAGGACGGCGGTGGTCAGCGACACCATCAGCATGCCGTCGGCCAGCAGCGAGGTGCTGCGGGCCATGAAGAACAGCCGGAAGCGGCTGGACCGCCACGGGCTGGGCGGAGCGCTCGGCTCCGGTCGTGCGGCCATCTCATCCTTGGTCATGTGACATCCCGGTCCCGGCCGGTTCCTTCCACGAGAATCTGCTGACGGAGCCACGCGTCGTCCGCCGTACCGGCGGGGGCGTCCCGGACGATCACGTACCGGCGCGGGGCCAGCACCCCGGGACGGCCGGGCAGCACGTCCATCAGCGCGGTGTGCGCTTCCGCCGGGGTGAGGGGGGAGACGCCCGCGGCGACGAACGCCGTCAGGCCCGGCACGCTCCCGTCGTCCCCGGGGGCGTCCGCGACGACATGGACGGGCAGGCCCCCGAGGGCCTTGCCCAGGGCCTCCGCGACCAGCGGCGGCGAGACCCACGACCCGTCGGTCCTGACCCACTCCGGGCCGCGCGCGGCCGGACGGACCCCGGTGACCTCGGTGAGCGAGGTCAGCGGCACGTCGGCGTCCGCCGCCGCTTCCAGGAGCCGTACGAGCCCGGTGAGGAGGGCCTCGGCCTCCTCACGGGAGAACAGGGCGGGATCGGCCCAGGTGGCGAGGTGTACGGCGGGCGCGGTCGCGTACACGAAGGTGAGGACGCGGGTGGGCAGCACCTGGTCGGGGCCCCAGCTCAGTTCGAGCTCCGGCGGCTCCGCGCCCTGCTCGGCGGCGGCGTCCTCGGTGGTCTCGGCGACGGTCGCCGGGAGCGTGCTGACATCGTTGAAGACGACGTCACGGGCGAACTGTCCGCCCCGCTCGAAGGTCGTCCGGCCGATCATGTCCCACAGCGCGAGCGCGTCGAACTGGCTGTGCCGGTAGGCGCCGAGCGCCGCTCCCCACGCCTTGCGCAACAGGGTGTCGAAGCCGTCGACCCGCAGGTCGAGGGAGAGCAGCGCGTCCTGCGAGACGGTGTTCACCGCGCGGGCGAGCCGGGGGTGGTACCGGTTGGAGGTGGGGACGGCGGCGACGCACTCGCTCTGCCCGGCCCGGTGGGCGACCAGGGCGCACCAGGCGGTCAGCAGGACGGTGGCGGGCAGGCCGCCGGTCCGTTCGGCGACGCCCGCCAGGGCGCGTGCGGCCCGCGCGGAGCGCAGCACCAGCCGGGGCGTCCGGATCTCGGTGCCCTCGGCGCCCGGCTCCGCGAACATGGCCTGCGGCCCGGTCCGGATGATCCGCTCCCAATGGCGCAGCGACGCCTGGGACTTGCGCAGTCCGGCCGGGGCCGACTCCTCGGCGGCCAGGTCGAGCGGGGCGAGCGAGGACGGCGGGGGCAGTTCCTCGCCGGAGAGCAGGGCCAGCCACTCCTCCTTGAGGACGGCGAGGGCGCTGACATCGGTGAGGGCGTGACTCGCCGCGAGGGAGACGAAGACGGGCGCGCCGTCCAGGGCGACGAGCGTGACCCGGAGGGCGGGGTCCCGGTCGAGCCGGAAACGGTCGGCGCGGGCCTCGCGGGCCAACTCCTCCGCGTAAGCGGCGGGTTCGTCCGGGAGTTCCGTGTGGTCGAGGACGGTGACGGTGAACTCGCCCCCGGCGGCCACGACCTGTTCGGTGGGCGCGCCTTCCGCCCGGTGCGGGAAGGTGGTGCGCAGCGCCTCGTGGCGGACCACGAGCGCCCGCAGGGCGTCCACCGCCTCCTCCGTCCGGGTGCCTGTGGGGACCGGCCACACGTCGTGGATGTTGATGTGCGCGGGTTCGTCCCGCACCATGCAGCGGATCATGTTGGCCTGCCCCATGGTGACGGGGCCGCGGCGCTCCTCGCCACCCGTGTACGGGACGGTGAGGGTGTGACTGGTCCTCGGGAGCGAGGGTGCTCGCTCGCTCATGCGATGCCTTTCGGGGAGCGGAGGGCTGCTGCGGGTTCTCGGGTCCCCGGCGCGTCGGCCGGCCGGGCCGACGACGGCGGGGCGGCGAGCGGGCGCTCGCGTCCGGCGCGGGTCACGGCCTCCCAGGCGTCGATCAGGAGGGCGAAGTCCGCCATGTCCCGGACGGCTTCGTCGAGGAGCCGCTCGCGGCGGTCGCGGAGCGTGTCGGCGGCGGTGGTGTAGCGCCCGCCCAGGGTGCGGTAGGCGCGGTCGAGGACGTCGAGCCGCCGGACGTTCTCCGTGGGGTCGGTGCGGACCCCGTCCCGTACGGCTGTCGCGACGGCGGAGGCGCGGACCCGCCCGTCACCGTCGAGCAGGGCGTCACCGGACTCCTTCAGCGCCGCGTAGACGGCGTTGAGGTGCGGGGCGGCCAGCAGGAACTTGGCGAAGCGCACATGGTAGGCGAGGAAACCCTCGTCCGAACGGCGCTCGCCCGTATGGAAGTTGACGATGTGACGGTTGTGCAGCACGCCGGGGAGACGGGCGTCGTGCACCAGGTGGATGAGGAAGTAGTCGCTGCCGATGGTGTCGATGGCGGGAGGCAGCGGCACCCGGGCGTACACCGCGCGGTCGAAGGCGATGTTGCACATGTCGACGCGCATCGGGCTGACCGTGGTGAGGGTGGTGAGGTCGTCGGTGAACCGGGCGGTCCCGGCGCCCCGGAAGGACTCCGCGACGAGGTTCCTGCGCCAGATCTCCGGATACCCCTCGGGCAGCGACAGGCCGACGACCTCCTCGTACACGACGGGGTCGATCCGGCGGATCTCCTCGACGTCCACCGACATCTCGCCCACGAAGGAGCCGCCGACCATGGCGACGGGCCGGTCCGCGAGGGCGGGGTCGAGCCTGCTCCGGGTGACCTGTCCGGTCAGTTCCCCGGCGCGCCGCCCGAGCGCCGCCAGCTCGTGGTGGAGGGGGAACACCGGTGCGCCGTCCAGGTGCTGGTAGCGGCTGTCCGAGTCCCTGCGGTGCACCGAGGAGCAGCCCAGGGCCTCGGCGATGAGGAAGGCGCGGTTGGTGCAGGCGCCGTAGGAGACGCCGGCCGGCAGCATCAGGTCGAGGACCCGGTCCGGTGCGGTGACACCGGAGGCGGTGATCACCTCCCGCAGGAAGTCCCGCTGTTCGGCCTCGTCGAAGTGGTGGGTGACCACGCCGGGGGCCGGGGGGAGCGCGGCGACGGCGGCCCGGTGCTCGGCGAGCACGGGGGCATCGGAGGAGTCCAGGATCAGCAGCCTCACCTCGACGCCGAAGTGGCGGGCCCCGTGGGCCGCTTCCTCGGCGACGGCCCGGATCGTCTCGGCGCAGGCGCGGTTGGTGGGAAGGGTCAGGCAGACGCGGCGCACGACGGCTCCCCGCCCTGCCCGGCCGTGACGGGCGCGTCGCCGGGAGCGGCCGGGGTGGTCCGGGCGGCCGGTGCGGCGGTGGCCGTCGCCGTGTCGTCCGGGACCGTGAGCTCGTCGGTGTCGTGCCACGAGGTCAGGCCGAGGAGCCGGCTGCCCAGTTCGTTGAGGGCGGCGGTCGGGTAGCGCTTGGACTCGTGCAGGACCGGGTCGCCGACGAGGGTCCGGTTCCAGCGCGGGGTCCGCAGATGGCGCCAGGAGTCGACGCGGGAGCGCCGGAGCCGCTCGTGCTCCTCCAGAGCGGGCATCATCGAGAGGTACTGGACCGCCCGGACCTGGTCGTCGGAGGTGTTGCGGGCCACGCCGTGGGCGAGGAGACCGTTCCAGATCAGCAGGTCGCCGGGGTGCAGATCGGGGCGGACGACGGGGTACTCGGCGCGGTCGAGGTCGGGGCGGAGCGGATCGCGGTCGGCCGGCTGGTCGATCTTCCACTCCTCGAAGCGGCGGAACAGCTCGGGGTCGCACTGGAAGCCGCCGGACTCCGGACGGGTGTCGTTCAGCGCGATGATCCCCTGGACCCGCTGCGGCGGGACGCCGAGGGTGGTGTCGATGTCCCAGTGGAGTTCGATGTCGAAGCCCCGGTCGGTGGCCTCGATCAGGGCGCGGTCGCGGTTGCCCCTGTTGGGCGGGTTGAGGTTGAGCCGGTCCAGGGTCACCCACAGCTCCTCGCAGTCCCAGACGTCCACGAAGGCGTCGTAGACCCGCTGGGACTGGCGGTTGTCCCAGAGCAGCTGGTGGTGGTAGGCCTCGACGAAGCCGTAGACGTGCAGCTGCTGGTCGAGCTCGGAGCGGAACGGACGGTCCTCGTACCAGCTGTCCGGGCGTTCCGGGTCGAGGCCCTGGAACTCCCAGGTGAAGTCGAGGAGGCGGCGGGCGTCCGCCGCGGGTATCGCCTCGCGGACGATGACGTAGCCGTACGTCTGCCAGTGGGCGAAGTCCTCTTCGGACAGCACCCGCAGCGGGCGGGTCTTCTTCAGCTCCCGCAGGGTGGTCTGGGCGAGGTAGGACTCGCCGTCCGCGCTGAAGTAGGGCCGGTCCGAGGGCGCCCGGTGAAGGCGCGGACGGGGGCGGCGGGGAGCGGGTGACGTCATGGGGTCCCTCCAGAACGGGAGTCGGGGGAGGTGGTCCGGCTCGTCGGGTACGGTCGCCCGGAGCAGCACGCGGCGACCCTCGGCACGGGGCCGGTGGCAGACGGCGGGACGGAAGGCGGCCGGGGGACGCACGGGTGCCCCGACCTGGTCATTCAGCAGAATTGGTTTAGACCATAGCGGTTGTCAAGTGTCATCTCAATATGCGGAGTTGCCCGGCGGGTCGGCACCTTTGGTCTAGACAACAGCTCCGGAACTCGCCTAGTGTCCCCGGTGCGCGGTCCGGTTCCTAGGGGGAATCAGCCGGCCTTCTTCGCCGCGCCCCGCGGTCAACGACGACCATGCGCACGGATGCCCGCCCTGACCCCGCGGATCCGTGGCAGCGCACCAGTGGCCCCGGATCACCGTGGCCGCAGCGCTTTCGTTCCGCCCACCGGCCGACACCCCTGACTGTTCACACGTCCCCAGAGGGAGCGGTTTTCCATGAGCACACCCAGCACCACGGTCCTGCCGGACAGTGGCCTGAAGAGCCCCGGCCCGGGGCTGATCACGCTGGACCCCGTCCACACCGCCCTCCTGCACGGTCTGGACGACCTGCTCACCGGACTGGCCGCGCGCCTCTCCGCGCCCGAGGTCGTCGGGCCCCCGCTGCTGTCCGTCGAGAGCCTCGCCCGCCTCGACTTCTTCCGCAACTTCCCCCATCTCGGGGTGTCCGCGGGACGGTTCGCCCCCGACGCGCTCGACGGTCTCGCCACCGGAGAGGCCCCGGGCGAGCTGCCCCTCAGCCCCACCGGCTATCTGCTGCCCTCCGCCACCTGCTACGGGCTGCTGCTCTCCCTGGAGGGCCGGGACGTCGGCGACGAGGGCCTCCGGCTGTCCGCCGCCGGACGCTGCTTCCGCAACGAGACCCACTACGACGGACTGCGCCGCCTGTGGGGCTTCCACATGCGCGAGGTCGTCTACATCGGCACCAAGCAGGGCTCCCTCGACCACCTCGACCGGGGGGCCGAGTTCATCCAGGAGGCCGCCGGGCTCCTGGGCCTGGAACTCCAGCGGGCCGTCGCCGACGACCCGTTCTACGACAAGGGCGGCTCCCGCGCCCGGCTGATGGCCCTCGACCCGGTCAAGCACGAGTTCTGCGCGCCCGACGGCACCGCCATCGCCTCCGTCAACCGCCACCGCAACTTCTTCGGTGAGCGCCTCGACATCCGTGCCGGTTCGGCCGGACCCGCCTACAGCGCCTGCGTCGCCTTCGGCCTCGAACGCTGGGTCCACGCCATGATCCTCACCCACGGAACACCCGAGCTGGCCCTCGACCGGCTGCGCGCGGCCCGCCCCTGAGGCGCGCGGCCCGTCCCTGGAGGCCCGCGCGGCCCCGCCGCGCCGGCCCTCACCCGACACGACCTGACAGACTCGACACCCGAGGAGAGATCTTTTCCCATGGACGTCCGCATCGCCGAGTGGCTGCACGAGAAGAACCCCGGCCTCGACGGCCCGATCGACACCGACGAGGACCTCATCGAGGCCCGGCTCATCGACTCGATGGACTTCCTGGAGTTCATCGACCTGCTCGAGGAGCTCTCCGGCACCAGCATCGACCTCCAGGACGTCACCATCGACGACTTCCGCACCCTGGGCCGGGTGCAGGAGCGCTTCCTGAGCACCACCGGATGAGCCGCCGTCCGTGAACGCGGGACCCGTGGCGCGACGGGGACCGGGGGCCGCGGGAGCACCGCTGCCGGGGACCGCACGGGTCTCCGGGACGGCGCTCGCACGGCACCCCGGGCCGGGACGCGCCTCGGGACCGGGGTCCGCGCACGACCGGGTACCCGAATCCCTGCGGGGCCGGGTGTCTGAGCCCCTACCGGGACGGGCGCCTGAGCCTCTACCGGCACGGGTGCCGGGCTCCGTACCGCCGGAGCTCTTGCCCGGGGTGGACACGGCGCCGGTTCCGGGCCCGCGCCCGGCCGTCGTGGCCGTGGCGACCACCCGGGAGGTCCTCGCCCTGCCGGAACTGCACGAAGGGCTCCTCGAAGCCTGGGAACTGCGCCGACTGGCCGCCGCCCGGCTGCCGGAACGCCGGGCCGACGCGCTGGCGGCCCGGCTGCTCGTACGGCTCTGCGCCGCGCGATTCACCGGGCTTCCGGTCACTGGGGCGGCCCCGGCCCAGTGGTGTCCCGACTGCGGACGGCACGGCCACGGACGCCCGTACCTGCCCGGTCGTCCCGGGACCGGCGTCAGCCTGAGCCATGCCGACGGGGTCGTCGCCGCCGCCGTCGGGCCCGGGCCGATCGGCGTCGACGTGGAACCGGCGGCCCGGCGGCCGGGTTCCGTACGGGTGCTGCGGCGGCTGCTGCCGGAGGCCGAACTGCGCGCGGCGGCGGCCCTGCCGGACCCCGGCCCGGAACTGCTCCGGCTGTGGGTCCGCAGGGAGGCCCTGTTCAAAGCGGGCGCCGACGTGAGCCCGGACCGGCCCGCCGGGGACGGTTCCGTGAGGGGCTGGTTCCCCGGGGACGGTTCCGTGAGGGGCGGGTCCCCCGGGGACGGCCGCACGCACGACCCGGACCGGCCCACGGGCCGGGTTTCCCGGAGCGGACCCTTCCGGTCCGTCGGGGACGGGCGCGCGAACGGCCCGGACCGGCCCTCCGACGTCTTTTCCGGGGTCGGCTCCGAGCCGTCCGGCGCCGCCCCGTCGGGCTTCGAACCGTCCGGACCCGCCCTGTCCGGCTTCGGACCGTCCGGCTTCGATCCGTTCGCATCCGACCTGTCCGGAGCTGACCTGTTCGGATCCGGTTTCCGGTCCGGCCTGCGGCTGCTCGAATGGACCGACCTTCGCCGGGCCGCCGTGGCCGCCGTGGCCGGCACGGGTCCGGTGACGGTCCTCACCGGTCTCGGGCCGCCCGGACCGTGACGACCGCGGTTGGCGGGCGCCGGGCGCGCCGACGGTCGGGGCGAGGGCGAGGATCTCCTCGCTCCGGCTCCGGTGCGCCCCGCCGTTCCGCAGGCCCCCGACCGCCGTGGCCGGGGTCCGGCAACCTCGACGATGTGCCGCCTCGACTACGCGCCGCCTCGGCGGCGTGGCTGCCCGCCGCTGAGGGCGGGCGGGAAACCCCCGGCGGCTCCCCGTGAGGTGCCGAGGTTCCGGAGTGCCTTCCTGCGGCGGGTCCCGGCCGGGCTTCTTCCTCCGGCGGCTCCCCGTGAGGTGCCGGGGTCCCGGAGCACCTTTCTCCGGTGGGTCCCGGCCTCGCGCGTCCGCCGGATCCCCCGCGTGCCCGCGCCGGACGTGGGCGGCTCCGCATAGGTGGGGCGTGGGGCGCCCGTTCCGCCCGGGGGGACACGGCCGATCGGCGGAGATCCCGGCGCCCTGCCTGTGATCCCTGCGACAGGCGGGCGTCACGGGTGGTAGGCCCTTGGCCATGCAGCCAGGCACAGCACCGAAGGTGAACCCCTTCCTCCGCACGGCCGCCGCCTACGCGTGGCGCCTCATCGTCGTCGGCGCGTTCGTGTACGGCCTGTTCGCGGTGCTCGGACGCTTCCACGAGATCGGCGTCGCCGTCTTCCTGGGCCTGGTGGTCACCGCGCTCCTGCGGCCCGTCGCGGATCTGCTCGCCCGAAGGCTGCCGCGCGGCCTGGCCGTCGCCGTCACCCTGCTCGGGGGCGTGGCCCTCGTCCTCGGCGTGCTCACCCTCGTCGGCGAGGCGGTCGCGGGCGAGCGGACGACGCTGGTACGGGAGTTCCGGGAGGGGATCGGACGGATCGAGGACTGGCTGGAACGGCCGCCGTTCCGGCTCGACCAGGGGGCGCTCACCGGCCTCCAGAACAAGGCGGGGGAGTTCCTCTCCAGTCATCGTTCGGCCCTGCTGAGCACGGCGCTGAGCGGGGCGGGCCAGGTGCTCGCGGTGCTCACCGCGCTGGCCCTCGCGGTGTTCTGCTCCGTCTTCTTCCTCTACTCGGGGGACCGCCAATGGGCCTGGTTCCAGGAGCAGTTGCCCCTATCGGTCCGGGGGCGCACGAGGATCGCCGGGCGTGCCGCCTGGCGCACCTTCACCGGGTACACCCACGGCATCGTGCTGGTGGCCGCGACGAACGCGGTGCTCGTCGGGGTGGCGCTGTGGCTGCTCGGAGTGCCGCTCGCGGTGCCGCTCGCCCTGCTGGAGTTCCTCGCCGCGTTCGTGCCGCTGATCGGCTCGCCGGTCGCCCTCGCGATCGCCGCCGTCGTGGCGCTCGCCGCGAAGGGGCCGCTGGTTGCGGGGGTCGTGATCGCCCTGATCGTGGTGATCGGTCAGATCGAGGGCCATCTGCTGCATCCGCTCGTCATGAGCCGGGCCGTCCGGCTCCATCCGCTGGTCGTCGCCCTGTCGGTGGTCGCGGGATCGATCGCCGCGGGCATCGTCGGTGCCGTGGTGGCCGTACCGCTGGTCTCGGTGGTCTGGTCGGTCCACGCGGCGCTGCGGGACGCCCGGCGCGCGGCGGCGGAACCACCGCCGGACGCTCCTGTTCCGAAAGAGAGTTGACGAACCGTCAGAATTGCCGTTGGCCAACGGAGTTCATCTCTCCGTTGTCGTCCGGGGTATTGCGCGGTGCTGTCGCCCTCTCTACTCTCCCGCCAATGGTTAGGAATATTTCCTAACCATTGGCCATGGAGGAAAGGGAGTTGTCATGCGTCGAAGAAGCATCTCGCTTCTCGGGCTCGCGGGCCTGCTGGCGGTGCCCCTGACGGTCCTGCCGCAGGCGCGGGCCGCCGACGGTCCGGTGTCCACCGGAAAGCCGGTGACCGCCTCGTCCGTCGAGAGCTCGGCGTTCGGGGCCGGTCTCGCGGTGGACGGCAGCACGAGCACCCGCTGGGCGAGCCTCGAAGGGGTCGATCCGCAGTGGATCCGCGTCGACCTCGGGGCGAACCACACCGTCTCCCGGGTGAAGCTCGCCTGGGAGGCCGCCTACGGCAAGGCGTACCGCGTCCAGACCTCGGCCGACGGGACCACCTGGACCGACGTCTACTCCACCACGACCGGTGACGGCGCCGTCGACGACCTGACGGTCTCCGGCAGCGGCCGGTACGTCCGGGTGTACGGCACCGGGCGCGGCACCGCGTACGGCTACTCGCTCTGGGAGTTCGAGGTGTACGGCGCGCCCAGCGGCGGTGGCGACGGCGGCGGGACGACGGCCGTGCCCTTCGGCAGTCACCTCAAGCCCTACACGGCGGGCACCCTGAAGCCCTCCGGCACCCAGGCGTCGAACGACCAGAAGGTCGTCGACTACTACAACCGGTGGAAGTCCGCCTTCGTCCGCCAGAACTGCGGCAACGGCTGGTACCAGGTCATCTCGCCCGACGCCGACCACCCCTACGTCGCCGAGGCCCAGGGCTACGGCATGGTCGTCACCGCCACGATGGCCGGTGCCGACCCCGACGCCAAGAAGATCTTCGACGGTCTGGTGAAGTGGAAGATCGACCACCCGTCCTCGGTCAACCCGAACCTGCTCGCCGCCGAACAGGACACCGCCTGCAAGAGCGTCAACGGCGGCGACGGAGCCACCGACGGTGACATGGACGTCGCCTACGGCCTGCTCCTCGCCGACAAGCAGTGGGGCAGCACCGGCACGTACAACTACAAGGACCTCGCCCTCAAGCACATCGCCGCGATCAAGAAGGACGAGCTCAACCCGACGAGCAAGCTCCTGAAGCTCGGCGACTGGAGCAGCTCGGGCGACCAGTACTACTGGATCACCCGCACCTCGGACTGGATGGTCGACCACTTCCGGGCCTTCCGCGCCGCCACCGGCGACACCACCTGGGACGCCGTGCGCACCGCGCACCAGACCCAGATCGCGCGCCTCCAGTCGACCTACGCCTCCGGCACCGGTCTGCTGCCCGACTTCGTCGTCGACACCAACAGCACGCCCAAGCCCGCCCCCGGCAAGGTCCTGGAGGACCCGAACGACGGCGCCTACTGGTGGAACGCCTGTCGCACCCCGTGGCGCATCGCCGACGACGCCGTGACCAGCGGGGACGCCACCTCGCTCGCCGCCGCACGCAAGATGAACAGCTGGATCAAGACGAAGACCGGCGGCGACCCCAACAAGATCGCCATCGGCTACAAGCTCAACGGGACGCAGATCTCCTCCGGCAGTGAGGCCGCCTTCTTCGCCCCCTTCGCGGTCGCGGCGATGACGGACCCGGGCAGCCAGGCATGGCTGGACGCCCTGTGGACCAAGATGCTGGCCACCCCGATCGACACCAGCAGCTACTACTCCGCGAGCATCCAGCTCCAGGTCATGATCACGGTCTCCGGCAACCACTGGGTTCCGTAACCCCGTCCAATGGCCGACGCCCCTCACCTCGCGACGGACAGGGCGGCGGTCGCGTCGGCCGACGCGACCGGCCCACCGCCGGGGAGACCGCGCCGAGCGGCCCCCCGGCGGTGATCCGGGTCCGGAGATGATCCGGGTCCGGTGCTGGTCCGGGGCGAGTGGTCGGCCGCGACGGAAGGCCGGGTCAGGTGGGGCAGCAGGTCAGGGCCCCAGGCCCCTACGGGACCCGGCGCCCACCCGTAGGGGGTGCCCCTCCACCCTTACGGGACCCGGACCCTTCCCGTAAGGGTTCGATCCCCTTCCCTTACGGCCCCGGCCCCGTGCCTCGATAGAGTCACCGACATGCTCGATCTGATCGCCCCCACCGCTCACCTGCGCTCCTCCTGGCTGGAGGCGTTCCGGGAGTGGCCCGTCGACGGCCCCGGCGCGCGGCAGGACGGTGCCGGACCGCGCCTGGCGCCCGAGAACGGACCCGAGGGGCCCGAGGAGTTCGCCGCCTGGACGGAGCGACTGCGCGGACAGGCCGACCCCGCCGTGCCCGCCGCCCCCGGCCGGGTCCACGCCACCTACCTGTGGATCGTCGAGGACGACACGTACCTCGGCGCCGCCGAGCTGCGCCACTCCCTCAACGACTTCCTCCTGGAGGCGGGCGGCCACATCGGCTACAGCGTCCGGCCCTCCGCGCGCCGCAGGGGCGTCGCCACCCGCGCCCTCGCAGCCCTCCTGCCCCGCGCACGCGCCCTCGGACTCGACCGGGTGCTCCTCACCTGCGACGAGGACAACCCCGGCTCGGCGCGGACGATCGAACGCAACGGCGGTGTCCTGGAGGACATCCGGTCCGGCCCGTACGGCACCAGGCGCCGCTACTGGATCGACCTCGACCTCGACATCGACGGACCGGGGCGGGACCAGTGATCGACCGGCTTGTCCCCGACGTCGTCGCCACGGCCTGGCGGTCCGACGACACCGAACCCGTCACCCTCTTTCCGGAGGAGGAGGCCCTCCTCACCCGTGCCGTGGAGGTCCGGCGCCGGGAGTTCGCGACCGTACGCCTCTGCGCCCGCCTGGCACTGCACCGGATAGGTGTGCCCGCGACCCCGCTGACCCGCGGCCCGCGCGGGGAGCCGCGCTGGCCGGAGGGCGTGGCCGGGAGCATGACCCACTGCGAGGGCTACCGGGCCGCCGCGCTCGCCAGGACCACGGACGTCCTGTCGATCGGCATCGACGCGGAGCCCGCGGGCCCCCTGCCCGACGGTGTCCTCGACGTCGTGTCGCTCCCCGGCGAACGCGCCCATCTCGCGGACCTCGCCTCCCGCGCCCCCCGACTGCCCTGGGACCGGCTGCTGTTCAGCGCCAAGGAGAGCGTCTTCAAGACGTGGTACCCGCTGACCCGGCGCGAACTGGGATTCGACGAGGCGGAGGTGGAGTTCACCCCGGGTGATCGAGCCACGCCCCATGAAGGCACCTTCCACGCCCGGCTGCTCGTCCCCGGCCCGACGGCCGACGGCACCCGGTACGACGGCTTCACCGGACGCTGGCTGGCGTACGACGGGCTGGTCCTCACCGCGATCGTCCTGCCGCGATGACCGGCGCCTTCTCCCTCGGCCCACCCGCGCGGGGGACCTGCACGCCCTGAGCCGTACGGAGCGGGGAGGCGACCGAGGCGGCGGCGCGGGGCCGTCGGGCGCGGGCACCCCGCCGACCTGCGCGGAGACGGTTCCGCCGACATCGGCCGGGCGCGGGGAGGGCCGCCGGGGACCTGGGAGCCGTACGCCGTGGTCCGGCCGGTGCTCCCGCTGCCGGGGGACCGGAAGAGTGGGTTCGAGCGGGCGGAACTCGAACTAGGGTTTCCCCGTGCGTGTACTTCTGGTGGAAGACGACGAGCCGGTGGCCGAGTCCCTGCGGCGCGGACTTTTGCGTTACGGGTTCGAGGTGGAATGGGTCACCACGGGGGCGGCGGGGCTCGCCGTCACCGCGCCGTACGACCTCGTCCTGCTCGACCTCGGCCTGCCCGACACCGACGGGCTCGACGTGTGCCGGGCGCTGCGGAGGCGCGGTGACGTCCCGATCATCGTGATCAGCGCCCGCAGCGACGAGACGGACCGGGTGGTGGGCCTGGAGATAGGGGCCGACGACTACGTGTCCAAACCCTTCGGGGTGCGCGAGGTGATCGCCCGCATCCGGGCCGTGATGCGACGGGTCCGGCCCGCGGACCGGCCCTCGGGACCCCAGTGCTACGGCCCCCGGCTGAGCGTGGACCGCAAGGCTGCCCGGGTCCGGCTCGACGGCGCCGAGGTCGCCCTGACGCCCAAGGAGTACGACCTGCTGTCCTTCCTCACCGAGGAGCCGGGCGCGCTGATGTCCCGGGAGCAGATCATGGAGGCGGTCTGGGACGCCAACTGGTTCGGGCCGACCAAGACCCTGGACGTGCACGTGGCCGGACTGCGCCGCAAGCTGGCCGGGGCGGTGACCATCGAAGCGGTACGCGGGGTCGGGTTCCGCCTGGTCGTCGGAGAGCCGGACGAACCGGACGAGCCGGGCCCGGCCGAACTGCCGGACCGCTCGGACACCTCCGGCGCGCCCCACGCCCCCGAGGTGTCCGACCGACCGTGATCAAGCGTCTGATCGTCAGTTACGTGGCACTGGTCGCGGTCGCCCTGGCCGCCTTCACCGTGCCCGTCGCCCTCACCCTCACCGCCCAACTGCGGGGCGACACCGAGGAGTCCGTACGCCGCGAGGCCACGACCATGGCGCTGCTGCTCGGCGACGGCGACGCGCCCGCCCGGCAGGCGCTGGCCCGGATGGCGGCGGCGTACGGAGACGAGACCCCCGGCCTGGTCGAAGTGGTCGCGGCCGACGGCCGCAGCTCCATGCCCCCGCTCCCGCTGCCCGAACACCCGGGCGACGCGGCCTTCGACGCGGCCCTCGCGCACGGCAGGACCACCGTCGACTGGGGTTCGAGCATCGTGTGGGGGCCGCAACTGGTCGTCACCGTACCCGTGTACGCGCGGGGCGAGGCCGCCGGACGGGAGGACCGGATCGTCGGCGCCGTGCGCGTCCGGTACGAGACCGCCGATCTGACCGACCGGCTCTGGAAGATCTGGGGGTTCCGCGCGATCCTCGCGGTCGGGGTCCTCGCGGTTGCGGCGGGACTCGGCGCGATCGTGGCCCGGCTGCTCACCAAGCCGCTGCGCCAGCTCAACGACATGGCCAGCCGCTTCGGCGACGGCGACCTCACGGCCCGGTCGCCGGTGACGGGACCGCAGGAGACACAGACCCTGGCCCGGACCCTCAACCAGGGGGCCGAACGGCTCGACACGCTCGTCGCCTCGCAGCGCATCTTCGTCGCGGACGCCTCCCACCAGCTGCGCACCCCGCTGACCGCGCTGCGGCTCTCCCTGGACAACATCGCGGACGGCGTGGACGACGAGTCCGTCCGTGAGGACGTGGACCAGGCGACCGCCGAAGTGGTCCGGATGAGCCGTCTGGTCAGCGGGCTCCTCGTGCTCGCGCGGGCCGAGGCCAAGGTGTCCGCGCCGGAGCCGCTCGCCCTGCGCGAACTCGTCGAGGAGCGGCTGAGCGTCTGGCGGCCCGCCGCCGACGAACGGGGGGTGACCATCGTCCTGACCGGCGACGCCGACGCGCGGCTGCGGGTCCTGGCCGGGCCCGGCAACCTCGACCAGGTCCTGGACAACGTGCTCTCCAACGCCCTGGAGGTCTCACCCGACCAGGGGACGATCACCGTACGCCTGGAGGCGGGCGGCCCCGAGGAGGCGGTCCTCGAAGTGCTCGACCAGGGGCCCGGCATGTCCGCCGCCGAGCAGGCCCGTGCCTTCGACCGGTTCTGGCGCGGTCAGGGACTGACCGGCCGTTCGGGCTCGGGGCTCGGGCTCGCCATCGTCAAGCAGCTCGTCACCGACGACGGCGGTGGGGTGGCCCTCCGGGACGCGCCCGGCGGCGGACTGTGCGTACGGATCGGGCTGCGGCCGGTGGCCGAGGGGCAGCCCCGGTGGATCAGCCCTCGGCCGGCAGCACCGAGGAGTGGTGGTTGACTATCAGCCACTCGCCGCCGCGCTTCTCGTACATGTACGTGTAGCGGGCCTCGACCGGCTTGGTGACACCGGTCGCCGGGTCGGTGAGGTGGAAGCGGTACAGACCGGCGTCCAGGGCGGAGTTCTGGTCCAGGACCGTGATCACGGAGCGGATCTTCTCGCCACGGGGCTTCTTCAGCAGGAAGTGCTCGAAGTAGTCGGTGATCTCGGCGTGGTTGGTGCGGATGCGCGGGGAGGCGGTCGGCAGGAGGACGGCGTCCTTGGCGTACCGGTCGGTGACCCGGTCCGGGTCACCGGACCGCAGGGCCGCGTTCCAGCCGTCGAAGAGACCGGCGATCTCCCGCTCGGTGACCTTGGTGCGCCGGTCGTCCTTCTTCTCGCCCGCCTGGGCGACGCCGACCCCGGCGGTGAGGGTGCCGAGCGCCACGACGGCGAGACCGCCGGCGAGGGCGGCGCGGGTACGGGACATGGGCTTCATGGGGGGCTCCTGCATGGGATGGACGTGCGCCGAGCGCCGTTGCGTCGGCGTGCAGCCACTTTCGCCGCGCCCCGTACAGCCCTCGTACAACTCCCGTACAACCCCCGTACAGAGAAAGGGAAGAACCTGCCCGCGCCCGGAGCCGGGGCGTGATCCCGGCGGGGTCATCCGGGCCCCGCGTCCCTCCCGGCCGGTGCGGTGACGGCCGTCGGGACCGCGAAGAAGACCAGTGCCGCGAGGGCCGCCGTACCGGACGCGAGTGCCAGGGCGCCGGAGAGGGACCAGCCCGCGAGCGGTCCTCCCGCAGCCGCCCCGAGGGCGAATCCGGTGATCTTGAGGCTGGCGCCGGTGGTGAAGATCTGGCTCCGCAGCCGCTCGGGGGCCTCCCGGTGACGGACCGCGAACAGGGCGGCCAGTTGCGGTCCTTCGCCGGCCCCCAGCACGAGGACGGCCACGGCGAGCACGACCGGCCGCCCCTGGGCGGCGGAGGCCAGGCCCAGGGCGGCGGCCTGGACGAGAGCGCCGGACCACAGGAGCGTGTCGGGGGAGACCAGTCGCGGCGACCGGGCGAACACGGCATCGGCCGCCAGCGCGGAGAGCGCCGCGCAGGACAGCAGCACCGCGCCGTGCCCGGCCCCGCCGAGGACGCGGTCACCCAGGAGCGGGACGCACGCCATCAGCATCCCCTGGGCGACGCAGCAGACGACCGAGGTGAGGGTCGCCCGCGCCAGGGCCGGTCTCCCGGCGGCGATCCGCACTCCGGCGAGGAGGTCGCCGACCACCGAGGACGGCCGCTGCCGCCGGGATGCCGTCAACCGCCTCTCGCCGCAGGGGTGGTGGCCCGTCGGCGGCTCGGCGGGACGGGCGGGAAGCAGCCATGCGGCGGGCAGTGCCAGGGCCATGAGCGCCACGGACACCACCACCGACGCCGAGGCCCCCAGGGCTTCCGCCACCGCTCCGGCGAGCGCCGGTCCGGCCAGCGCCGCCACGCCGAACGTCATGGCGTCGAGCGCGTTCGCCCCGGGCAGACGGGCGTCCGGCACCACACGCGGGAGCTGGGCCGTCCAGCCGCCCGACAGGGCCGGACCCAGCAGGCCCGTCACCCCCGCGACCAGCACGGTGACCGAGAACGGCCACCGGCCGAGGCCCATGAGAACGGCCCCGAGCCCCGTCGCGTAGAGGAGGAGGGCCCCGGCCAGCATCCGGCCCGGCCGCTCCGCCCGGTCGAGGAGCACCCCGAGCACCGGACCCCCGAGGGCCGCGGAGACCGTGATGCCCGCGAGCAGCGCGGACGCGTCGGCGGTCGATCCGGCCAGGGCGAACCCCGCCAGCATCAGCGCCGGTCCCGACATCTCGTCCCCGGCGCGGGCGGCCACCGCCCCGGCGAGGTAGCGGGGGAGTGCGTAACGTTCTGCCATGCGTGGGACGTTACGGAGGTAACTCAAAAGTCAGCAAGATGCGTTACATTCAGCTCCGTGTCCCTCCTCAGCGATCCCAGCGATCCCAGCGATTCCAGCGAACTCAGTGGTGCCAGTGAGCTCAGTGATCGCGGTGGCGCCAGCGATCCCAGTGGTGCTGGCAATGTCAGTGGTGCTCAAGGTGGCAAGGGCAGCAGCAGTGCTCGCGGTGACGGCGGTGACGACTGGTCCACCCGGCACTCCGTGCTCGCCACCGCCCGCCGCACCGCCGCCCTGATCAACGCCCTCGCCGATCAGGACCCCGATCCCGCCGTGGTCGCCGAGACGCTCCGCGCCCACGGGGAGCCGGACCCGGTGGACCTCACCGCCCGGGACATCGCCGGAATGCGCGAGGCCGCCGCCCTGCTGCGGGAGGTCTTCGCGGCCGAGCGCACCGATGAAGCCGCCGCCGTCCTCAACCGTCTGCTGCGCGACCACACGGGAAAGCTCCGTCTGACCTCGCACGGCGGTGGCACCCCCTGGCACCCCCATCTCGACCACGACGACGACGCGCCCTGGGACGAGTGGTTCCTCGCCTCCTCCTGTACGGCCCTGGCCGTACTCGTCTGGGACCGCCAGCGCCCGCCCGGCAGGATCTGCGCCTCACCCGCCTGCAAGGACGTCTTCATCGCCCGGGGCAGCGGCCCGGAGCGCCGCTACTGCTCCCGCCGGTGCGCGACCCGCGAACGCGTCGCCGCCCACCGCCGGGCCCGCTCCGCGGAACGGCCCGACGGCACCGCGTAGGACCCTTTCAAGTCGACCCGTCGACCTGCCGACCCGTCGACCCGTCGACCCGGGCCCGTCGAGCCGCCACCCGTCCGGTCCGGCCCGCCCCACGAGGACCGTCCTTCCCGCCGCCCTCAGGCGAGCATCCCGCTCCCGTGCGGCGCGTACAGATCGAGGAGCCGTACCCGGGTCACATGGAGCCGGTGCGCGAGGATCGACCCCACCCAGAACATCACCGCCGAGCCGAACTCCGTGTCCGAGCGGCACATCGAGCGGACGGCGGGGGCGTCGAACTCGTGCGCCCGCACCGGGGTCATCGCCTCCGCCCCCGACTGGCACAGGAACGGCGGGAACATCCACGAGAGACCCACCAGCTCGCCGTGGCGCAGCGTCTCGATCACCGGGGCGGTGCGACCCGGCACCTTCGCGTCGAGCGTCACCGCGCCCGTCTTCACGATCCAGAACCGGTCGGCGTACTGCTGCTCCTCGAAGAGCCGGTGACCGGACTCGAAGTACACGTCCTCGGCGAAGGCCATCAGACGCTCGCGGTGCTCCGGCGGCAACGTGCTGACCTTGGGTGCGGCTCTGCTCATGGCGGACCCTCCTCGCGCGGTCGGCTCTCCACCCCCAGTGTCCGCCAGGCAGCCCCGGCCCGCGTGCGGGCCCGCCGCCGCGCGCGTAGCGTGACGACGGGGGTACGGGGCGGGATCAGGGGGCCCACTTCTTCGCAGATCGGTAGGGAACCATGGCAGACAAGCCCTCCATCGTCCTCGTGCACGGCTTCTGGGGCGGCGCAGCCCACTGGGGCCATGTCATCGGCGAACTCCACCGGCGCGGACACGACGGGCTCCACGCCGTCGAGAACCCGCTGACCTCCCTCGCCGAGGACGCCGAGCGCACCCGGAAGATGGTCCGCCAGATCGACGGTCCCGTGGTCCTCGTCGGGCATTCGTACGGCGGCGCCGTCATCACCGAGGCGGGCGACCTTCCGAACGTGACCGGCCTCGTCTACATCGCCGCCTTCGCCCCCGACGCGGGGGAGAGCCCGGGACAGATCAGCCAGGAGCACCCGCCCGCGGCCTTCGACAACCTCGTCCCCGACTCCGACGGCTACCTGTGGATCAAACAGGACGCCTTCCACCAGAGCTTCTCCCAGGACCTGGGCGAGGCGGAGTCCCTGGTCATGGCCGTCACCCAGAAGGCGCCGCTGGCCTCCACCTTCGGCGACAACATCACCGCCCCCGCCTGGAAGGTGAAGCCGACCTACTACCAGGTCTCCACCCAGGACCACATGATCCACCCGGACAACGAGCGCCGCATGGCCGCGCGCATGAACCCGCGCAAGACCATCGAACTCGACGCCAGCCACGCCTCCCTGGCCTCCCGGCCCACCGAGGTCACCGACCTGATCGAGCTGGCCGTCCGCGAGACCGGCGGTTGACGGAAGCGGTGCGCGAGCAGCCCACGGGCCCGCTCGCGCACCGGCCCCCTCACTCGTTCGGGTGATCAAGGCATCCGGACGCGGCGGGGCGCCGAATAAGGGGTGTTGGGGCACAGACCGCTGAGCCCCGAGCACTCTGGAGCCCTCATGAACAGCCAGACCTTCCGTCGTGCCGCCGTCGCCGTGACCGGAGCCGTACTGCTGCCGCTCGCCCTCTCCGCCTGCTCGGACAGCGGATCGACCACCGGAGCCGCCGACGTCGACACGGCCCCCACCTCCGCGCAGGCGGCCCCCGCACCCGCCGGAGGCCCCTTCGGCCCCGGGTGCGCGGCGGTGCCGAAGTCCGGCGCGGGTTCCTTCGACGGGATGGCCAAGGACCCGGTGGCCACCGCCGCCTCGCACAACCCCGACCTGTCCACCCTGGTCGCGGCCGTCAAGCAGGCCGGTCTCGTGGACACGCTGAACAACGCCCAGAACATCACGGTGTTCGCCCCGACGAACGCCGCCTTCGCCAAGATCCCGAAGGCCGATCTGGCCAAGGTCCTCGCCGACAAGGCGAAGCTCACCGACATCCTCACGTACCACGTCGTGGGTCAGCGGCTGACCCCGCAGCAGCTGGAGAGCGGGAAGTTCGAGACCCTGGAGAAGGGCGTGCTCACGACCTCCGGCTCCGGCGAGAACTACACCGTCGACGGCTCCTCGAAGGTGGTGTGCGGCGACGTTCCCACCGCCAACGCCACGGTCTACATCGTGGACACGGTGCTGATGCCGAAGTAATCGGGAGCCGCCCCCGAAACAGGGCGGAACAGGGCGGAACAGGACGGGGCGGGTCCGGCCGGGAGGGTCCGGAACCGCCCCGCCCACGCACCCCGTACGGCGGGAGGGACCGGGTTCCCGCATCCGCGACCGTCTCCGTGCGGGAAGAACGACAGGGAGAGCCCACGGAGGGATCCCGTACGAGGGACGAGCCCGACGGGCCCGTACGGTGGGGAGACCCGAGGGCCCCTGGGGCGGGGGCGTGACCGGCCCCGTACAGCGCGGGAGCGACCGGTCCCTCACAGCGCGGGAGCAGGACGGCCCGGCAGCGGAACGGAGCAGCCCATGACGGACGAGCCCGGCAAGGACACCCCTCGGACGCACGGCACCGACAGTCATGGCCCGCCCGATACGGGTACCCCCGACCCGTACGGCACGGACGGTCATGGCCCGCCCGATACGGGCACGGACGGCACCCACCCGGGCGGCCGGACGGCCCCGGGGCCGCTGTGCCTCGTCACCGGAGCCAGCGGCTACATCGGCGGACGGCTGGTCCCCGAACTCCTCGCCGCCGGGTACCGGGTCCGCTGCCTGGCCCGCACCCCCGCGAAACTCCGGGACCACCCCTGGGCCGGGGACGTGGAGATCGTCCGTGGGGACGTCACCGACGGACCGTCCCTCGACCCGGCACTCCGCGACGTCGACATCGCCTACTACCTGGTGCACGCCCTCGGCGGCGGCCCCGGTTTTGAACACACCGACCGGCTCGCGGCCCGCACCTTCGCCGACCGGAGCCGCGCCGCCGGGGTCCGCCGCATCGTCTACCTCGGCGGCCTCACCCCGCGCGGCGTGCCCGACCACGCCCTCTCCCCGCACCTGCGCTCGCGCGCCGAGGTCGGACGGATCCTGCTGCGCTCCGGCGTGCCCACCACCGTGCTCCGCGCCGCCGTCATCATCGGGTCCGGCTCCGCGTCCTTCGAGATGCTCCGCTACCTCACCGAACGCCTCCCCGTGATGGTCACCCCGAGCTGGGTGCGCACCCGCATCCAGCCGATCGCCGTCCGGGACGTCCTGCGCTACCTGGTCGGCAGCGCGGACATGCCCCCGGAGGTCAGCCGCGCCTTCGACATCGGCGGGCCCGACGTCCTCACCTACCTCGGGATGATGCGCCGGTACGCCGCCGTCGCCGGACTGCCCCGGCGGCTCATCGTCCCCGTCCCCGTACTGACCCCTCGGCTGTCCAGCCACTGGATCGGCCTGGTCACCCCCGTTCCCCGGTCCATCGCCCGCCCCCTCGCGGAGTCGCTGAGGTACGAGGTCGTCTGCGACGAGCACGACATCGCCGACCTCGTGCCCGACCCGCCGGGCACCCCGCTCGCCTTCGACACCGCCCTCGACCTCGCCCTCCGGCGCGTCCGCGAGGCCCGGATCAGCACCCGCTGGTCCTCCGCCTCCGTGCCGGGCGCGCCCAGCGACCCGCTGCCCACCGACCCCGACTGGGCGGGCGGCAGCCTCTACACCGACGTCCGGGAACGGGCCGTCGCCGCGCCGCCGGAGGCCCTGTGGCGGGTCGTCGAGGGAATCGGCGGGGAGAACGGCTGGTACTCCTTCCCGCTCGCCTGGGCGGTACGCGGCTGGCTCGACCGGCTCGTCGGCGGCGTCGGGCTGCGCAGGGGCCGCCGCGACGCCACCCGTCTACGGGTGGGCGACTCGCTGGACTTCTGGCGCGTGGAGGAGATCGAACGCGGCAGGCTGCTGCGGCTGCGCGCCGAGATGAGACTCCCGGGACTCGCGTGGCTGGAGATGTACGTGGAACCGGACGGTGACGGCCGGTCCCGCTACCGGCAGCGGGCCCTGTTCCATCCGCACGGCCTGGCGGGCCAGGCCTACTGGTGGAGCGTGTCGCCGTTCCACGCGGTGGTGTTCGGCGGGATGGCCCGCAAGATCGCGCGCACGGCGGAGACGGCGGAGACCACGGAGACAGAGGGGGTGGTGGAGACGGCAGAGGCGCCGAGGGCGGCGGAGGCAGCGAGGGCGGTGGAGACGGCAGAGGGAGTGGAGACGGCAGGGAAGGCGGAGGCTTCACGGGCGGCCGGACCCGGCGAGGGAGCGGAGGCCCCACGAACGCCCCGGCCCGGGGAGGGCGCGCCGGGCTGACCCCGCCCCGGCCCCCGGCCCCGCCCCTGGATGCCGTACCCCGGCAGGGGTCACCCCCTCCGGCCGCATCCGGCAGGGCCCCGCGCCGGGAATGCCCGGCGACATGCAGAACGCGACCACCGGCGGTCCGCGCGCACCACGGCAAACCGGTGACCCCAGGAGCCCCGTCATGAACGTCTCGGTCGTCCTCTACACCTCGGACCTGCGCGTCCACGACCATCCACCCCTGCGCGCGGCCCTCGGC
The DNA here is from genome assembly GCF_044767145.1 of Streptomyces sp. NPDC101490. Taxonomy (NCBI): domain Bacteria; kingdom Bacillati; phylum Actinomycetota; class Actinomycetes; order Kitasatosporales; family Streptomycetaceae; genus Streptomyces; species Streptomyces sp. NPDC101490. The sequence continues at coordinate 767,551 of NZ_JBIWNI010000001.1, forward strand.
CGGGGGAACCAGGTCGTCCCCCTCTTCGTCCGCGACCCGGCGGTGGACCGAGCCGGTCCGGCCTCGCCGAACCGGCTCGCGTTCCTCGCCGACTGCCTCGCCGACCTCGACGCCGGACTGCGCGAGCGCGGCGGACGGCTCGTGGTGCGCTCCGGGGACCCCGTGGCCGAGGTCTGCGCGGTCGTCCGCGAGACCGACGCCGACGACGTGCACATGGCGGCCGGACACAGCGCGTTCGCGCGCCGCCGCGAGGACCGGCTGCGCCGGGCCCTGGAGGCGGACGGACGCAGGCTGTACGTCCATGACGGCGTCGTCACCGCGCTGCCCGCCGGCGCCGTCACCCCGGTGGGATCGGACCACTACGCCGTCTTCACGCCCTACTTCGGCCGCTGGTCGCGCGAACGGCTGCGCGAACCGCTCGCCGCTCCGCGCCGGGTCCAGGTGCCGGAGGACCTCGGCTCCGAGGCCCTGCCCGTCCGGAAGGACGCCGGGACCCTCTCGCCGGGCCTGGCCGCCGGGGGCGAGAAGGAGGGCCGTCGGCGGCTCGCCGCCTGGCTCGGCCGGGACGCCGACGCCTACGAGGAACGCCACGACGACCTCCCGGGCGACGCCACCTCGCGGCTCTCGCCGTTCCTGCACTTCGGAGCCGTCTCGGCGGCCGAGGCCGTCCACCGGGCCCGGTCCAGGGGCGGCGCGGGCGCCGAGGCGTTCGTCCGCCAGTTGTGCTGGCGCGACTTCCACCACCAGGTCCTCGCGGCCCGCCCGGACGCCTCCGCCGCCGACTACCGCACCCGGCACGACACATGGCGCCACGGGAAGGAGGCCGACGCCGACCTCCTGGCCTGGCGCGAGGGCCGCACCGGCTATCCCGTCGTCGACGCCGCCATGCGCCAACTCGCCCACGAGGGCTGGATGCACAACCGGGGACGGCTCCTCGTCGCCTCGTTCCTCACCAAGACGCTGTACGTCGACTGGCGTGCGGGCGCCCGGCACTTCCTGGAACTCCTGGTGGACGGCGACGTCGCCAACAACCAGCTCAACTGGCAGTGGATGGCGGGCACGGGCACCGACAGCCGGCCCAACCGGGTGCTCAACCCGGTGCTCCAGGGCAGGCGTTACGACCCCGACGGCACCTACGTACGCCGCTGGGTGCCGGAACTCGCGGGCCTCGAAGGCCCCGCCGTCCACGAGCCGTGGAAGGTGCCCGGTCTGGAGCGCGCCCGGTACGCCTACCCCGACCCGGTCGTCGAACTCTCCGAGGGCCTGGCCCGCTTCCGCCGCGCCCGGGACCTGGACTGAGACAGCGGGAGCGCGGACCCGGCACCCGGACCTGGGCCCGGCGGGTACGCGGGTGCGGGCACGGCGGAGGGGAGTGCGCGGGCACAGGGAGCCGTGTCCACCCGGCGGCCCGCGTGTCACTCCGCCGCGCAGGACCCCTCGTCCGGCGCGGGCGCGGGGCCGCACAGGCTCCTGAGCGCGGCCAGCGCCTCCCGCAGTCCGCCGGGACGCAGCATGCCGGGGCCCGGCGTCTGGCCCGCCCAGCCGGGGCCCGCGAGCAGCACCGTCGTACGGGAGCGGGCACCCCTGACGCCCCACGAGGTGGCCGCGACGTGCCGGGCCAGCGGATGGTTCGCCGTTGACCGGGCCTGCGCCCACAGCACGACGGCGGCGGGGCCCGTCCTCCGTACCGCCCGGTCGAGTGCCTCGGGCGGCACGGCCGCGCCGAACATCCTGGCCGGGAGGCCGAGTTCGGCGAGCCCTGCGGCCAGCGCCTCCAGCGGGAGGGTGTGCTGCTCGTTCGGCACGCAGGCGAGCAGGACGTGCGGGGTGGCGGCCGGGAGCGGCCCGCCGGGCCCCCGGGGCGCCATCCGGCGCAGCGCCGTCGACACGTGCCAGGACAGCAGGTGCTCCACCTCCACGTAACGGTCGCCGGAGGTCTCCCAGCTCCGGCCCGCCGCGTGCAGGGCGGGCGCCACCACCTCCTCCCAGGCGGTGACGAGACCGTGCCGTGCGATCGCGGACTCCAGGAGCGAGTCCAGCGCCCGTGAGTCGAGCCGGACGGCCGCCCGCCCGAGGCCCCGCCGTTCCCGCAGGACGTCCCCGCCCGACGGCGTGTCGTCCACAGACCCGGCGGACACGGGCGCGGGGTCGTCGCCCGCGGGCGCGCGCCCCTCGGCGGACGCGGGGGCGGACGCGCCCTGCCGGGCCGCCCGCGCCGCCTCGGCGGGCGGGACCCCTGAGGCGGTCAGACGGCACATCTCCCGGACGACGGCGACATCGTCCGGCGTCCACCGCCGGTGCCTGCCGTTCTCCCGGGAGACGGGACCGATGCCGTAACGCCGGTCCCAGGAGCGCAGGGTCGTGGGGGCGACGCCGAGACTACGGGCCACCGCGCCGCTGGTGAGACCGGGTGCGGGTGTGGACATGCTGCCACGGTACGCCGCTTCCGCGCCCCGCTCGCCGTACGCCCGCCGCGCCCGGACGATCACCCGGTCCGCGCCCTCGGGCCTGACCGCGCGACTGAGTCGCGGTCTCGCCGTTCCCGGGCCCGTCCGTGTCCTGTGGGGCCCGCGCACCGGCCCCACAGGACACGGCTGCCGGGGACCGGCTGCCCCGGGGGAGCCGGAGGGGCCGTGAGGAGCGAGCCCGGACCCGGGTCCGGCTCCCCGGGCCCACGACTCGGGGAGCGCCCCCGTCTCCGGGGTGCGGCGCGCCACCCCCCGCACCCTGTCCGCCCGTCCCGGGTGAAGGGGTCTGTCCGGAAGGCCTCGGATGCCGAACGGAGAGGCATCGGCCCGGGTGCCGTCCGCCGTCCGGATGGGGGAGACTGCCTCCGTGCGTGGACATCTGCCGGACGAGAACCCCGGGTTCGTGGGACGCCGCACGGAACTGGAGCACGTGGCGGCGGCGTTGGCGGAGCACCGCCTGGTCACCGTGACCGGTGTCGGGGGAGTCGGGAAGACCCGGTTCGCCCTGCGCGCCGCGCACCGGGCCGCCGCACGGCATCCCGACGGCGCCTGGTGGACCGACCTCGGCCAGCTCGACGGCGACCGTCTCCTCGTCCCCCTGGTCGCCGACTCCGTCGACCTCGCCGACCTCGCCGACCACGCGGCCGGCACCACCGCCGGACTCGGCCACGGCCTCGCCGACGCCCGCCTGCTCCTCGTCCTGGACTCCTGCGAGCACCTGACCGGAGCCTGTGCCCGGCTCGTCACCGAACTCCTCGCCGCCGCGCCCGGCCTCACCGTCCTCGCCACCAGCCGCAGTCCCCTCGGAGTCGAGGGCGAACGGGTCCTCGCCCTCGATCCGCTGCCGCCCGCCGGACGCGACGCCCTGGAACTGCTGCGCCGCGCGGCGGGGGAGGAGTTCCCCGCCGCCGGACCCGCGCGCGAGATATGCGTACGCCTCGACGGCATACCCCTGGCCCTCGAACTGGCCGCCGCGCAGATACGCCTCCAGGGCGCCGAAGCCGTCCGGGACCAGCTCGGCACCCGCTTCGACGCCCCGCCCTCCGCCCGCTTCGACCTGCTCGCCCACCCCGAACGGGTCTGGCCGGGACGCCACCGGACCCTGCGCGCCGCCATCGGCTGGAGCCATGAACTGAGCCGCCCCGTCGAACGGCTCCTGTGGGCCCGCCTCTCGGTTTTCCGGGGCCCCTTCGACCTCGCCTCGGCCACCGCCGTGTGCGTCGGCGGCCCCCTCGACCGCACGACCCTGCCGGACGCGCTCGACGGCCTCGTCCGCGCCTCCGTGGTCCGCCCGGCGGACCCGGCGGGCCGTCACCGGATGCTCGACACGATCCGCGCGTACGGGGCGACCTGGCTGGACCGCACCGGTGAGACCGGCACCCTCGCGGCCCGGCACGCCGACCACTTCCGGCACCTGGCGCGCCGGGCCGGGACCCACTGGCACGGCACCCGCCAGCTGGGCTGGCACCGCGCGGTCGACGCCCACCACATCGATCTGCGCACCGCACTCGAACGGCTGCTGCGCACCGACCCCGACGCGGCGCTCGACCTCGTCGGCTCGGTCGCCTTCGCCTGGTCCTGCCGGGGCCGCCTCCGCGAGGCCCGCGACGGTCTCGAACAGGCCCTCCTCCTCAGCGAGGCCCGCGGCCCCGCCCGGGCCCGCGCCCTCTGGGCCCTCGGGGTCACCCTCGTCCTCCAGGGAGATCCCGGGGCCGCGCGGGAGATCGCCGAGCGGTGCGCCCGCGAGGCCCGCCACGCGGAGTACGCGGAGCACGCCGAGTACGCCGAGCACGGCGAGCGCACCGGCCCGGCCAGTCCTTCGGTGTGTCCGGAGGCGGGTGGCCCTTCGGGCCGGGCCCACGCGGACGCCGACCGGCGCCGTACCGATGGATCGGCCGTGAGGGACGAGCCGGGCCTGACCGATGCCCCGGACCTGCCCCGTGTTCCCGATCCGACCGGCTTCCCGGACCGGCCCGGGACGCCGGTCAGGACGGACCGGTCCGGGGACCGGCCCCGGTCGGATGCCCGCGAACGCCCCGGCGGCGAGCGCCGTACCGAGGGCGCGGCCCAGGGGGACCGCCCCAGGCCCGGTGAGCCGACGCTCGACGCCGCCGCGCTCGCCGGGCTCGTCGCCCTGACCACCGGCCGTCCCACGGCCGCGTACATCGTCGTCGGACACGTCCTGGACGCGGCCGGGGGCGGCCCCGCCGACTCCGCGGCCCGGCTCCGCTGCGCCCTCGTGCGGGTCTTCGCCCTCACCGGTCTCGGCCGGATCGCCGAGGCACGCGAGGAGGCCCTCGCCCTGCGCGCCCGCTGCGAGGAGCTGGACGAACACGGGACCCGCACCGCCCTGGAGTACCACCTCGCCCTCACCGGACTCCTGGAGGACGACCCGGTCGGCGCCGCCGAGCACGCGCGCGCCATGCTCGAAGGGACCCGCCGCCTCGGCGCCGGCCTCGGTGTCGCCCTCGGCCTCGACGTCCTCGCCACGGCCCTCGCCGCGTCCGGCGACGGCGAGCGGGCGGCCGACGTCTCCGGCACGGGAGAGGCGTACTGGCGCGCCACCGGCCAGCCCCGGCGCGGCCTGCCGGGACTGCGGGCGCTGCGCGAGAGACACACCGGTACCGCCCGTGCGAGCCTCGGCGGGCCCGCCTACGAGGAGATCTTCGGCCGCGCGCTCACCGGATCCCCGCAGGACGGCCTCGACCGCGCCCTGCGCGGCCCCCGGCCCGCCCGAGCCCGGGAAGGCGGCCCCGGCGGGGACGCGTGACGGCCGCCCGGTTCCGCGGCCGGGTCGGCGGGCCCGGCCGTGGAACCGGCGCCGGCCCCCTGACCAGGACGGGAACCGGCCCTCGGGGTCGTGCGCGGGCGGTCCGGGGCGAGGAGACGAGCCGTGGCCCCGGTGCGTAGAGTCGTCCTCCGGACCCGAACGGGCCCGACCACACCCGACCGACCGCCCCCGACCGGCCGCCCCGACGAGGAGACCTCCCGTGACCGACCCGGCGTCCATCGCCCTCCAGCAGCAGATCGCCCGGGACCTCCAGGTGTCCGAGACCTTCGACCCGAAGGCCGAGATCGAGCGCCGGGTGGCCTTCCTCACCGAGCGGCTCACCTCCACGGGGCTGCGCTCCCTCGTCCTCGGGATCAGCGGCGGCGTCGACTCCACGACCGCCGGGCGGCTCTGCCAGCTCGCCGTCGAGCGCGCCCGTGCCGCCGGGCACGACGCCACCTTCACCGCGATGCGCCTGCCGTACGGCGTCCAGGCGGACGAGGGCGACGCGCAGACCGCCCTCGGTTTCATCCGCGCCGACGAGGTCCTCACCGTGGACGTGAAGGCGGCGAGCGACGCCGCCCTGGCGGCCTGCCTGGCCGGTGGCGTGACCTTCCGGGACGCCCACCACCAGGACTTCGTGCAGGGCAACATCAAGGCCCGGCAGCGGATGATCGCCCAGTACGCGGTGGCGGGCGCCCGTGACGGGCTCGTCGTCGGCACCGACCACGCGGCCGAGGCCGTCTCCGGCTTCTTCACCAAGTTCGGTGACGGAGCCGCCGACGTCGTCCCGCTCACCGGACTGACCAAGCGGCGCGTCCGGGCGGTCGCCGCCGAGCTGGGCGCCCCGACCGAACTGGTGTGGAAGGTGCCCACCGCCGACCTGGAGACCCTGGACCCGGGCAAGCCCGACGAGGACGCGCTCGGTGTCACGTACGACGACATCGACGACTTCCTGGAGGGGAAGCCGGTCGCCGAGCAGGCGTTCGCGTCGATCGTCGGCCGCTACCGGACGACCGAGCACAAGCGGCGGCTGCCGATCGCTCCCTGAGCGTTCCGGGCGGATCCTGGAAGGGGGCCGTACGACGGGCCTCCGGAAGGGAGCACGTCATGTTCGGCGCAACTCCGGCGTTCAGCGGCTTCTCGGTCGACGACCTCGACGCGGCCCGGCACTTCTACGGCGACACCCTCGGCCTGGCGGCGGAGCTCCGGGGCGAGGGGGAGACGCGGATGCTCTTCCTCACCCTCGCGGGCGGGGCCCGGATCCTCGCCTACCCCAAGGACGACCACGTCCCCGCCACCTTCACGGTCCTGAACTTCGAGGTCCCCGACATCGACCGGGCCGTCGACGAACTGATCGCACGCGGGGTGGCCCTGGAGCGCTACCCCGTCTTCGAGGCCGACGCGAAGGGCGTCGTCGGGGGTGGCGGCGGCCCGGCCATCGCCTGGTTCAAGGACCCGGCGGGCAACGTCCTGGCGGTCCTCCAGAACGACTGACGGGGACCGCACGGCCGGACGCGGGCGCCCCGCGCCCCGACCCCGCACCATCCCCGGGCACGAGGACCCGGCGCCCCCGGGCCGGTCGGGGCGCGCCACGGGGCGGACGCCCACGCCCGCCCGTCCCCGGCCTCACCACCCCTCGGCGGCCCATCGCCCCCCCACCACTCCTGGGCGGCTCGCCGCCCCACCCGAACGGCCCCCTCCCCGCGCGCCCCGCGCCCGTACCGCCTCGAATGGGAAGGTGACCGCGCCGCCCGACGACTGTCTCGCCCGCAACGACTGGATCTGCGGCGCCTACCTCTCCACCCGGCGCGAGATCCTGGCCGACGCCGTCGTCGAACACCTCCGGCTGACCTTCGTGTCCGTCGCGCTCGGGCTGCTGATCGCGGTGCCCCTCGCGCTCGCGGCCCGCCGCTGGATCCGGGTCGCGGGACCCGTCCTCGGGATTACGACCCTCCTCTACACGATCCCGGCCCTCGCGATGTTCTCGCTGCTCCTGCCGGTCTACGGGCTCTCCGCCACGCTGGTCGTCGCCGGGCTCGTCCTGTACTCGCTCACCCTCCTCGTCCGCAACCTCCTCGCCGGGCTCAGGGCCGTGCCCGAGGAGACCCGGCGGGCCGCGCTCGGCCTCGGGTACGGGCGGCTCCGGCTGCTGCTCGCCGTCGAACTGCCGCTCGCGCTGCCCGCCGCGATGGCCGGGCTCCGGATCGCCACCGTCTCCGCCGTCTCGCTCGTCACCATCGGCGCGATCGTCGGCCACGGAGGTCTCGGCAACCTCATCTGGTCCGGGATGAACACCTACTTCAAGGCGCAGGTCCTCACCGCCTCGGTCCTCTGCGTCCTCATCGCCGTCGCCGCCGATCTGCTGCTCCTCGGCGCCGAACGGCTGCTCACCCCGTGGAACCGGCGGAACCGGCGGAACCGGCGGAACCGGCGGGGGATGACCAGGTGACGACCCTCGCCGACACCTGGTCCTGGCTCACCACCTCCGCGCACTGGCCCGGCGAGAACGGCGTCTGGCACCGGCTCGGCGAGCACCTCTTCCTGACCGGCGTCTGCCTGCTGGTCAGCTGTGCGATCGCGCTGCCCGTCGCCCTGGTCCTCGGCCACCTGGGCAGGGGCGGGGCGCTCGCCGTGAACCTCTCCAACATGGGCCGTGCCGTGCCCACCTTCGCCGTCCTCGTCCTCCTCCTGCTCAGCCCGATCGGGGCGTACGGGGACTGGCCGACGATCATCGCCCTCGTCCTGTTCGCCGTGCCGCCGCTGCTCACCAACGCGTACGTGGGAATGCGGGGCGTCGACGCCGACATCGTGCGGGCCGCCCGGGGCATGGGCATGACGGGCACCCAGACCCTCGCCCGGGTCGAGCTGCCGCTCGCGCTGCCCCTGGTCCTCACCGGGGTCCGGATCGCCGCCGTGCAGCTGGTCGCCACCGCCACCGTCGCGGCCCTGGCGGGTGGCGGCGGGCTCGGCCGGATCATCACCGCCGGGTTCAACCTCGCCTCCACCCCGCAGGTCGTCGCGGGTGCCGTTCTCGTCGCGGTGCTCGCCCTGCTCGTGGAGGGACTGTTCGAGGGCGTCCAGCGACTCGCTCCCGGCGGGGCGCGGGAGAGCGGCGCATGATCCGGCGCGCACGCCGGGAGACGTACCGGCGCGTGCACCCGGGGGCGCGCCGCCGCCGTCCTCGCGTCGCCCTCGGTACGGTCCTGGTGCTCGTCCTCGCGGGCTGTGGCACCGGGCCCTCCCTGGAGCACCGGGGCGCGGTGACGGCCCCGCCGGGGGACAGCCACCGGCTGACCGTGGGCTCGGCCGGATTCACCGAGAGCGATGTGCTCGCGCAGCTGTACGCCCTGCTGCTCCAGGACGCCGGACACCGTACGAAGATCCTCTCCGTCACCAACCGGGAGCTGTACGAACCGGCGCTCGAAAACGGGCAGATCGACGTCGTGCCGGAGTACGCGGCGACCTTCGCCGACTGGCTGAACGCCAAGACCCACGGGCCGGACGCGCCGACCGTCGGCTCACCGGACCTGGCCACCACCATGACGGCGCTCCGCGCGCTCGCCGGTCCGCGCGGCCTCACCGTGCTCGACCCCGGCCGGGCCGTCGACCAGAACGCCTTCGCCGTGACCGCCGCCTTCGCCGCCGAGCACCGGCTGAAGAGCCTCAGCGACCTGGGCGCCAGCGGCCTCCCCGTACGCCTCGCGGCGGGCGACGAGTGCGTGGTCCGGCCGTACTGCGCCCCGGGGCTGCGGAAGGTGTACGGGATCGACGTGACCGCCGTCGATCCCAAGGGCGTCGGCACCACCCCGGCCAAGCAGGCGGTGCAGAACGGGCAGGACCAGATGGTGCTGACCACCACGACCGACGCCACGCTCGACACGTTCGGGCTCGTGCTGCTCGCCGACGACAAACGGCTCCAGAACGCCGATTATGTGGTCCCCGTCGTCAACCGGGCCCGCGCCGGAGGGCCGGGGGTCACCCACGCGCTCGCCCGGCTCAACACCGTGCTGACCACGGCGGACCTGGCACACCTCAACGAACAGGTGGACGGCTGGCGGCGTCTTCCCGAGGACGTGGCACGCGCCTACCTGAGGGCCGAGGGCCTCCTCCAGGCGCCCTCCGCTCACCCGTAAGGGTCAACCAGCTGAACCATGTCTCCTGTTCTGACTCTTGCGGGGTGCTCCGGAACCCTGCTATCCATCCGTTAGGAAGGTTTCCTTCCAATCCTGTGGGCCCGCTCGGGGTCCGCATCCCTCGTTCGTCGTTCCGTGGAGACCCCCATGACTTCGGCACGAACCGTACGACCCGCCGCCCGTCGCCTCGGCCTCGCGGGCACCGCGCTCGGCGCCCTGCTCCTCGGCCTCGCCGCCGCCCCCTCGGCCGTGAACGCCGCCCCCGCCCCGGTCGCTCCGCAGGCCGTCCCGCAGGCCGCCCCGGCCCCCGTCCGCGCCGCCACCCCCGCCTCGATCAACGGGCGGCTCAAGGTCTGCGGCACCAAGCTCTGCAACCAGTACAGCAAGCCGATCCAGCTGCGCGGGATGTCCTCGCACGGCACCCAGTGGTACAGCCAGTGTCTGACCGGCGGCTCCCTGGACGCCCTCGCCGGCGACTGGAAGGCCGACGTGCTGCGCGTCTCCACGTACGTCCAGGAGGACGGTTACGAGACCGACCCGCGCAAGTACACCGACCTCGCCCACTCGCTCATCGAGCAGGCCACCGCGCGCGGCATGTACGTGATCGTCGACTGGCACATGCTCGACCCGGGCGACCCGAACTACAACCTCTCGCGCGCGAAGACCTTCTTCACGGAGATCGCCAACCGGCACAAGAGCAAGACCAACCTGCTGTACGAGATCGCCAACGAGCCCAGCGGGGTCTCCTGGTCCAAGATCAAGAGCTACGCCGAGCAGCTCATCCCGGTGATCCGGGCCAAGGACCCCAACGCGCCGGTCCTCGTCGGCACGCGCGCGTGGTCCTCGTTCGGCGTCTCGGAGGGGGCCACCGAGTCGGAGGTCGTGTCCAAGCCGGTGAACGCCACCAACATCATGTACACCTTCCACTTCTACGCGTACTCGCACCGGGACGAGTACCTCCAGACCCTCTCCCGCGCCGCCGACAAGCTGCCCGTCTTCGTCACCGAGTTCGGCACCCAGAACTACGCGGGCGAGGGCAGCGACGACTTCGCCATGTCGCAGAAGTACCTCGACCTCATGGCCGCCAAGAAGATCAGCTGGGTCAACTGGAACTTCTCCGACGACCACCGCACCGGCGCGGTCTTCAAGACCGGCACCTGCGACCGGAACGGCCCCTGGACCGGCACCGGCTCCCTGAAGCCCGCCGGGGCCTGGATCCGCGACCGGATCAGGACGGCGGACGACTTCCCCACCTCCTGACCGGCCCGCCCGCCCGCCCGGGCCGGGGCGCCCGCCCACCGACGGGCACCCCGGCCTCCTGACCGGCCTCCCCGTCCTCCGACCGGAAGGCCCGGCCCCGGCTCGGGCTCCGGCTCCGGCTTCAGCTCCGGGCTGCCGACCGCCCCGCCGGTCCGACCGCCCCTCGGTCCGGCCGTCCCGGTCCGGACCGGGTACGCCCCCGCGGTGTGATCAACTGTCCTCGCGGGGGCGTACCGAAGAGGAGCATCGACAGCGTGACCACCTACCGGCAGCCGGGACTCGTCCTCACCGACCACCGTTTCCCCGTCCCCCTCGACCACGCCCGCCCCGACCGGGAGCGGATCGAGGTCTTCGGCCGCGAGGTCGTCGCGGCCGGACGCGCCGGAGCGGACCGCGAGGGCCTCCCCTGGCTGGTCTACCTGGAGGGCGGCCCCGGCTTCGGCGCCCGCCGCTTCATCGGCCCGCAGGCCTGGCTCGGCCGGGCCGTCGAGGAGTTCCGCGTCCTCCTGCTCGACCAGCGCGGCACCGGCCGCTCCACCCCCGCCAACCGGCAGACCCTGCCGCTGCGCGGCACCCCCGCCGAACAGGCCGCCTACCTCGCGCACTTCCGCGCGGACTCGATCGTGCGGGACTGCGAACTGATCCGCCGCAGGCTCACCGGCGGCGCCCCCTGGACCGTACTCGGCCAGAGCTTCGGCGGCTTCTGCGCCACCCACTACCTCTCCGCCGCCCCGGAGGGCCTGGAACGGGTCGTCGTCACCGGCGGTCTGCCCTCCCTGCACGCCTCCGCCGACGAGGTCTACCGCGCCGCCGCGCCCCGGATCCTGCGCAAGAACGAGGCCCACTTCACCCGCTACCCCCAGGACGCCGAACGGACCCGCGCGATCCTCACCCACCTCCTGGAGCACGAGGTCACCCTCCCCGGCGGCGGAACCCTCACCCCCGAGGCCTTCCAGTCCCTCGGCATCCTCCTCGGCTCCGGCGATGGCACCCACCAGCTCCATCTGCTCCTCGAAGGCGCGTTCGTCCCCACGCCCGGCGGCCCCCGGCTCGCCGACGCCTTCCTGGAACAGATCCAGGCGCAGCTGTCGTTCGCGGGCCACCCCCTGTACGCGGTGCTGCACGAGGCCATCTACGCCCAGGGGCGCGGGCCCACCGACTGGGCCGCCGAACGCGTCCGCGCCGAGCACCCCGAGTTCGACGCCCGCGCCGCGCTCGACGAGGGGCGGACGCCGTTCTTCACCGGCGAGAGCGTCCACCCCTGGCACTTCACCACCGACCCCGCCCTGGCCCCACTGCGCGAGACGGCCGAACTGCTCGCCGCGCGCGCCGACTGGGCCCCGCTGTACGACCCCGAGCGGCTCGCCGCCAACGAGGTCCCGGTCGCCGCGGCCGTCTACCACGACGACATGTACGTGGACACCGCCCACTCCCTGGAGACCGCCCGTGCCGTACGCGGTCTGCGCACCTGGGTGACGGACGAGTTCGAGCACGACGGTCTGCGGGCGGGCGGCCCCCGCGTCCTGGACCGGCTGCTCGCCCTCTCCCGCGACGAGCTCTGACGGAGACTTCCGGGGGCGCGACCCGGACCGACCTCCCGGAACGAGGTCCGTACCCGTGTCCACGGCGGGTCCCGCACACCGGGCCGGGCACCCGGCGATGCGCGAACGTCCAAGCACCGCAGCCGACTTGAGCATCGAAGGCTCCGGCCGGAGGACGGTACGACTCCGGCCGGAGCCCGCGCGGGCCCGCGAGGAGAGGACCCGGCATGAGCACCCACGTCGACGAGGAGATCACCGGCCGGCCCGACTGCCGGTGCCGCGCCGCCGAGACAGCCGCCCGCGGCGGCGGCCTGCTGCCCGCCCGGGGCGAGCGGGTCGCGGTCGTCGGCTGCGGCACTCCGCGACGAAGTGGAGTCCACCGGCGCCCTGTTCGCCGCCCACGCGATCGACCCGGTCGCCGCGCTCGTACGGGCCCAGCGGCTCGCGGTGGCCCTCGCGGGCCGCTGGGGGCTCGACCCCGGTCGGCCCAGGAACGTCTCCCGGTCGGTGATCCTCTCCGGAGAGTTCCGGGCGACGGTCTCGGAGGCGGCTCGTATTCTGCGGTCATGACCGACACCGAAGACACCGGGGTCACCGGGGCCGCCGACCTCGCGGAGCTGCCCGGCGACTGGAGCCGCGCGCTCGCCGTCGTCGCCCACCCCGACGACCTGGAGTACGGCTGCTCGGCCGCCGTCGCCGCCTGGACGGACGCCGGGAAGGAGGTCGGGTACGTCCTCGCCACCCGGGGGGAGGCCGGGATCGACACCCTCGCACCGGACGCCTGCGGGCCCCTGCGGGAGCGCGAGCAGCGGGCGAGCGCCGCCGCCGTCGGTGTGGACACGGTCGAGTTCCTCGACCACCACGACGGGGTGATCGAGTACGGGCCCGCACTGCGCCGGGACATCGCGGCGGCGATCCGCCGCCACCGCCCCGAGCTCGTGGTGACCCTCAACCACCGGGACACCTGGGGCGAGGGCCCCGGCGCCCCGTGGAACACCCCGGACCACCGGGCCGTGGGCCGCGCCGTGCTCGACGCGGCGGCCGACGCGGGCAACCGCTGGATCTTCCCCGAACTCGCCGACCGGGGCCTGACCCTCTGGGACGGGGTCCGGTGGGTCGCCGTCGCCGGGTCGAACCGCCCCACCCACGCCGTCGACGCGACCCCGGGCCTGGAGCGCGCCGTCCGCTCGCTGCTCTGCCACCGCACCTACATCGAGGTCCTCACGGACGAGGACCCGGAGGAGTACGTCCGCTCGTTCCTCACGGCCACGACGGCCCGCGCCGCCGACCGCTTCGGCGGCCGGCCCGCGGTCACCTTCGAGCTCTTCACCCGCTGACGGACCGGCCGCCGGGGGTGAGCCGGGACCCCGGCCCACCCGTTCGGCTCAGTCCATCGGCACGGGCTTGAGGACCGCGAACGTCGCTCCGGACGGGTCGGCCAGCCAGGCGATGCGGCCGACGTCCGGTACGTCCGCCGCGGGCATCAGGACCGAACCCCCGTTGCCCTGGACCGACCGTGCGGTCGCGTCGGCGTCCTCGACCGCGAAGTACGGCACCCAGCGCGCGGGTTCGGCGGCGTCCTGGAGTTCGGCGACCCCGCCGAAGGAGGCGTCCTGCTGATCGCCCTCGGCCGTGGAGACCACCCGGTACGTCATGCCGGGGACGGTCATCTCCGCCCACCGCCAGCCGAACAGGGTCCGGTAGAAGCCGAGCGCCGCCTCCGGGTCCCCGGTGTGCAGCTCCACCCAGACCAGGGTGTTCGTCTCCGAGGTCCGGTCGAGCCCCCGGGTGGTGCCCGGCTGCCAGACCGCGAACCGGGCCCCGGCGGGGTCGGTGAGGGCGGCCATCCGGCCCGCCTCCATGACGTCGGAGGCGGGCAGGCGCACCCCACCGCCCGCCGACTCGGCGGCCCGCTGCGTCGCGTCCGCGTCCGGCGTACCGAAGTACACCGTCCAGGCGCTCTCCGCGCCCTCCTCGGTGAGCGGACCGAGCGCGGCGACGGTCCTGCCGTCCTGCTGGAAGAAGCCGTAGCCCCCGGCCTCGGGTCCGGCGGAGCGGAACTCCCAGCCGAGGACGGCCCCGTAGAAGGCGGCCGCCGCCGCCGTGTCGGGGGCGCCGAGGTCGATCCAGGTGGGCGAGCCCGTGGTGAACCGCGTACCGAGCATGGGTGTCCCGTCCTTCCGTGGCCCGGGGCGCGGGCCCCCGCACGCCCCTGCCCGGGCCGGGCCCGTGTGCCGTACCGGGTGTCGCGCGGTCCACGGCCCGGGGCCGTGTGCCGAGGCCCCGGCCCGTGCCCCGGGTCCGTGTCGTGTGTGTCCGGCCACCCTCACCGATCCCCGGCCTCCGAAGGGCGTGCCCGGCGGCCCGGCGGCGCGGGTTCATCCGACCGGCCGACCGGCCACCGCCTCCTCCAGGCCGCCGAGGACCAGCTCGTTGTTGAGCGCCACGCCCGCCCGGTACCCCCGGCTGACCGCGTTGGCCACCTGCTCCTGCGGCCCGGTGACGTTCCCGGCCGCCCAGACCCCGGGCACGCTCGTCAGACCCGTCCCGTCCACCACGACGAACTCGCCGAAGGGGGTGGCGCGCAGCTCCGCGCCGAGCTGCCGCAGCAGCCCGTCCCGGGGCGCGAGCCGGGTGGCGGCGGCGAAGACCACCGAACGCTCCACGGTCCGGCCGTCCGCGAGCCGGACCCCGGTCAGCCGGTCGTCCGCCACCGCGAGCCCCGTCACCTCGCCCCGCTCGATCCGGACGCCCGCCGCGCCGAGCAGCGCCTCCTCGTGCGCCGACAGCTCCCGCGCGGTGTGGGTGAAGAGGGTGACGTCCTTCGACCAGTGCGCCACCATCAGCGCCTGGTGCGCGGGCATCTCCGGGTGGGCGATCACGCCGAAGGCCCCGTCGCGGACCTCCCAGCCGTGGCAGTACGGGCAGTGCAGCACATCACGGCCCCACCGGGCGGCGAGCCCTTCGACGGCGGGCAGCTCGTCGACGAGCCCGGTGGTGACGACCAGCCGTCGGGCGCGGACCGGGCCGCCGTCCGCCAGGGTGACGAGGAAGCCGCCGTTCCCGTCGGGCGCCGCGCCCGTCACCTCTCCGTCCCTGACCTCGACCCCGTATCCGGCGACCTCGGCGCGCCCGGCCGCCAGGTACTCCCCGGGGCTCATGCCGTCCCGGGTGAGGACGCCCTGCATGTGGGCGGCGGGGGCGTTGCGCGGGCGGCCCGCGTCGACGACCAGGGTCCGGCGCAGCGACCGGCCCAGGACCAGGGCGGCGCTGAGCCCGGCGGCCCCGCCGCCGACCACCACCGCGTCGAACTCGTCCGTGCGGTGTCCGTGTGTGCTGTCAGGGTGTGCGTTCATGGGGCGAGCGTGCCCCCGGCCAAGCGGTACCGGCAAGCAATCTTGCCGTTTCTGCAAGACTGGGGGCATGACCGAAGACGACCGCATCGATTCCGTGCTCCAGGAGGTCGGCCCCCGCCTCCGCCGGGTCCGCCGCGACCGGGGGGTCACCCTCGCCGACCTGTCCGCCGCCACCGGGATCTCCGTGAGCACCCTCTCCCGGCTGGAGTCCGGTCAGCGCAGGCCCAGTCTCGAACTGCTCCTGCCGCTCGCCCGTGCCCACCAGGTCCCGCTGGACGAGCTGGTCGGCGCGCCCGCCACCGGCGACCCGAGGGTGCGGGCCAAGCCGATCGTCCGCCACGGCCGCACGATGTTCCCGCTCACCCGGCAGCCCGGCGGCCTCCAGGCGTACAAGGTGATCCAGGAGGTGACGCAGGGGGAGCCGGACCCCCGGGTCCACGAGGGCTACGAGTGGCTGTACGTGCTCTCCGGCAGGCTCCGGCTCGTCCTCGGCGACCACGACGTGATCCTCGGCGCGGGCGAGGCGGCGGAGTTCGACACCCGGGTGCCGCACTGGTTCGGCCCGACGGACGAAGGGCCGGTGGAGTTCCTGAGCCTCTTCGGCCCCCAGGGCGAGCGGATGCACGTACGGGCCCGCCCGAAGAAGTCAGGCTGACCGGATCCCGTACGGGGCGAGCGGGCCCGTAGGGGGCGAGCCGACCCGTAGGGGACGGGCGGGCCTGTAGGGGACGGGCGGGTCCCGTACGGGACGGGGAGTTCCCCCTGAGGGGTCGGGTTCGTGCCCGTACGGGGGATGGGCACTGCCCTCCCGAGGGGCGGGCCGGAGCCCGTGCGGGACACTGCCGATGCCGGCCGGAGCGGGTTACGGCACCGCCGGGGGTGCGATCCGGCCCGGCCCGAGAAGTCCGGCCGAGCCGTTCCCTCAGGGGCAAGCGACCGCTTAGTATGCCCTCGATCCATCAGCGGTACGGAGGAGGCTTCCGGATGCGGGCATGGCGTGTGTACGAGAACGGGGAACCCCGCGCGGTGATGCGCCGCGAGGAGGTCGACCCGCCCACACCCGGCGAGGGCCAGGTCCTCCTGAGGGTCCGCGCGGCCAACGTCAACTTCCCCGACGCGCTGCTCTGCCGGGGCCACTACCAGGTGCGGCCCCCACTGCCCTTCACCCCCGGCGTGGAGGTCTGCGCCGAGACCGACGACGGACGCAGGGTCGTCACCACCGCGGCCCTCCCGCACGGCGGCTTCGCCGACCACGTCCTCGCCGACGCCGCCGGACTCCTCCCCGCCCCCGAGGCGCTGGACGACGCCGAGGCCGCCGCCCTCCACATCGGCTACCAGACCGGCTGGTTCGGCCTGCACCGCCGCGCCGCCCTCCAGCCGGGCGAGACCCTCCTCGTCCACGCGGCGGCCGGAGGGGTCGGCAGCGCCGCCGTCCAGCTCGGCAAGGCCGCCGGGGCCACCGTCATCGGCGTCGTCGGCGGCCCGGCGAAGGCGGCCGTCGCCCGCGCCCTCGGCTGCGACGTCGTGATCGACCGCCGCGCCGAGGACGTCGTCGCCGCCGTCAGGGCCGCCACCGGCGGACACGGCGCCGACGTGATCTACGACCCGGTCGGCGGTGACGCCTACACGCAGTCCGCGAAGTGCGTCGCCTTCGAGGGCAGGATCGTGATCGTCGGATTCGCCGGCGGCACCGTCCCCGCGCCCGCCCTCAACCACGCCCTGGTCAAGAACTACGCGATCCTCGGACTCCACTGGGGCCTGTACGCGGCGAAGGACCCCGCATCGGTCGCCCGCTGCCACGAGACCCTCACCGCCTACGCCACCAAGGGTCTGATCCGACCGCTCGTCGCCGAACGCGTCCCCTTCGCCGGAGCGGCCGACGCCGTCCAGCGCGTCGCCGACGGCACCACCACCGGCCGTCTCGTCGTCCTCCCCGACGGAGTCCGCGCATGACCGGGGCCGAAGAACTCCGCACCCGTACAAGGGACTTCCTGGCCGCGCACCCGCCCGCCGGAACCGACCGCACCGACTTCCTGCGCGCCCGCTTCGACGCCGGACTCGCCTGGGTCCACTACCCCGTGGGCCTCGGCGGACTCGACGCGCCCCGCGCGCTCCAGCACGTCGTCGACGCCGAACTGGCGGCGGCGGGCGCCCCCGACAACGACCCGCGCAGAATCGGCATCGGGCTCGGCATGGCCGCCCCCACCCTCCTCGCCCACGGCACCGACGAGATCAGAAGGCGGTTCCTCCGGCCGCTCTGGGTGGGCGAGGAGGTGTGGTGCCAGCTCTTCAGCGAGCCCGGCGCGGGCTCCGACCTCGCCGCCCTCGCTACCCGGGCCGTCCGTGACGGCGACCACTGGGTGGTGAACGGCCAGAAGGTGTGGACCTCCAGCGCCCACCTCGCCCGCTGGGCCATCCTGATCGCCCGCACCGACCCGGACGCGCCCAAGCACCGGGGCATCACCTACTTCGTCCTCGACATGACCGACCCCGGCGTCGAGGTCCGGCCGCTGCGCCAGATCACCGGCGAGGCTGAGTTCAACGAGGTCTTCCTCACCGGCGTCCGGATCCCCGACACTCACCGGCTCGGCGCGGAGGGCGACGGCTGGCGCGTGGCCGGGACCACCCTCATGAACGAGCGGGTCTCCATCGGCGGCGCCCGCCTCCCGCGCGAGGGCGGCATGATCGGAAAGGCCGCCGCCACCTGGCGCGCCCGCCCCGAACTGCGCACCCACGACCTGCACCGGCGCCTCCTCGGACTCTGGGTCGACGCCGAGGTGGCCCGGCTCGCCGCCGAACGCCTCCGTCAGCAGCTCGTCGAGGGCAGGCCCGGCCCGGAGGGCAGCGCGGCGAAACTCTCCTTCGCCCGCCTCAACCAGGAGATCAGCGGCCTGGAGGTCGAACTCCTCGGCGACGAAGGGCTGCTGTACGGGGAGTGGGAGATGCGCCGCCCCGACCTCGTCGACTTCACCGGCCGTGACGCGGGCTACCGCTATCTGCGCTCCAAGGGCAACTCCATCGAGGGCGGCACCAGCGAGGTGCTGCTCAACATCGTCGCCGAGCGGGTCCTCGGCCTGCCCCCGGAGCCCCGCACCGACAAGGACGTCCCGTGGAAGGACCTCGCCCGATGAGCGGACGGACGGAGCCGGACCAGCAGCCGCTGGACCTCCTGCACTCCGAGACCGAGGAGGAGCTGCGGGCGGCGGTCCGCGCCCTGCTCACGGACAAGGCCGGTCACCGGGAGGTCCTGGGGCGGACCGGGACGGGGAGCCCGTACGTCCCCGGGCTGTGGAAGGCCCTCGCGACCGGCATCGGCGCGGCGGGCCTGCTGGTCCCCGAGCGGCTCGGCGGCCAGGGCGCGAGCCATCGCGAGGCCGCCGTCGTCCTGGAGGAACTGGGCCGCGCGGTGACCCCGCTGCCGTACCTGACGAGCGCGGTGGTGGCCACCGAGACCCTGCTCGCGCTGGTGACGGAGGGGGAGGCGGTCACCGGACTGCTCGCGGACCTCGCGTCCGGCCGCACGGTCGCGGTCCTCGCCGTTCCGCTGGGGACGGCGCCGGGCCGGGACCCGGTGCCCGCCCCCTCGGTCGCCGGGGTCGCCGACGCGGTCGCCGCCGATGTGTTCCTGGTGCCGCGCGCCGACGGCCTGTACGCCGTACCGGCCGGGGAGGCCGGGATCGAGCCGCAGGTCCCGCTGGACCTCACGCGTCCGCTCGCCGTGGTGACCCCGGGGGACGGCGGCATCCGGCTGGCGGGGGCGGGGGCGGGCGGCGCCGCCGTCCGGCGCGGACTCCTCGCCGGGGCCGGGCTCCTCGCCTCCGAACAGCTCGGGCTCGCCGAGTGGTGCCTGGCCGAGACCGTCCGCCACACCCGCGAACGCCACCAGTTCAACCGGCCGGTCGGCTCGTTCCAGGCGCTCAAGCACCGCATGGCCCAGCTCTGGCTGGACCTCGTCGGGGCCCGCGCGGCGGCCCGCGCCGCCGCCGACGCCCTCGCGGGCGGACATCCGGACGCCCCGCTCCTGGTGGCGGTGGCGCAGGCGTACTGCTCGAAGACGGCGGTACGGGCCGCCGAGGAGTGCGTACAACTGCACGGCGGGATCGGCATGACCTGGGAACACCCCGCCCACTTGGCCCTCAAGAGAGCCAAGTCGGCATCCATCGCCCTGGGTTCACCGGGCCACCACCAGGACACCGTCGCCACCCTGATGTACCTGGCACCGCCGGGGTGACCCGTCGCCGGACGGCCTCCGATGCCGAAACGCCTTCTGCGGCAAGGTACTTGTGCCGGACGCCCCAGCGCCGTACGGCCCCGCGGTGTGCCCGGCGTCCCGCCCGCCACGGCCGACGCCGGGGAAGCGGGTGGTCCGGCCTCCGCCGAGGTCCGGGCCCTCACCCGAGCAGTGCGGGGGCCCGGAGCGCGGGTGGAACGATACGGGCGAGGGCCTTAGCGGCGGCCACGACCTCGCGGTCGGCGAGGTACGGGCCGATGATCTGGACGGCCAGCGGCAGCCCCTCGGCGGTCCGCCCGGTCGGCAGCACCAGGGACGGCAGGCCCACCAGCGAGGCGAGATTCAGCCAGCTCGTCTGCTCGTAGTAGCCGCGCCGCACCCCGTCCACGGTGATGTGCCGGTCCTGGACGGCGACGGACGTCTGGTCCGGCACGGCGGCGGTCGGCGCGGCCGGGGTGATCAGCAGGTCGTGCGCCTCGAAGTACGCCTCCCACCCGGCCCGGAGGCCGTGCCGCTCCTCGTCGGCGCGCGCCCAGTCGCGGTGCCGCACGGTGCGCGACCTCAGATACGCGGCGGCGGGGGAGCCGTCGGGAACCGAGGCGGCGGCCTCGACCTCCGCCGCGAACACCTCGTCGGAAGCGGACGCGGCCGAGGTCGCGAACATCAGACGCCGGAACAGGTCGTCGCTCGCGGCGAAGCCGACCGGCCGGGACACCCCGTCCACCTCGGCACCCGCCCCGCGCACCGCGTGGACCACGCGCTCCAGCAGGTCCCGGGTCGCCGCGTCCACCCGGCAGTACGCGTCGTCGGCCCACACCCCGACGCGCTGCCCGCGCAGCGTCGTCCTGGTCGGCCCCGGCAGGTCGACGCGCCACGCGGCCCGGTCGGCGGGCGCGGGCGCGGCGAGCACGCCGAGCAGCAGGGCGAGGTCGTCGGCGTCCCGGGCGACCGGCCCGAGAGCGAGCATGTCCGAACCGGTGAGCCAGCCCGGCGGGCGCGGGACGTGCCCCCGGACGGGAACGACCGGCGCCGCGCCCCGCGAGGTGCGGAGCGCGAGCACACCGCAGTACGCGGCCGGGAGCCGGAGCGACCCGGCGAGGTCGGAGCCGACCTCCAGGGCGCTGACACCGATGGCGACGGCCGCCGCCGCGCCGCCCGAGGAGCCGCCCGCCGTGTGGGCGGGGGAGTGCGGGTTGACCGTCGTCCCGACGAGTGCGTTGGAGGTCTGGAGGTCCTGGCACATCGGCGGGACGTTCGACTTGCCGAGGACGACCGCCCCGGCCGCCCGCAGCAGCGCCACGGCGTCCGCGTCCCGCTCCGGTACGTGCTCCGCCAGGTCCGGGCTGCCGCACGTGGTCCGCAGTCCGGCGGTCTCCAGGGAGTCCTTGACCGTCATCGGCAGCCCGTGCAGCCGCCCCAGCGTGCGGCCGGTGTCCGCCAGGTGCCGGTCGGCCCGGTCGGCGGCGGCGCGCGCCCCGTCGGCGTCGAGGGTCACCAGGGCGTTGACGCCGGGGTTCACCTCGGCGTGGTGGGCCAGGACCTGGTCGAGGAGTTCCCGCGCGGTCACCGTACGGCGGCGCAGGGCGGCGAGCTGCGTCCGGGCGGTGGCGCGGTACAGGGCGGTGGGACGGTTCACGAAGAGGACTCCCGGTGCGACGGCGGACGGATCATCGTACGGAACGGCGGGCGGCACGCGCGGGAGCGCGCGGGGCGCGACCACGGGGAGCACAGCGGCCGGAGCCCGGAGCCCGGAGCCCGGAGTCTCAGCCCTGGAGCCCCTGGAGCCCCCGGAGCCGAGGGCGGTTCCACCGGCGGCACACGGCCCGGAGTGCCGCGAGTGGCCGGAACCTCCGTGCGTAAGGGGCCTCTGTGTCCCCTTTTCCTTACATACTGTTTAATTGCAAGCTGCTCGCAACAACAGTTGATCTCCAAGAAGAGGTGTGGCCACGATGACCGCCCGATCCTTCCGGCGTGCCGCCGCCGCGATACCCGCGGCGGCCGTCGCACTCACCGCGGCAGCCTGCTCGAACCCCGGCGCCGCCGGAGGCACCACCGGACCCAAGGATTCCGCGGTCGTCGGCATCGCCTACGAGCCCGAGAGCCTCAGCCCGCTCCTCGGCTACGGCAAGGACGGCAACTCCAAGATCTTCGACGGTCTCCTCGCCCTCGACGCCGGCATGAAGCTCACCCCGGCGCTCGCCACCGCGCTGCCCCGGATCAGCGACGACGGCCTCACGTACACGTACACCCTCCGCAAGGGGGTCACCTTCAGCGACGGCGTCCCCTTCACCGCGAAGGACGTCGTCTACACCTACCGGACGATCCTCGACCCGAAGACGAACAACGCCTCCCGCACCGAACTCGACGCCCTCAAGAGCGTCGACGCGGTCGGTGACGGCACCGTCGTCTTCCGGCTGAAGTACCCTTACGCGCCCTTCGCCCAGCGCACCGTCCAGGCCATCGCGCCCGAGCACGTCGCCGGGAAGCAGGACGTCAACACCGGGGCCTTCTCCGGCAAGCCGATCGGCACCGGCCCGTACGTCCTCACCGGCTGGTCCAAGGGCGAGAAGCTCACCTTCAAGGCCAACCCGACGTACTGGAACGGCGCGCCCGCGGTGAAGAAGTTCACCATGGCGATCATCAAGGACGACGACGTCCGCGCCACCCGGCTGCGCGCCGGGGACCTCGACGGCGCCATCCTGCCGCCCAACCTCGCCGCCGGGTTCAAGGACGACAAGGCCAGGAAGACCTGGACCGCGAAGACCTACGACTACCGCACGGTCACCCTCCCCACCCACCACCGGGTCACCGGCGACACCGCCGTCCGGCGCGCCCTCGACCTCGCCGTGGACCGCCAGGCCATGGTCGACAAGATCCTCGAAGGGGCCGGGAAGCCCGCCTACGGGCCCGTCCCCACCGACAGCCCCTGGTTCGCCAAGGGCACCGAACGCCGCCACGACCTCGCCGGGGCGCAGAAGATCCTCGACGAGGCGGGCTGGAAGCCCGGCCCCGACGGCGTCCGCGTCAAGGACGGCGTCCGCGCCGCCTTCCCGCTCTGGTACCTCTCCGGCGACAAGCTCCGCCAGGACCACGCCCTCGCCTACGCCTCCGACGCCAAGAAGGCGGGCATCGACATCACCGCCCAGGCCGGGACCTGGGAGGTCATCGAGCCCCGGATGAAGACCGACGCCGTCCTCGCGGGCGGCGGCTCCCCCGGCGACCCCGACTTCGACCAGTACCTCCTGCTGAAGTCCAGCCTCGCCGGGGACGGCTTCAACAACATGGCCTGGTACGCCAACGGGACCGTCGACCGCGCGCTGGAGGACGGGCGCCGCACCGACGACCCCGCCCAGCGGCGCGCCGCGTACGACACGATCCAGCGCGAACTGGTCAAGAACCCCGGCTACACCTTCCTCACCCACATCGACCACCTCTACGTCGTGAACGACGCCTGGGACGGACTCAGCACCCAGACCGAGCCCCACGACCACGGTCTCGCCTCCGGCCCCTGGTGGAACGTCGAGGACTGGAAGCCGAAGAAGACCGGAACGAACGCGAAGTGAGCCGCCGCCTCCCCTGGGGGGCCATGGCCCGGATGACGGGACGGCGCGCCCTGGCCGCCGTCCCCGTCCTCCTCGGCGTCACCCTCGCGGTGTTCGCCGTGGCCGAGGCGTCCCCCTTCGACCCCGTCAAGGCGTACGCGGGGACCGCGGGACTCACCGCCTCGCAGGAGAACCTCGACCAGCTCCGCGCCAACCTCGGCGTGGACCGGCCCCTCCTCACCCGCTGGTGGGAATGGCTCACCTCCGCCCTCACCGGCGACCTCGGCGACTCCTCCGTGATGCGCCGCCCCGTCGCCGAGGTCGTCGGCGAACGGCTCGGCTGGTCCGTCCTCCTCGCCGTCACCGCCTTCCTCGTCGCCATCGCGCTCGGCACCTTCCTCGGAGTCCTCGCCGGACGCCGCAGGGGCGGTCTCGTCGACCGGGCCGTCAGCTCCGTCGCGTACACCCTGGAAGCGGCCCCCGCCTTCTGGCTGGGCCTCCTCGCCATCTGGTTCTTCGCCCTGCGACTGGGCGTGCTGCCCGCCGGCGGCCTCACCGACACCGCCAGCGACACCGTCACCTTCGACCAGGTCGCCCGGCACCTGGTGCTGCCCGCGCTCGTCCTCGGCGTCTCGCAGCTGCCCTGGTTCTTCCTGTACGTGCGCCAGGGCGTCGGCGACGCGCTCGACGAGGACCCCGTGCGCGGCGCCCGCGCCCGGGGCCTGAGCGAACGCGCCGTCCTCACCGGCCACGCGCTGCGCTCCGGAATGCTGCCGATGCTCACCCTCGTCGGCTCCCGCGTCCCCGAACTCATCACCGGAGCCCTCCTCGTGGAGACCGTCTTCAGCTGGCCCGGGATCGCCGCCGCCACCGTCCAGGCGGCGACCTCCGTCGACTTCCCGCTGCTGGCCGCGCTCACCGTCCTCGCGACCGCCGCCGTCCTCGCCGGGAACCTGCTCTCCGACCTCCTGTACGGACTCGCGGACCCGAGGGTGGGCTTCGATGGCTGACCCGCGCACCCACCGCCTGCGGTTCTGGAGCTCCGCCGTCGTCGTCGGCGCGGTCCTCCTCGCCGTCCTGCTCGTCCCCCCGCTGGTCCAGCTCGACGAACAGGCCGTCGACCTCTCCCGCAAGCTCCTCCCGCCGTCCTGGGAGCACCCCTTCGGCACCGACGACCTCGGGCGCGACCTGCTCCTGCGCTGCGTCTACGGCCTGCGGATCTCCCTGCTCGTCGGACTGGTCGCGGCCCTCGTCGCGACCGTCGTCGGCACGGCCGTCGGCGCCGCCGCCGGAGCGCTCGGCGGCTGGACCGACCGCTGTCTGATGCGGCTCGTCGACGCCTTCTCGTCCGTGCCGCACCTGCTCCTCGGCATCTTCGTGGTCGCCCTCTTCCGGCCGGGGGTCTGGCCCGTGATCGCCTCCGTCGCCGTCACCCACTGGCTCTCCACCGCCCGCATCGTGCGCTCCGAGGTGCTCTCCCTGCGCACCCGGCCGTTCGTCGACGCGGCGGTCTCCGGCGGCGCCGGACGGTGGCGGGTCGCCGTCCGGCACCTGCTGCCCGCCGTACTGCCGCAGGCGGGGCTCGCCGCCGTCCTGATGGTCCCGCACGCCATGTGGCACGAGTCCGCCCTGTCCTTCCTCGGGCTCGGACTGCCGAGCCACCAGGCCAGCCTCGGCAATCTGGTGCAGAACGCGCGCTCCTCGCTCCTCGCCGGGTACGGCTGGCCCACGCTCTTCCCCGGCCTGCTGCTCATCGTGCCGACCCTCGCCATCGCCGGACTCGCCGGAGTGTGGCGCGACCGGCTCAACCCGCGCCGCCGATCGGAGCTGATGCTGTGAACGGCCCCACCACCCCCGAGAACTCCACCACCCCCCGGGGCGCCGCCACTCGGACCGACCCCGCGGACCCCACCGGGCACCCGGCCCCCACCACCGCCGCCCGCCGTCCCGGCGGCGACCTCCTCCGCGCCCTCGACGCGGTCTCCGCCGAGCGCGCCGGGGACGCCGTCCTCAGCGTCCGTGACCTCACCGTCCGCTTCCGGCTGCGCGGCGGCCGGACCGTCGCCGCCGTCACCGGCGCCGACTTCGACCTCGGCGCGGGCGAGTGCCTGGCCCTCGTCGGCGAGAGCGGCTGCGGCAAGTCCGTCCTCGCCTCCGCCCTCCTCGGCCTGCTGCCGGGCAACGCCGAGGCCTCCGGCTCCGCCCTCCTCGCGGGCGCCGGGGACCGGGACGGTGTCGATCTGATCACCGCCGACGAGAAGACCCTCGCGCGCACGGTGAGGGGCCGCCGCGTCGGCCTCGTACCGCAGAGCCCCGCCGCCCACCTCACCCCCGTCCGCACGGTCCGCTCCCAGCTGGAAGAGACCGTCCGCGCCCTCACCGGCACCGCCCGCAGGGCCCGCCGCGCGGCGGCCGAGGACGCCGCCGACCGCGCCGCCTTCCCCGCCGGGCACCTGGACCGGTACCCGCACGAACTCTCCGGCGGCCTCGCCCAGCGCGCCGCCACCGCCCTCGCCCTCATCGGCGGCGCGCCGCTGCTCATCGCCGACGAACCCACCACCGGACTCGACCGCGACCTCGTCGAGCGCACCGCGGACGAACTGCGCCGCCACGCCGACGACGGCCGCGCCCTGCTCCTCATCACCCACGACCTGACCGCCGCCGCGCGGATCGCCGACCGCGTCGCCGTCATGTACGCGGGCCGCATCGTCGAGATCGCCCCCGCCCACCGCTTCTTCGGCACGGCGGGCCCCCGCCACCCCTACGCCCGGGGCCTCCTCGACGCCCTGCCCGACCGGGCGTTCATCCCGATCCCCGGGATGCCCCCGGAGCTGTCGGACCTGCCCGACGGCTGCGCCTTCGCCGCCCGCTGCCCCCGCGCCGGGGAAGCCTGCGCCGTCCGGCCGGAGTTCACCGCAGGCGTCGCCTGCCACCACCCGGAGCGCCCCCGTGCTTGAACTCGACTCCGTCACCGCCGGATACGAGCGCCGTGCCCCCGTCTTCCGGGGCGCCTCGCTCACCGTCGCCCCCGGCGAGTCCGTCGGACTGCTCGGCCCCAGCGGCTGCGGCAAGTCCACCCTCGCCCGGGTCGCCGCCCTCCTGCACCGCCCCGACGCGGGCCGTCTCGTCCTCGACGGCACCGAGGTCCGGGCCTGGCGGCACCGCGCCCCGCGCGCCCTGCGGACCTCCGTCGGCGTGGTCTTCCAGCAGCCCCGGACCGCCGCCGACCCCCGGCTGACCCTCGCCGACCTGCTCGTCGAGCCGCTCCGCGCCACCGGCCGCCGCGCCGAGGCCGCCGGGCGCCTCGCGGAACTCGCCCCGGCGGTCGGCCTCACCCCCGACCTGCTGGTCCGCCGCCCGCACGAGGTCAGCGACGGACAGCTCCAGCGGGCCTGCCTGGGCCGCGCCCTGGCCCTGCGCCCCCGCTGGCTGATCTGCGACGAGATGACCGCCATGCTCGACGCCTCCACCACGGCGGCGCTCGTCGCCGCCGTCGAGGGCTACCGGGCCGAGACCGGCGCCGGGCTCCTCGCCGTCGGCCACGACCGGGTCCTGCTGCGCCGCTGGTGCGACCGTACGGTGGACTGGGCCGACTGCCTGCCCGCCGAGGAGACCCCGTGACCGAGGAGACCCCGTGACCGAGGAGACCCCGTGACCGGGACGCCGGACCCCTGGCCCCGCGCCGCCGAGGACGACCCCCTCGACGGGCTGAGGGCCGCGCTCCTCGAAGCCCCCTGCGGCTACGAGCCCGCGCGGGGCTACGAGGACCACTGCTGGCTCCTCCACGGCATCCACGACGGTCCGGTACGACTCCGCTGGGACGAGGTCCTGTCGCGGGCCGGCCGACGCCTCACCGACTGGCCGGGCACCCTCTCGTACCTGGTCTTCGAGGACGTGACGGGCGCGGACGAACTCGACGGGCCCGACCCGGCGGAGCTGGACCGCGTCTCCCTGGCCCGGCTCGTCGAGCACCTCGTCCGGCAGTCGCCCGGGGGACCCGACACCCGCTGCGGCGCGGCCCAGGCACCCGTCGCGACGCTGCCCGGCGAGACGCTCCTGGCCCGGCGCGGCAGGCTCGGCGACACCCTCGCCCACCACGACGCCGCGCCCGACTTCTTCTTCCCCGCCACCTGGTGGGCCGCCGACGGGCACTGGCTGGTCGTGACCGACCACGATCTGAACGCCACCCAGGTCTTCGGCGACACCGCGCTGATCGAGGCGCTGCTCGCCGACCCCGGGCTCGACGCCGTCCGTCGGCCGACCGTCGCGGAGACCTTCGCGGCCCTGCGCGCCTCCGGCGACTGATCGCGCCCGCGTTCCGCCTGCGTTCACCCGATTTCAACCGTGTTCCACCCGTATGGCCGCCCCGCCGTCCACCCGGACGAACCTCCTTTTCCGCCACAATGTCCGCCGAACGCCGCAATTCAGCTGCGGCAGAAGGAGGACGTGAGGCCGATGGTCGTTTCCCTTTCCGTCGTGGTGCTGCTGCTGATCCTGGCCACGGTCTTCCTGCGGGGCGGCGGGCTCAAGGTCAGCCATGCCGTCGTCTGCGCACTGCTCGGCTTCTTCCTCGCCGGGACCGGCATGGCGCCCACCATCCACCACGGGGTCGCCGCCACCGCCGACCTGGTCTCCAGCATCCGGCCCTGAGCGTTGCGGCACCGTGAACCGCCCGTGAAACCCGGGCGGATGCCATGTACATCTCAGATCCTCGGGCCTAGCGTCGGCCGCCGGCGCGACAGACGCAGGCAACCCGAGGAGCCACCGTGAGCCCCCACCCAACCCGAGGACGAGCGCGCACCCTGGTGCTCGCCACCGCGCTCGGCGCGATCCTCCTGACCGGCGCCGCGCCCGTGGCCCAGGCCGAGGAGATTCCCCTCGCCCCCGGCCACCGGCTCGTGGAGCACTACGAGGGCGCCCCCGCGACCGCGCTCCCGGTGCCGGGGAAGGGCCCCGCCCAGCACCCGTACCTCGCCCCCAACGGACGCAGCGGCATGCACGCCGACGGCGCGGGCAGCGGCACCCACCCCCACCCGGGGCCGCTCGGCCGTGCCCCGGGCGTCACCAGCGAGAAGATCGCCCCGGTCGGCGGCGAGTGCGCCACCGTCACCTTCGACTCCGGCGGCAGGCTCGTCACCGTCTGCGGCACCTTCAGCGGCTTCCTCCTGAAGCTGCTGGACCCGCGCACCCTGGACACCCTCGCCGAGTACAAGTTGCCGCAGCGCTCCTCCACCGTCGAGGCGATCACCCGCCTCGACTTCGAGAAGATCTTCAAGGACACCTCGGGGGGCGCCTACTTCTACCTCGACGAGCGGGACCGGGTCGTCCTCGCCGATTCCCGGCAGCACATCCAGCGCCTGTCGCATCGTCAGAAGCCGGACGGGTCGTGGGAGTTCGTCGTCGAGGACGACTGGGACCTGACCTCGCTCGTGCCGCACGACTGCGTCACCTGGACGAACCTGTTCCCCAGTGGCGTCTGTGATCCCGTCACCTCCGTCATGCCGGACTGGGAGGGCCGCATCTGGTGGGTGACCCGGCTCGGCCGGGTCGGCACCGTCGATCCGGCCACCGGGAGGCTGCGCGCGGTACGCCTCGCGGGCGAGGAGATCCAGAACTCCTTCTCCGTCGCCGAGGACGGCGTCTCGCTCGTCACCGACCACGCCCTGTACTCCTTCGAAGCCGATGCCGACGGTGTCCCGCGCGTGCGGTGGCGGGAGGCGTACGACCGGGGGACCGGCACCAAGCCCGGCTCGGTGAACCAGGGTTCGGGCACCACCCCCGATCTGTTCGGCGTCCACGACGAGTACGTCGCCATCACCGACAACGCCGACGAGCGGATGAACGTCCTCGTCTACCGCAGGGGCGCCGACACCCCCGAGGGCGGACGGCTGGTCTGCAAGGTCCCGGTCTTCGGGCGCGGCGCCTCCACCACCGACAACTCCCTGATCAGCTGGGGCAACAGCCTCGTCGTCGAGAACAACTACGGTTACGAGAACCCGAGCACGCTCCTCCTCGGCCGCAGTGTCGTCGGCGGCGCCACCCGGATCGACGTCCGCGCCGACGGCAGCGGCTGCGACACCGTCTGGGAGAGCGACGTCCGCTCGCCCTCGACCGTGCCGAAGCTCTCCACCGTCAACGGACTGCTCTACTTCTACGAGAAGCGCCCCAACTCCTGGGGCATCGACGCCTGGTACCTCACCGCCGTCGACTTCCGCACCGGCCGCCGGGCCTTCAGCCGCTTCACCGGCACCGGACTCTCCTACGACAACAACTGGGCGCCGATCACCCTCGGCCCCGACGGCACCGCCTACGTGGGGGTCTTCAACGGCATCGTGGCCGTCCGCGACACCGCCTGATCCCCGCACGGCACACATGAAGGCCGCCCCCGGGCCTCGGATCCGGGGCGGCCTTCACGCGGGGCCGGGGCTCAGACCAGCTCGGGCATCTCGCCGACGGTGGTCTTCGCGTCGATCACGGCGAACGGGGCGCCCTGCGGGTCGAGGACCGCCGCGAAGCGGCCGAACGGGCTGTCCATCGGCCCGAACACCTTCCGCCCGCCGAGACGTTCGGCGGCCTCGACGGCCTTGTCGCAGTTGTCGACGGCGAAGTACAGCTGCACGTACGAGGGGACCTCCGGCGGGAAGTCCTCCGCCGACATCACCATCCGTCCGAGGACCGGCTGCGGACCGCCGAGGTCGAAGAGCCGGTAGTCCATGTGCTCGTCCTTGATCTTCTTGCTGCCGTAGCCGAAGACCTCCGTGAAGAACGCGTCGGACTTCGCCGGTTCCCGGGTGAAGACCTCCGCCCAGGTGTACGAGCCGGTCTCGCCCTCCAGTTCGAAGCCTTCGTGCCGACCGGCCTGCCAGACACCGAACGTGACGCCCGCCGGGTCCTGTGCGAGGCACATCGAGCCGAAGTCGCCGACCTGCATCGGCTCCATCAGGACGGTGCCGCCCGCGCTCCGGATCTTCTCCGCCGTCGCCGCGACATCGGGCGAGGCCAGATACAGACACCAGGCCGACTGGGCCTCGCCGTCCTGGCCGGGCATGGGCGGGACGACCGCCGCGACGGCCTTGCCGTTCTTGTAGGCCTGGGTGTAGTTGCCGTATTCGGAGGAAGACTCGCCGAACGTCCAGCCGAGCACGTCCCCGTAGAAGGTCTTGGCGCCCTCCAGGTCGGTGAACATCGCGTCGGTCCAGACCGGTGTGCCTTCAGGTCGTGCGGCCATGACGGTGACTCCCACTTCCGATTCGATGACGTGTTCCTGTGAGCCACGCTAGTCACGCTCGCCCCGGAGCGCGCGGTGGCACACGGTCACGCTAATCGAACTGGTAATCGAATGTGAGGGAATCAGGCAGACGGCCCCGGAGGAACCACGGCTACCGGGCAGTACGCGTGCTGGAGCACCGCGTGCGTGACCGAACCCAGGAGGAGGGAACCGAAGCGGTGCCGGTGATGGCGCCCCACCACGACGAGCCCGGCGTCCCGCGAGCCCTCCACGAGCCGCCCCGCCGCGTCCCCCGGCACCACCGAGGCCGCGAGTCCGACCCCCGGCCACCGCTCCGCGAACGGCGCGAGCCGCGCCGTCTGCTCCCGCTCCGCCTCCCGCAGGATCTCCTCCGTGTCGTCCTCGAACGGCAGCGGCGGCGGCACCTGGAGCGCGGGGGAGGGGGCCGCGAGGAGCGCGCCCGGCTGCGGCGGGATCCGGAAGGCGGTCACCACCTCCAGCGGTACGCCCCGCTGGTGCGCCGCCCCGAAGGCGAAGGCCACCACCGCGTCCGGGGTCTCGTCGGCGGCCAGCCCCAGCAGCACCCGGCCCGCCCCCGCCCCGCTCTCCAGGGCCGCCGTGCGCGCTTCGTGCGGGACGACGACGAGGGGGCAGGGCGCGGTGGCGGCGAGGGTCCGTCCGGCCGAGCCGAGCAGCAGGGTGGCGAAGCCGCCGTGCCCCCGGGACCCGGTCACCAGGAGCCGGGCGTCCCGGGACGCCGCAGTCAGGGCCTCGGTCACGGTCCCGTCCAGGGGTGCGTACCGCACGGGAACGCGGTGCCCGCGTTCCTCCACGACGGTCCGCACGGCGCGCAGCACGGTGTCCGGCTGCTCCGGGGTGCCGCCCGGGGAGGCGGCCGGAACCGCGCCGGACCGGACGTGGGCCACGACCAGCGGCGACCCCAGACCCTCGGCGGAACCCAGGGCCCATTCCAGGGCCCGCAGACTGTGCGCGGAACCGTCCACGCCGACGACGACCGGCGGCTCGGGCGCGGTGCTCGTGTCACTCATGCGGGAATGCCTCCCGCGCGCGCCCGTCCGCCACACCGGTCAGGACCGGCCGTGACCGGTCCCGGGGGAGACGGTCAGGCCTCCTGCTGGCGGGTGGCCCGCTCCGCGTCGCGCTCCTTGATGCGGACGGTCTCCTTGCGGACCTCCAGCTGAGTGTTGCGCTCCTTGCGCAGCCACTCGGGGAACTCCTGCTTGAGGGCTTCGATCTGCTCGGTGGTGAGGGGCTCGGTGATGCCTCCGCGCGCGAGACCGGCGATGGAGACGCCCAGCTTCTGCGCGACCACCGGACGGGGGTGCGGGCCGTTCTTGCGGAGCTCCTGGAGCCAGGCGGGCGGGTTCGACTGGAGCTCGTTCAGCTCGGAGCGCGAGACGACACCCTCCTGGAAATCGGCGGGGGTGGCCTCGAGGTACACACCCAGCTTCTTCGCCGCGGTGGCGGGCTTCATCGTCTGGGTGCTCTGGTGCGACGTCATGGGTCAAGGGTATCGAGCGCCCGGACGAACTCCGACCACGGCTGCTACCGGTAACCTGGCGGAGTGACAGGCTCGGACGCTTCCCCCTCAGACCTCGCTTCGGATTCCCCCTCCGGCGCCCCCTCCTTCCGGCTGGCGTACGTCCCCGGGGTGACCCCCTCGAAGTGGGTGCGGGTCTGGCACGAGCGGCTGCCCGACGTGTCCCTCGGGCTGCTCCCCGTGACGCCCGCCGAGGCCTTCGGGGCGCTCCGGGACGGCACGGCCGACGCCGGTCTCGTCCGGCTCCCCGTCGACGGCGACGACCTCAGCGCGATCCCGCTCTACACGGAGACCACGGTCGTGGTCGTCCCCAAGGACCACGCGTTCACCGCCGTCGAGGAGCTCACGGCGGACGACCTCGCCGGGGAACTGGTGCTGCACCCCCTCGACGACACCCTGGGCTGGGAGCGGCCGCCGGGCCTCGCGGCGAACGAGCGCCCGGCGACCACCGCCGACGCGATCGAGCTGGTCGCGGCGGGCGTGGGCGTGCTCGCCGTACCGCAGTCCGTGGCCCGGCTGCACCACCGCAAGGACCTCACCTACCGGACGCTCGTGGACGTCGCCCAGTCGCGGGTGGGTCTCGCCTGGCCCGCCGCCGACGAGGCGCCCGACCTGGTGGAGGAGTTCATCGGGATTGTGCGGGGCCGCACCGTGAACAGCACCCGGGGGCGTCGCGCCGAGGCCCTGAAGGGCCAGAAGCAGCCGAAGGAGCGGAAGGGCGGCGGCCGGAAACAGGCCGATCCCGCCCGGTCGGGGAAGTCCGGCGGCGGCGCCCGGACGGCCGGTCGGCCCGCGGCCCGCAAGGGCGGCGGCACCGGCGGCTCCGGGAAGGGCCGCACCGGCGGCAAGCCGCGCCGGAAGTCCTGAGCGGCCCGCTCCGTACGCGGACCTGGCGGGCGGGCACGGCCGACCCGGAAGGATGGACGGGCGGGCGCGGCCCGTCCGTCCTTCCGTGATCAGCCCCCGGGCCGCCAGCGGCCGCGCCGCGCCGCCGCGAGCAGCTCCGGGACCGTGGCCAGCTTGACCCGGGGCCGCCCCTGCGCCCGGCCCCTGGCCCGTTCGGTCCGCTCGATGGCCGCGAGGCCCCGCGCGTCGACCACCTGTCCGCCGCGGCCCCTGACCAGCCTGCGGAACTCCCTCTCGGTGCCCGTGGGCGTCGGCAGCGCGCCGCCGACCGCGTCCGCGAGGAGGGTCCCG
Organism: Streptomyces sp. NPDC101490; assembly: GCF_044767145.1. NCBI lineage: Bacteria > Bacillati > Actinomycetota > Actinomycetes > Kitasatosporales > Streptomycetaceae > Streptomyces > Streptomyces sp. NPDC101490. The sequence continues at coordinate 800,841 of NZ_JBIWNI010000001.1, forward strand.
ACCGTCTCCCCGGCGCAGCTCCGGTTGGCCCCGATGCCTCCGGTGGGACCGCGTTTGATCCAGCCGACGACATAGCTCCCGGGCAGCCCGGTGACGCGCCCGGCGGTGTGCGGCACCGTTCCGGTGGCCTGGTCGAAGGGCAGCCCCGGCAGCGGGACGCCCCGGTGGCCGATGGCGCGGACGAGGAGTCCCGCCCCGATCTCCGTACCCCCGGGAGAGCCGCGGCCGGTGACCCGGACCGCGTGGACGCGGTGCTCCCCGAGCACTTCGACGGGAGCCGAGTGGAAGCGGAGGACGATCCGGCGGCGGCCGGGCGCGGGGGGCCGTGTCCAGTCCACCGTCTCGCGGGCGACCCCGTGGAGCAGGGCGCCCTTCTCCCCGGCCCCGGCGGTGTCCACGGCCGTGCCGGTGCGCGGGTCGTGGTCGTCGACGACCAGGTCGACACCCGGCAGGTGCCGCAGGGCGAGGAGTTCGGAGGTCGTGTACGCGGCTTCGCCGGGGCCCCGGCGGGCCAGCAGGACGACCTCGCGGACGGGGTCGGCGCGCAGGGCGGCCAGGGCGTGGTCGGCGATGTCGGTGCGGGCGAGGGCGGCCGGGTCGGAGAGGAGGACGCGGGCCACGTCGAGGGCCACGTTGCCGTTGCCGACGACGAGGACCCGTGCGCCCGGGGAGGGGAGCCGGACGGCGTCCGGACCGGTCTCGGGGTGTGCGTTGTACCAGGACACCAGGGAGGTCGCCGGGACGCTGCCCGGCAGGTTCTCGCCGGGAATGCCGAGCCGCCGGTCGGCGGGCGCGCCGACCGCGTACACCACGGCGTCGTGGTGCGCGGAGAGCTCCGCGGCGGTCACGTCCCGGCCGACCCGCAGGCCGAGCCGCAGCCGGACCCGGGGATGGGAGTGGAAGCGGGCGAGGGTCTCCCCGGCCCCCTTGGTGGCGGGGTGGTCGGGTGCCACGCCGTGGCGGAGGAGTCCTCCGGCCACCGGCAGCCGGTCGATCAGCGTCACCTCGGACGGGGTGTGGAGGAGCAGGTCCTCGACGGCGTACATGCCCGCGGGCCCGGTGCCGACGACGGCGACGCGCAGCGGTGGGAAGTCGGCGGGCAGCGAGCGGTGGAAGACGGGTTCCCCCCAGGGGTGGAGGGTGGGTGGCGCGGCGGGCGGCGCGGGCGGCCGGTCGGCGTAGTGGGCGGCGTTGATCCCCTCGTACACGGCGAGCGGTCCGGTCAGCCGGTCCACGGGAAGGATCGCGTCCACCGGGCAGGCGTCGGCGCAGGCACCGCAGTCGATGCAGGCCCGGGGGTCCACGTACAGCATCTCCGTGGTGCCGAAGCCGGGCTCCTCCGGCGTCGGGTGGATGCAGTTGACCGGGCATACGGCGACACAGGTGGCGTCACTGCAGCAGGTCTGGGTGATGGCGTAGGTCATGGTGTCGGCTCCGCTCCGCTCGTCGGGGCTGCTCGTCGGTCCGTCCGTGCCGCGCTACGGCTCAGAGGAGGTGGGCGCGCCGGTAGAAGAAGAGCGCGGGACGGGTCAGCATGCCGACGTCGGAGAGGAACTCCATCAGCCCGGCGCAACTGGCGCGGAGCCGCGACCTGTAGTGCTCGTTCGCGGCGGCTTCGCGGCGGGCGCGCTCCCGGTCGAGCCCGGCGCGCTCGTACACCTCCGGGTTCACCAGGCTGGTGACGATGTGGTACGCGGCGACGGCGACCACGAGCGCCTGGAAGTGGCGGCGGGCGCGGCCCGCGCGGGCGAGGCGGCGGCGGGTCTCGTCCCGGGCGAACCTCATGTGCCGGGACTCCTCGACGACATGGATGTTGTTGATCGTGCGGACGAAGGGGACCACCCGCTCGTCGCGCATCCAGTCGCGCTGCATGACGTCGAGGACCTCCTCGGCGACCAGGATGCCCGCGTACGCGGCCTCGCCGAAGCCGACGGTCTTGATGAGGCGGCCGAGTTCGAGGACCGTGCGGCGGGGCCGGTAGGGCGGCGCCCCGAGCTTCTGGGACCCGCGCGCGAACATGATGGAGTGCCGGCACTCGTCGGCGATCTCGGTGAGGGCCCACTGGAAGCGGGGGTCGGTGTGGTCCATGAGGTAGATGTCGCGGAGCATCATCTGCTGGAGGATCATCTCGAACCAGATGCCGGTGCTGGCGACGGAGGCGGACTCCTGCCGGGTCAGCTCCTTGCGCTGCTCCTCGGTCATCTCCCGCCAGTACGCGGTGCCGTAGAGGCTGTTCCACTCGGGGCTCTGGCCGTGGAAGTCCTTGTCGAGCGGGGTGTCCCAGTCGACCTCGACGGCGGGGTCGTAGGAGAGCGCGGCGGCCGACCTGAGCAGCCGCTCGGCGACGTCGTCCTGGTCGCGGCCGCCGGTGCGGGCGGTGCTCCTTGCCATGGTGCGGCTCCTCGGGTCGCGGGTGCGCCGGTCCTGACTCTTGTTAGACATCGTGTCTAGCAAGCTTGTTGGACGGAACGTACAACAAGGGTGCCGTGCGGGCCTACCCCTCGGTAAGGACCAATTCCCCGAAGGGAGTTCGGCGGGGCGCGGCCGGGCATGCGAACGGGGCCGGAGCCCGTCGGCTCCGGCCCCGTCCGGGGGTCACATGCTGCTAGCGCGTGTTTCGAGAGTCCCGCCTGCCTGGCGACGCCTGGCACGCACGCTCGCCGCGTTGTCGGGATCACCCCGATACCACCAGTATCGGGGTGACCCTCCGCCTTGCGATCGCACGCACCGGACGCCGCCAGGCCTGCCCTTCGGGCAGACGACGCTACTTTCGAAACACGCGCTAGAAGGTGAGGTTCCAGGCGTCGATCTTGCCCGAGTCCTGTGCCGCGTTGTCGTTCACACGCAGCTTCCACACCCCGTTCGCCACCTCGGAGGAGGCGTTGACGGTGTAGGTCTGGAGGATGTTGTCCGTACCGCTGCCCGTCCGGTTGTGCAGGACGTACACGGTGCCGTCCGGCGCGACCAGGTCGACCTTCAGGTCACCGATGTAGGTGTGCTTGACGTCCACGCCCACCTTCAGGGCGGCCGGGGCGTTGCCCGTCACACCGCTGACCGTGATCGCGCTCTCGACCGTCGCGTTGTCGACGATCGTGACGTCCGCGAGGTTCTCGAAGTACGCCCCGGGCTGCGGGGTCGTCCCGCCGACGGCCTTCAGGGCGTCGACGGCGCCCTCGCCGAAGAAACCATTCTTCGCCGTGGTGCCCTTGCAGCGGGTGTCCGAGGGGCACGCCCGGTCCGTGGCCTGCGTGCCCAGCTGGTCCCGGATCTGCGCCGGGGTGAACGTCGGGTTCACGCTCGCGATCAGCGCGGCGACACCCGCGACGTGCGGGGACGCCATCGACGTCCCGCTCATCGTGCCGTACTTGCCGCCGGGGAGCGTCGAGTAGACACCGGTGGCGCCGTCACCGCCCGGAGCCGCGATGTCGATCACGCCGTTGCCGAGGTTCGAGTACGAGGACTTGGCGCCGCCGCTGCCCTGCGCGGCGACCGTCACCACGCCCGGCAGCTCCGTCGGGATGTCGATGCACGCGTTGGTGATGGTGCGGGTGACCGGCGTCGAGTCGTTGGGGCTCTCGGAGTCGGTCGTCTTGTTCGCCAGGTCGTAGTTGGAGTTGCCCGCGGCGGCCACCTGGAGCGAACCCTTGCCCTCGGCGTACTCCTGCGCCCGGCGGACGCCCTCGATGATGGCGGCCTGGTCCACGTTGTCCGGGCAGTTGAACTGCCACGGGTCCGTGTAGTAGCTGTTGTTCGTGACCTTGAAGCCGTGGTCACCGGCCCATATGAAGCCGCAGATCGTGTTCTCCGCGAAGAACAGGCTGCTGGTCGGCTCCGCGATGCGGACCGAGGATATCTTCACGCCGGGCGCGACGCCTATGACGCCCTTGCCGTTCTTCGCCGCCGCGACCGTGCCCGCGACGTGCGTGCCGTGGGTGCCGACGTCCCGCCAGGCACCGGCGCGGGTGTCCGCCTTGCCGTAGGCGCAGGAGGCCGAGTCGGCGGCGTTGAAGTTGGGCGCGATGTCCTGGTGCTGGTCGTCCACACCGGTGTCGAGGATGCCGACCTTCACCGAGGCCGAACCGGTGGTGACGGCCCAGGCCTGCTCGGCCTTGATCTGCGTCATGTCCCAGCGGTTGGACTCGGTCAGCGTCGTCGTCGACTGCGCCGGGTTCGCCGGGAGCGCCGGGTTGTAGGCGTCGGCCGGGACGTCCGAGGTCCTGGTCGCCCCGACCTGCTGGACACCGCCGACGGCGCGCATCGAGGAGGCGAACGTCGCGGACGTCGAGTGCGCCACGATCACGCCGATCGCGTCGTACGTGGCGAAGACCGAACCGCCGCTGGTCGCCACGGCGCCGCTCACCGCGGCGGTGCCGCCGGGTGCCGTGATCACCAGGTAGGCGCGGGTGCCCGCGGCCCAGGCGGCGGGCGCCGCGGCCTTCGCCACCGGGGCGGGCTGCGCCGCCGTCGCGGAGCGGGGCGCTACGGGCGCGGTGTCCGTGGGGGCCGCGTGGACGGGAGTGGCGAGGGCCACGGCCGTCCCGAGGGCGGCGACGGCGACGGCCGACGTTCTCAACCGGCTGGATATGTGGGAAAACAATGCGTCCTCCGATGACCCGGTGGCGCGGGTGGCGCCTGCCGGGTCCTGTGATGTGTGGGGTGGACGCAAGATCCCAGAATCACGGACCGGAGGGAAGGGTTCTGCCCGAGAAGTCTGTTCGCGTTACGCACTGTTGACCGCACACAGGGTGACGCGGCCCGATGGGATGCGATCCGTGACGGGCGGGCGGCGTCTCCTCGGCGCCGCCGTCCCCCCTCACCGGGGGCTGCTCGACCGTACGGACCGGGGTCGCCGATCAGGCCGGAGCAGCCGAGCAGCCGAGCGGGCGCACCGCGGCTCGCCCCGGCCTGGTGCTCGGCGCCTGGCGGGGGCGGCGGGGACGGCGGGGTGCGGACGCGGTGGCCGCGCGCGTGCGGCTCGCGGTGACGGTGCCGGGCACGGCGCCGAGGGCCGTCGTGAGGTGACGGCTCCTCAGGGGCGCGGCCAGGGGCGGCCTTCGAGCCGCTCGATGTCCCGGTTGAAGCGTTCGAGGAACTCGGCGAACCGGGCCACGTCCTCGGGCGCCCAGTGCTCCATGACCCGTTCGAGGCCCGCGATGTTGGCGGTGCGGTCGTCCTCCAGGCGCCGCTCGCCCTCCTCGGTGATGCGGAACTTGCGGGCGATGCCGCCGTCCGGATCGGGGATGCGCTCCACGACCCCGGCGCGGAGCATCGCGGCCGTCTGCCGGTTGAGGGTCGAGGCGTCGAGCCCGAAGGCCTCGCTGAGCTGACCGATGGACATCGGTCCGTGGATGTGGATGCGGCTCAGCAGGACGTAGGCGCTGCGGTCGAGATTGCCGCCGCCCGCCCGGGAGCGGGGTGCGTAGAGATGGGCGTGCCGCCCGAGCAGCATGGTCTCGAACTCGACCAGACGGGTGGGCTTGTCCACGGGCTTGTCCATGGGCACATTCTCTCCCGAGGCGAGACCATATGCATCATACATAATTTGTGCATGAAGCAATTAATGTGCATCATGCATATGAAGCTCCTGGGGGCGGCGTCCCTGAGGCGGCTCGGGAGCAGCCCGAAGCAGCCCCCGAGGCAGTCGTGAAGCAGTCGTGGAAGACGGTCGTGGAAGACGGTCGTCAGGAATCAAGCGTGAAGAACAAGAGGGAGAACCCGTGGACGTCACCAAGCCCGACGCCCGACCAGGAGGTGTCGTCGGCGTCCTCGCGCTCGCGGGCATCGTGGCCGCGCTCATGCAGACCCTGGTCGTACCGCTCATCGGCGACCTCCCCCGGCTGCTCGGCACCACCGCGTCCGACGCCTCCTGGGTGATCACCGCCACCCTCCTCGCGGGCGCCGTCGCCACCCCCGTCGCCGGACGCCTCGGTGACACCCTCGGCAAACGGCGCGTCCTGCTCGTCTCCGTGATCCCGCTCGTCGTCGGCTCCGTGGTCTGCGCCCTCTCCTCCTCCCTCCTCCCGATGATCGTGGGACGCGGACTCCAGGGCCTCGGCATGGGCGTCGTCCCGCTCGGCATCAGCCTGCTCCGCGACATCCTCCCGCCCGCGAAGCTCGGCGGCTCCATCGCCCTCATGAGCGCCTCCATGGGCGTCGGCGGCGCCCTCGGGCTGCCCTTCTCCGCAGCCGTCGCCGAGAACGCCAGCTGGCGGGTGCTCTTCTGGGTCGCCGCCGGACTCAGCGCCCTCGTCGGCGTCCTCATCTGGCGCGTCGCCCCCGCCGGCCGCCGCACTCCCGCCGCCGGGCGCTTCGACCTCCTCGGCGCGCTCGGCCTCGGCGTCGGCCTCGTCGCCCTGCTGCTCGCCGTCTCCAAGGGCGCCAACTGGGGCTGGGGCAGCGGCACCACCCTCGGCCTCTTCGCCGTCGCCGCCGTCGTGCTGCTCGGCTGGGGCGCCTGGGAGCTGCGCATCGCCGAACCCCTCGTCGACCTCCGCGTCACCGTCCGCCCGGTCGTCCTCATGACCAACCTGGCGTCGATCCTCGTCGGATTCGCCATGTACGCCCAGTCCCTGGTCGTCCCCCAGCTGTTCCAGCTCCCCGAGGCCACCGGCTACGGCCTCGGCCAGTCGATGATGGCCATGGGCCTGTGGATGGCCCCCGCGGGCCTGATGATGATGGTCCTCGCCCCGCTCGGCGCCAAGCTCTCCGCCGCCCGCGGTCCGAAGGTGACGCTCTCCCTCGGGGCCCTCGTCATCGCCGCCGGGTACGGCTCCGCGTTCGTCCTCATGGGCAGCACCTGGGGCCTGCTGCTCGTCACCCTCGTCTGCAACACCGGCGTCGGACTCGCCTACGGGGCCATGCCCGCCCTCATCATGGGCGCCGTCCCGCAGGAGGAGACCGCCTCCGCGAACAGCTTCAACACCCTGATGCGCTCCATCGGCACCTCCGTCTCCGCCGCCGTCATCGGCGTGGTCCTCGCCCAGATGACCACCACTCTCGGCGGCCACGCGCTGCCCTCCGAGAACGCCTTCCGCGTCGCCGTGCTCATCGGCTGCGGAGTCGGCCTGGTGGCCGCCGCCGTCGCCGCGCTCATCCCCACCCGTACGGCGGCCGGTCCCGCCGACGCCCGTACCGGCACGGACCCCGGGGCCGCGCCGCGCACCGCCACGGAGGCCACCGCCTGACCGGCACCGACGGGCGGCGGCCCACCCGCCCGGGGGCGGACCGCCCGCACCGGCCCCCTCCGGCCCCCTCCGGGGCCGGGGCCACCACCCGGCCATCGGCCGTCGCCCACCGGCTCCGCCCGCACCGGGGCAGCCCGGCCCCGAGCCGCCCCGGCCACTCCCGGGGGCCCGGCCACCGGGCGCCTCAGGGGTGCGGCCCGGCCGCCTCAAGGGTGAAGAGCGCCCCCTCCGGATCGCGCACCACCACCGGACCGCGCCCGGCGGGGCCGCGCACCCCGCCCCAGTCCCCGCCCGGCACCACCGAACCCCCGTGGGCCACGACCGCCTCCCGCGCCACCTCCGGATCGGGCACCCGGAACCGTACGAGCCAGCGGGGACGCAGCTGCGGCTGTGGCGCGGTGGCCTCCACGGGGCCGCTGTTCAACCGGGCGACGGCCTCCCCGCCGCGCCGCAGCACCACCTTGTCCTCCTCGTACGACACCTCGAAGCCCCCCGGCCCGCCGTCCGCCCAGCGGAACACCTCCCCGTAGAACACGGCCGCCTCGAAGGCGTCCCGGGTGTGCAGTTCCAGCCAGGCGGGCGCGGTCCGCTCACCCAGATGCCAGGGGGTCTCCGCCCGCCCCTGCCACACCCCGAACGACGCCCCCTCCCGGTCCGTCGCCAGCGCCGCCCGCCCGTGCGGAGGGAAGGGCACCGGGCCCACCCCCACCGTGCCGCCCCGCTCCCGCACGCGCGCCACCGCCGCGTCGGCGTCCGCCACGGCGAAGAACGCCGTCCACGCCACCGGCACCGACAGTTCCGCCGCCACCCCCGCGATCCCGGCCACCGGCACCCCGTCCCGTTCACCCACCGCGTACGCGCGCTCCCCTTCGCCCCGCCGGAACGTCCAGCCGAGCACCGCCCCGTAGAACCGCTCCGCCGCCTCCAGATCGCGTGCGGTCAGACCCAGCCAGCACGGCGCTCCCACCGTCTTCCCGGTCGTCGGCCCCGACACCGGCACCACCTCCTCGTCGTCCAGCGCGCTGCGTGCGCCGTGCGCCCCTTCCCCTCCCCGCCGCCCCGCACGCGCCCGTTCCCCCGACTGCCGCCGATCACCACACGCCCGGGTACGACCGTCCATGACCCCGAGGGACACCGTCCGGGTCATGGACGGCCACCGGATCACCTTGCGGGAAGCCCCCACGACAGGCACGGAGAACCGCCCCGCACGCCGACCGCCACGGCTCCGGAGGGACCTCAGGCGGTCCGCTCACCGACCTGGGCCCGCAGCGAGGCGCAGAGCCGGTGGTGCAGCAGGCCGAGGACCGGCTCGTCGGGCCCGAAAAGCACGGGCGCCAGCTTCCAGTACCGGACCATCAGGGGCCCCTCGTGCGCGGCGAGCAGTTCCGTCAGCCGGACCCGGAACGCCGGGGTGTCACGGACCCCGAGCGCCCGCGCGTAGGCGCCGACGAACCCGTCGAGGACCTCCGCCCCCGCCGCGTCCCGCCCGGCCCGCACCGCGTCCCAGGCCGCCCCGTACACCTCGGCGAGACCCTCGTACAGCACGGCGGGCCGGTACTCCCCGTCCGGCAGCGGCCGGGCCGCCCGCAGCTCCGCCGCGCCCAGGCCCGCCCCGGACACCAGCGCGTGCAGCCGGGCGAAGGCCAGGACCTGCTCCGGCGTCGGCTCCGCGGGCGCGCCCGGCACCACCGCGTCGAGGACCGACGACACCACCCGGCCCGGCAGCCGCACCGGCAGGACACGGCGCCAGAACCGGGCCAGGACCGTCGTGTCGGGCGGCACGGACACCGCGCCGAGCAGCCGCAGCCGCTCGCTCCGCCGCCCCTCCGGCGCATCCCGCACCAGCCGTAGCGACGCCTCCCGCCAGCGCAGCTCCGCCAGCCGGTCGCCCACCTCGCGCAACTGCTCCGACACGGCGTCCTCCAGGGCCTCGGGGCCGTCCAGGGCCCGCCCCACCTCGGGCACCGGCAGGTCGAGGGCGCGCAGCGAGCGGATGAGGAGGAGCCGGTCGAGGGCCTCCGGCCCGTATCTGCGGTGGCCGCCGGAGCTGCGCGCGGCCTCCGGCAGCAGCCCCCGGTCGGAGTAGTGGCGCACGGTCTTCACGGTGGCCCCGGCGCGCTCGGCCAGTTCACCGATGCTCCACAGCCCGTCGATCGGCACGACGTGATCCCCCCTCGGGGCCCGGGGCCCCGCGTACACCTCTGTCGGTCGGCTCCAGTGTGCGCCACCGCTCCGGCCTTGAATCTCCCGCAGGGGGAGTTCCTACGGTGGGCGCCCCGGGACCGCCGACGGCTCCGGGACCCGGCCCCGCCGCGAGGGGCCCGTGAGAGACGAGGAGACGGACATGACCGCTTTCGTACTGGTGCCCGGTGCCTTCACCGACGGCCGGGTGTGGGACGCGACGGCCGCCGCCCTGAGGGCCGAGGGCGCGGAGGCCCACCCCGTGACCCTGCCGGGCCTCGGCCCCGGAGCGGGGAACGGCGACGCCCGGCCGGGGAGCGGAGCCTCCGGCGCGGGGAGCGGTGGCGCGGGTGCGAGCGCCGCGGAGGCGGAGGCGGAGGCGGACGCGGCGGACGGGGACACGGGTGCAGGGACGACCGTCCCCCGTACCGGAGCCTCTGAAGCCGGAGCCCGAGCCGATGGCGGCGCCGCTCGAACCGGAGCCGTTGACCCCGGTACCGGAGCCGGTGACTCCCGTACGAGAGCCGCTGACCCCGGTGCTGGAGACCCGGCCCCCGGGCGCGTCGGTCCCGAGGAGCACACCGACTTCCTCGTGCGGCTCCTCGACCGGCTCGACGCCCCCGAGGTCGTCCTCGTCGGACACGGGTACGGGCTCCACCCGGCGTACGCCGCCGCCGGAGCGCGCCCCGGACGGGTCGCCCGGATCGTCGCCGTCGACACGCTCCTGCCCCGGGACGGACAGGTCGCCGTGGACGCCCTGCCTGACCCCGGGGTCCGCGATCTGGTCACCGGCGGCGCCGGGACCGTACCGCCGCCGGAGCCGGGCGGCTGGGAGCGGTGGGGCAGCACGGCTGACCTCCCCGCCGAGGCCCTCGAACGGCTGGAGCGCGGGGCCGTCCCGCACCCGGCGGACACCCTCACCCGCCCCTTCCCCCCGGCCGGGGCGGCCGGGGCGCTGCCGGTCACCGGCGTCCTGTGCGGCGGCAACGGGTCGAGCCTCGACCTGCTGCGGATGCTCGTCGCGTCCGGCCCCCCGCAGTTCCGGGCGTTCGCCGACGAGCGGATGCGCTTCCTCGAACTGCCCACCGGGCACTGGCCGATGCTCTCCGACCCCGCCGCGCTCGCCCGGGCGCTGCTGCGGGCGGCGGCCGGGGAGGGCGACCGGGTCACCGCCCCGGAGCGCCCCACCGGCACCGACCCCGGCACCGACCCGTACGACCTGCCGTTCCTCCTCGACCTGCCCGAGGGGCCGCGCGAACGTACGGGCCGCCACGACCTGCACCTGCCCGCCGGGGCGCGGCCCGGCGACCGGCCCCGGCCCGCGATCGTCTTCGTCCACGGCGGACCCGTCGAGGCCGACCGGCGGCCCACCCCGCGCGACACCCCGTTCTACCTCGGCTACGGCCGCTACGCGGCGGAACTCGGCGCGATCGGGGTGACCCTGGACCACCGGCTGCACGGCCTCGGCGACTACCCCAGGGCCGCCGAGGACGTCGCCGCGACCGTCGCCGCCGTCCGCGCCGACCCCCGGGTGGACCCTGACCGGATCGCGCTCTGGTTCTTCTCCGGCGGCGGGCTCCTGATGGCCGACTGGCTCGCCGCGCCCCCGCCGTGGCTGCGCTGCCTGGCCGCGAACTACCCCGTCCTCGCGCCGCTCACCGGCTGGCGGGCCGTGCACGACCGGTTCCGTCCGGCCGCCGCCCCGGGCACGGCGGCCGGACCGCCGCTCGTCCTGACCCGGGCCGGGCGCGAGCACCCGGCGTTCGCGGCGACGGTCGAGGAGTACCTGGCCGCCGCCGCGTCGAGCGGTGCCGAGGTCGAGATCGTGGACGTGCCGAACGGCCGCCACTCCTTCGAACTCGTCGACCGCACCGACGAGTCCCGCGCAGCCGTGGAACGGGCCATGCGGGCCGTCCTGGCCCGGCTCACGGACTGAGCGGACTGAGTGCACTGAGCGGACCGAGCGGACCGAGCGGTACCGGCCCCGCCCCCGTCGGGGCCGGTACGGCCGCCCCTCAGCGGCCCGCCGGGGACCAGCCCCGGCGGGGGACCGAGGCCAGGAGGAGCCGGGTGTACGGGTGCTCCGGGGCATCCAGCACCCGGCCCGCCGGGCCCGCCTCCACGACCTGACCGGACTTCAGGACCATCACCTCGTCCGCGATGTGCCGGACCACCGCCAGATCGTGGGTGACGAAGAGGTACGAGATGCCCGCCTCCCGCCGGATCGTGGCGAGCAGGTCGAGGATCTGCGCCTGGATCGACACGTCGAGCGCGGCGACCGCCTCGTCGAGGACCAGCACCCGGGGCTCCACGGCGAGGGCCCGCGCGATGGCGACGCGCTGCCGCTGCCCGCCGGACAGGCCCCGGGGCAGGGCCGTCGCCTCGCGGGCCCCGAGGCCCACCTGGTCCAGCAGCTCCGTGACCCGGGCGCGCCGGGCGGGCGCGTCGAGACCGGTGTGCAGCCGGAGCACCTCGTCCAGGCAGCCGGAGACGCTCACCCGGGGATCGAGCGAGAGGTACGGGTCCTGGAACACCATCTGGATCTCGCGGGCCCGTGCCAGGCGTTCGGCCCGGCCGCGCGGCCGGGCCGAACGGTCCCGGCCGTCCAGCCGGACCGTCCCGCCGTCCGGGCGTTCCAGACCCACCAGCATCCGGACGGTCGTCGTCTTGCCGCTGCCGGACTCCCCGACGAGGGCGAGCGAGGCGCCCGGCGCGAGCGTGAAGGACACGTCGTCGACGGCGAGGTGGTCGCCGTACCGCTTGCGCAGGCCGGTGACGGCCAGGCCCTCCCTTGTCCGGTCGGTCACGGGGTGATCCCTTCGTCGGCGCGGTGGCAGGCGGCGAGGCCGTCGCCGTGGCGGGCCAGGACGGGCACTTCGGCGGTGCAGCGCGGCACCGCGTGGGCGCAGCGCGCGGCGAACGCGCAGCCGGGCGCCCGTTCCGCCAGGGACACCGGCCGCCCCGGGATCGGCCGGGGCGGCGGCGCGCCCGCCTCCAGGCTCGGCGCGCAGGCGAGGAGCCCGGCCGTGTACGGGTGGCGGGGCCGGTCGAACAGCTCGTCGGCGCTCCGGGTCTCGACGATCCGGCCCGCGTACATCACGTACACCCGGTCGCAGATCGCGGCGGCCAGTTCGAGGTCGTGGGTGACGAAGAGGAGGCCGGTGCCGCGTTCGGCGCGCAGCCGGGTGAGGAGCGAGACGATCTCGGCCTGGGTCGTGACGTCGAGGGCGGTGGTGGGTTCGTCGGCGACGAGCAGCGCCGGTTCGGCGGCGAGCGCGGCGGCGATGACGACCCGCTGGAGCATTCCGCCGGAGAACTCGTGCGGGCGGCGGCGCAGGGCGCCCCGGGGGTCGCGGATGCCGACGGCGCCGAGGAGTTCCACCGCGCGGGCGGTGGCGTCGGCCGAGGGCGTCCCGGCGGCCCGCAGGCCCTCGGTGAGGAAGTCCCCGACGCGGCGCAGCGGGTTGACGGAGGCGCGCGGGTCCTGGAAGACCATGGCGACCTGCCGGGTCCGCAGCGCGGCCAGCGCGGCGCGGTCCATGGTGAGGACGTCCCGTCCCGCGACCCGTACCCGCCCGGAGACGTGGGCGCCGGAGGGCAGCAGGCCGAGGACGCTCCGGCAGGCCACGGACTTGCCGGAGCCGGACTCGCCGACCAGGCCGACGGTCTCCCCGGGCCGTACGGTCAGCGTCACGCCGTCCAGGATGGGCCGGGCGGCCCGGTCGCCGTCGAGGCGGACCCCGAGGTCCTCGATCTCCAGGACCGGTGCCCGGTCCGTGTGTTCTGTCATGGTGCTCACCGTTCCCGCCGTGCTGTCCGGTCGGCGAGCCCCTCGCCGACGATGCCGAAGGCCACCACGGCGAGCACGATGCACACCGAGGGGGCGAGGGCGGGCAGCATCGCCCCCTGCTGGACGGCCGACTGGCCCTCGTTGATCATGGCGCCCCAGTCGGCGGTCGGCGGCTGCACGCCGAAGCCCAGATAGGAGAGGGCGGCCAGGTCCATCAGGGCGTAGCCGAAGTTCATCGCGGACTGGGCGAAGACGGTCGGTGCGATGTTCGGCAGCAGGTGCCGGACGCACACCGTCCAGCCGGACCAGCCCTGCACCCGGTACGACTCGATGTACGGGCGGGCCTTCTCCTGCCGGGCGATGCCCCGGACGAGCCGTCCCACGTACGGGGTGTAGGCCACGGCCATCGCGATCACCGGGGCGGTCATGCCGGAGCCGACGACGGAGACCAGGAGGATCGCCAGGAGCAGCCCGGGGATCGCGAAGACCATGTCCATGGAGCGGGACAGGACGGAGTCCGCCCAGCCGCCGCGCCAGGCCGCGACGACCCCGAGGAGGGTGCCGAGCAGGGTGGACACGCCGACGACGAGCAGCGGCCCGAGGAGTCCGGTGCGGGCGCCGTGCAGCAGCCGGGACAGGATGTCGCGGCCGGACTGGTCGGTGCCGAGGAGATGGGCGCCGCTGGTCCCGGTGAGGCTGGCCGACAGGTCGAGGGCCTCGGGGTCGTACGGGGAGAGGACCGGTGCGAGCAGGGCGGACAGGACGAGTGCGCCGAGCACCGCGACCGACAGGGTGAACAGGGGCCCCTGGGAGAGCAGGCGCAGTCCGCGCAGACCCGGTCTGCGGTACGGCACCGGCGGGGCGGTGGTGGTGGTCATGAGGGGCCTTCCCCGTGGAGCGAGAGCCGGGGGTCGATGAGGGGCGCGAGGAGGTCGACGGCCAGGTTGACGAGGACGAACGCGGCGACGCTGAGCAGGGTGATCGCCTGGACGACGGCGAAGTCCTTCGCGGTGACCGACTGGACGAGCAGCGAGCCGAGGCCCGGCACGTCGAAGGCGGTCTCGACGATGGACGTGCTGATGAGGAGTCCGGCGAGCATGGTGCCGCCGACGGTGACGACCGGGCCCAGCGCGTTGCGCAGCACGTGCTTGCGGACGACGGTCCGGCCGGGGACGCCCCGGGCCCGCGCCACCTCGACGTGTTCCCGGCCGAGTTCGTCGAGCATGGCCGAGCGGGTCACCCGGGCCAGCAGTCCGGCGAAGGTCAGGGCGAGGGCGAGGGCGGGCAGCGTCAGGTGGTGGAGGCGTTCGGTGAGGCCGGTGGGAGTGCCACCGGGCCCGGGGAACCAGCCCAGCTGTACGGAGAAGACGGAGACCAGGACGATGGCGGTGACGAACGACGGGGTGGCGGTGGCGACACCGGTGCCCATGAGCACCGCCCGGTCCAGCGGTCCCGGCCGCAGTGCGGCGAGGACGCCCGCGGCCACGCCGAGGACCGCGACGAGCAGCGCCGCGTACCCGACGAGCAGGGCGGTGCCGGGCAGCCGGGAGCCGATGAGCCCCGCGACGTCCTGGTGGAACTGGGCGGAGGTGCCGAAGTCGCCGCTCAGGACCCCGCCGAGCCACCGTGCGTACTGGGTGGGCAGCGGGTCGTCCAGGTGGTACTGGGAGCGCAGGGCGGCCACCGTCTCGGGGCTCGCGGGCCGGCCGTGGAGCAGGAACGACACCGGGTCGCCGGGGGCCAGATGGACGCTGCCGAAGACCACGAGCGAGGTCACGAACAGCACCGACAGCAGGCCGGTGAGCCGTCCGACGAGATAGCGGGTCATGGCTTCGCGGCCCCGATCGTCGCGGCCCACGGGTAGTACAGCTGGGCGATGCCGGTGGGCGCGCCGGTGATCCGCTCGCCGAGGAAGACCGAGTAGGGGGCCTCGTACACCGGGATGATCGGCAGTTCGGCCATCGCGATCCGCTGGAGTTCGGCGGTCCGTTCGGCGCGGGCGGCGGGGTCGGGCTCGGCGTTGGCGCGGTCGAAGGCCACGTCGAACTCGGCGTTGGACCAGCGGCCGTAGTTCCCGAAGTCGCCGGTGCGCAGGTACTGGTAGAACTCCAGCGGGTCCGGCGTGTTGTCGTAGCCGTTGGTGATGACGAGGTCGAGTCCGGCGCGGGCGTTCGGGTCGACGAAGATGTTGCTGTACGCCTCCGGGGCGACGGACCTGAGCCGGACGTCGAGGCCGATCCGGCGTCCGGCGGCCTGCACCGCGTTGGCGACGACGCTGATCTCGGGCGAGAGGGTGCTGGTGGCGATCGTGACCGTGCGCCCGGCGGCGCCCGCCTCCTGGACCAGCTTCTTCGCGGCCTCGATGTCGTACACCGGCTCGGGCAGGGTGTCGAAGAGCGCGGCGGTCCGCTCGGGGGCCAGGGCCCAGGCGCCGCGTGCGGCGGGCGCCTTGGCGGGGACGCCGACACCACCGGCGGCGGCCTTGATGATGTTCTTCCGGTCGAGCGCGAGGGAGAGCGCCCTGCGGACCCGGAGGTCGCGCAGCGGGCCGCGGAAGTCGAGCACGGCGAGGTTCGAGGCGGCCGTGTTGGGGCCGAAGAGGACCGTTCCCCTGCCTCCGGCGCGCAGTTGTCCGAGGGAGGAGGCGGGGACCATGTAGCCGCCGTCGGCGGTGCCGGAGCGGAAGGCGTTGGTGCGGGCGGCGACGTCCTCGATGAAGGTGAACTTCACGGCGGCGGACTTCGGGGACAGCTTCGGGTCCCAGTAGGCGTCGTGCTTCTTGAGGGTGATGGCGGACCCCTGCGACCAGGAGTCGAGGGCGTACGGCCCGGTGCAGTTGACCCCGCCTCCGGGGGTGCCGTAGTCCTTGCCCGCCTCGGCGAGGAACGCGGCGCTCTCGACGGTGCCGGGGGAGGCTGCCATCAGTTCGTTCAGCAAGACGTCGGGCTTGCCGAGCCGGAGCGTCACCTCCAGCGGGCCGGTCTTCTCGATCGCGTCGACGTTCTTGAAGACGGAGCCCCAGGGGGAGCCGGTCGCCGGGTCCGTGTGCCGCTTCAGGGAGGCGACGACGTCGTCGGCGGTCATGGTGGTGCCGTCGTGGAACCTCACCCCGGGGCGCAGGGTGTAGACGAGGGTGCGCGGGTCGGGCCGGGTGTACTTGAGGGCGAGTCCGGGCTCGATCCGCAGGTCGGGAGTGACGCGGAAGAGCTGCTCGCAGACGTTGGCGAGGACCGTGTTCGGCGGGTAGTCGTACGCGAGGGCGTAGTCGAGGGTGTACGGCTCCGCGTACAGGGACCAGGTGAACGAGTCCAGGGGGCCCCGGGCGGGCGGGGAGAGCGGGGTGACCGAGGGTCCGGGACCACCGGTCCCCCCGGCGCCGGCCCCCGGGACGGTGGCGCCGGAGCAGGCGGTGGTGGCCGCGAGGGCGGCGGTACAGCAGAGAAGGGTGATGACGCGGGACACGCGCATACAGACCCACCCCTTTACGGGTGTAGTGACGGGCGCTGGGGGGATGGAGCGAGTATTGATGCGGGAACGTTCCCGCACAAGGCTTTGCGGGAACGGTTCTCCGCAGGTCGTGAGGGTGGCAGCATCGTTTCCATGACCGAAGTCCCACGGAACGGCGGGCAGCCCACGGGGCCCCTTCCGCGCGTCCGCCTGATCGACGTGGCCCGCGAGGCGGGCCTGTCCAAGACGACCGTCTCGGCGGCGCTCAACGGCACCGGGAGGCTCTCCCCCGAAGTCCGGGAGAGGGCCCGCGAGACCGCGCGCGAAATGGGCTACCGGCCCAACGCCACCGCACGCCATCTGCGCGCGGGACGGGCCCGGTTGATCGGATACGTGATCGGGGAGTTCGCCGACGCCCCCTGGACCTTCCTGGAGTCGCCGTACTTCGCCCGGCTGACCGCCGCCACCTCGGCGACCGCGCTGCGACGCGGCTACGCCGTGGTCCTGCTGCCCGCCGGGTCCCTGCAGAGCGAATGGGCCGACCTGTCCCTCGACGCGGTGATCGTCGCCGACCCCGTCGCCGGTGACGCGGTCGTGGACGACCTGGTCGCCGCCCGCATCCCCGTCTTCAGCGACCGCTCCGTCGAAGGACGGCCCGGCACCTACTGGGTCGACGTCGACGCGGGCGCCGCCGTGCGCGGAGCCCTCGACCACCTCGCGGACCAGGGCGCCGCACGGCCCGTGCTCGTCGTCCCCGACAGCACGACCCGCTTCCACACCGAGGTGTACGCCGCCCACCGCGCCTGGTGCGCCGCCCACGGCCTGCCGGAGCGGGTCGTACGGGTCGGCGCACCGGGCAACGGCCCGGTCGTCCGGGCCGTCGAGACCGCGCTGGCGGGCACCGGGGAGGAACGCCCCGACGCCCTCCTGGTCGTGGCCGAGGCGAGCCCGCCCCTGGTCCTGGCGGCGGCCCTCCGCCACGGCTACGAGGTCCCCGGCGACCTGCTCCTCGTCTGTGTCAGCGAGGACGTCACCGCGGGACACACCGAACCGCCGGTGACCACGCTCAGCCTGCGGCCCGAGGCCGTCGCGGAGGCGGGCGTCGCCCATCTGGTGGCGGTCCTGGAGGACGGACGGCGGGAGCTCCCGGGGGCGCTCGTCCCGACCCGGCTCGACGTACGGGCCTCATCGCTCAGGACCGGTCAGACGGAGTGCACGAGCCGCCCGCCGACATAGGTCCGCTCGACCCTCGCCTCCGCGATCTCCCCGGGCGGCGCCGTGAGGATGTCGCGGTCCAGGACGACCAGGTCGGCGAGGTTGCCCACGCGCAGGCTGCCGGTGTCGTCGAGACCGTTCACATGGGCGGTCCCGGCGGTGTAGGCGGCCAGCGCCGTCGTCAGGTCGAGCCGCTGCTCGGGATAGAAGACCCGGCCGTCGGAGGAGCCCGGCTCAGCCCGGTTCACCGCCACGTGGACGCCCGCGAGCGGGTCCGGGCTGCTGACCGGCCAGTCGCTGCCCGCCGCGAGCGTGGCGCCCGCCCGCAGCAGATCGCCGAACGGGTACTGCCAGGCCGACCGCTCCGGGCCCAGGAACGGGATCGTCAGCTCGTCCATCTGCGGCTCGTGGGCCGCCCACAGCGGCTGGATGTTGGCGATCGCGCCGAGCGCGGCGAACCGGCCCAGGTCCTCGGGGTGCACCACCTGGAGGTGGGCCAGATGGTGGCGGTTCCCCCGCCGCCCGTTGGCCTCCACCGCCGCCTCCACCGCGTCCAGGGCCTCCCGCACCGCCC
This sequence comes from Streptomyces sp. NPDC101490, assembly GCF_044767145.1. Classification (NCBI taxonomy): domain Bacteria; kingdom Bacillati; phylum Actinomycetota; class Actinomycetes; order Kitasatosporales; family Streptomycetaceae; genus Streptomyces; species Streptomyces sp. NPDC101490. Next base: position 819,232 of record NZ_JBIWNI010000001.1, read on the forward strand.
GGTCGCCCAGCGCGTGGAAGTGCACCTGGAAGTCCAGCGCGTCCAGCTCCGTGACGTAGCCGCGCAGGGCCGCCGGGTCCACGAAGCTCAGCCCCGAGTTGCCCGTGGCGCAGCCGCAGCCGTCCAGGTAGGGCGCGGTCATCGCGGCGGTGAAGTTCTCCGCCACCCCGTCCTGCATGATCTTCACCGAGCCCGCGCGGAACCGGCCCGTGCTCAACGCCGCCCGCCGCGCCACCAGCTCCGGGATCTGCTCGGCGCCCCGCGCCCGGTCCCACCACAGCGCCCCGACGACCCGGGCGGTCAGCGAACCGTCCCGCGCGGCCGTCACATAGGCGTCCGAAGGGTCCGGACGGCCGTCGAGACTGCCCAGCATGGCGTCCTGCCAGGCCGTGATCCCCAGCGAGTGCAGCAGCCGCTGGGCCCGCAGCAGTCCGGCGAGCCGGTCCGCCGGGGTGCTCGCCGGGACCAGGTGCGCGACCAGCGCCGTCGCCCCCTCCTGGAGCATTCCGCTGGGGGTGCCGTCCGCCTCGCGCTCGATCCGGCCGTCGGCGGGGTCCGGGGTGGCGGCGGTGACCCCCGCCAGTTCGAGGGCCCGGGTGTTGGCCCACGCGCCGTGGTGGTCACGGTTGGACAGCAGCACCGGGCGGTCCGGGACGACCGCGTCGAGGAGCTGCCGGGTCGGCAGCCCGCCGTCGAAGCTCTCCATCGACCAGCCGCCGCCGGTGATCCACGCCCGCTCCGGGTGCGCGTCCGCGTACGCCCGGACCAGCTCCAGATAGTCGCCGACGCCGACGGTCCCCGTCAGATCGCACTCGGCCAGCTCCATCCCCGCGAACACGGCGTGCACGTGCGCGTCCTGGAAACCCGGGAGCAGCAGCTTCCCGGTCAGGTCCACCACCTCGGTGCCGGGCCCGACCAGCTCCCGCACCTCGTCGTGGCCCACGGCCGTGATCCGGTCGCCGACGACGGCGAGCGAGGACGCCCGGGTACGGGCCGGGTCGGCCGTGAAGACGGGGCCCCGGGTGAAGACCAGATCGGCCTTGGCCATGCGCGTGCTCCAGAACGTGAGGCGACGGGTGGTGGCCGCCATGGAAGCCGCCAGGCCGTTTACACGTCAATGGTGTTGACGTAAGGTTCCGGCCATGTCCGAACGCGTCGTTCCCGAAAGCGGCCGACGGCGCCGCAGGCCCACCAAGCAGGGCGCCGTCCTCTCCGAACAGCTGATCGTGGACACCGCGCTCCGGCTGGTCGCCCGGCACGGCGCCGAAGCGCTCTCGGTCCGCAGGCTCGGCGCCGCCCTCGGCGCCGACCCCAGCGCCCTCTACCGCTACTTCCGCAACACCGACGCCCTCCTCCTCGCCCTCGCGGACGAGCTGATCGGCCGGGCCCAGGAAGGCTGGACGGCCACCGGCGACTGGCGCGAGGACCTCCGCTCCATGGGCCTGCGGATCCACGCGAGCTATCTCGCGCACCCGCAGGCGGCCGTCCTCGCCGCCCACCGCACCACCGGCCGTCCCCACGAGACCCGGGCCGTCGAACGCATCCTCGGCATCCTCCGTACCGCCGGATTCCCCGACGCCCTCGCCGTACGCGCCTACCACGCCTTCGTCGACCAGGCCCTCGCCTTCGCCGCCCAGGACGCCGCCGCGCTCGCCCTGCCCGAGGCCGCCCGGGAGGCGGACGACGCCGTCTGGCACGCCGTCTACGGCAGGCTGTCGCCCGACACCCACCCGCACGTCGCCGCGACCTTCCCGCTGCTCGCCGCCGACATGAGCGGCAGCGGCTACCCCTTCGCCCTGGAACTGATGCTCGGCGCGGTGGCGGCCCTCCTCCCCGCCGACCGGCCGGGACGGGGGCCGCGACCCGTCGTCACCCGTCCGAGGGCGGGACGCTCAGGGCCACCGCCGCCCAGTGCCCCGGCGGGACCCTGACATCGGTCAGGGACCAGCCGGGCAGCGGCGCCGGGAGCGGCCCCGAACCGACGTAGTCGGCCGCCGGATCCTCGGACAGGCCCACCCCGAGACCCTTCAGATACGCCTCCTTGCGCGTCCACACCCGGGTGAAGGCGAGGGCCCGCTCGGCCTCCGGGAGCGCGGCCAGCTCGGCCGCCTCCCGGGGGTGCAGCACATCGGCGGTCTCCGCGATCGTCGCGGGCGGCGGCACCGCCTCCACGTCCACCCCCACCGGACTCGTGGCGAAGGCCAGCAGGCTCAGCCCCTCGCAGTGCGACAGCGAGAAGTGCAGCCGGTCCCCGGGCAGCACCGGCCGCCCGTGCGGTTCCCCGCACCCCGGGCACGGCGCCCGTGAGACCTCCACCTCCCGGGGCGGCAGCCCGAGGTACGAGCCGAGCAGCCGCCGCAGCCCCACATGGGCGCAGAGGTACGAGTCCCGGTCGGCATCCCGCAGGAACTCCGCCGCCCGCGCCAGCTCCTGACGGTCCAGCACGGACGGGGCGTGACGGGCCGCCGTCACCCGGTGGGTGACCGTGTCGACCAGCCACACCCGCGGCACACCGGGCGACAGCTCGCCGGTCGGCGGCGGAGCCACGTACACGGCGGCCAGCGCGGCCGGGACCAAGGGCTCGGCCGGGGACGTACGCGGAACGATCAGTTCGGTCATGGCATCCTCACACCGTGGCGGGGGAGTCGTCGGGCAGGGACACGGCCGTAGCCTGGGGCGCCGCGGCCGGGGCCCGCAGCGCGCACAGCGCGAACACCGGGGAGAGCACGGCCACCGCACCGCAGAGCAGCCAGGTCCGCTCCACCCCGAGGCCCAGCGACACCGTGCTGAACAGGGCGATGGACACCGGGGCCGTACCGATGCCCGCCAGCGCGAGGGTGGACATCGCCGCCCCCATCTGCCCCTCGGGAGAGGCCTGCTGATAGAACGTCACGATCGCCGGACCGTTGATCCCCGACAGCACGCCGACCCCGGCGGCCACCGCGGCCAGCGTCGCCACCGACGGCATCAGCGCCATCGCCACGATGCCCGCCGCGAGACCGACACCACCCAGCACCAGCCGTACGAACAGCGGCACGCGGTGCGCGAAGGCCGCCCCGAGCGCACTCGAACCGAGCGCCCCCGCACCGAAACAGGCGAGGATCAACCCGACCGCGCCGACACCCCAGCCGCGCTCCGTGACGAGCAGCGGCAGCGCCACCTCGGCCGGCCAGCTGAACGCCAGGTCCATGGTGAAGGCGGCCAGGAACATCCACCGCAACCGGGGCCGCGCCCTCAGCAGCCGGATGCCGTCGCCCGAGCGCTTCACCAGGGACACCCCCGGCTCCCGCCGGGGCCTGGCGAAGCCACGGGTGACGTACGCGGCGCACACCAGCCACACCGCGCACGTGCCCGCCGCCACCGCGAGCGCCACCCACAGGTGCCCCACGGTGATCAGCCACGCCCCGGCGGGCGCGCCCGCGATCGGCGCGACCCGGAGCACCATCGCGTACAGCGAGTTGGCGCGGGCCAGGTGCTCGCGGGCGGCGAAGCGGGGCATGAGCACCCCGGAGGCCGGTCCGGTCAGACCGAGCAGCGAGCCCTCGACGACGGCCACCAGCGCCAGCGGCCACAGCCGGTCGGTCCCGGCCACCACCAGCGCCCCGGCCGCCAGGACGACGACCCGCGCGGAGGTGGCCCGCAGCAGCACGATCCGGGGGCCGAGGATGTCCGAGACGGCACCCCCGAAGATCAGCATGAGGGCGCGCGGGACGGTCGCCGCCAGCATCAGGAGCGTCACGGCCCGGGTGCCGCCGAGCTGCACGGCGGTCCAGTTCATGGCGATGAGGAGGGCGAAACTGCCGCCCTGGACCGCGGCCTGGCCGCCCACCAGGGCGCCCACCTTGCCCCAGTGCACGGTCGCCGGGGATGTCGTGGACATGGGTGCTCTTTCTCTCGGTGTCAGGGATGTTCGGTGTGTCCGGCTGCCGACGTCAGGGGTGCCGATGCCGGGGGTGCCGGTGTCAGGGATGCCGATGCCGGGGACGCGGAAGCAGACGGGCGGGTGGTCGGGGATGTTCGGAAGGGGACCCCGCCCCGGTGGCCCGGGCCGCCGCGCGGGGGCGGCGGACGGTGCCGGAACCCGGTCCGGCGGTTCGCCGACGTCCGGGCGGCGGCGGGGGCGGACGGACTGGCCGTCCTCCGGGCCCGCAGGACACGGGAGGGTCTCCCGGCGGCGCGGAGCCGGGGTGGCCCCCGGTGTCCCTCAGTCCGCCGGGCGGACCCGCAGCGACGCCGTGCCGGATCCGCCGCGCAGGGCCGAGGCGACCGCCAGGGCCGCCACCCGCCGCTCCACGGCCTCCACGGCCGCCGCCTGCCGGGCCGTCCGGGGGGCGGGCCCACCGGTACGGAGCTCCAGCCGGCCCCCCAACTGGCCCCGGCCCGCCGCCCGGAGCGCCCGCCCCACCGCCGCGCAGGCCGCCCCCGCGTCCTCCGGGCACACGGTGATCACGGGCAGTTCGGTGAGCGCGAACCGGGCCCGCACGGTGTGGGGACCCGCGCTCAGGACCGTCCCGGTGGTGCCGGGGCGACCGCCGGGACGGGGCCCGCCCGGCCCGCGCCCGGCCCGCGCGGGACACGGCGCGGTCATGACGGGCCGCCCGCGTCCAGCGCGGCCGGCACCGGCACCCGCGCACCTCCGGCGGGCCCGCCCCCGGGCCACCACAGGTCCTCCGGCGCGAGCGCGTCCGCCGCGTACTTGCCGAGGGCGCTCACCAGGAGGCGGGTCTCCAGGGCGAGGGCCTCGGCCAGCCGGACGAGACCGTGCTCCGGGTCCTCGTCCACCGCGATCAGCGCCGCCCTGCCGAGCCCCACCGCCCGGGCGCCGAGGGCGAGGGCGCGCACCGCCCGGCCGCCCTCCCACATGCGTCCGGTGGCGAGCAGACAGCCGTGGGCACCGGCCGGGCGCCCGCCCGAAGCGGCGATCAGCCGCAGGCAGTCCGCCAGGCTCAGTCCGACCTGGTCGAGGAAGACCCGGGGAGCCCAGCCCGTACCGCCCTCGGCGCCGTCGACGGTGACGGCGTCCGCACCGGCCCCCCAGGCGGTCGCCGCCGCCCGCGCCACATCGCGTCCGGGATGGAACTTCACCCAGATACGGGCCTTGGGGAAGTTGTTCCGCATGAACCGCAGCTGCTGGCGGACGATCTCCTCGGTGAACGTGCCGGGCGTGGCGCACCGCAGCCGGTGCCCCTCGTCCCCCGCCCCGCCCGCTTCCTCGCCGCCGAGCACGTCCCGTACGGTGAACCGGCCCGCGAGCCGCTCGGCGTCGGCCCGGCCCACCACGGTCATCCCGCCCAGGCCCGGCTTGGCGCCCTGGCCGGTCTTCAACTCGAAGGCGAGACGCCCCGATTCGAGCAGCGGCCGGGTCCCCGGGTCGCTGTAGACGAGGTTCCACACCTCGGAGTCGGCGTCCTCGGTGGACTGCTGCACGACCACCCCGCCGACCCCGTCGGCGACGTTCTCGGTGTACGCCGAGATCCGCGCGAGCAGCGCCGAACGCATCCCGTCCCCGGCGCCGCGCCGGTAGCCGTGCACCGGCACCATGTTCTCCCCGACGACCATCGGGATGCCGAGCCGCGCGGCCTGTGCGCTCGCGGCCACGCCCAGATCGCCGCTGCCCACCCGCGTGGACCCGAACGCCGACAGGAACAGCGGGAGTTCGCTGGTGAAGCCACCCACATGGGTACGGAGATCCACGTCGTCGTGGCCCGGTTCCCGGCCCAGTTCGATCAGCTTCTCCAGACGCCGGGGCATGAACACCGGCGGGGCGATCCGGGCCCGGTCCAGCTCGTCCGGGGACGGGGCCGGGGCCTCCCGGGCGTCCGGGGAGGCGCCGCCGCTCTGCCCGTACAGTTCCGTGCCGTAGCCGTCCGCCGGGGGGAACACCTCGGCCGTGCCCCGGCGGGCCCGGGCGCGCACCGCGTCCTCGGGGAAGCCCGCTGCCCGCAGCCCGCTCACGGAGCCACCACCCCGGGGAGCTTCGGGTAGGCGCTGACCTGCCAGAGCGAGTCGAGCCCGGTGAGGAAGCGGACCAGCCGCTGGAGGCCCATGCCGAATCCGGCACTGGCCGGGATGCCCTCCCGCGCCAGGTCCAGGTACCAGGCGTACTTGGCGGGGTTCTCGCCGCTCTCCCGCATCCGGGTGACGATCGTGGCGTAGTCGGCCTCGCGCTCGCTGCCGCTGACCAGCTCGCCGTAGCCGCCGTGCGCCAGCAGGTCGAAGTTCCGCAGCACGCCCGGGTTCTCGGGGTCCTCGCGGTCGTAGAAGCCGCGCGAGCCCTTCGGGTAGTCGTTGACGAAGAACGGCCGGTCCGCCTCCAGGGAGAGGATGCGCTCGCCCGTCCAGTCGATCTCGGCGTCCGGGCTCTGCGGGTGCCCGCCGGAGACCAGCCGGGCGACCGCCTCCTCATGGGTGCGGGTGTCGAACTTCCCGGTGCGCAGCTCGGCGAAGTCCATCTCGTCCCGGCCCAGTTCGGCGAGGACGTCGGGGACGGTGGTCCACACGTGCTCGACGATGTGCGTCAGCATCCCCGCGGCCACGTCCTGGGCGTCCTGGCGGCTGGCCCCGGCGATCTCCACGTCGATCTGGTGGAACTCGACGAGGTGCCGTCCGGTCGAGGCGGTCTCCTCCGGCTCCACCCGCACGTTGGGGGCGATGTAGAAGAGCCGGGGGAAGCCCCGCAGCGAAGCCTGCTTGTAGAGGATCGCGCTGGTCATCAGCTTGTACGGGTGCCCGTAGTAGTCCACGTCGAGGGCCTTCGCACCGCGCCCGCCCGGGTCGGTGACCGGGCCGACGAGCGGCGGCAGGAGTTCGGTGAAGCCCTCGCCTCGCAGGAACTCCCGTGCCGCGTGGAGGGCTTCCTGCTGCACCAGCATCGCGGCGCGCAGCTGGGGGGAGCGCAGGTGTTCGCCGAGGGGCGGCGGCAGCTGCGGGGTGGGGACGGACTGGACCATGGGACGACTCCGTTCGGACGGGTACGGGCGGGAGGAGGTCGGGTCGGGGAGGGGAACGGCGGGGACGCGGGACGAGGCGACCGGGCCGAGGCCCGGGAGAGGCGTGGAGCCCGGGAGGGGCGCGGAGTACGGGAGGGGCGCGGAGTACGGGGGAGGTGTGGAGCCCGGGGGAGGTGTGGAGCCCGGGGGAGGTGTGGAGCCCGGGAGGGACACGGAGCCCGGGAGGCGCGTGGAGTTCGGGGGAGGGGCCGGGCTCATGGAGTGTCCGGGCCGTCGAGGCCGTGGTCGAAGCGGCCGGCGACACCGTGGAGGGCCGCGAGCAGCCCGTCCGAGGTGAGCGCCGAGCGGGCACCGGCGACCAGGGACGACGCCACCGGCATCCGCCCCGCGTCCGACCAGCGCAGCCGCCCCCGGTCGTCGACGAAGCTGCGGGACCGGCCCGCGTTGTCGGGGTGCAGACAGAAGGGGACGTCGAGATGGCCCCGGGCGAACGCGGTCCGCAGCGCCCGTCCCGGGTCGCCGTCCAGGTCGAGGACGGCCTCCACGAGGGCGCGGGCCTCCGCGTAGACCTCGGTGTCGGAGCCACGGGGGTCCTCGGGCCGGTCGGGTCCGGCGCCGCCGGGCGGACGCTCCGTCAGGACCGCCGTCGAGGCGGCCGTCTCCAGGGCGCGCACGTTCTCGTCGACCGTCGGGATGCGGTGCGCCTCGGCGGCCGTCTTCACGATCAGCCGGTGCGCCCCGGCGCGGACGGCGATCCGGGCGGACGCCTCCAGGAGCCGGGTCGCGCCGTGCGCGGTCTGGGGGAAGACGCCCATGTACGTGTACAGCACCACGTGCCGGTCGACCTCGGGCGGCAGGAACTCGGCGGCGAGCCTGCGCAGCGCCCGTACCGCCTCCTCGTCCTGGACCGGGTCGGTCTGCTGGGCGTAGCTCAGCGAGACGCTGCGGATGCCGTGCCGGACGAAGAACAGGCCCTCCAGGAGGCTGAGCGCCACCAGCAGGCCCGGCGGGCAGAGCTGGCCGAGCATGCAGCCGCCGAAGGTCTCCACGTGCGGGACCCGGGGCTCCGGGACCAGGGAGGCGAGGAGTTCGCAGCCCCGTGCCCAGTTCTCGACGGACTCGGCGAGCGGGGTGCGGCCGTAGGGCAGGCAGTACGAGACGGGCCCGCCCTCGGTGGCGTCCAGGCCCGCCGCCGCCAGCGCCCGGATGATGGCCTCGGGGCGGGACGAACCGTGCCGGACCTGCACGGGGAAGGCCGGGCCCGACAGGCCGGAGAGCAGCTCACGGGTGAGGGCCGCCGGGTGGGTGGCGATCGGGTAGCCGTTGAGCGGCACTCCCTCGGCGAGGGAGGCGAGGGCGGCCGCCGCGTCGCCGACGCGGGTGTAGCTGTCGATGGTGAGGGTGCCCACGGTCGTGGCCGCCGCGGCCCGGGTGCGTGCGAGACCGGTCCGCATGGCGGCCGGGTCGCTGAAGCCCATCCGGGGCTGGACCACCAGCCGGCCGTCGGCCGCGGCGGCGGCCACGAACGCCCCGAACGAGGGGGCGAGCGGGGCGCCCGGAGCCTCGGCGGTACCCGTCGTCCCCCGGCGGGGGGCCGGGGCCAGGGTGCCGCCGGTCATGCCGTGACCCGGAGGGACCCGGCGCGGTCGAGCCCGGCGACGAGGGTACGGAGCCCGGCGACGTCGCCGTCGTCGAACACCGCGTCGCAGCCCGCCGCGAGGAGCTGGGCGGCCCGCTCGTGGTCCCGCGCCCCGGCGACCCCGAGCTTGCCGCCGATGACGACGGGCGTCGTGCCGAGACCGGGCTCGGCACGCAGCCGCCGCACGGCCGAGAGGCCGTCGCGGTAGCCGTGCCCGTTGACACTGCTGATGACCACCAGACCGGGCGTGTGCGTGTGGCACGCGGCGGTCAGGAGGTCGTCCGTCACACACGGGCCGATGTTGACGACCCGGTGTCCCAGCTCCTCCAGGAGGAGCTGCAGATAGACCAGATTCCATGTGTGGGAATCGGATGCGGTGCCGGTCAGCAGAATCTTCATGGCTTCACCCTAGAATTCGGAAAAGGGGTCCGGGGGAAGTTGGAGCGGCAGATTCGACGGCAGTGCGCGCCTTCCGCGGGATGGGGAAAAGGGCCGGGCCCCGCAGTGGTCTGCGGGGCCCGGCCCTCGGGGCTGTGCGGGGTGGAGGTGCGTCAGGCGTACTGCGCGAGCAGGCTCTTCGGGCGGATGTCCGTCCAGTTCTGCTCCACGTAGGCGAGGGCGTCGGAGCGGCCGGCCGCCTCCAGCACGACCTCCCAGCCTGCGGGAACGTCCGCGAAGGTCGGCCACAGGGCGTGCTGGCCCTCGTCGTTCACCACGACGTGGAAGGTGCCGTCGGCGTCGTCGAAGGGGTTCGTCATCACTGTCTCCTCAAGATGTGGAATCGATGCACTGAATTCATTCGGTGAATTCATGCGCGGAAGGGTGGGGCGGAATTGATGCGCGGAATTCTGTTCAGTGGGTGTGTGTGCTGCTGAAGGAATCGAGCTTCTCGGCGACGATCCGGCCGATCTCCCGGAGGGGTCCGGGTTCGGTCATGCCCAGGTGGGTGGAATCGACCGCGTGGTTCTCCAGGTTCCCGTCGAGGAAGGGACGCCACGAGGCGGCGAGCGCCCCCGGTTCCTCGCCCGGCCGGCGGGCCGTGAAGAACACCGTGTCCGCGGCGGCCTGTCCCGGTACGTACCGGGACATCAGTTCCGCGTGGGTGCGGGAGGCGCCCGCCACGGCCCGCAGCTCCGCGTCGGTGAACCCGGCGAGCACCGGATCGTCCCGGCGCGCCGCCTCGATCGCCGCGGCCACCGCCGCCGGGTCGGACGGGTCGGGGCCCTCGGCCGCCGCCGCGGCGGCGCGGGCGTGCGCGGGGCTGCCGGGACCCGTCCGGTGCACGTCCATCAGGGCCAGCAGCTCCACCTGCTCCCCGAGTTCCGCGAGCCGTACGGCCATGGCGTGCGCCACCGTGCCGCCGAAGGACCAGCCGAGCAGTCGGTAGGGGCCCCACGGCTGCACGAGCCGGACGCGCTCCAGATACTCCTCGGCCATCTCCTCCACGCTGCCCGGGGCGTGGCCCGGTTCGCTCAGGGCGCGGGCCTGGAGGGCGTACAGCGGCTGGTCCTCGCCGAGGTGCCGGGCGAGCCCGGCGTACGACCAGCCGACCCCCGTCCCGGGGTGCACGCAGAACAGCGGGCGGCGGCGGCCCCGGGTGCTCAGCGGCAGCAGCACCCCCATGGCGCCGCCGTCGGCGCCGTCCTGCTCGTGCGCCCGGAGCAGCCCGGCGACGGTCGGGGTGCGGAAGAGGTCGCGGACCCCGCGCTCCACGCCGAGGACCGTCCGCATCCGGCTCACGAGCCGGACGCCGAGGAGCGAATGACCGCCCAGGGTGAAGAAGTTGTCGTCGATGCCGACCTCCGGCACACCGAGGATCTCGGCGAAGAGTCCGCACAGCACCTCCTCGCGGGCGCTGCGGGGGCGTCGGCCCGACGCCGTCGCGGCGGGCCGCTCGGGGGCGGGCAGGGCCCGGCGGTCGGGCTTCCCGTTGACGGTCAGCGGGACGGCGTCCAGGACGACCACGGCGGCGGGCACCAGATGCGCGGGCAGCTCGGCGGCGGCCGTCGCGAGGACCTCGGCCCCGGTGACGGTGGTGCCCGCGCGGGGGACGACGTACCCGACGAGTTCCTTCTCGCCCGGCCGGTCCTCCCGGACGACGACCACGGCCTGTCCGACGGCGGGGTGCCGTGACAGGGCCTCCTCGGCCTCGCCGGGCTCGATGCGGAAGCCGCGCAGCTTCACCTGGCCGTCGGCCCGTCCCAGGAACCGCAGTTCGCCCTCGGGAGTCCGGCACACCAGGTCGCCGGTGCGGTACATCCGCCCGCCGTCGCCGTACGCGTCCGGCACGAACCGTTCCGATGTCAGCGCCGGCCGTCCGACGTACCCTCGGGCCACGTGCGAGCCCGCCACGTACAGCTCTCCCGGCACCCCGGGCGGCACGGGCCGCAGCCGTTCGTCGAGGACGTAGCCGCGGGTGTTGTCCATCGGCCGCCCCAGGAACACCCCGGGCAGTGTCCGCTCGTGGACGGCGAACCGCTGGTTGTGCGAGGCGAAGGTGGTCTCGGTGGGACCGTAGGAGTGGACGACCACGGTGTCCGGGCAGTGCGCGAGGACCCGGCGCAGGGCGCTCGGGGAGGCCGTGTCACCGCCCGTCCACACCTCCTTGAGCAGCCGGAGCGTGTCGAGACCCTCGTCGGCCATCACATGGAAGAGGCCCATCGTGAAGTAGGCGGCGGTGACCCCGTGGGCCCGGACCGTGCGGTCCAGTTCGGCGAGGTCGGCGCCGTCCCCGGGGGCGATCACCAGTTCCCCGCCGTGCAGCAGCGGCACCCACAGCTCGTACGTGGAGGCGTCGAAGCCGATCGCCGAGTGCACCAGCATCCGGGCGTGGTGGGCGACGTCCCACGCGCGGTCCGCGGCCAGCGCGGCCACGTTGGCGTGGGTGACCCCGACGCCCTTGGGGCGGCCGGTGGAGCCCGAGGTGAACATCACGTACATGAGGTCGTCCGCGGCGACCGGGACACCGGGATCGCCCGGGTCCGCCACGACACCGTCCGCCACGACACTGCCCACCGCGTCGCCGTGCCCCGCGTCGTCGTCTCCCGCGTCCGCCACGAGCACCGGAAGACCGGCCTCCCGCGCCGCCGTCACGGCCGCCGCGTCCGCCAGGGAACCGTCCGTGACCAGGGCGCCCGCCCCCGCGTCCGCCAGCATCATCGCCAGGCGCGCCTCCGGCAGCGCCGGGTCCAGCGGCAGATAGGCCGCACCGCACTTGAGGGCCGCGAGCGCCGCCACCACGAGCAGCGGGCCGCGCTCCAGGAGGACGCCGACGGCGGGGCGCGGGGCGGGCGCCACGGCGAGCAGCCGGTGCGCCAGGACGTTGGCCCGGGAGTCGAGTTCGGCGTACGAGAGGGTCTCGGCGCCGAAGGTCACGGCGGGCGCGTCGGGCGTCCGGCGGGCCCGCTCCGCGAGCAGGACGTGCACCGGGCCCGGGGCGAACGGCCCCTCGGCGGCGGCGTCGTGGGCGGTGTCGTCGTGCTCGCGGACGAGCAGCGCGTGCTCCTCGGGCGTCAGCCGCCCCAACTCGTTTATCCGCAGGCCCGGATCGGCCGCCACCGCCTCCAGGGTCGCGGCGATCCGGCCGCCGAGCAGCTCGGCGGTGGCCGCGTCGTACAGGTCGGTGGCGTACTCCAGAGCCCCGGAGAGCCCGGCGGGAGCGCCGTCCGGCCCGTGGGCCTCCCACAGGGCGAGCGTCATGTCGAACTTGGTCGAGCCGTTCTCCACCGCCACCGGGGTCCCGGCGAGGGCCGCGTCGCCGAGCCCGGCCGTGTAGTCCTGGTGGAGCTGCACGATCACCTGCACCAGCGGGTGGTGGGCGGTGGAGCGGCGCGGGTTGAGGTGCTCGACGAGCCGGTCGAAGGGGAGTTCCTGATGGGCGTAAGCCGCCAGGGCGGTCTCCCGGACCCGGCCGAGCAGCTCCCGGAACGACGGGTCGCCCGAGGTGTCCGTGCGCAGCACCAGCGTGTTGACGAAGAAGCCGACGAGCCCGCCGAGCGCGTCGTCGTCGCGGCCCGCCGCCATCGTGCCGAGCGGCAGGTCCGTGCCCGCGCCGTGCCGGGTCAGGGTCGCGGCGAGGGCCGCCTGCACCACCATGAACAGGGTGGTGCCGGTCTCCCGGGCCAGCCGGGCCAGCGTCGTGTGCGTCGAGGCGGTCACCTCCAGCGGGACCCGGGCGCCCCGATGGGTGGCCTCGGCGGGCCGGGTGCGCGCCACCGGAAGCTCCAGGACCGGCGGCAGGTCCGCCAACTCCCGCTCCCAGAAGGCGAGATCGCTGTCCGCGCGTCCGTCATGGGCCGCGCCGAGCTGCCACAGGGTGTAGTCGGCGTACTGCACCGGCAGGGGCTCCCAGCCGGGTGCCCGTCCCGCGAGCCGGGCGCCGTACGCGGCCGAGAGGTCCGCGAGCAGCGGGCCCGTGGACCAGCCGTCGCCCGCGATGTGGTGCAGGAGGAGCACCAGCACCTGACCGCCGCCGTCGTCCGGAGTGATCAGCCAGGCCCGCAGGGGCACATCCCGCGCCAGGTCGAACACGTGCCCGGCGGCCGAGGCCAGGGCGCGGTCCAGCTCCCCGGCGGGCACCTCGGCCACTTCGAGGACCGGCCGGGCGCCGTCCAGGATCCGCTGGTACGGCTCGCCCTCGACCGCCGGGTACACGGTCCGAAGCACCTCGTGCCGGGCGGCGACGTCCGCGAGCGCGGCGGTCAGCGCCGGAGCGTCCAGGGCCCGCGCGGGCCGCAGCACGATCGGGATGTTGTACGAGGGACCGGCGCCCTCCAGCTCGTTCACGAACCACAGCCTGCGCTGGGCGTACGACAGCGGCAGCCGCTCCGGCCGCCGGGCGGCCCTGACCAGCGGCTCCCGCCGCACCCGCCCGGCCCGCCCGTCGCCCCCGGCCGACCCGTCACCGGTCGCCGTGCCGTCCGCACCCGGGGCGTCCCCGTCCGCCGGGCGCTCCGCGATCCGGCGGGCGAGCCGGGCGGGGCTCGGCGCCAGGAAGAGGTCCCGGATGCGCACCTCGACACGGAGGAGCGCGCGGACCCGGTTGCAGAGCCGCACTCCCGACATGGAGTGCCCGCCGATCGAGAAGAAGTCCTCGTCGGCGCCGACCCGTTCGACGCCCAGCACCTCGGCGAACAAGGCCTGGAGGGCCTCCTGGTGCGGTGCCGCGCCCAGCCCGGCGCCGCTCCCGGCCGACCGGTCCTCCTCCGCCGCGCGGGCGGCGGCCAGCTCGGCGACGGCCGTCCGGCGCGCCGCGAGCCCCTCCCGCTCCTCCGGCGTCACCAGGGCGAGCGCGCAGGGCCGCAGCCCCGGGTCGGCGGCGCACGCCCGCAGCACCCGCTCGAAGACGTCGAGCAGCAGCCGCGCGGTCGACCCGTCGAAGAGATCGGTGGCGTACTGCAGCCAGACGTCGAGCCCGGTGGCGTTCCCGGCCTCGTCCCGGCCGTCGAAGCAGGACGCCATCAGGTCGAACTTCGCGACCCGCAGCCCACTGTCCGCGAACCGCCCCCGAAGCCCGCCGAGTTCCGTCGTCCGCTCACCACCGGGCGCCCCGCCCTGCACGGTCAGCATCACCTGGAACAGCGGGTGGCGGCCCAGGACGCGCTCCGGGTTGAGCTGCTCCACGAGCAGGTCGAAGGGCAGCTCCTGGTGGGCGTAGGCGGCGAGGTCGGCGTCCCGTACGCGCTCCACCAGCTCCCCGAAGGTCGGCGCGCCCGAGGTGTCGGTCCGCAGGACCAGCGTGTTGACGAAGAAGCCGACGAGATCGCCCAGCGCCTCGTCGGAACGCCCCGCCACCGGGGTGCCCAGGGGGACGTCCGGGCCGGTACCGGTGGCGGCCAGGGTGACCGCGAGCGCCGCCTGGAGCACCATCATCATGCTCGCGCCGCGCTCGTCGGCGAGCCGGGCCAGCCGGCCCTGGACGTCCGCGTCGAGCCGGGCGGTGACCGTGGCGCCCCGGTGCGAGGGCTCGGCGGGCCGCGGCCGGTCCACGGGGAGCGGCGCCGCGCCCGGCATCCCGGCCAACGCCTCCTTCCAGTAGTCGAGCTGACGGTGGGCCAGGCTCTCGGGGTCCGTCACCTCGCCGAGCAGCTCGTGCTGCCAGAGGGTGTAGTCGGCGTACTGCACCGGCAGCGGCTCCCCGCCGGGCGCGCGGCCCGCGAGCCGGGCCTCGTAGGCGGTGGCCAGGTCCCGGAGCAGCGGATCGACCGACCAGCCGTCACCGGCCACGTGGTGCAGCAGCAGGACGAGCGTGGACGCGCCGTCCCCGGTGTCGAGGAGACGGGCCCGGAAGGGCCGCTCACGGGTGAGGTCGAAGGGCTCGGCGGTCCGCGCGGCGACCCGCGCGGCCAGTTCCCCGGGAGCGCACCTCTCGACGGTGAAGAGCGGCGGCGCCGTGTCCAGGACGTGCTGGTACGGCTCGCCCCCGGCGGCCGGGAACACCGTCCGCAGCACCTCGTGCCGCTCCACCAGGTCCGTCAGGGCGGCGGCCAGCGCGACCCGGTCGGGCAGCCCGTCAAGCTCCACCACGACGGGCATGTTGTACGTCGCCGAGGGACCCTCCATCCGGCCGATGAGCCACAGCCTGCGCTGCGCGGCCGACAGCGGCACCCGGTCGGCCTCGTCGAGGAGCACCAGCGGCGGGCACGGGTCGGTGGTCCGCAGGACCTTCCGGGCGATCTTCCCCGAACTGGTCCGGGGCAGCTCGGGGACCAGCGCGACCACGCTGGGCACGGCCGCTGCGGGCATCGACTCCCGTACGGCGTCCCGGAGTTCCTCCGCCCCGACGCCCGGCTCGACCACGGCGAAGGCGACCAGCCGCTTGACCCCGGCCTCCGCCTCCTGGGCGACCACGGCCACCTCACGGACCCCCGGGTGGCCGGAGAGCACCGACTCCACGGAAGCCGGGTCGATCCGCTGGCCGCCGATCTTCACCTCGTCGTCGATCCGGCCGTGGTAGTCGATCTGTCCATCGGCCCGGAAGCTCGCCACGTCCCCCGTTCGGTAGGCGCGCTCGCCGCCCAGCGACGTGAACCGGCGCGCGTTCAGTTCCGGGCGCCCGAGGTAACCCAGGGTCAGACCACCGCCCAGGAGCCACAGTTCGCCGTCCACGAGCGCACCGCGCACCCCCGGCAGCGGACGGCCGATGGGCACGGGACCGTCCTCGTAGCCGGACAGGTCCGCGACGGTGGCGACGACGGTCGTCTCCGTCGGACCGTACACGTTGAGGAGCCGCACCCGGCCCTCCACCAGACGGCACCACTGCGCCACCCGCTCGGGCAGCGCCGCCTCGCCGTAGATGAGGACCGTGCGCAGGCACTCCGGGAGCGCGACGAGACCGGCGGCCAGCGCGTACACCAGCTCGTGCCAGTACGCGGCGGGCAGATCGAGCACGCTCACCCCGTGGGCCGCACAGCCCGCGAGAAGGTCCCGCACGTCCAGCATGTCGTCGGTGCGGAGCACCAGCACACCGCCCGCGCCGAGCGTGCAGAAGATCTCCTGCACACTGGCGTCGAAGTGCAGCGGGCTGAACTGCAGCACCCGGTCCTCGGCGCCGATGCCGTACGCGGGGGTCGCCCCGGCCACGAAATGGGCGAGCGAACCGTGCCCGACGACCACGCCGTTGGGCGTTCCCGTCGACCCCGACGTGTAGATGACGTAGGCGGCGTCCTCGGGTGCCCCGGGGCCGCCGAGCACCAGCTCGCCCCGCGCGGCGACCTCGGCCGGCTCGGGTGCGGCGTCCCCGCAGGCGTCGGCGAGGATCGCCGCGTTGCGGGCGTCCGGCGCCTGGATGTCCAGCGGCAGATACGCGGCGCCGGTCCGCAGCACGGCCAGGAGCCCCACGATCGCCCGCAGACCACGGGGCCGGTGCACCGCGACCAGCCGCCCGGGGCCCGCCCCGAGCGCGGCCAGCTCGGCGGCCCGCGCGGCGACGGCCCCGGCCAGCTCGCCGTACGTCATCCGTTCGTCCCCGTGGACCAGCGCGAGGCGCCCGGGGCCCGCGGCGACCCGGGCGTCGATCCGGTCGAGCACGCGCGGCGCGGGCCGCACCGCGGGGCCGCCGTCGAGGAGCATCGGCTCGGGTGCGGGCATCGTGAGTCCTCCAGCGGGAACGGGGGTGAGGGCCGGGGGCGTCGGTGCCGCTCGCCTCCGTGCCTCCACGCTAGGCGCGCCCCACCTGCCCGGCGGGCAGTCCCTCCGGCAGAATCCCCGGCGGATACTGCCGCAAGGGGCCACCGCCGGGGGAGCCGTGGTGCGGGTCGCCCCGCCGGGAGCCGCCTCCCCGGAGACAGCCTCGGCGCGGGCCCGGTGGCGGGCCGTGAGCCGGTCCTTGCGGGCGGGCGGGGAGCACGAGCAGCCGTCAGGACCGACCGGAGCCCCTCCTGCACCGGTGGTTCCCGCCGCCGCACGCGGAACGGCCCGGCCGTCGTGGCCGGGCCGAGAACACCGCCACGAAGCGGTGGCGTACGGAACGAGGCCGAGGCCGAGGAGGGACGGAGCACCGTCCTCGGCAACCCGGCCCCGGGGGCCGGCTGAACGGCATCCGGCCCGGGAGTCGGCTGGACGGCATCCTCCCCCGGGGTGGGCTGGACAGCACCCAGCTCCGGGGGGCACCCCGCCCCGGGGTCGGCTGTCCTCCCGGGTCCGCTGGAGGGCTTCCCGCCCGCCCCGGGGCTCCAGGTGTCAGCCGGACACCGCCCCCGCCCCGACCGCCAGCCGGACGCCCCCGGCCACCCCCGGGCTCCTCCCGGCCGTCAGCTCGTCGGCACCCGCGTCCCTGCCCGGGTGCGGCGGCGCAGGGCGGGTGCCTTCGCCGGGGCCTTCGTGGCGGGCTCGGCGAGCCGCGCGGCGAGGGTGGCGACCGTCGGATGACGGAACACCTCCCGCAGGGTGATCTCCCGGCCGAGGTCCGCCCGCACCCGGTTCACCAACTGCACCGCGAGCAGCGAATGCCCGCCCACCCGGAAGAAGTTGTCGTCCCGGCCGACCGCGCGTCCGCCGAGCAGCTCCGTGAACAGGGCGCCGACCCGCTCCTCCCACGGCGTGGCCGTCTCCACCCTCGGTTCCCGCCCCGGCTCCGGCAGGGCCCCCGGGTCGACGCCGCCGTCCGCGTCCCTCGGCAGCCCGGGAAGGACCACCACCACCGCGGGCACCAGATACCCGGGCAGCCGCCCGGCCGCCCAGGACCGCAGCTCCGCCGCCTCCACGGCCGCCGCGCCGGGCCGCCGCACCACATAGGCCAGCAGCCGGTCCGCGCGGACCGCTGTGGCCGCCTCCGCGACCGCCGGATGCGCGGTGAGCGCCGCCTCCACCCGGCCGGGCTCCACCACGTACCCGCCGACAGCGCTGTCCCCGAGCGTCCGCAGCACCCCGTCGGTGCCCCGCACCGCCCGCCGCCCGGTCCGCACCGGCGGACCGCCCGCCGCGTCCCCGCGCCGGTGCACCTCACCCGGGACGCCCACCGGTACCGGCCGCCCCCGCCCGTCCAGGACGAGTTCCTCGCCGTCCGCCGTCCCTCCGGCCGTGGCGTCCTCGTACACCAGGTCCTCCACCCGCTGCTCCGGGTCGGCGGCGACCGCCCGCAGGGTGGCCACCAGGCGCTCCGTGAGCAGCGCGGCGGTGGCGGGGGTGAAGAGGTCCGTCGCGTACTCCAGTACGCCCGTCAGTCCGCCCGGCTCCCCGGCGGCGTCCCGGCCCGCCGTCAGCGCGAACGTCAGATCGGTCTTCGCGCTGTCCGTCCCGAACGGCACCGGTGTCCCCGACAGGGCCGAGGGCGCCGCCCCGCCGCCGGAGGTGTGCACCTGGAGCATCACCTGCACCAGCGGATGATGGGCGGAGGACCGGAGCGGGTTGAGGTGCTCCACGAGCCGGTCGAAGGGCACGTCCTGGTGCCCGAAGGCCCCGAGGTCGGTCTCCCTGACCCGGCCGAGCAGCTCCGTGAAGCGCGGGTCGCCGTCCGTGGACGTCCGCAGGACCAGGGTGTTCACGAAGAACCCGGCGAGCCGGTGCAGGGCGTCGTCGCCGCGCCCCGCCACCGTGGTGCCCACCGCGGGCCCGGAACCGGCCCCATGACGGCTCAGCAGCGCGAGCAGCGCCGCCTGCACCACCATGAACAGGGTCGTACCGGTGGCGTGCGCGGTACCCACCAGGGCCCGGTGGGTCTCCGCGTCCAGCGAGAAGGGGGCCAGCGCGCCCCGATGGGACGGCTCGGCCGGACGCGGACGGTCGGTCGGCAGTCCGGTCAGCGGCGGAAGATCCGCCAGATTCTCCTTCCAGTACGTCAACTGACGGGACATCAGACTGTCCGCCCGTTCGGCGTCCCCGAGCAGCTCCCGCTGCCACAGGGTGTAGTCGGCGTACTGGACCGGCAGCGGTTCCCGCCCCGGTTCCCGCCCCGCGAGCCGTGCCGTGTACGCCTCCGCCAGGTCGGCGAGCAGGTGCTCGGTGGACCAGCCGTCCCCGGCGATGTGGTGCACCAGCAGGACGAGCACCTGACCGCCGTCCGCCGCGCAGTCGATCAGGGCGGCCCGGAAGGGGATCTCCGTGGCCAGGTCGAAGACGTACCCCGCCGCCGTGTCCACCGCCGCCGCGACGCCCGCCGCGTCCGCGACCCGCACCAGCGCGAGCTCGGGCCGGACACCGGACCGGATCTCCTGGTACGGCTCGCCCGCGAACGACGGATACACGGTCCGCAGCACCTCGTGCCGCTCCGCCACGTCCGCGAGCGCCCGCGCGAACGGCCCCGCGAGCAGCGGCCGGTCGAGCCGCCGCACCAGCGGAATGTTGTACGTGGCGCTGCGCCCCTCCAACTGCCCCACGAACCACAGGCTCCGCTGCGCGTACGACAGCGGCAGCCGCTCGGGCCGCTCGGCCGGAGGCACCGGACGCAGCGCCGGGCGCGTTCCGCCGTCGCCGCCCCGTTCCCCGATGCGCCGGGCGAGACCCGCCGGGGTCGGCGCGAGGAACAGGTCACGGATGCCCGCCTCCCGGCCCACCACCGCCCGCACCCGGTTCATCAGCTTCCCGGCGAGCAGCGAATGCCCGCCCGAGCGGAAGAAGTTGTCCTCTGCGCCGACCCGTCCGAGGCCGAGCACCTCGGCGAAGAGCCCGCAGAGGATCTCCGCGAGCGGCCCCGCGTCGCTCCCGTCCGCCGGGCCCGCCTCCCGCTCCTCGGCGCGCCGCTCGGCGGCGGCGACGGCCAGCCGCTCGTGCCGGTCCGCGAGTGCGGCACGCTCGTCCTCCCCGGCCAGGGCGAGTTCCCCGAGCCGGGCGGCGGGCCGCTCGGCGAAGGCCAGGAGCGCCCGGACGTACAGGTCGAGGAGGAGACGCGCGGTCCCCTCGTCGAACAGGTCCGTCGCGTACTGGACGGCGACCTCCAGACCGTCGGGCCCGCCCGCCGCGCCCTGCCGTTCGGCGCACACCACCGTCAGGTCGAACTTCGCCGCCGCCAGGTCCGAGGTTTCCAGCGCCGCGGCGACCGGCCCGAACGCGATCCGCTCCGGCGTCCCGGCGTCCTGGAGGCTCAGCATCACCTGGAAGAAGGGATGGTGGGAGAGCGAACGGTCGGGGTTGAGATGCTCCACGAGGAGGTCGAACGGCAGCTCCTCGTGGGCGTACGCGGCGAGGTCGGTGGTCCGCACCCGGTCCACCAGCTCCATGACGGTGGGGTCGCCCGACAGATCGGTGCGCAGCGCGAGGGAGTTCACGAAGAAGCCGACCAGCTCGTACAGGTCCTCCTCGGGACGACCCGCCACCGGCGTCCCGATCGCCAGGTCCTCGCCCGCCCCGGCGGCCGAGAGCGCCGTCGCGAGCGCCGCCCGCACCACCATGAACAGGCTCGCGCCCGCCTTCCGCGACAGCGTGAGCAGCCCCCGGTGGGCCTCGGGCCCGATCCGCGCGGTGACCGTACCGCCCCGGTGGCTGGGCTCGGCGGGCCGGGGCCGGTCCGCCGGCAGCGCCGTCACCGGCGGCAGCCCCGCAAGGGCTTCCGTCCAGTGGTCCAGCTGCTCGCGGGCCAGGCTGCCGGGGTCGGCCGGGTCGCCGAGCAGCTCGTGCTGCCACAGGGTGTAGTCGGTGTAGCGGACGGGGAGTCCGGGCCGGTCGGGGGCCTTCCCGGCGAGCCGCGCCGCGTACGCCTCCGTGAGGTCGCGCAGCAGCGGGCCGAGCGACCAGCCGTCGGTGGCCACGTGGTGGAGCAGCAGGACGAGCACCGAGCCGGGGCCGTCCTCGGGCAGGAAGAGCGTCGCGCGGAAGGGGAGTTGGGAGCCGATGTCGAAGGTCTCCCGGCCGAACCGGGCGACCCGCTCGTCCAGGCCGGACGCCGGGCACTCCCGTACCGACAGGGTGATGTCGGCCTCCGGGGCGACGTCCTGGTACGGCTCCCCGTCCGGCCCGGCGGGGAACACCGTGCGCAGCACCTCGTGCCGCCGGACCAGGTCCTCGAGCGCCGCCCGGAGGGCCGGAAGCTCCGGGACCCCGTCGAGCCGCAGCACGACCGGCGCGTTGTACGTCGAGGACGGGCCGTCGAGCCGGTTCAGGAACCACAGACGACGCTGGGCGAAGGACAGGGGGATCACGGTCATCCTCGGGGTGATCGGGGGCGAGTGGAGCGGGGCCGGAAGGGCGGGGGCGCGGGGTGCGGGGTGCGGAACAGGGAGGTCAGGGCTTCGGCGCCGCGAGCAACTCCTCGATGTGCCGGGCCAGATCGCGCAGGCGCGGGTGCGAGTAGACCGCCTTCACCGGCAGCGCCACCTTCAGCTCGGCCCGCACCCGCGAGACCAGCTTGATCGCGAGCAGCGAGTGGCCGCCCAGCTTGAAGAAGTTGTCCTCGGGGCCGATCCGGGAGGCGCCGAGCACCGTGGCCCACACACCGCCGATCAACCGCTCGACCTCGCCGGAGAGTTCACCGTTGTCGACGGCACCTTCCGGTTCCCGCGCGGCGGGCGCGGGCAGCGCGGCCCGGTCCAGCTTGCCGTTCGTGGTGGTCGGGAAGCGGTCCAGCGCGGTGAACGAGGACGGCACCATGTACGAGGGCAGCTCGGCCGCGAGCAGGGTGCGCAGCTCCTCCGCCGTCACCCCGGCGCCGGTCGCCGCCCGGTAGTAGGCGGCGAGCCCCGGCGCGCCGCCCTGGTCCTCCCGTACGAGCACCGCGGCTTCGGCGACGCCCGGGAAGCGGGTCAGCGCGGCCTCGATCTCCGGCAGTTCGATGCGGTGGCCGCGCAGCTTCACCTGTCCGTCGGCGCGGCCCAGGGAGACCAGCCGGCCGTCCGGGCGCATCCGGCACAGGTCACCGGTCCGGTACATCCGGCCGCCGCCTGCCGGGTCCTCGACGTCCGGCACGAACCGGTCCGCGGTCAGGGCGGGGCGCCCCCGGTAACCGCGACCCACCCGGGGCCCGGCGAGGTACAGCTCGCCGGTCGCGCCCTCGGGGACCGGCCGCAGCCTCTCGTCCAGGAGCCGCGTCCGCAGTCCCGGGAGCACGGTACCGATGTGCGGCTCCGTGTCCGGCCCCTCGATCCACCCGGCGGTGGAGTCGACCGTGCACTCGGTGGGCCCGTACAGGTTCACCGCGCGGACCGTCCCGGCGGCGGCGCGGGCCGCGATCCGCCGCCACAGCGCGGGCGACACCGCCTCACCGCCCACCAGGAGGGTCAGCGGGCGCGGACCGCCGTCGGCCGACAGCAGGTCCAGCAGCGGATCGGCGTGCGAGGGCGTCAGATCGAGATCGGTGAGGGCGTGCGCGTCCACGAAGGCGGCGAGCAGCGCGGGATCCCGCCGGGTCTCCTCGTCGATCATCACCAGGGTGTCGCCCCGGCAGAGCCGCACCCACTGCTGGACGGAGGCGTCGAAGGAGGGGGAGGCGTTCCAGCCGACCCGCCCGCCGTCGGTGACGGCGATCCCCGCCCCCTCCAGCTCGGCGAGCAGCGCGGCGGCGGACGCCCGGCCGATCTCCACGCCCTTGGGGCGGCCGGTGGACCCGGAGGTGTAGATGACGTAGGCGAGCGTGTCGGCGGACACGGCCACCGGCCGGAACTCCTCCGCGTCCGGACCGGGCGCGCCCAGCTCGGCGGCGGTCAGGTGCGGCACGCCCCCGGTGAGCGGCTCCGCCCCGGCCCCGGACGTCACGACCAGGTCGGCGCGGGCGTCCTCGACGAGATAGCGGCGCCGGTCGGCGGGGAGGTTCGGGTCGACGGGCAGATAGGCGGCACCGGCGGTGAGGGTGCCGACGAGGGCGGCGACCAGGTCCGCGCCGCGCGGCAGGCAGAGCGCGACGACGCTCTCGCGGCCGATCCCGAGACCGGCGAGGCGGGCGGCGATCCGGGCGGCCTCGGCGCGCAGTTCCGCGAAGTCGAGGGTGCGGTCGGCGGCGACCACGGCGGTACGGCCGCCGGGGACCCGGGCGAGCCGCTCCATCAGGTCGGCGGGTGCGGCGGACGGGACGGCGGTACGGGGGGCGGGCGCGGTGGCGCGCTCGGGCAGGACGGCGGTCATCTCGGGTTCACTCCCCGTGGCGGGCGGTCGAAGGGGCGGTCTCGGGGGAGCAGTCGGCGAGGGAGACCGGCTCGCCCATGGCGACGAGGATCTTCCGGTCGCCCGCGTATGCCTCGCGGCCGTGGGCGCACAGGACGTTGTCGACGAGCATCAGGTCGCCCCGCTGCCAGGTCTCGCGGACGGTGACCCGGTCGTACACCTCGTTGACGAGGTCCACCTCGGCGTCGGTCAGCGGCGTTCCGTCGCCCAGATAGGTGGAGAACGGCAGACCGTCCTCGCCGTACGTCTCCAGGAGGACCTCACGGACGTCCTCGTCGAGGGTGCGGCTGTTCCAGAACGCGAAGTGGTTGAACCAGACCTTCTCGCCGGTCACCGGGTGGGTGACGATCGCCGAGCGGCGCTGGGTGGTCCGCATCGAGTCGTCGTCGAGCCACTCGTAGCCGACGGTGTTCTCCCGGCAGTAGGCCTCGGCGACGGACTTGTCCTCGGTGGCGAAGGTCTTGTACCAGGGCAGGCCCGCCAGCTCGGAGTAGTTGCGCACCAGGAGCCAGCCGGCCCGTGCGAAGCGCTCGGCCAGCTCCGGCGGCAGCAGCCGCAGGGCCTCGCGCATGTCGCCGACGGTGGTGGCGCCGCCCTCGGCGGGCGCGGTGACGCAGCCGAAGAGCAGCACGCCGGGGAAGTCCAGGGTGTAGCTGTTCTCGTTGTGCAGCCGGATCGGCTGCACCGCCGGCAGGTCGGTGGAGGAGAACACGCCCTCGCCGAAGTCGGTGCGCGGGGTGGCCTTCTCCTTGTATCCGGCGCGCTCCCTGATGAGGGAGTCCCGGGCGCGGGCGAAGTCGGCCGCGTCGGTCACCGGGAGGCCCCGCAGGAGGACCGCGCCGGAGCGGTGCAGCTCGGCCCGGACGGCGTCGCGCTGCCCGTCCAGCCAGGCGGCGGCCTCGGTCATGGAGCCGAAGGCGGGGGTGCGGACGACGACGGGCTTGCCGGGCTCGCGGACGATGTCGAGCGCGGTCGCCGTGGTCGGTTCGGCGTACGTGGTCATGGGAAGTCCTCGGATCGGTCGGTGCGGAAGGGACAGCGGAAGAGGAGAAGAGGAAGCGGGGGAAGCGAGGGAGGTGGGGAAGCGGCGGGGAGAGGGCGCGGCCTTCGAGGTGCGGCCGGGGGCCGGACCGCCGGTGATCCTGAATCCCGTCGGTGAAGGGGGGAAGACGGGCGGGGGTCAGACCGCGCTCGGGGTCGGGGCGGGCGCCACGGCGGCGTCGAGCACCGGGTTGACCAGCGCGAAGAACGCGTCGAGCCGCTGCTGGAAGTAGAAGTGCCCGCCGGGCAGCACCTCGGTGGTGAAGGCGTGCTCGGTGACCGCGGCCCAGTGGCGCAGGTTCTCCGCCGGTGCCACCGGGTCGGCGTCGCCGCCGATGACGGTGACCGGGCAGTCCACCCGGGCGTCCCGGTCGGCGCACTGGTAGACGTCGTCGATGGCGAAGTCCGCGCGGATCGACGGCAGGACGATCTCCCGCAGCTCCGGCTCGTCCAGGATCGAGTCGTCGGTGCCGCCCCGCTCCTTGATCGCCGCCACCAGGGCGTCGTCGTCGAGGAGTTCGGGGTGCACGGCACACGGGTTGGCCAGGAACGGCGCCCGGCAGGCCGAGGCGATCAGGGCGCGCGGGGTGCGCCCGGCCGCCTGGAGGGCGCGGACGACCTCGAAGGCGACCAGGGAGCCCATGCTGTGCCCGAGGACCACCAGCTCGCCCGCGTCGGCCGGGAGCGCCTCCACGACCGGCCCGGACAGATCGTCCACGGACTCCGGAAGGTCCTCCGAGAAGCGGGCCCCCCGGCCCGGGTACTGGCCGATCAGCAGCCGTACGTCCGACGGCAGGTGCTCCCGCCACTCGGCGTAGGCGTGGGCGTTGCCGCCCGCGTGCGGGAGGACCAGGAGCGAGAGCCGGTGCGGCCCGCTGCCGGGCAGGTCCCAGACGACGTCCTCGGGCACGGGGCGCGGGTCGTGGGTCATGAACTTCTCCGATCGGTGTGGGTGTCGTCGGCGGTACGGCGGCGCAGCGCGGGCCTGGCCCGCTTGGCCGGGGCCGTCTCCTGGGCCGCCACATGGGCGGCGAGGGCGGCGGGGGTGGGATGCAGGAAGACGTCGCGGGTGGTGAGCCGGGCGGGGAGGGCGGAGCCGAGCGCGGTGGCGATGCGTCCGGTGAGGCGGGCGGCGAGCAGGGAGTGGCCGCCGAGGTCGAAGAAGTCGTCGTCGACGCCCACGGGGCCGCTCGCGCCGAGCACGTCCGCGAACAGCGCGCACAGGGTCCGCTCGACGGGGGTGCGCGGCGGCCGTCCGCCGCCGGTGGTACGGGTGGGGGCGTCGACCCGGGGCAGGGCCCGCTTGTCGATCTTCCCGTTGGCGGTGAGCGGCAGCCGGTCCAGGACGGCGATCCTGGTGGGCACCAGATGCTCGGGGAGCAGACCGCGCAGGCGCTCCCGCAGCGCGGCCGGTTCGGCGGCGGGACCCGCCGGGTCGGCCACGACGTACCCGACGAGGATCTTCTCGCCGCCCTCGGGCCGGCTGGGGTCACCGTCCGTGCGGACCAGGACCGTCGCCTGGGCGACCGAGTCGTCGCTGAGCAGGGCCGCCTCGACCTCGGCGGGTTCGACCCGGAAGCCGCGGATCTTGACCTGCTCGTCGGCGCGCCCGAGGTAGTCGAGTGCCCCGTCGGGCCTGCGTCTGACCAGGTCTCCGGTGCGGTAGAGGCGGGTGCCGGGGGGGCCGTAGGGGTTGGGGGTGAAGTGGGTTGCGGTGGTGGTGGGTTGGTGGTGGTAGCCGTGGGCGAGTCCGTGTCCGGTGAGGTAGAGCTCGCCGGTGGTGCCGGGGGGTGTGGGGTTGAGGTGGGTGTCGAGGATGTAGGTGTGTTTGTTGGTGAGGGGGGTGCCGATGGGGTGGGTGGTGGGGGGTGTGGGTGTGGGGTGGATGGTGTGGGTGGTGGTGAAGCCGAGGGATTCGGCGGGGCCGTATCCGTTGGTGATGGTGAGGTGGGGGTGGTGGGTGTGGAGTTTGTGGGTGTGGGTGGGGCTGGCGGGTTCGCCGCCGGTGTAGGTGGTGTGGGTGGTGGTGAAGGTGTGGGGGTGTTCGTCGGTGAGGTGGTTGAAGAGGCTGGAGGAGAGTTGGAGCATGGTGATGTGGTGGTGGGTGGTGAGGTGGGTGATGTGGGTGGGGTCGGGGCGTTGTCCGGGTTGGAGGATGGTGGTGCCGCCGTGGAGGAGGGCGCCCCAGTATTCGAGGCTGAAGGCGTCCCAGGAGACGGGGGAGCATTGGAGGAAGGTTTCGGTGGGTCCGAAGGTGCAGTAGGTCTGTTGGGTGAGGGTGGAGACGAGGTTGCGGTGGGAGGAGAGGATGCCTTTGGGGCGTCCGGTGGATCCTGAGGTGAACATCACGCAGGCGATGTCCTGGGGAGTGAGCCGTACGTCAGGGTTCTCCGTCGGCCGTGCGGAGATCGCCGTTTCCTCCCGGTCCACCAGGACCGTCCGCCAGGAGCCCGGGACCCGCGCGGACTGCGTCTCGTCCGTCACGAGGACGGTGATCCCGGCCCGCTCGGCGCTCGACGCCAGGCGTTCGTCGGGGAACTCGGGGTCCAGGAGGGCGTATCCGGCTCCGGTCTTGACGACGGCGAGGACGGCGACGGCGAAGGCGTTGCTCCGGTCGAGGAGGACGCCCGCGAGGTCGCCCCTGCGCAGTCCCGCGTCGATCAGATGGTGGGCCAGACGGTTGGCCCGCTCATTCAACTCGCGGTAACTGAGGGTCTCTTCGCCGAAGACGACCGCCGGGTGCTCCGGGCGCAGCCGCACCTGCTCCTCGAACAGCTCCGCCAGCGTCCCGTCACCGATCTCGACCTCCACGCCCCGGCCCTCCGCGAGCAGCCGCAGCCGTTCCGCCTCGTCGACGAGGGCGAAGCCGCTCAGGAGCCGCTCCGGATCGGCCACCGCCTGTTCCAGCACCCGGCGCAGCATCCCGGCCGTCCGCTCGACCGTCGGGGCGTCGAAGAGGTCCGTCGCGTACACCACGGCCCCCGTCAGACCCGCCTCCTCGTCCCCGGAGAGCAGGAACTCCAGGTCGAACTTGGCGGAGCCGTTGGACACCGCCGTCGTCCGCAGGGTCCGCGCCCCGGCGAGTTCGGGACCGGGCGTCGTGCCGTTCTCCAGGGCCAGGCACACCTGGAACAGCGGGTGCCGGGCGAGCGAGCGGCGCGGGTTCACCGCTTCGAGGACCAGGTCGAAAGGGGCGTCCTGGTGGGCGTACGCGTCGAGGTCGGCGGTCCGCACCCGGCCGAGCAGATCGCGGAAACTCGGGTCCCGCGCGGTGTCCGTCCGCAGCACCAGGGTGTTCACGAAGAACCCCACCAGGTCCATCAGGCGCTCGTCGGGGCGGCCGGCGACCGGAGCCCCGACCGCGAGATCGGTCCCCGCGCCCAGCCGGGTCAGCGTCGCAGCGAGCGCCGCGTGCACCACCATGAACGGGGTGCACCGCTCCCGCCGGGCGAGGGCCGTGATCCCCCGGTACAGCTCGGCACCGAAGTCGACCCGTACGACACCGCCCCGGTGCGTGGCCACGGCGGGCCGGGGCCGGTCGTAGATCGGGCCCAGTTCCTCGGGGAGCCCGTCGAGCGCACGCCGCCAGTGCGCGAGGTCCCTGCCCAGTGGACTCTCCGGGTCGTCGGCGGCACCGAGCGCCCCTCGCTGCCAGTGTGCGAAGTCGGCGTACCGGACCGGAAGTTCGTCCTTCCATTCGGTGTCCTCGCCCAGCTTCCGGGCGGCGTAGGCGGTGGACAGGTCCGCGAACAGCGGGGCGAGGGACTGTCCGTCCGTGGCGATGTGGTGCAGCAGGACGAGGAGTTCGTACCGGTCCGCGCCGAGATCGAAGAGCGTCACCCGCAGCGGGCACTCGACAGCGGGGTCGAAGGCGTGTCCGGCCGCCGTGGCGACGGCCTCGTCCAGCCCTTCCGGAGTCACCCGCCGGCGCTCGAACACCAGCCGCTCGGGACCGGCCGACAGGACCCGCTGCCGGGGCTCCCCCTCCACCCGTACGAACACCGTGCGCAAGGGCTCGTGACGGGTCATCACGTCGATGAAGGCGGCCCGCAGCGCGTCGGCGTCCACCGGCCCTTCGAGACGTACGCTCATCGGCACGTTGTACGAGGAACCGCCCTGCTCCAGATCGGCGATCAGCCACAGTCGCCGCTGGGCGAACGAGAGCGGCGGCAGCGCGCAGCTGCGCTGTCCCGAGGTCAGCGGCGGAAGGGCCGGACGGCCGCCCTCGGTGGCGAGCCGCAGGGCGAGCGCGGCGGGCGTCGGGTGCTGGAAGACGTCCCGGATGGTGAGCCGTACGTCGAGCGCGCTGGCGATGCGTCCGGTGAGGCGGGCGGCGAGCAGGGAGTGACCGCCGAGATCGAAGAAACCGTCGTCCGCGCCCGGGACGCCCGGGGTGCCGAGGACCTCGGCGAACAGTCCGCAGAGGATCTCCTCCACCGGTGTGCGCGGCGCCCGGCTCTCGCCCGCGCCACGGACGGAGTCCGGCTCCGGGTCCGGCAGAGCCCGCTTGTCGATCTTCCCGTTGGCGGTCAGCGGCAGCCGGTCCACGACCACGACGAACGCCGGGACCATGTGCTCCGGCAGCAGCGTCGCGGCCAGCGCGCGGACCTCCCGCGCGCCGAGGGCCGGATCGTCGACCGTCACGTACGCGACCAGCTGGGTGGCCCCGTGCCGGTCCGGACGGGCCAGGACCGCCGCGCCCAGAACGCCCGGCCGGCCGGTGAGGGCGGTCTCGATCTCGGTGGGCTCCACCCGGAAGCCGCGCACCTTGATCTGGGAGTCGGTGCGCCCCGCGTAGTGGAGACGGCCCTCCGCGTCCCAGTACGCCAGGTCTCCGGTGCGGTAGAGGCGGGTGCCGGGGGGTCCGTAGGGGTTGGGGGTGAAGTGGGTTGCGGTGGTGGTGGGTTGGTGGTGGTAGCCGTGGGCGAGTCCGTGTCCGGTGAGGTAGAGCTCGCCGGTGGTGCCGGGGGGTGTGGGGTTGAGGTGGGTGTCGAGGATGTAGGTGTGTTTGTTGGTGAGGGGGGTGCCGATGGGGTGGGTGGTGGGGGGTGTGGGTGTGGGGTGGATGGTGTGGGTGGTGGTGAAGCCGAGGGATTCGGCGGGGCCGTATCCGTTGGTGATGGTGAGGTGGGGGTGGTGGGTGTGGAGTTTGTGGGTGTGGGTGGGGCTGGCGGGTTCGCCGCCGGTGTAGGTGGTGTGGGTGGTGGTGAAGGTGTGGGGGTGTTCGTCGGTGAGGTGGTTGAAGAGGCTGGAGGAGAGTTGGAGCATGGTGATGTGGTGGTGGGTGGTGAGGTGGGTGATGTGGGTGGGGTCGGGGCGTTGTCCGGGTTGGAGGATGGTGGTGCCGCCGTGGAGGAGGGCGCCCCAGTATTCGAGGCTGAAGGCGTCCCAGGAGACGGGGGAGCATTGGAGGAAGGTTTCGGTGGGTCCGAAGGTGCAGTAGGTCTGTTGGGTGAGGGTGGAGACGAGGTTGCGGTGTGAGGAGAGGATGCCTTTGGGGCGTCCGGTGGATCCTGAGGTGAACATCACGCAGGCGACATCGTCACCGGTGACTGTCTTCCCCGGGTTCCCCGCGGGGCGGCCCGCTATCGCCGCCTCCTCCCGGTCCACCAGGACCGTCCGCCACGCTCCCGGCAGACGCCCCGCCTGCCGGACGTCCGTGACCAGGGACGCGATCCGGGCGTCCGCCGCCGTGTTCGCCAGGCGTTCGTCGGGGAACTCGGGGTCCAGGAGGGCGTATCCGGCTCCGGTCTTGACGACGGCGAGGACGGCGACGGCGAAGGCGTTGCCCCGGTCGAGCAGGACGCCCGCGAGGTCGCCCCTGCGCAGTCCCGCGTCGATCAGATGGTGGGCCAGACGGTTGGCGCGCTCGTTCAACTCGCGGTAACTGAGGGTCTCTTCGCCGAAGATGACCGCCGGGTGCTCCGGGCGCAGCCGTACCTGCTCCTCGAACAGCTCCGCCAGCGTCCCGTCACCGATCTCGACCTCCACACCCCGGCGCTCGTCGAGGAGCAGTCGGCGCTCGGCCGGATCGAGCAGGTCCACCGCGCGCACGACGGCGTCCATCCGGGCCAGGGCCGTGTCCACGAACCGCAGGAACCGCACCTGGTGGTCCCCGACGGCCGCCAGATCGCACACCTCCGGCGCCGCGTCGAAGTCGACCCGCAGACCCACCTCGGGACCCCGGTCGTACACCCCGATCGCCAGGTCCTCCACCGGCCCGTTGCTCAGATTGTGCGCCAGGGTCGGCAGCCCGCCGAAGTCCAGCTCCGGCGCGAACGCCATCAGGTTCACCAGCGGCGCGGTGAGCCGCCGCTCACCCTCGCCCAGACCCAGGTCACGGCACATGTCCTCGTACCGGGTCCGCTGGTGCTTCAGACCGTGCCTGGCCTCCGCCACCACCGTGCGCACCAGCTCGGAGAGCGAGGCGCCGGGATCGACCGCGAGCCGCAGCGGCACCACGTTCGACGCCATTCCCGGCGTACGGCGGGCCAGCTCCGACGTACGGCCCGTCACCGGAAGCCCGAGCGTCAGCTCCGTACGCCCGCTGATCCGGTGGACGTACGCGGCGACCAGCGCCACCATCAGGATCGGCCACCGGGTCCGGTGGGCGCGCGCCACCTCCCGCAGCCGGTCGGCCCGCTCGGGCGTGATCACCGCGGAGCGGCGGACGAACGGCCGCCCCTCGGCCAGTTCCTCCGGCACCTCCGCCGTACGGCCCTCGGCGATCCGGGGGGTCTCCGGCAGCCCCGCCAGGTGCTCCGCCCAGTGGGCGCGCTCGGCCGCCGCCTCCGGCGACGCCCGGTGCGCCGCGTCCTCCGCGAGCAGCTCCGGCAGCGTCCCGAACGGCGTCGGACCCCACGGCTCGCCCGCGAGCGCCCGCCCGTACAGCTCCGCGAGCCGCTGGTCCAGCAGGGCTGCGGCCATCCCGTCCAGCAGCACGTGGTGATAGCACTTCACGTACAGGTAGTGCTCGGGGCCCAGCCGCAGCAGGGCGTGCCGGGTCAGCGGGCCCGCCGTCAGGTCGTAGGGGGCGGCGAGGAGGCGCAGGGCCCACGCGCGGCCCTCCGCCGCCGGGTCCGCCGTGCCGCTCAGGTCCACCGACTCGATCCGCCGGTCGCCCGGCTCCGCGTCCAGGACCTGCCAGACACCGTCCTCGTCGGACCCGGTGGTGCGGACGCGCAGCACGTCCGCCTCGGTGACCAGCTGGTACCAGGCGGCGGCGAACAGCTCCTCGTCCACCGCGCCCCGGATCTCGTGGTACTCGCCGATGTTGTAGCGACGACCGGAGGGGTCGAGGTGGTGGGCCATCCAGATGTCGTGCTGCGCTGCCGACAACGGCAGCCGCAGGGCTGCCGCACCGGAGGCGGTACCAGCGTCGGACGCCATGAGCGAGCTCCTTGGGAGAGACGGGGTGCGGGCCGGCCGACTCCGGGGCGTTCCGCGCACCAACCGGCCGATGTCATCCAAACCCGGAGGGCCCGCCCCGGGCGGCAGTTGCCCCGGCACTCCGGCAGCAGCTCAGTGCGCGGCGGCAGCCAGAGCGGCGGGCCCGGCACCTTCGACGGCCGCCCGGCCGTCCGCCGCGTCCGCACCGCTGTGGAAGGCACGGACCAGCTGGAGCACCCGGAACCGGGACCGGCCCGCCTCCTGACTCGGTCTTATCACCCCGCTGATCAGCAGGTCCCGCACCGCGCGCCCGCTCTCCGGCAGCCCCAGGCCGGTCAGCCGCACGACCTCGTCCAGTCCGAAGCCGCCGTCCGCCCCGGGGTCCTCGCCCCGCGCGCACAGAATGGCGAGGAGCGTGCGCCGGGCGGGCGAGAGCCGCGCCAGCCCACGGTGCAGTGCCGCCCGGAAGCGCGACCCGCCGTCACCTCCCGCGAGATGGTCCAGCAGCGGCGCCGGATCACCGTCCAGACTCGCGCGGAGCGTCGCCAGATCGCACACGGCCAGCCAGGAGGCCGCCGCGCCCAGCGCCATCGGATGCCCGTCCAGCCGCCGGCAGATCCGTACCACCTCCGTCAGATCGGCACCCGTGGGAACGAACTCGGGCCGCACCCGCCGCACATGGTCGAGGAACAGGCCCACCGAAGGCGCCGACAGTGCCTCCTGATCCGCGCCCGGACGGGCGGACGGCGCGGCGGGAACCTCCAACGGGCCCAGCAGGAACGGGCGTTCGCCCGGCACCTGCCACGGCTGCTCCGACGTCACCAGGAGCCGGAGCCCCGGGCACTCCCGCATCAGCCCGGTGAGCCGGTCGAACCGGGGAGCAACCTCCGGCGCCCCGTCCAGGACGAGCAGCACGGCCCGGTCACCGATCAGTTCCGGCAGCGACTCACCCGCGCGCCCAGCGTCCGCCGCCGAGGCGCGCGGCACGCCCTCCACCGGGGCGAAGAGGTGCTCCACGGCCATGTGGACGAGCCGGTCGGCCCGCCCGGACCCGGCGGGCGCGAGATAGTCCCGGGGCGCCCCGGGGAAGGCGTACCAGAGGACCGGGAACCCCGACGCGTACAGCCGGTCCGCCACCTCCAGGGCCAGCCGGGTCTTGCCCACCCCGCTCAACCCCACCACGTTGACCAGGCGTTCCGTCGCGGAGGACAGCTCCCGCACCATCGCCTCGGTCTCCGCCTCACGGCCCGTGAGCCCGTGCAGCGCGGTCGGCGGGGCGGGCTGCTCCGCGTCCAGGACGGCCCCGGCGGAACCGGTCACGCACCGCCCCTGATGGGCCGCCGCCTCCAGCGCCGTCCGGGCACGGGCGCCGAGCCTGAGCGCGTCGGCCATCAGCCGCACGGTGTCGGCGCGGGGCCGGGTGGCCTTGCCCTGCTCCAGGTCGCGGATGGCCCGCACGCTGATCGTGGACAGGTCGGCCAGCTCCCGCTGGGTGAGGCCGATCCGCAGCCGGTGGCTCCTGATGAGGGCGCCGAGACGGGCGCTCTCCCGGAGGCCGGAGGGTCCTTCGGCTGCCGCGGTGGACGGGCCGGTCATGCTCATCTGCGCTCCCGCGAGTCGTGGTGGGGAACCCCCTGGCAGGTGCGGTCCGGCTCCCCTCCTCGTGGGGCGGTCGCCGTCCGGTTCCTGTTCCCATCGTTCGAGTCGCGCTATCCGCGGAACATCACGGTGCCAAGGGAGCCTCGTCGTCGCAGGTCAGAGCATGTGACCCGGTCCGTCGACCGGCCCCGGCGGCAGCCCGTGATAGCGGGCGCCCCACGGGCCGCTATCACGGCCCCGCGCCCGTCGGCACGGTGATAACGGGGGGATAGGGGCGGGGCCGGTCGGACGATTCCGGCGCTTCCTAACGTGGTGCCCACAGAGAACGAAGCAGGGAACGAAGCAGGAAAAGGAACGGAACGGCGCGAAGCGGGAAACGGACGCAGCGCGCAGCACGGGACGCGGCGCATATGGAACGCACCGCACGGCCACCGCACCGACAACCGAAGGGACTTCTCAGATGAACCTCGCCAAGGCCTTCCGCACCGCCCTCCTCACCGCCGCCCTCGCCGGTGTGGCCGTCCTCGGAGCCCAGGCGGCGTACGCCGACGACGTCCCGGCCCCCACGGGGACCACCCAGGCGGCCCCCGCGGGCCCCGCCGATGGTGCCGCCGTCCCCGCGCCGACCCCGACCCCCACCGCGACGAACAACGACCCCTGGGACTGACCGGCCGGCCGAAGGCCGCCACCCAGCCCGACCCCTCTCAGCGACACCCCGTGTACGACGGCCGGTCAGACCCCGGCCCCCGGCCCCCGGCCCCTGGAACGACGACCAGCAGGCCCGACGGTCCCGCGAACGACACCCCGTGCGGACGACCGGGTGTCGGCACCCCGAGGTCCGGACAGTGTCCGCGCAGCTCCCACACCCGGAAGCGGCACCCCGTACGACGGCCGGGAAACCCCGGCGCGACGCCCCGGTCCGACACTCCTGGTCCCGAGGCCCCCGGTCCGACGCTCCCGTTCCGACACCCCCGGAACGACGACGGCCCGGAGACAGGCCCTGAGGCAGCCCCCGGGCACGGCACCGGAACGTGCCTCCCGAGACGGGAACGCCCCGGACCCGGCTCCCGGCACCCCGGACGGCGACAGCCGGAAGACGGCTCCCCTCCGGGGTACGGTTCCCCGCCCCTCTCCCACGCCCCCGCGCCTTCGACGCCCACGTCCCGCCCGCCCGCAGGCCCACCCGGCCGGGACGCCACTCGCCCCCGCTGCCCCGCGTGCGATTCCCCGCCCCGCACCACGGCCGGGTGGCCGCCGCCCGGCTCATCGGCCGAGCAGCAGCTCCGTCTCCCGCAGTTCGGGGGCCATGTTCCGGTCCCGGAACGTCTGGGCGGCGCTCTCCAGAAGGCTCCTCGACCGGTCCCGCTCGCCCGACCGGGCCAGCAGCCGGGCCAGGTCGAGCCGCACCAGCGCCGAACCCCCCTGGTCCATGATCTGCTCACGGACCGTCAGGGACCGGTCGTAGAAGCCCCGCGCGAGACCGTCGAGGCCCATGGCGGAGTGCGCCTGGCCCAGGTCCCGCAGCAGATGCCCCTCGCCGATCACATCGCCCCGGTCACGGCAGAGTTCGAGCACCTCGTTGAACGTCCGCACCGCCCGCTCGTGCTCGCCCCGCCCGTACTGCAGTTGCCCCACCCGGCGCAGCGTCCGTGCCTGCCCGCCCGTGTAGCCGACCGAACGGTAGATGCCCAGCGCCTCGTCCAACTGCGACTGGGCGGTGGTGTCCTGGTTCCGCCGCATCCAGATGTGCGCGCTGTGGGTGAGGACGTTCGCCCGCCCCACCGGGTCCTGCGCCCGGTCGAAGTCGGTGAGCGCCAGGGCGTACCGCTCCAGGGCCCGGTCGTCCGCCCCGCCGAGACGGTCGAGGAGCGCGAGGTCACGACGGCACAGGGCGCGCCCGTGCGCGTCGTCCAGCTCCACGAACATGTCCAGCGCCGTACCGAGCGTCCGCCGTGCCTCCTCGTGCTGGCTGCGGCTGAGCTGCAACGAGCCCAGCGAGCTCAACAGCGCCGCCGTACCACGGGTGTTGCCCGCGATCCGGACCGCCCCGAGCGCCTGGTGATGGGTCTGCTCCCACAGGTCGTGGTGACCGCGCACCTCGAAGAGGGTGACGAGCGTCGTCGTGAGGTCCCAGCACAGTTCGTCCATCTGCTCCCGGGCGGCGTGCTCCACCGCCTGGCACAGATTGGCCTGCTCGCTGTCCAGCCACTCCAGCGGATCGACGAGGAGTTCGTCCACGACCGTGGCGGGCGGCTGCCAGCGCGGCGCCCGCCCGTGCAGGACCGTGAAGTCCCCGCCGTAGATCCGCCGGTGCGCCTGCTCGGCCAGGGCCATCCAGCCGCCCATCATGCGGCCGAGCGCCGACGCCTGGGTGTGCGGCTCGTCATGGGCGGCGAGCTGCTCGCGCGCGAAGACCCGGATGATCTCGTGGAAGCGGTAGCGGATCCCGCCGGTGGACTCGACGCCCACCACATCCAGCATCTGCACGTCGACCAGCGGTTCGAGCAGGTCGGAGGGGAAGGGCCGGTCGTCGTCGAGGAGCGCGCCCGCCAGCCAGCCCGGCAGGGTCGGCCCCTGCGCCAGGCTCAGCATCCGCAGCAGCTGCCGGTCCGCCGCGCCCAGACCGTCGTGGGTGAGCGACAGACTGGCCCGCATGGTCATCTCGCCGTGGGTCAGCTCGTCCAGCCGGTGCCGCTCGTTGGCCA
Source organism: Streptomyces sp. NPDC101490 (assembly GCF_044767145.1). Classification (NCBI taxonomy): domain Bacteria; kingdom Bacillati; phylum Actinomycetota; class Actinomycetes; order Kitasatosporales; family Streptomycetaceae; genus Streptomyces; species Streptomyces sp. NPDC101490. The sequence continues at coordinate 855,081 of NZ_JBIWNI010000001.1, forward strand.
GCCGGTGGACCATCGAGGCCAGCGTCCAGTGCGGGCGGGCCGCCAGGCGGGCGGCCACGATCCGCAGCGCGAGCGGCAGCCCGCCCACGGTCCTGATGAGCGCCTCCGCCGCCACCGACTCCCGGGTCACCCGCTCGGGCCCGATGACCCGGACCAGGAGCTCCAGGGCGCGCTCGGTGTCGAGGACGTCCAGCTCGACGCGGTACGCGCCGGGCAGCCCGGTGATCCGCAGCCTGCTGGTCACCAGGACCGCGCAACTGCGGGTGCCCGGCAGCAGCGGCCGGACCTGGCTCTCCGAGGCGGCGTCGTCCAGGACCACGAGCACCCGCCGGTTGGCGAGCAGCGTCCGGTACATCTCGGCGCGCTCGTCCAGCGACTCGGGGATGACGGGCCCGGGGATGCCGAGGGCCCGCAGGAACCGGCCCAGGACCTCCGACGCGGTGGCCGGAGCGGCCGTGGTTCCGCGCAGGTCACAGTAGAGCTGACCATCGGGGAAACGATTCTCCCCGATGCGGTGCGCGATGTGCGTGGCGAGGGTCGACTTGCCGGTGCCGGGCTTGCCGACGATCACGGCCACCCCCACCGCCCGCCGCTGCCCGTCCCCGATGAGGGCGTGCTCGATCGCCGCCATCTGCTCCTCGTCACCGACGAAGTCGGCCGTGTCGGCCTGCAGCTGGCGGGGTATCTCCTCGCCCGCGCCGCCGGAACCGGCGACCGTGCGGGGGAGGACGGCCGTCGACGCCCCGACGACGGCCGTCCCCCCGGACGGTCCCGCACCCCGGCCCGGTCCCGTACGGCCCGGCCCGCCGACCGCGAGCGGCCCGCCCGGGGACGTACCGTCGAACGTCCCGGAGCCCGCCGCCGCGCCGGAGGAGGACCCCGGCCCGGGACCGGACCCCGGGCCCGGTCTCGCACGGCCGTCTCCCCAGCCGCCGACGGACCGGCCCGCACCGACCGCACCGCCGTCGTCCTCCCGGCCGCCTTCGCCGCCCGCGCCCCAGCCCGGCACGCGCTCGGCTCCGTGCCCCCCGCCGTGCGCCGCCCCTCGGGCACCGGGGCCGATCCGGTCCTCGGCGACGGCCCGCAGCGACGGATCGCCGGAGAGGATCGCCCCCTCCAGGGAACGCAGTTCCTCGCCGGGCTCCAGGCCCAGCTCCTCGACCAGGAGTTCCCGGCCGATCCGGTACGCCTCCAGCGCCTCGGCCTGCCGTCCCGACCGGTACAGGGCCAGCATCAGATGCCCGCGCAGACGCTCGCGCAGCGCGTGCTCACGGACCAGCAGCTGTATCTCACCGACCAGTTGGTGGTGGCGCCCGAGATCCAGCTCCAGCTGGATGCGGGTCTCCACGGCCGTCAGCCGTTCCTCGTCCAGCTGGAGCGCCTTGCTCCGCAGCGTGTCACAGGTGACCCCGTCGAGACCGGCACCCTGCCACAGGGCCTCGGCGGACCGGAGCCGTTCGACCGCCTCCGCCGGACTGCCGGACCTGAGCAGCGCGCGGGCCTCACCGACCTGCCGGGAGAAGCGGGCGACGTCCACGCTCTCGCCGTCGGTCATCAGGACGTACCCCGGCGGCCTGGTGGTGATGGCGGCGTCGAGCCCCGCTCCCGCGAACAGCTTCCGCAGCCGGGACACACAGATCTGCACCTGGGTGCGGGCGGTGTCCGGCGGTTCGTCGTCCCAGATCAGATCGACGAGATAGTCCGTGCTGACCACCCGGTTCGCCTCCAGCAGGAGCGCGGCGAGGATGACTTCCTGACGGCCGGGCGGCACCCGGACCTGCCCCTGTGGACCGGTGACCTGTAAGGGGCCCAGGATGCGGAAGGCCGGGCCTTCAGGAGCGGGGCGTACCCCGCTGACGGAGTCGGGCATACGTCTCCCGGGTCGGGGTCCGGCACTCGGAGAGGGATGATCGCAGAGGGTGCCGGGTCAGTCTCCTCGAACGGAACGGCATTTGTCCATGGCGTGGAGTTTTCGTGTGCGTCGCGAGGGTCCCGTCCGGTGATAGCCCAGCGATAGTTCCGGGTTGCACGGGCGGTGGAGAGTGTCCGCGAACGCACGAAAGGACACGGCCGGTGAGCAGCGACGAAGACAGTGGACGGGGCGGGGGGCACGTGGTGGGCGGGATGGTCACGGCGGCCGGAGTGGACCATGTACGGCTCTCCTACCTCTACCTCGACGACGGCGACGTGGACGGCTTCGGCTCGCTCCTCCACGAGGACGTGGAACTGCGCCGGCCCGACGCGCCCCCGGGGCACGGTCGCGCCGAGGTGCTCCGTATCCACCGCGAGGGTCTGGTCCCGCCCGCCCGGCACACACTGGACCGGATCGTGGCCGAGGGGGACAGCGTGGTGGTGATGGGCAGGGCCGGTGAGCTGCCCTTCGTCGATGTGTTCACCCTGTCGCCGGAGGCCATGCTGCGCGACTGTCGTCGCTACTACTATGTGGCGCCATGACACCCCTCACCTTCCCCCGGGGTGCTCCTGATCGACTCGGGCCATGTGCGCCGACGCTCCGATCCGCCTCCCGCTGTCCCTTCCCTGTGCCGTCGCCGGGGGCAGCGGGCCGACAGGAGGTCCGTCCGACGCCCCGGGAGCCTCCGAGGACGCGGGCGCTCCGGCCGGGGACGGCACGTCAGGGGGGCGGGTGCCTCGGGAGCGGCTGGTCCCGCGACCCGGCGAGTGCGCCCGGTCCGCCCCGGCCTCGCGCAACACCGTCGAGGCGGGAGCGGGTGACCCGACGAACGCCCTTACGCGCGCGCGTGGGCGACTCGATGCCGAGAGGGATGACCCGAAGATGGACACCCCCTTGCACGCGCGTAGTGGGCGACCTCCGGCGCCGCACCCGTGACGGTGATCCCCGAACTCGCCCTCGGCACCACCGGGAGGCGCGCCGCCGACCCCTGGAAGGCGGACACTCGACGCTGACGACGGACGGATGACACCTGAGGGCAGGCCGTCCCAGGTCGTCGGGGGCGGGAAGCCGCGTCCCCACCCCCGACGAGCTCTCAGGGGTGGGAGAACACCCCCACCATCCGGGTGCCCGGATTGCTGCTCAGCCCCACGATCGCGCCGCCGTCCACCCGGTTGACCCGTGCGTGCGCGCCCGCGTACCCGTCGTCCGTGAGGAAGGCGCCGATGACCGCGATCCAGTCCTCCACGGCTCCGGTCCCGGGGTCGTACACCGGTTCAGGACACGGCACCACACGCTCCTGCACCACATGACCGCCCCGCTCGGCGGCCACCCGCAGCGCCTCGGCCCACTCGGCGTCGGTGCGCTCCCAGCCGACATGGGTGCCGAAACCGCCGTACCCGCCGCCGGGCTTGAGGATCAGCCGCTCCCGCCGCTCCCGGCACAGGTCGAACAGTTCGCGCGAGGCCGCGGGGGAGCCCGTCCCGGACCCGCCCGGCGCGCTCAGCGTCCGGCTCCACGGCAGGACCCGGTCCACCAGGGCCCGCTCGGCCGCGTCGAAGGCACCGCTCCAGCGGGGGTCCGTGAGCAGGGCCAGCGCGCTCTTGTGCGCGTAGTAGCCGCTCTCCAGGGTGGTGAAGAGGATCGTCCGGCCCGATTCGTGGGCGCGGAAGAACGGCTCCGCCGCCGCCGGGCCCGCCGGGTCGTCGAGCAGCTGGCTCGCGGCGAAGTTCCGCAGCACCAGGTCGAGCGGGGTGCCGTCCAGGGTGAGCTTGCCGTCGGGCCGGGCCCGTACGTCACCGATCTCGCCGATCCGCAGGTCGAGCCCCTGCTCGGCCATCGCCTCCACCGTGGCCCGCATGATCCTTCCGTACGCGGCGACACCACCGCGCCCCTCGATCAGGCCGATCACCGGCTCCCCACCGCCCGAGACGGCGGGGCGCGCCCGGTCGCGCAGCACGGCGGCCGTGCGCGCCGCGATGTCGACGTGGTCGAGCCCGTGTTCGTCGGCGAAGGCGGCGAACTCGGGGACGCCGAGCATCCCCCGGTTGAACACGGCCATGTCGAGCCCCGCGGCCTCGCTGCCGATGTTGAACTCCAGGAGCTTGAACGACGTCCCGTCGTGGTAGGCGTCGGCGCGGCCCAGCTTCGCCGGGACGCCCGACCCGGCCCGGCGGAGCAGCGCGGCGGGCTCGGGCCCGATGCCGACCTCGGCCGCGTACCGGTCGAGATCGCCGTCGAACAGACGGGCCGGCAGTGACACCAGGAGGTCGAAGAGACCGTCCAGATCACGGGCGAAGGCCGCCGTCTGCGGGGCGCTCACGAACCAGGGCCGGGGCAGCAGATGGGTCCGCCAGGCCGCGTCGAAGGCCGGGGGGAGCGTGGCGCGGGCCACGGCGTCGGCCAGCCCGCTGTCCGGGCGCAGGCAGGTGTCCACGTAGATGCGGCTCAGCTTGCTCATGTACGTCGTTCGCCTCACTGGAGTGATCGGATACGTGTACGGAGGTCGAGCACCTTACCGGAGTCCGGGTCGGGTCCCACGGGACGCCCGCCCATCGCCGTCCCGGGACGCGCACCCACCCGCACCGCCCTCCCGGCACCAGGGTGGACGAGCGCGGAGAGGGAGACACGACGAGGAGGCCGGAACAGAACGGTCGGCCGGGGGCCCTCACTGCTCCGTCCATGGCCGAGGAGCATCCCCTCGACACGGACACCGGAGGACGTACGGGACACGGGAGCGGAAGCCCCGGGGAGCCGTTCCGGAGCAGCCCGTTCCGTACGAACACGCATGTGAACGGCCGAACCGTCCGCGCTCGCCCGATCGGCCGCGCCGGGACACCGCGTTAGTGGAACGTAAGTGAGACGTGAGTGGAGGGGAGCACACTGAGCCCCTGTGCCCGGCCCGGTGGCCGGTTCCCGCTGTTCGACCTGGTGTCTGGTTCCCGCCGTTCACCGGAGGCCCGTGGCCGTTCCTCCCCCAAGGAAGGACACGGAACGGACGGGGAACCAGGAGCCACCGGCGCCGGCAGCACCGGACGGACGGCCCCACGCCCCCGTCCACACCGACCGGATCCGGGGCGTGCCGTGGGGGCGCGCCCCGGATCCACCCCGTTCGACCCCGGACGCTCAGGGGCTCCCCGCCGGGGCCCCGCGCCCGGCAGCCATGCACCGCCCATCCCCCTCCAGGAGGCAGCATGAAGCGACGGACGTTCCTCAAGGGTTCCCTGCTCGGCGCGGCGGTCACCGCCGTCCCGCTCGACACGCTCCTGGCCGGTGGCGCGTCCGCCGCCGTGCCCGCCGATCCGGTCACCTCCCTCAGCGCCCTCCAGAGCGCCATCGACAGCGCGGTCGCCGGTGACCGGATCGTCGTGGCCGACGGCACGTACACCGTTCCCTCCGGCGGCTCCATCCGCGTCACCGGCCGCACCGGCACCAGCGGCGCGCCCATCACGATCGTCGCCCAGTCCCGGGGCGGTGTCGTCCTGCGCGGTGAGCGCAGCTTCGTCTTCGAGAACTCCCAGTACGTCACCGTCAGCGGCTTCGCCCTGCGCCAGAGCGGAACGCTCGCCATCCCCGTGGACAGCAAGGGCATCCGGCTCACCCGCAACGACTTCCAGTTCGCGGAGACCACCCCGGTCGACTGGCTGGTGGTGCGGGGCGACGACGCCAAGATCGACCGCAACCACTTCCACCACAAGAGCACCGAGGGCATCTTCGTCGTCGTCGACGGCCCCGGCTCGACGGCCATCGCCCAGCGCACCCAGATCATGCGCAACCACTTCTCCGACCACACGTTCACCGGTGCCAACGGCGGCGAACCGATCCGGCTCGGGGTGAGCAGCCGCGCCCTGTCCGACGCCGACGCGAAGGTGGAGTTCAACCTCTTCGAGCGGTGCGACGGCGACCCCGAGGCGATCTCGGTCAAGTCCTCCGGCAACACCGTCCGCCACAACACGATCCGTGACAGCAAGGGCGGCATCGTGCTCCGCCACGGCAACGGCACCACGGTCGACGGCAACCACCTGCTGGGGGGCGAGGAAGGCATCCGCGTCTACGGCAACGACCATCTGATCGTCAACAACTACCTCGCCGACCTGTCCGGCCGGGCCCTCGTGGTGGGCAGCGGCACCACCCGTGACCACGTCACGGGCGAGACCGTCGAGCAGCGGCGCGGCAACGACGCCGTTGACCGGGCGGTCATCGTGCACAACACCCTTCTCAACAACGTGAGTTCGCTCTCGGGCGAGAGCCGGACCCATGAACCCCGTGAGGTGACCGTCGCTGACAACCTGATCGTCGGCGACACCGGCAGCCTCGTCGCCATGGGGGCGACCACCGGCTTCACCTGGCAGAGCAACATCCTCTGGGGCGCCGCCGCGAACGGCAACATCCCCACCGCCGGGTTCACCCGGGTCGACCCGCGCCTGACCGCCTCCCCGGACGGCGTCCACCGTCTCGCCCCGAACAGCCCGGCGATCGGCGCCGCCACCCTGACCGGCACCGCCGTGCCCGAGGACATCGACGGCGACCAGCGGGGCACCGCACGGGACATCGGCGCCGACGAGTACTCCACGGCGACCCCGCTCCGCCGTCCCCTCACCCCGGCCGACGTCGGCCCCGACGCCACCTGATCCAGGGGCCGTCCGCCCGCCGGAGCGACCGGCGGGCGGACCGCCCCGTCCCGCCGTGGGATGGGCCGCCCGGGCCCGGGGCGGCCAGGGGAGTACCAGGAGGTGGGACAGCGGGACCACAAGACGATCCGGGCCCG